>NZ_JBEPRI010000004.1:0-539557 GCF_040548265.1 Bradyrhizobium sp. F1.13.3 | reverse complement strand
CGAAGCAGGCAGCGCAACAGACCAACCTATAGGGGGTCAATTTTGGACGCCGATCCCCCGGCTTAGGGGGTCAATATTGCAAGCCGAATGACAGCTAAGAGCCCAGACGAAATCGAAGATGCATTGGTTGGGACTTACAAGCTGGTCGAAGTAAAGACCACCATGCTCGACACAGGTGAAACTATAATCAATAAACATAACGGCTTTGTCATGTATGGGCACGACGGTCGAATGATGGCCATGATACGGCGCGACGTCAGACCGAAGCCGATCAGTATTGGCAAGGCGACTGACCAAGAATGTCTTGAACTGTTCCGGTCAATGGTTGCCTATGGAGGCACCTACAAGTTTGACGGCACGACGGTCGAACACCACATCGACATATCGCTAAACGAAACTTGGACTGGCACAACCCAAGTTCGAGACGTCGAGTGTGACGGCAGCAGGTTGATCCTGACCACGCGTCCGCACCCGAGCCCTTTCGATGGGAAGATGGTTACGGCGACATTGATGTGGGAGAGGTTAGCCAACCGTAAGACCGCTTCGGGTCAGAAGCTAACTCGCTGACATCGCGCTTTCGAACAGATCCACACATCACAGCCAGCCCCCGGGATAACGTTGGGAGCACATTTATGGCCAGTCTCTACTTCGACGAGGCCGAGATCGGCCAGCTGCGTACGGCCGGCCCCTACCTCGTCTCCAGCGAGGAGATCGTTGAGTTTGCCAGAAAGTATGATCCCCAGCCCTTCCACACAGACCAGGACGCTGCCGCACGATCTGTCTTCGCGGGTCTGACAGCCTCGGGCGCCCACACCTTCGCGATACTTATTTCCTTGTTGAGCAAGACGCAGCCATACGCGCTTCGTATCATTGCTGGGCTCGGTTGGGATGAACTCAGGCTGCCCGTCCCCGTGCGCCCGGGAGACGAACTCAATCTCGAAGTAGCCATCCTAGAGAAGCGCGAGTCGAAATCGAAACCCGACAGAGATATTGTCAGAAATCAGATGCATCTGCGCAATCAAAAGCGTGAAACGGTGCTGCAATGCATCAATAACGTGCTCGTCTCGCGCCGACGCATCGCGAACGGCTAAACACTCAGCCCCACGTTCGGTGGACGCGTCGCGTACCATAAGGGATTCGAGCCCGCTGCGGGTCAAAAGCGGCGCTAGGTTGCAAGCTGGATCGGCGTCCGGTTTGCCTCTGCCAACCGACATGACACGCTCCAAGCGACTTCGGGTATGCGCCCATGCAGCGCAGCGGAGCCTTATTCGATCACTTCGTCGGCCCGTATCAGCAACGAGGTCGGCACGGTGAGACCCAGCGCTCTGGCCGTCTTCACGTTGATTATAAGGATGAACTTCGTTGGCCTTTGTACCGGGAGGTCCACAGGTTTGGCGCCCCTGAGGATTTTGTCTACATAGTCGCCCGCATGACGGAATAGATCGGCGGTATCGGCCCCGTATACCGATAATCCCCCATCGGCATAATGCCGGAACAAGTAGTTTGCTGGCAGGCGATACTTAGCCGCGAGCGCGATAATTCGCTGCGCCTGCGCATAAGTGAGCGCATCGCCGAAATCAATGATCGCATCGGCGTGTTGGGCGGCGGCCGAGGCAAAGGCAATGTCGAGTTCTTCCGGCTTGGTCGCCGGAACGAGAGGCAGAGCCACGCCGAGGTGCCGGGCTATGCGGGGGATCTCTTCCGCGAAGTACAGCCTTTGCAGTGGATTGTCTGGATTGATCAAAACTGCGATTTTAGATGCGCCGGGAACAAGTTCTCGAAGAATTTCTAGACGTTTTGCGAAGAAGTCGTCGGGGACGTTGGTCGTCACGCCTGTCATGTTGCCACCTGGTCGCGACAGGCTTTGTATGAGGCCGAGGTGCACGGGATCAGCGACACCCACGAATACGATGGGAATCGTGCCGGTCGCGGATCTGAGCGCTATTGCTGCTTGCGGTCCTGGAGCGATCAGGATGTCGGGGCCGAGGGCCATCAGCTCGCCGACGGAGTCTGTCAGTCGATCTGCGGGTTGAGAAAACCGATACTCTATAGTGAGGTTTTTTCCCTGTATCCAACCTAGGCTTCGCAGCGCATCAATGAACGCAACCTCGGCTTGATTAAGGGCCTTGCCGCTTCCGTCGCCTATGGCGAGAAAGCCGAGCCGACGACGCTTACCCCGCCCCTGCGAAGAACGTGGCGAAATGAGCAGCGCCGCAGTTCCCGCAATGAACTCTCGTCGCTTCATTGCGATCCTCGCAGAAGCCTGAAGACAACGACCAAACACATGATACCACGTCTCAACAATCGGTGCGGGTCACTTTCTGACCTCGACCACAAACATCCTCACGTCGGCTTTGGGCTGGCGCCGGCATCTGTCACGACGCTGTTCGGCTCACATCGCGAGTGTGTTCAACTCTTGTTTGAATACTTCAAGCAGCTTGAGGTCGGGGCCAAATATGAAGCCGGGCACTAGGTACCCAATTCGCCAAGTTTGCCGCTGTTGTGGCCATCCTACCGACGGCCATGCAACGGCGGCACTTGCCTTGGCCGCAACGAAAACTCGTCGCCTCATCAGCATTGTCTCAGCCGCCGACGATCACGTCACTGCGCCAGTGCCGGGCGATATCACTGGCATCGTTTCAAGTACGTAGCTGTTGGCACTTGGTTGGCTCAGTTCGTCTTGGTGAACTTGTACGTTCCCTTCTTGTGACCAATGACCTGGCTGATGCCATCGAAGTTACTCTTGAGCGGGTCGATGGTGACGACGAGCGCAGCCTGGAGACCTTCAAATTTCCCCGTTCCACCAGTGATATTGCAATTGTTGGGAGATCCCGGCATCCAGTCACACTGTTCGAACACTTGATCGCCGTCCTTGTCGATGTAAGTACAGAACCCGTGAATCTCCGCGGTCTTTGCGGACGAATCCGTAAGGCGGCTCAACTGACAACGTCCACCCATGTTGTTGAGTACAGGGTTTCCGGCCTCGTTCGAGGCTGCCATCGCTTGGTTCACAAAAACAAACTCTCTGCCGCTGCCGATCGACATTGGCTTGGGCGCTGGAATAGGCGTGGCGGTGAATATGACCGAGACCGAGCCTTCCGGCGGCACGCCCTGTGCAACAGCGCTAAAACTGGTCAGAATGGCAACGACCGAAAACAATGCGATGAGTACACGATTAAAAGCCATCGTTCCCTCCCTTTGTGATGGCGCAGAGAACTAATGCGAGCGAGCAGGCTACGCCCCGAGGAAGACTCCAGCAAGAGTTGCAGATCTGCAAACAGTAACACAGTGTCGCAGGCGAAGCTCAGCAAGCGAGGGTGCGTCAGTAGAGCTGATCCACTTGGCTGTTTGGGCGAGAAGCTGCCTTCGAGGCAACTTCAGCTACGCGACCGGTTTACCAACGACGGCGGACATCACGGTGTCTGAGGCGCTCTTCGGCTTAGGGCCATAAGCGGGCAATCAATGCATGCCTCGTTAAGGGACCAGAAGTCGACATACCGAACCGCGCCCCTCATCACCGAATCCCTTGGCACCTAGAGCTAAATGCGTAGACTGGGTCCGACCGAGCCAGGAGGGAGATTTGGCGATAGAGCGGCCAAGTCGACGGCTGACGACGATCCTAGCGGCCGATGCAGTCGGCTACAGTCGGCTAGCGGGAGCTGACGAGGAAGGCACGCTCGAGCGCCTCCGGGCCCTACGCAAGAACCTGATCGATCCTGTGATCGCAACCCATCGCGGGCGCATAGTCAAAACGACTGGAGATGGCCTGCTGGCCGAGTTCGCCTCGGTTGTGGATGCAGTTCGTTCGGCGATCGAGATGCAAGGGGCCATGATCGAGAGCAATTCTGGCCTCGCACAGGATAAGCGCATCGACTTTCGCATCGGCATCAATCTCGGAGACGTGGTCGTGGAAGACGATGGCGACCTTATGGGCGATGGCGTCAATGTAGCGGCAAGGTTAGAGGGGATTGCTGAGCCTGGTGGCATTTGCCTGTCTGGTGCGGCCTATCACCAAGTGCGTGGCAAAATTGATATGGTCGCGCAAGATCTAGGTGAGCAGGACCTGAAGAACCTTGCCGAGCCGGTACGGGTCTATTCGCTATCACCACGAACTGCGGCGGCGGCGGCGGCGCCGCCGTCCCCTGTCACACCGCGGCTTTCCATCGTTGTCCTGCCATTCGTCAATCTCGGCGGCAGGAGCGAGGAGGACTATTTTGTCGATAGCGTGACCGAAAGCCTGACAACTGACCTGTCGCGCATTCCTGGCGCCTTCGTCATCGCACGCAACACAGCCTTCACCTTCAAAAACAAGCCGGCGGACGCGCGCGTGATCGGGCGCGAACTCGGGGTGCGTTACGTGATGGAAGGCAGCGTTCAAGGCGGCGGCGACCGCATTCGAGTCAATGCTCAGCTTATTGACACGGGAACCGGTGCTCACCTGTGGGCCGAGCGTTTCGACAAGCCGCGCGCCGACATCTTCGACATGCAAGACGAGATCACCACGCGGCTCGCCCGGACCGTTGGTATCGAGCTCGTCGCGGCAGAGGGCCGTCGCGCGGAGCGCGAACGACCGAACAATATGGACGCCGTGGACCTAACCATGCGCGGATGGGCAATCCTCAACCAACCCCTGTCGCTACGCCGCGACCGCGCGGCGTGTGATCTGTTCGATGCGGCGCTCCGGTTGGACCACAGCAACGTCGAGGCGTTGGTCGGTCTCGCCTTTTATCACGGCAACGAGCTTCGCACCTTCGCCTCGACCAATCGGAACGAACAGCTGCGCATCGCCGAGATGGCCATCAGCGAGGCACTGAGGCTTGCTCCAGGGAATGCCTTGGCCCATTTCGTTCACGCCAATCTCCTGCATGTCTCGGGCGCGACGAAACCCGCGCTGCGCGAACTTGAGTTCGCTATTGCCATGGATCCTAATCTGGCTTGGGCCCATGCTGATGCAGGCTTTTTGAAAGTACTGCTGGGTCGTGCTGAAGAAGCAGAAGCCGACCTCACAAATGCGATCCGGCTAAGCCCGCGCGACCCCGGGCTAGATCGCTGGTACGCCCTGCTCGGTATCGCCGACCTGTTCCTCGGTCGGCTGGACTCGGCCATGGATCGGCTGCGCAACTCTGTCGGAATGAATCCAAACGTTGCCATGCCTTATTTCTTCCTCGCGACGTCATTGGCGCTCAACGGCCGTGCCGCGGAGGCACGGGAGGCGCGGAATGCCGGCCTCCGGCTTGACCCGAATTTTACCATCGCCAGATTTCGCAATGAACGGCGCAGTGAAAACCCGACCTTTCTGGCTCAGCGCGAGCGGATCTATGAGGGGTTAAGCTTGGCTGGACTTCCAGAAGACAAGTTGACTTGAAGCAAGGGCAAATGGTCTCGCGGACGACGCTGTTCCAGTTTGTCCGCCTCGGGTCAAAACGCCAAGAACTCAGCGTGAGCAAATCGGGTCTGCGGGCGACGTTTTCGTTGTCCGCAGCTCGCTTCACAGAATCAGAATGTGGGCCGATGAAGCGGCTCGTCAATGACGCCGCTTCTTCACGCCTGCGCCTTCGATGATCTGGCTGGCATCCGGCTCTTCGATTCCCGCATCTATGTCCGGCGACCTGTTGCAGGCACACGGATCACCGGCACCACACTGGCAGCCAAGCTCTTCGCTCCAGGCCCGGTCCGGGTGGTTCTCGCAGACAAAGCCGATGCCGAAGCAGATGGGACAATTGGGATTGATCATGGCATGAAAAAAAAGCGCGCGGGCCTTGCTCCAAAGATCGCAAGCATACCGCGCGCCTCGGTTACACCGCCAGTTGTTTGCGAACGGCGGCGGCCGAATTGTCTACCTGTTGACGGCCTTCTGCAGCTCGTCCCTGGAGACGCCAAGCGCCTTGATCCAATACTTGACCTCGAACTCTTCGTGCATGTTGATCTTGCTACGGTCGCGCTGGTCCCGTTTGGTGACTGTCGCTCATGTTCCTCCGCCATCGCCTGGACAAGCCGCTCATCGTCAAGAACGGTCAGCAGGTCATTGATCGTCTTTTCGCTGTCCCTCGGTCCAGGCTCGACATAGCGAGCCAGGATGGCTTGGGCTTCTTTTACCGCTCGGGTTACGCGATCCGGCATGCCGGTACTCCACTCACTGGCAAGGAAAACGCCCGTAAGAAGTCTGTGTTCCCAAAATGAAGGGCGGAGGCCTAGTCTGGGGAGGTTGCATATGCTTGAAAAAACTTGACCTGCTTCGCCCCGTTCCTACCGCTGCGCATGAAGCTGGCGCCTCCGCACTGATCGCTTAATCTGCGTTATAGGTGCGCTTGAGCAAGAGCCCTGCTCTCGTCCCGGTAGTGGGCTGCCATTGGCGAGCAATGGTGAGAGGCTTCAAAAGAGCCCGTCTGCTTGGATCGTTGGCGCGTCAAGGCCACCGCATCTTCATCGCTCACGCCGAGGTATCACTCGCCCGCGTGCTGAGGCGTCAAATGTACATGAGTTATTTCTTGGACAGGCCTTTGAACGAACTGGCCCGCAGCAGGCCTTCAGAGGTGATGTCCCGGTATTCGATCTCGGCGTAGAACTTCGGCTCGACCCAGGTGGCCTTCGGCTTCTTGATGCGCTTCGTGAGCTTTTGCTTCGGGCTGACAACCGTATCAAGCGCCTTGCGGATCTCCGCCGATTTGATCCGGCTCCAGCCCGTCCCGACCTTCCCCATGTAGCGCAGCTCTTTCCCTTCCTGCTTGCCGAGGTAGAGCGCGGCGACGCCGGACGGGTCCTTGACGAAACCAACGACGGGGAATTTGTCGCGCTGCACCGTCTTGATCTTCTGCCAGGCCTCGACCCGCTCCGACCGGTACGGCGCATCAACCCGCTTGGAGACGATGCCCTCGTAGTTCAGCTTGCTGGCCGCCTCGAACAGCGCCTGCCCGTCACCTTCGTGGTGCTCACTGTAGAAGATGGGGGCTTCCAGCCCGTTCTCGTCTATCAGCTGCTTCAGGAGCGCCTTGCGGGCAAGCTGAGCCATCCTGCGAAGGTCCTTGCCATCCAGCCATAGGAGATCGAAGGCGAAGTAAACGAACCGATCCTGGTCGCCCCTGCCGAGGTCCGCCTGAAGTTCTGAGAAGTTCGTTCGCCCCTCATGGATGACCACCACCTCCCCGTCCACGATTGCCTGACCCGGAATGTCGAAGACACCAGCAATGACCGAGAACCTGTTGACCCAGTTGTGCCCGTTACGGGTGAAGGCCTTCCGGCCGTCGCCGTTGATGTGAAGCTGGATGCGATAGCCGTCGTATTTGACTTCGTGAATCCAGTGAGCGCCCGAAGGAGCTTTCATCTTCAGGGTCGCAAGCTGGGGGTTGATAAAGCCCGGCATGGAAGCTCGCGGTTTCTTGGCCGGTGCCTGGGTACGCTTTACCACTAACGCAACTCACAAAAAGCCCGCCGCCGGTGTTGGGGAGCCGACGACGGGGCAGTTTACCTACCTTATTCACGACTCTCCAACCGCGAAGCCGAAGCGGCGTTCCCGGGCGTTCGCTCATACAACCGCAATCGCGATTCCAGGTTGTATTTTCAACGTCAACGAGAAGGCCGTCGAACGGCTAGAGAACGCGACTGATAGCGCGTTCTTCAGGAGGAACACCTAAGGCTCGATCGGTAATTTCAATATCACTTTCTCGATCATATCCTCGACAAACCCAGTTGCCCTGGAGGCATGGACTACCACCGCTGAGGTGTGGGCCGCGGTGTTCCGAACCGCGTGGATTCTGCTCCCGTCCACCTCGTTGCGCGCCTTACTCTGTAAGGATCCCGTGCACAACTCGGCACCCGGATGGCCGAATCGAAACGCGCTCGGTAGAGCGGGGTGGCATGGCCGCAAACAAGGTAACGGCGGTACGCTTGGGGCTGGGAAGGCATTCAACAGTCCGCGACTATCCCGAGCCCCCGGAGCAACACCGGCGGCTTTCTCTTCGGCCGATCGAGGAGATGGGGCCGAGCTCGAAAACGCATCATAGCTCAAGACGCATTTCGAGCCTGCTCACGAGCCGCACGGCGGCGCTGACGGCGCTCGCTCCTGCGCTTGCCCCGATCGGCCGAGAGCCGCAGCGGCGGCACCTGCACAGCGGCGTTCTCGGCAGGAGCGGTGTTGAGTGGTTCGTCGGTGACGCGGCGCGCCTCCATGAGCTCCAACACGGCCCGCCCCTCGCTGGTGATCTTCCAACCGCCACTTTCGCGCACAACGAGACCTTGCGAGAAGATGTCCAAGCCAGGCACGCGCGCGGCTAGCCGCTTGGTCCGGTCGGCCCAATCCGGGCCGCTGGTTGCCAGGATCGCCATATCGCGCTTGAGATCCTCCATTACGGCAAAGCCGTCGGGGTAGCTCACCAGGATCTTCAGGACAGTGATCTGAAAATTCACGCGGTCCCCCCGCCTGGCACCGCGCCGCGTGGTAGGCGCTTGCGGCAGGCGGTCACGTCCAGCCTGCCCCAGCGCCTCTGCGCGTATCTCGCATCCGTGGCCTCTATTGAGATCGTCAGGTACGCATGTGGGCGCGCGGCGATCTCGCGTCGCGGAACGCTTTCAAAGGCTTGATCCAGGACGACGCGCCGCAGCGCGGTATTGGCTGTAAACACGAGACGCCCCGCGGGCGGGAATTTCGAACATGGGGTTCAGGAAGGTTAAACCTTCCTCCGCGAGCGCGCCAGCGTTCCTGGCGAGGCTTCCAGGGCCGTCATCTACACATCAGCCGCGCGCAGCTGCACCAGGACGATGGGGAGGTCAGGCATGGTGTTTGCCAACCAGCACGGCGGACGCCAAGGGTCGGTGAAGTCGTCGGCCTGAATGGGGCCGTTATCGTTTGCGGATGTCATTGTGTCCGTGGCGTGCTGCTGTTGGCCGTCTACGCGGCCTGGAAAATAACCTGAATACTTGCGGCATAACGCGCGACACTGTACGGCCGGAAGTTAAGCTGGATCGTCCAAGAGCGTTGAGCCGCCCCTACCCCTCTCTTGCAAGTCGGCCCCATGGCCAACGCGATCAAAACGTGTCGCCAGCTATCATGAAGCACTTGGCGTGCAAGCCGGTGCGCCCGCGACAGCCGTCATCTCGGTTCTCACGAGCCTCTTCCCCATTCGATGCTAGACCATTAGGTCAATGCACATCAAAGGGGAGGACGCATACGTCGCGAACGGGTCTCACAGGCGCGAGCGCATTGCACGGATTAAGCTGAATGACGCTTGCACCCACCGGCTTTGTTGCGCGGCGGCGCACAACGAACACCACGCCCGAAATGGTTGCCCGCCTCCATACCACTCGACAGGCAAGCTTCTTGTGAAGCCCGCGGAACAACAGATCAAACTCGCTGGCGAATATGTAATAGGGCGCGGAAAGGCAAGCGCCAAAGGCATTGATGTCGCGCACCACACACGGATGCACCCCTATAATTCCATCGAAGGAAAGCAAGGCCGGCACATTAACGATCTCGCGCGGCAGAGCGCGACGCTCCATTGAACTTTCAATCATGGCGAGAACTCCGCACAAACTTCTTTGCTTCAGTTGTCGGTCCCGCCGAACCTCGTCAAACAAGTTATTTCGTGCACTCCGCGAAACAAGCAGTTCTCCTGTCTAATTAGAGTTGACTCTAATTCTTCTATCAAAGCGAAGAACGGACGATTCAAAAAATCGCGCGATGCACGGAAACGCGCAGATCGAGGCTGCCCGGGCGGATGAATTGAGAAGCACTTTTGGCAGCTATTGGCCATTCGGCGGAGTCGCGACGCCCCTCACTAGCGCGCTGAATCGGTGGGGGGCTGGCATGACTCGGTTCGATCAAGAGGGTCATCGTGGGCAATTTACTTAGTTGCCGGAATGGCTAGATGACCGGCTTGTAGATGACAATCCGGTTCGCTTGATCGACGCCTTCGCTGCAGCCCTCGACCAATCATTCACGAGGTCCTCTTACCTAGGCATGGCGGACCAGATTTGCTCGCGTTGAGTTCTTCGCATTTGACCCGGAGCGGTCCTTTGCGCTGGTCGAAGACGTAGTAGCGTCTCCTCTCTTTTTGCGGTCATGTAGTCGAGCGTCGGGTCACTATGTGCTTTTGCGGCGAGCCGATCGCGCTGCTGTATGTCGCAGATCAGCCGCCGCCAAACTTGGATGGATCATTGTAGGAAGGAGGGTCGTCGTGGTCGGTCCGCAGACCACCCGGAACGGAGCCGTCGCGATAGATCCGCACACCACCTGGAGTGACATAAGCTGGTGAGCTTCCTGGAGGTAATGTTCTAAGGCCTGATCGTCCAGGGGCCAGGATCGTGACGCCTCTAACAGGAGGGCGAACAGTGGAAAGGTTGTAGTTCAATGTGCCTTCTGCAAGGGCAAAGTCACTTGGGACAGCGAGGAGTATTGCTATTCCGATTGTCGTAAGTTTCATAGTCGATCCGCACATTGTGTCGCTTGGTCGAACAGATAAGACACACCCGCACCCGTTCCATTAAATTCTTCTTCAACAATAGAAGCCGGAAAGCCGTTCACCTGTACACAGAGCGTTGATCTTCTGAGCACTCGTTCCGTTTAAAGAACCGGTTCGGAATTGCCATCACTTCCACTGTTGCCCATCTCTGACCTCCCGCAGCGCCGATGACGCCCGTTCCCGGTGCTCAACCCGATGTAAGCAGCCGGAGATACCGAAAGGCCGCTCGTGACCCATGCCGGTCTCAGGTGCCTTGAGGCAAACTCCTCGACGGTTGACCAAGGCCACGCGGCATCATGTATATCGGCACCGCCTGATAGAAACCGAAGCCCCGCACCTTGGTCGTCACCTTCTCAGCCGGCAGTGCCTCCATTGAGGCGCCGACGGAGCTTCCCGATGATCTCGCGCAGGCTGTCCGCATATTCCTCGATGATGCGTCGACCCTCCTCCGCGCGCGAAGGCTTGGGCTTTGCGCTTCTTTACCCGGGCTTGGCTCGTCAGGCCGTTCATGGCCAACCCTCGCGGAGACCCAAACGCGGCCGTTGAGATGGATCAAAGGACCGCCCGGCCCGTGATTTCCGTCTCACGGCGCTCAGGTCGAAATGGTGTCTTGGTGTTCATGACAAAACAAAGCCCGGCCGGAGATCGAGTCCCGGCCGGGCCTTGTTGAAGACTGGGCTGTTGGAGAAGACCGGCCCAGTGATCAATACAATGGACAGGCTCGCCCGCACCTTCCTTGATCTACGTCAAGGCGCCCGCATTAGAAGGCGCGCTCGATTCCCCCGCATGAAGAAGCTAGACCTGGCATTGTGCGCCACGGTCCAACGCAAGGAGCAAGCCATGATAAATCTGAAAGTTCTTGGCGCGGTCGTTATTGCGGCATCCGCGCTGTCCAGCTCTGCTGCACTGGCCCAGGCGGCTCTCTCCAATCCGGACGAATGCCAAGCTGAATTCGCCAACTGCACGGGTCTTGGAACCGGGACTACCCCCGTCTATCGATACCGGCGAACGGCGTATCGCCATCATCCGGTGGCGGCGGCCGCTACCGTCGGCGCCTGGGGCAACTCCTACGCCATGTCCGGCGGGATGGGGTACGGCGGCGGGATGGGGTACGGCCAGAACGGCTGGTACGGCAACTGGAGTTCGTATGCTACCCGCAACGGCATCACCTGCAGGCCCGGCACCAATTTCAAGGGTGCTGACGGTCTCCAGCATCTCTGCCAATAGGTCACCCGCTAGAGGCTAAATCAGGCGGCCCCAAAAGGCCGTCTGACTCTTGGCCCCAAACCCGACACGCATCCTGTCGGGTTTCGCGTCCTAGGGGCAAAGCGGATGGGCCTATTGAGTACACATGTTAAGCCGCAGCCTGCTCATCCCCGCCTATGGCCACGTTCAGCGCAGCTACCGCCGCCCGCACCTCCTTACCCACCATCCTTGCCGCGTATCGGCCCGCAAAGCCGAGATATTCGCCTATCTCACTTAAGGTGCTGTCAGCGCCGGCCATATCCAGCACAGTGCACCTTATGGCCCAGCTGCTTGCGCAAGCGCTCCACATCCACGGATCGCGCCAACTCAGCCTGCGCGTCGGGTAGCTCCGCGTCCCAGATCTCGGTGTCGGCCTTGTCGCTTACCCGATGCCGCACCTTTCCAAACTCGGCGTCGGGACTCGTCCATCTGCGCCCGTTCCAAACCTTTACGAGCCTGTTTCCAACGCAGCGGGTCATGCCATGATCGTTGGCGTAGATCAGCTGCTTAGCCGACACGTCGACCAACTCGCGGTCCATGTTCGCAAGTACAGGCCGCTCGCCGCCCTCGCCTTCCTCATCCTGCGCCTCGTTGTCATTGGCGGCAGTACGCGGAGGCGCGTTCAGATCGCGCCAGAGCCGGAGGCCGAAGAACGTAGTCTCATCCCCCGCCCGCTTGGCCGACGTCTCGCAAGGTGGCTGATCGTGGTGTGGGGAATGCGTGGCTGGTGCTGATGCTAGCCAGGCGCGGCGCGCTGCAAGGTCGGTGAAGTCGTCGGCCTGGATCGGGCCGTTGTCGTTTGTTGCATTTTTCACGTGAAGTGCACCCATGATGGGTTTCGTTTTCTGCCGCTTTCCGCGGTCTTGGTGTGGCCTGTGGCTGCACACTTTTAGGAAATCGGCCCCATGGCCAACTGGATCAAGCGCTTACGCGCTAAAACAGGCGCCAAGGAAATCACGGTCTTCTTGGGTGGAATTCCAACCCGTCTACCAACGGGGTTGGGTGTTCCAACCCAACGGGGGGTATAAGGGGGTTGGAACACACACCCCGTTGACACCCGTTGGTAGGGCGTTGGTAGACCGTTGGAAGGCTAGTCGGCGGCCATCCGTTTCTGCCGAATCTCGTCTTCGACCACCACCAATCGCTCGCGCAGTCTTGACGGTGGACCTTCCTTGACGACCGCGATCTTCTTTTCCGCAAACAATCTCGCCATCGACTCTTCCAGGGACCTCTTGCTCGTTCCCCCGCGTTCCGGCATGGCGGCCATCACGGTCGGCGCATATGTGTTGCTCCTGGAAGATGACACCCGCCTGCCGCTCCCGTTGATTGAGGAAAGCATCCTCAAGAACACCTCGTCGGCGTGGTTAGCCAACAACGCCGCGTGCGCTGTAGGCTTGCCGTCATCAAGAATGAAAGCACCTTCGTGCCAACGCAGCTTGGATTCGGCACCTTTCTTCCCGTAGTTTGCTTTCATGTTCTTCAGGAGGCGCAAATCCTCATCGTTCTTATCTGCAGTGAAATACAGCCTCGACCGCACCGAGTTGTTCCACGCGGTAGACCCTGACAGACCCGTCCCAGACTGCATCCCTTGCACTGATGGATGCGATAGCAGAAGCACAGCCAAATCACAGTCCATCGCAAAGCGCCGCAGCATCGAGACGAAGAAGCGAACTTGCTTGCGGTTGATCTCGTCACCGCCGAACACGTCTGCCGCCGTATCGAGGATCAAAAGCTTTGGTCTGAATTCCGTCAGCAGATCCGTTATCCGTTGGGCCAGGCCAGTAAGCTCAAGCTCGCGGCTTCGGCGCTTTTCGGATACCAGTTCAGCATCCTTTCCAGCCATGGGGATCACGCGCATCCACCCCCTCAGGTCAGCGAACGTGCGCCCCATAGCGGTTAGGACGTCATGGCCACGCCGCTTAAGCTCGCCCTCGTCGTCCTCCGCAGCGAGGTAGACGACGCGGCCCTCTGCCGGCCTAAATCCCAGCGTCTCCAAACCGAGAACGCCAGCTAGACCGATCTGATAAGCCAGTAGGCTCTTGCCAGTACCGCCATCACCGGAAAGTAGCGTCACCTGTCGGTTGGGGATGAGACCCTCCAGGTACCATTGCCGCTCCGGGATTGCCTGCCCCTCCCAATCAGAAGGATCGATAATCTTGATTTCGTCGGCGTGATTGTCATTGGCTGGAGTCGGTCGGGACGATGCTTCGATGATTTCGCGTGCGGCGACGGCCTGCATCACCCAGGCCATGACCTTGGGATCGATTTCCTCGAACGCGGGCGCGCTAGCCGTCATGCCGATGGGCGGCAGTGAGGCAGGGTCTTTGTATTCAAAAGGGGTCGCAGTGAATGTTCTAGCCGTCATGATGGCTACCGCCCCCCGCTGCTACTGCCGCTTTCGCAAGCTCGTTGGCAACGCCGACGTCGAGGCGGCAAGCGTCGCCGAAAACGCGATAGCTGCCATCCGGCTTGCGAATTAGAGAAAGGTTCAGGAGGCGGACCCCGGGAGTCACCTCAGCGTCGAACACGGCCATGCGCCGTCGCCCGCTACTAGCGGGGCGGTAATCCAAGATTTTCAAAGGTAGTATCCAGACAAAAGTGGAGGCAGGTAGTACGCGCCTCAGCGCGTTCTTACGCGGCTGCCCTATTGGGCGATGCTCTCGGCTAAAGGCCGATCGAGCTAGGCGGCTCGGGTGCCGCTCTGCTTGTTGTCGCTCGTGCCCCAGGTCGAGGTTCGCCGCCGCGACAGCATCCAGGCGTCTACGTCCGCGCGGTCGTATTTGACCTGACGGCCAATTTTGAAGAATGCCGGCCCGGTGCCATCGCATCGGCGCTTGGCGAGCGTCGACCGCGACAGGCCGGTGGCGGCTGTCATTTCGTCTAAGGTGAGAAGATTCAAAAGAGCCTCCGATAAGGAGGTTACGTTTAACGCCCCGGCCGAGGCCAGTCGGCGCATACAGGAACTAGTATGCTTGATGTCGCAAAATACTAAACGGTCCCCGTCGATTTCGGCGTGCGCCGCCGAATTCCGATGGATACTAAATATGGTGTGCGGGCCGGAAAGCCGGGGGCTGTTGCCGAAAATATTCCTGGTGCAATCCCCCGGTGGCTACCCGGTGGCTATTCGCAGAACTTCAGGCTTTCAGACTTCCGGCTAACTACTTGATTTTATTGGTCGGGGCAGCTGGATTCGAACCAACGACCTGCAGTACCCAAAACTGCCGCGCTACCAGGCTGCGCTATACCCCGAATGTCCGGCGAGCCCCGTCGATACACGCTTCCCAAAGCGCCAGCAAGCCTTCCAAAGGCGCCAGCAAGCTTCCCAAGAGACCGCCAGGACGGGAGCAATAGCTCCCTTCCCGCCTACTTGCTGCCGAACAGCGGGTGGCCGACGCGGTCGCCGGCGCGGATTCCATATTTCTGCGCCGTTCCCGCCACCACCTCCAGAACGGCCCGCGCGGGCCCCCTGGATGAGATGATCTTTGTCGACATCGGCTCGGTATTTTCGGCGATGCGCAGGATGCGGCCGTCGGCGCGAATGAAGATCATGTCGAGCGAGACGTAGGTGTTCTTCATCCACATCGACACCTCCTGCTCGGGATTGAAGTCGAACAGCATGCCTTTTCCGTCCGCCAGTTCCTTACGGTACATCAGGCCGGTCTGCTTCTCCTCCTCGGTCGTCGCGATCTCGACCGAGAACACCTGCACGCCGTTCCTGGTGACGATCTCGAGCGGCTGGAAGCTGGCGGCGCGGACGGGCGCGCTCGCAACGGCAGAACTGGCGATGACGAGGATGGCGGCAAGCCAGCCCTTCGCAACCGCGAAGACGGCCTTTCGATCGAAATTCATGAATGGCACTCGAGGCGTGGGACTGGACCAGTCCTTACGCGGCAGCCTCCGGAAAAGCCAGAGGCGCGCCGGCCAGCCAGCGCACTCCTGCTCACGATCGCGGGAAATGGATCAGTGGGACGAGACCGGCGATCCCGTCTCGGGATGGATCTCGGCCGCCATCATGCCCTTGGAGCCGGGCCCGAAGCGGACCAGGACATACTGGCCGGGCCGCAACTCGGTCATGCCGAAGCGGCGCAGCGTCTCCATGTGCACGAAGATGTCGGGCGTGCCCTCGCCGCATGTGAGGAAGCCGAAACCGCGCAGCCGATTGAACCATTTGACCTGGGCCCGCTCCAGCCCGCTGGTCGCCGTCACCGTGACATGGGTGCGCGGCGGCAGCATCTGCGCCGGATGGATCGCAGTCGACTCGTCCATCGAGACGACCCGAAACGCTTGGTAGCCCTTGGCCCGCTGGATGCACTCGACGACGATGCGGGCGCCTTCGTAGGCGGTCTGGAAGCCGTCGCGCCTAAGCACTGTAACGTGCAGGAGCACGTCGGGCCAGCCATTGTCGGGAACGATGAAGCCGTAGCCCTTAGAGGCATCGAACCATTTGATGACGCCATGAACCTCGACGAGGTTGGCGCTGCTCTCACCAAGTCCGGTGAACGGACTGAGAGCGCTGTCGCGACCGCCACCGCCGTGTTCGCCCACGGCGGGAACTCCGACCTTCTTGGACTCAAATCCGTCCGACGACCCCATAACCCCGGACCCCACACATGCCATGCAACCCGCCTGAATGACGGCGCCGAATCACGCGTCTTTAGAGAATCTTCTCAACTCGACGCGACGCGAATCTTTCGACTCAAAAGATAACACTCCCGGTTGCGACGCATAGACAAAAAAGAGATTCGGCGGAACCTATGAACAGCTTGCACAGCCGCGAATCAAATTGCTGCCTCAATTAGCGACAAAGGGCCCGAGCGTTTCGCCGATGTCGTGGCGGATCACGAGGTCGGCGATGTCGTCCTGCTCGGTCGGCTCGCGATTGACGATCACCAGGCGCGCACCTGATTCCTTCGCCATCATCGGAAAGCCCGCGGCCGGCCATACCACCAGCGAGGAACCGATCGCGATGAAGAGGTCGCAGGCTTGCGACAGCGCGGTCGCGCGCTGCATTTCGTCCTCGGGCATCATCTGGCCGAAGGAGATCGTGGCGGTCTTCACCGGCTCGTCGCATACGGTACAGTTGGGCGCGGCGCCCTCCTCCTCGAAGCGGCGCTTCACCCAATCAAGCGGATAGGCCTGCCCGCATCCGATGCAGCGCGCATACGTGGTGTTGCCGTGAAGTTCGATCACGTGATCGCTCGCGACGCCGGAGGCCTGGTGCAGATTGTCGATGTTCTGAGTGATGATCGCGGGAACCTTGCCGGCGCGGTAGAGCGAGGCGAGCGCGCGATGACCGCGGCCGGGCTTGGCCGCCGCAAAAACCTCCTCCATCGCGAAGCGCCGGCGCCAGGATTCGTCGCGCGCGTCCTGGTTGGCGACGAACTCGTCGAACGGGATCGGGCGGTTGCGCGTCCAAATTCCGCCCGGCGAGCGGAAGTCGGGGATGCCGCATTCGGTCGAGATGCCGGCGCCGGTGAACGGCACGATCCGTTTGGCTTCGGCGATCATGTCGCCGAGGCGCTCGACGCCGCTGCGAAGATCCGATGCAATCAACGCGGCCTCCCGTTTTGCTTTGCCGTTTTTGCCTAGTCGATTGGTTTTTCTGATTTGTTTTTGCGCTAGCTGCAACGTGCGCAAGCGACAAGATTGTTGACGCTGTTATCCACCGCCGTGCAAGGACTGGTCGGCAATTTTTTCCGACCCTCGCTTATCACAATCCTGCAATGCCTCCTCCCCATTGACGCCCCAATCAGAAGCGCCAATGCATGTGTTGACGCGACTCAACGTGATTGCGGCGGCAGTGCTTGAGCTCAGTAGGACACATACTCACGTGCAGAGGGGATTTGACATGACCGAGGACGAACAACGCAAAATCCGCGAACGCGAAGAGATCGCCGCCCGTGTCGCCGCCTTCCGTGCCACCCAGGAAAAATTCAAACGCGAGCGTGACGAGTATTTCGTCTCGACGCTCGACAACGCTCGCAAGGTAGAGCGGCCCTCGCTCTGGCCGTAAACACACCAGATCACCAAACATGAAAAGAGCCCGGAGCGTTGCTCCGGGCTCTTTCGTTTGTTCAGCCTTTACCAGTGACGGTAATAATGGTGGCGGCGGTAGTACGGTCCATCGCCGTAATAGGCGTACGGACCAGGGCCGTAAGCGTAGGCGGGGCGGCCATAGTAGCCATACCCCGGGCCATAGCCGTAGCCATAAGGATGGGACGCGGCGACAGCGCCCGCGGTGATGGCGCCGGCGGCGAGGCCGAATGCGAGGCCCGGACCGATGCCGCGGCCGCGCGCCTCGGCGGGCGCAGGCGCCGCGATCGTGGTCACGCCGACGGCCGCAACGGTAGCCAGAACTGCCAGTGTCTTCCTGATCATAAATGTCCTCCTTCGTATCTCGCACAGACAACGCCCGCGCGTTGCGATGGTTGCGCGTAAGCCTGTGGAACCGAGCTCGGAATAAATGCGATCGTGCATGGAACGGGGACGCGTTCCGGGAATTGCATCTTCGAGTGCGGAAGCCTCCGCCATCCGGTTGAGGCAACAGCACGAAAGACCCCGTCAGCATCACCGATGCTGGCGGGGTTTTCAGTTTCATGCACAACATTGGCAATGCGCCACAATTGCTGCCAAAGGGGAGCGCCGAGGAGGATAAAGTGCCGATATCCAAATTGCTGGCCCGTATCCGCAGGCTCGTTCCCAGATCAGGCGATCAGCATTACGACGAGATCGTCCGCAATTTCGGTGTCGGCACGCTGCGCCCGCCGCCGACGCCGATGAGCGACGGCGAACTGGCGCGGGCCATTGCCGAGTTCCTTAGGGAACAGCCGTCGAGCGAGTCCGTAGGCGCCCTCGGCCGGCGGCTCGACCCCACCACCCCGCTTTGAGGTGCCGTTCTTCTGGTCCGGGAACATGCGCTTCGCGCGCACGTTGGCGTAGCCTTCAAGGAGAAAAGAGGCCCCCATGCCCGTTTGGCTCGAAGTCTTGCTCAACCTGTCCGGCTATGCCGGCTTCGTGGCGCTCGCCTCACACGGCACCGCGTGCCCGGGCAATTCCGCCGACCATCAGATCTCCGGCGACGACCGCTAGTTCGCGTGCGGCGCCTGGCCCGCAGTCCGCATCAGCCTGTCGGCCTTGACCGCGACACGCGTGTCCTCGAGTTGCGGCCGCAGCGAGAAGCTGATCACCACGAATGCCAGACAAAAGAGCGTGCCGGCGATGGCGACCCGCCGGTAGGTGTGGCGGTCGCCCTGATAGAAGCTCGGTTCTGAAAAAGGTGTCATGAATTCGTTCTTGGCAAAATTGCTTGTTGGTAAAGTCGCTTATCGCAAAGTCGGATGGTGTCTTCGCCAGACACCTATCGCAAGTGGCGGCAAGCGCAACGCGATTGCGCTTTTAACCTAACCGAATAGGGTTATCGGCTTCGCGGCAAGCTTCCGTTAGGAGTTCGCCAAGCGTCTTCAGAACAAGCGTCTTCAGAACAAGCGTCTTCAGAACTCGGCGAGCCGCTTCAGGCTCGCGCGAAAGCCGAGGCCTTGTGCTAATCCGCTGTCCGGCTTTGTTCCAGCTTCGCCTTCCTTTCGTTCTCGAAGAACGAATCGGAATCGCGGAAACCGGCGCGAAGCAAGCCTAAAGAATTCGTTTGCACGCAAACGAGCGCCGTCGCCAGCCATCGCGCGCTCACATCGCGTCTTCGGATTTCGAGCGCGGTGGCACTTGCGGCACCGATGGCCTGCCTTTGCGCAAGCGCGGGTGCCGATCGTACCAAAACACTTTTGCGATCTCGGCGAACATCTCGAGAAACCAGCACGCATCCATGTCGCGTCTCCCTCGCCTGATCTCGTAGCGAGGACACGCGGACGGGACCGTGCGAAGCATCACGCTGGATTGGTTAGGAAGCGCGTGTCCCGCATCGACACAGAAGGCACGGCTTGTTCTGCATCCGACTCCATTTCGTTCGCAAAGAACGAATCGGAGTCGAGAAGTCGGCGCAAAACGATTCCTAACGATCTGTGAAGGCAGGCGCGACTGCCCGTTATCATCGGCGCAATGCGACGCTAATTACGCGGCTCGCTTCACAGTGTCCTTCCCCGACAGGTCCTTCTCCGAAAAGCATTCGAGGATCTGGATGCGGAGTTCTTCCGCGGCCGGGCCCTCGAGCTTCCTGAGCTGATTCCAGAGCCTGATCACTTCGCGTTGTTTCTCGACAGTCATGGGCACCTCCAAAAGAATGCTCACTTCCAAAACCGATGCCTCACTAGAACAAAATAGGAACAAAAAGTCTAGCCCCTTGCCCGCGGAATTCGCTGGGCACATCGACTTGAGTCTTCCGCGCGCCGGCGCGGTTGCTTTTTGGGTTTTCAACCTTAAGTTCGAGCCACGGCCGGCGGCCAGGCGCTGAAATCCCATCGCCGCCAGCCAAGAAGGCCCCGTGCGAAAGCGCGGGGTTTTTCTTTTGGGGAACGCGCCATCGCCCTTCCCGTTAGTCATTCCGGAGCGAGGGACCGTGACCAGAAAATTCTACGCCGTCGAAGTGGTGCGTCAGATCGAGGAGACCGTGGAGATCATGGTCGAAGCGCCGGACCAGACCGCCGCACATGATGCAGCGCTTGCGCACCTGAAGGCGCGCGGCTCCGAATATCGGTGGCTCAATCCCAAATGCGATCTCGTCGTCTGGCGCGAGCGTCAGGTCGATACGCCGGCGATCATCGACGTGTCCGTGTCGCCGGACTAGCGCTCGGAACGAATTTTTCCGGCCCGCGTTGTCAATTCGAATTCAGTGGTGCTGGCGGCATGTCGCGACGCGGCCGGCCAGCTTGAAGAACCCCGGTCCCTAAGCCCGGGGTTTTTCTTTGCGGGCGACTCCATTCGGAACGGTGGCCCGAACAGCAAAGCAGCCACCCGGGTGTTACGCCGGGTGGCTGCTTTGAGAACTGTCAACGCTCGCCTCTGTTCGCCTCTTAGACCAGCAAGTCAGACCGGCAAATTGTCGGTCATCCCGGGCGGCACTTCGCCTTGCTTGGTCCGTTCGGCGAGAAGCTCCTTTTCGGCCTCGTACCAGAAGGTGTCCATCGTGCCCGCGGGCTCGCCGGCCTCCTTCCAGAGGTGATAGGCCCGGTTTCGAATCTCTTCTTCGCTGAGACCAGTCATGTGATTTCTCCCTTTCGGAAGCAAAGCCTGACGACGCCCTAGAGTTCCCTAAGAGAGTTCCTTATTGGTTCGGCACAAGCAAGCAGTCATTGCAGTACGTCGCGGCAGCACTCCGCGAAAAGGAGGCTCCGCAACGAAACCGCGAACCCTTAGCGAACTCTTAGACGGAGTCCTTGGCCACCTTCAGCGGCGAGGCCTTCACCGACTTGCTCGCCGGCTTCGCCGCGAACTGCATCGGCTCCTTGGTGAAGGGATTGACGCCCATGCGGGCTTCGGTCGCCGGCTTGTTCACCACCGACATCTTCACGAAGCCTGGAATGACGAACTCGCCGGACTCGTTGAGCTCCTTGTAGCCGACCGTCGCCATGTACTCGATGACCGACTTCACGTCGTTCTTCGACAGCTGCGTGCCCTCGGCAATTGCATCAATCAACTGAGTCTTGGTCATCTTCGCCATGTCTGAATTTCCTTCTGTGCGCGCGAGCAGGCTTTGCTCAGGACGCGGTCCAACCGCGCAACGCGCTTCTGATTCATGCTAACTTTCATGAAGTGACGGGGCTTAGAACCCATCGACGCCCAAAACGCAAGCAGGGGGTTCTGCGGGAGCCCGGACGCCGTGGGGAAAGATGCCGCAGCCTGCGCCGTTTTCGCCTTGAACCATTTTCTCCCTGAGGCGTCTAACTCTTTGAAGTCCCCAAGCTTCACCCCCATCAGAGAGCCCCGCTTCCCCCAGGCGGGGCTTTCGACTTTTTCCAGGGACCCGGCCGCGCAATGCCGATCAGGCTGGGCCCCGAGGTCTGCGCCTGGGCCGCGCGGGTGACCGTCACAAGGCAGGTTCTCTTTTCCGGCCATCTCCTGCATAATGCGGCATGGCAAAAACAAAAGTGACCTTCAAAACCGTCCGCATTGCAGACAACGACTGGAAAATCCTGGCGGATTACCCGGACAGCGAACAGCGCGAAATCAAGGGCTTCACCAGCAAGGCAGATGCCGACGACTGGATCAACGGCGACCGCAAGATCGCGTGGCTCCGCTCTCAGGGATACGCCAAATAGCGGATACGCCAATAGCGCGTGCAAGTAACACGCGCCTAAGTTACGCGCGCATCGTGTGACGCCCGTATGGGCATGCGCGCTTAGTCCCTCCCCGCTCCAGATGTTCTTCCCGTGCCGGCGCGTTGTCGAGCAGGCGGCGACGCCCGCGCGTCTATCGCTTACCTGGTCGAGAAACCTGTGGCCGGGCATGTGCCGTTGAGACTTCAGTAACCTAACGCCTCCAAGCTCCTCTCAGTATCGTTGCGTTGGAGTACCCACAGTGCTGGATTTTAACGAGCTGCGTGAACTCGCAGCCGATGTTCGCGTGTTCGTCGACATTGCCGAAGACAAGGCCGAAGCGCTTCGCGCCGTTATCACGGCCTATGACGTGGTGCTCGCGATCTTCCCGGCCGGAGAGGGCATGGGCCTCCACGTCATCAAGGGCGGCGAGATCCTGGACCATATTGCAAAATCGCGAACCCATGCGAGCTACAGCCACACGGCCATTGCGGTTCCCGACCTGGAGCATGCGGAAGTGCTCAAGCACCTGACGGGACCGGCCGACCAGCGCATTGCGGCGTAGAGCGTTTTCTAGCGAAGTCGATGGCGGTTCGCCCGCAGACGAGAATTTTTGCACTCCGGAACACCCTGTTTTAGGAACACGGCTCCTGCGCTCCCGTTGGCCCACGCAACCAACCAGGAGTTTGAGATGAAGAAGCTCATCATTGCGACCGCCGCCCTCGGCCTCATGTGCGGCTCCGCCTTTGCGCAGAACCAGACCGGCCCCGCCGCGCAGACCGACAACATGCAGAAGCCCGGCATGACCAACACGGACAAGGGCACGATGAGGAGCGGCACGACCGGCATGAGCCATGACGGCATGAGCAAGGGCGGAACGGTGAGGCCCGACGCCTCCGGCCAAGGTGGCTCCGGCCCCGGCAGCGATCAGGGCGGTACCAAGACCCGCAGCAACATGAAGTAAGCCGGTTTCCTGTACGGCTTGTTCCCGGCCGCGTCGCTTTCCACAAGGCGGCGCGGCCATTTCATGACGCGGTTTTTTTGAACCTGTCGCGAATGCACTCCTCACAATCCCGCGCGCGCCGGAACGGTCAGGTCTCGCCGCGAGTTGCCCCATCTCCAGCAAGGAGATCGTCATGAGCGTTGAAGGTAAAGTGAAGGAAGGCGCCGGGTTCATCAAAGAAGAGATGAACGAACACGGCAAATCCCCCGAGAGCCAGAAGAAGGCTCAGGAAGGTCGCGACTTGCGCAACGAAGGCCGGATCGAAGACGGCAAGCCGCCAAAGACGACGAAGCCCGGCACCGGTCACTAGATCGCGTTTCGAAACCCCATTTGGTGAAAGCCGCCCCTGGTCATGTCAGGGGCGGCTTTCACGTTCATGACCAGCCGACACGTGCCCACGCGATCTTCCGAAGCTCCGATCTTCCGAAGGTGCGGCCTACAAAGATAGAGGGCGGCTCGAACCATCCAGCGCGATGGCTGGTAGAACGCTTCGGCTGTTGTATGGTCGAACGTTCTTGTGAGGGGCCGATGAAGATTGCCATTGTTATCGCCGGCTTGATCGTTGTTGCTGCTGCCGTTCTCGTCTCGGTACAGCCCGGCTTCCTGAAGCCTGCGTCTCTGGCACTCGTGAAGAAGTCCGACATTCTCGGCTTTTCGCCCGGAATGACATTCGACGAGACCAACAAGCTGATCACGCAACGTCGCTACCGCTGCCGTCAGCTTCGCGATTCCTACGTCCTTGAATGCGCAGTCGACGGCGCCAAGGTCACGATCTTTGCCGACGACATCGACCCCAAGAATCCGGACCCCAAACATCCCATCTGGCGCGTCAATGCGGAGTTGAGCAATCCGGGGCCCCAAGACGCTGCTTCCAAAGACGCTGCCGTCAAATCGATATCCGACCAGTTCAACGCCCAGCCAACCCGGGACGCCCGGGACGCCCGGGAGGAATGGATATGGACCGTCGGCCGTGGGCTGAAGCTGAGCTACGAAGGCGCCGCCTTGAAGCTCGTGGACGAAGCCGAGGAAATCAGGCGTGCCAAGCAGGAAGCAAAGCGCTAGCGAGCGCTCCTGTGGTCGTGCCTTTGATGAATTGCACAGCAGTCTATCCGCCTGAGACATGTCTCATTCCCAGCGCATCCAACAGCCATCTATCGCATCCGCGCAATTGTTCCTTAATGGGTTTCCCGCCTAGATTGCGCTATCCTGAAATGAACGTGGCGGGGCTTGGTGCGGATCTTCGCGGGTGTACAGGCGATGCGCGGGGTCGCTGCGCTGTCGGTGGTCTGCGGACACGCAATCAGTGCGCGACCCGATATGGTCGGGCCGGACCTTGCCGAGGGCGCGCTGACGATCCTTGCGAGCGGCGTCGACATCTTCTTCGTGATCTCCGGCTTCATCATCGCGACCACGGCGGCGGCACAACACAACCCGCTGGATTTCGCTTTCAGACGAGCCCTCCGAGTTTTTCCGCTCTATTGGCTGGTGTTGCTGGCGGCGTTTGTCAGCTCCTCCTGGATCGCGCTGGCACCGGGCGACCGCCCCGCCCTCGACCTCGGAACCATCTTCGCATGGACCTATCCGAACTGGTACCTTGCGCCGGCATGGTCGCTGGCTTTCGAACTGCACTTCTATGTTGCCGTCGCCGTCGTCCTGGCGATCAAGCCGGACCGGCTGTTCGAGATCTTGTTCGCGGGATTCGGCCTGGTCATTCTTGCTCTCGTCTTCGGCCTTGAGCTCGGGATCTACTTCCATCCGCTGGTGCTGGAATTCGGTGCCGGCGTTGTCATCGCCTATCTCCAGAGAAGCGGACGATTGCGCTTTTCGCGCCGCGTCCCAGCCGTTTCCGCGGGCCTGTTCGTGGCCGGCTGGTACTGGATTTTCGTGCACGGTGCGATCGACGCGCAGTTCGCGCGCGTCCTGACCTATGGCCTCGGCGCGGGATTGCTGATCCATGCTGTGGTCGCCGTCGAGATCGAAGGACGATCCTTCTCACGGGTCCTGCAATGGCTCGGCAAGGTTTCGTACTCGCTCTATATCGTCCATTATCTGGTGGTGAAATGGATCGCCAGCTTTGACGGACTGTGGCTTCTGTCGACCGTCGGCACAGTCATCGCCGGCATCCTGCTCTCCATCGGTCTCGCCGCCGCCTTGCACGTCGCCGTCGAGGCACCGATCCTCGATTGGGGGCGCAAGGCAAGTCGCAAGATAAGTCTGATGCGCAGACGCCGAACGATGCCGGCCGTTTCCTGATCATTTCCCGACGCTCGATTCCGGTCGCCGGCCACGAACAAACAAGGAACAAAAAGCGCGAGCCGGCATTGAACCTGAAAAGGAGAGATCGCCATGGCTGACAGGATCGCTGACAACACACAAAAGGATCCGAAGGATTGGGTCTCCGGCGACGACCCGATGACCGGTGCCCAGGAATCCTATCTCAAGACCCTCGCCGAGCAGGCCCACAGGGAGCTCCCCAAGGAGGATCTGACCAAGGCAGAGGCGTCAGAGCTGATCGACACGATGCGCCAGAAGGCCGGGCTCGAGAAATAGACGGCTTCAGCATTTCGAACCACGGGAGATGGGCGGCGGCTGACAGGAAGGCCGCCGCCGATTTTCGCGAAGCGCCAATTTGCGGCAGCGAAACGCCAACCAGAGGCCGTCATGGGCCATTGGAGGCATCGATGCTGGCGAAGAGCACCGCGATCACGCAGTCAACTGCGCGTCACCGTAATTCGCAATTCGCCTCGGATGGGCGAATATCCGGCATCACGGTCATTGCCGGATCACTTCGGCAGACCACGAATTGCCAACTTGGCGACCGTAACAACGACGAAGGCAACCGCCCCGTAAACGATGGCATTCACGGCCCAAGTGATGGCGACGCCCAAGAAAACCGAACTGCCGACAGCTCCCCAGAAAAGGTAAGCTGCAGATATGCCCGGCATCTCCCATGCCATCACAGCGATGGAGTAGTCGGTGAGCTGCTCCATCACGAGCAGCACCGCCGAGACGAGCGCCCCGATTGCCAGTGCGGTGATGAGAACCGATTTCATTGTCTTCAAAGCCCCAACAGACCCATCAGTATCGGAATCATAAAAAAGGCTGCCAGACCGAGGAGGCCTCCTACGGCAACCTTCACCCAACGCCGTTGGATTTTCGGCTCGAGCCACGTCGCCACTTTGACCCAGAGCGCATACGCCCATCCAGCAACAATCGAGCGGATAAGTGAAAACAGAAGCTCGCCTAGAATACTGGCCATAGCGGTTAGTCGCGCCATCGCCGCGAGCAGTTCATCTGCGAACGGCTAAACAACCCTGTCCACCCGTGAGTGAGGTGCCCAGACTCTGCGGTTGGCGTCACCGTTCTGACGGCCCAGTTAGCGCTGGGGCGCTTCGTGAAGGGGCTAGTTTTCTAGCGCTTGAGCACTGCCATCGCAATTCATGCCCGTCGTTGGCGCGCTCGGCGCGGCATCGTGACTGCTGCCATCAGGGTGGCAGCAGCGGTGTGCGACGAGCCCCGCGATGCCGCTCAAATCTGCGGTCAACCAAAGGACATGCCATGAAGTTCGCCTCCACTCGCCTGATCGCCACCGACATCAAAATCATGGTTTCGTTCTACGAAATGGTAACCGGAGCTTCCGCCGAATGGCTCGCGCCGGTGTTCGCCAAGATCGTGACGCCGGGCGCCAACCTGGCAATCGGCGCAGCCGAGACGGTCGCGCTCTGGAAAGAAAACAGTGCCGAGCCCGGCGCAAACCGCACCGCCGTGATCGAGTTTCAGGTTGAAGACATCGATGCGGATTATGAGCGCCTGAAAGACAAGATCACGCTGGTGCATGAGCTGAAAACGATGCCATGGGGCAACAGGACGTTCCAGTTTCGTGACCCCGAAGGCACCGCAGTATCGCTCTTCATGCCGCCGACCGAGGAGGCCGGAAAGCCCCTCGCGGCGCAATAGGGGCGGTGGCGGCAGATCTGCCCTCATAATGTTGCCAGTGGCGTGTGTGCAGCACTGGATTTGCGGTGAAGGTGCATTGAAATTCGCCGGCTGATTTACTTCATCGGCCGGCTTCGCCCTCACGCACACGTGCGCCCGCCCCCTGCCCCTCGCCCCACTTTCCTGCTATCTCCTACCCCCGCCGTCCCGGCCCAAACCAAAAATCCTCCATCCGTTCAAGGGAGCAACAACCATGCGATACCTCCACACCATGCTGCGCGTGCGCAATCTCGATGTTGCGCTGAAGTTCTATCAGGATGCGCTGGGGCTGAAGGAGGTGCGGCGGATCGAGAACGACAAGGGGCGTTTCACGCTGGTGTTCCTGTGCTCGTCGGACGATCTCGAGGCGCTGAAGAAGCAGCCACGGTCGCGCGGCGCGCCGCTGGTCGAGCTCACCTGGAATTGGGACGAGGAGAAATATGGCGAGGATCGCTTCTTCGGCCATCTCGCCTATGAGGTCGACGACATCTATGCGACCTGCGAGAAGCTGATGAAGGCGGGCGTCACCATCAACCGTCCGCCGCGCGACGGCAACATGGCCTTCGTGCGCTCGCCCGATTTGCACTCGATCGAGATCTTGCAGAAGGGCGACCCGAAGCCTCCGCAGGAGCCGTGGTCGTCGATGCCCAACATCGGCCATTGGTAGAGCCTTTCCGCGGGAACCAGCCTTGGCCCTAAACGTTCTCTCTTCGACAATGCAATTGGAGGAGGACGCGATGGGACGCGGAATTTTGTTATGGATGTTGGGTGTGCCGATCCCGGTGATCATCTTGCTGTGGCTGTTCTTCGGCCGCTGATCGCCTGACCAGCTTTGCCCTGCAATGAAAGCTCCGCCTCGGGCGGAGCTTTTTGCATGCCGACCTTTTTGCATGTGGACCTTTCTGCATGAGAGGATTGGCGCAATCGCGCATCGCTCGCGGCGGCGGATTCCGCTATCACCCGCGACACCAAGAAACTCCTGGGGAGGATGATGTGCCGGAGCAAAAGCTGACGATCTGGGGCCGTGCCAATTCGGTCAACGTGCAGAAAGTTCTGTGGTGCCTCACCGAGCTCGGCCTGGCTTATGAGCGCATCGACGCCGGCATGGCCTTTGGCAAGACTCGCGAGGCCGACTATCTCGCGATGAACCCGAATGCGCGGATCCCGACGCTGGTCGAGGGCGATTTCACGCTGTGGGAATCCAATTCGATCATGCGCTATCTCTGCCTCGCGCACGGGCGCGGCACGCCGATCTATCCCGAGGCGCCGAAGCTGCGTGCCAGCGTCGACCGCTGGCTCGACTGGACGCTGTCGATGGTGCAGCCGGTCGACCGCCCGGTGTTCTGGGGCATCGTGCGCACGGCGCCCGCCGAGCGCGACATGATCCAGGTGCAGAAGGATGCCGATGCCGCCGCCGAGGTCTGGGCCATCGCCGACCGCCTGCTCTCCACGCGCCCGTTCATGGACGGCGATGCGTTCACCCTCGCCGACATCGCGATCGGCGCCTATGCGCGGCGCTGGCTCGGCGTCGAGGGCATCACCCGGCCCGCGCAGCCGCATCTGACGCGCTGGCTCGCCGAGCTCGGCAAACGGCCCGGTTTTGCACAATTTGTGGCACCGCCGATGTCGTGAGCGGTGACGCGGCTTAAAGTTCGTTGAGAGCACGATGAATCGGCGTTCTCGCGCCCGCCGCCGGGAGCTAGCGGCTACTGTGCATGGGGTTGTTTTCGCGTTTTTTTGTTTAAGGCCAGCCGCGCTCGAACAGAAGCACGCAGACGATCAGCACAAGGGTGACGGCCGCGGTGGCGAGCCGCGCGGTCCAGCTCAGACCGCGGCCGCTCCACCACAGCAGCGCGCAATACATCACGAATGGAACGATGATCTCGGGCCGCATGATGTCCGGTGGCATGGGGCTTCAGCGCCTGATCGTGGTCTCGACGCTGATCGAGCCGCCGATCTTGACGCAGGTGCCGGTGCTCTCGACCATGTGGAAGCCGCGGCCATAGGCGGCGCAGGAGCCCGCTTTCGCGCTTCCGCCGGCACCCTTCAGCGGCAAGGCCTTGCCGGCCTGTGGGCGCTCCGCAGGCGGAAGACGCAAGGCTTCAGCCGCGGCCGCGGACATGGTCAGCAACGAGATCAGGATGAGGAGCGGCGCACGCATGCGGGCCGTTCTAGCCCGGACCGGCGCCGCGCGCCATCAGGGCGCTTCAGATGAACTTGATGCCGGCCGATTTGCCGCGGCGCCAGACCACCTGGCAGCTCCGCCCGGTCCGCGCATCCCGCGCGAACGCCATCCGGATCACGCCCGGGAGCTGGCTCGTATCCTCGTCCAGCGTGATCTTGGCGCCCGTGGCGGAGATGTCCTGGACCAGGCATTGCCGCGCCGCGAACCCGCCTTCGAGCGTGATCCAGGCGTGCTGCGACAGCGACTTGCGGGCTGCGCGCTTCTTGGGCGGTGGCATCGGCTCAAATTCTCCCAGTCCAGCGCTAGCTCAGGGAACCTAAGAAACCGTTGAATTCGCCCCGACTGATCCTGGGCGGGAGGCTATCATCGGTGCCAAAAGACCGTTCCCGAACGGCTTGCCCAGGGCGCCAAAGGCCATTATAGGTTCGCCCGCTGCAGCCGCCGGGCATGACTCGGGCGGCCAGCGGCCCTGCCCCGAAAAACGGCGGGGCCCTGGGTTTGCTCCCTTCGTCTATCGGTTAGGACGCCACCCTTTCACGGTGGAGAGAGCGGTTCGATTCCGCTAGGGAGCGCCATTATCCGGGCGTCTGGATGACACGGCGAAATCTGCCACCCCGCATGAACCTCGCTGCCCCTCGCCTCCGACCAATGTCCAGACGGAACCGGATGCAGGCCCATGGCGCAGCATAAATCTCCCTCGGACGATCAGGCCGGGATTGCCTCGCCGGCGCCGCCGCCATGGATCCACCGTACGGCAGCTTACGCCCCGGAGCGCCGCGCCAGAATGCTGGAGCACATGGCGCGCGCCAGATCGCGGCCTCGGGCCACGGCTGCGCCGGAGCCGTCGCCTACGGCCGGTGCGAACATACTCGCTGACGCCTGCGGCTACGCCGTCCTGTTCGGCATCATCGCGCTCCTGTTTCAGTCGCGCGTTCCGCTCTACCTCGGCGCCTTCCTCTTCTTCACCGATGGCGAGCGCATCGAACTCGCTCTTGGAAAGATCGGCATTCGTCTCGAGCCCGGCACGATCGGGGCCGACATCATCAAGGGCTTCGTATCCCTGTTCGGATGGTTCGCGCTGCTGGCCTCGCTGAAAGCGTCCGTCCCCGATTGGCTCGCGGCATGGATGCTTCGGGACGCATCGTGGTCCTTGCTCGCCGGCATCGCGCTTCTGCTCGCCATCGTCGAAGCGTTCGCAACGCGCGCGATGCGGCATGCATTGCCGTGGTTCGGACTTGAGAGCCGACCGGACAGCCTGGCTTGCGCGACGATCAAGTTCGTCATGGCCATTGGCGTGCTGGCTCTGCTGGTGCTGCTCGGATGACGCGATCGTGAGGTCACGGGCCTCATAATCGCGGCGCTATGCCGCCCGTCCCGATCCGCGCATTTACCAGAAATTTACCCCTGCTCGTGAGCGCCGGTATCATTTGCTTAGAATTTGGCTGGTACCGTGGAATTACGGAAAGCCTCCGAAACACGATTGGCGCCCATGTCCGTCGCAGAGTTCCTCAGACAGCGTGCCGTGCAAGTCACCGTGAGTGGCAGCTACTCGCTGCCGCGCTGGTACGATTGCGAGGGCAAGCTGCGTACCTTCGCCTGCCGCACCAGCCGCGTGTCACCGTTCCGCATGATGGTCGACGTTCCCGTGGTCGGAAAGGTCGGCGAGCGCGTGACATCTTACTTCCAGGATTTCGGCGAATTCCAATGCACCATCAGCGCGACGCTGAAATTGGGCTTCCTGATGGAGCTCGAGATGACGCGGGCCCGGCGCGCCTGGATGTCGGAAAAGCTGACCTGGCTCGAGAAGAAGCAGAAGGACGCCAGCGTCCAGGAGCTGCGGCGTGACGCCCGCTTCGTTCCGCAGGTCGCGCACACCTTCCTGACGCTCGCCGACGGCAGCACCCATGCCTGCTTCATCATCGACGTCTCCACGGCCGGTGTCGCGATATCCTGCGAATACGACCCTCCAGTGGGAACTCCGCTTGCGGTCGGCGCTTGCGTCGGGCGCGTGATCCGCAAATTCGAAAACGGCTTTGCGGTCAAATTCGCCGAAAAGCAGTCGCGGGACGACGTCGTCCGGCTGATCGTCCGCTCGCCCATGCTGCAATCGGCCTGATCCTCCGGCTGCGCCGCCCTATCGCAGCCCTATTTCGAGATAAGCTTTTGAAGGTCCGCGTCTCGTGCCGTGGACCATCTGCAGACTTGCGATCGGGGGACCGAATGGCAGTCGAGAAAATTACGGTCGAAAAGATCAGAGTCGAAAAGATCACCTGGGACAAGGTCGGCCGGGTCACCGAGCCCGGACGCTACATGTACACCTTCGGCTGGCTCACCATCACCGCCGGCGATCTCGATATCTGGAAGCAATATCCGCAGGCCGCGTTCACGCTGATGGCGCAGCATTTCGAGCCGAACGCATCCATCGGCGAGGAATTCCATCTCGGCGCCTTCGACGTCGCGCCCGACACACCGCCGCCGTTCACCACGCATTGAGACAGTCAAACCGGGGCTGGGGATCGGCTGGAACTCAGGCCGCGACGGGAACGCGTGGCATGGGCGTTGCTTTACCATGGCCATGACTCACATCCCCGCTGTCGATCAGGCCTTCCTGCTGTTGCTCATCGTGTTCTGCCTTGGCACGTGCCTCATACGCGCGTTCTGGGAGCTGGAGCAGGTCCGGACACGCCGGATCGCATCATCCTCCCGCGCGACGAAGCGTGACTAGACCGGCCCGACCGGCCGCGCGTCGGCCGGACGGGACGATCCCGTCTCTGGACTTGGCGCGGCGACACGTGCATCGTGAATCGAAGAAACCTGCACATTGCCTTGATCTGACTTACCAATCGCGATCCGATGACGGGCGCGCGACCGTTGTCATGGATGACGAGGTGGTTCTGTCATGCAATTGATTGCCCTCTGTATTCTTCACCTCGGCGACTGTCCTGATGAACGCAGGCTGTCGCGCTTGTTAAGAGACGCGACAGCTAGCGCATGACACAAGGTCGCATCGGTGAATGTAGATAAGCGGATCAAGGGAACCTATTTTCGGCGCCGATGTACCTGATTGAAGCGTTACCCACCGTCATCGGAACGGCCGCCATCGCCCCGGCGCTGCTGATGCTGTGGCTTGTCATTGCCGCCGAGGAACGCCCGGGACCGCCGGCCCAGGTCTGGACAGCGTTCCTGCTCGGTGCGGCCAGCATTTCGCTGCTGGGCCTAGCCCGCGCCCCTTTCGCCAGGATGGTCGCGGCCCCGGATGACCCGTGGGCGGCGCTGGCCATGCATTCGATCTTCGGGGTCGCGCTGCCGGAGGAAGCGGTCAAGGTGATCGCCATCGTGCTGGTCGCCTCGACCAAGCGGCGGACCTTCGCCAATCCGATGGACACCGTCGTCTATGGCGCCGCGGTGGGCCTGGGCTTCGCCGCCTACGAGAACCTCGCCTATCTCGTCCAGCACGCCGAGATGTGGCGCTCGCTGGCCGCGTTGCGCAGCGTGCTGACCGTACCGTTCCACGGCGCGCTCGGCATCATCGCCGGCGCCTATCTGACCATCGCGCGCGCCGGCACGGCGCTGGGTGCGAACCGCCATCATCGCGACTGGGCCCGTCTCTCCAGCCGCCTGCTGATCTTCGCAGGCCCGCTCGCCCTGCATTCGGCGTTCGACTTCCCCCTGCTCACACTCCAGCGCATGCCGGATCTCGATCCGACGCTGCGGATGTGGCTGGGCGGCGCGAGCCTGCTGATCGGCTTCAGCTCGATCGCCTTCGCCATCCGCCTGGTGCGGCGCGTCGCGCGCCATCACGCGCCCCGGACTGACGTTGCGCGCGAGCGCCTCAGCCAGCTCCGCCGGATGTGGGCGTTGCTGCTCGCGGGCGGCGGCGTCGGCTTTCTCGGTCTCGCCTTCGTGCTGACCTCGATCCATCACTGGCTCATCAACCCCGAGCGCAATCTGACGCTGGCCCTGATCCCGATCGGCTTGGTTTCGATCCTGCTCGGCCTCGCACTTCTGATCGTCACGACCGCGATCTATGTTCTCGGCCGCAACCGCATCCGCACCGGCGGCGAAGGTTTTTCGTCGGCGCACGGCGGCGGCTGAGCCGCGGGTGGCAAGCGCGGTGTGCGCGTACTAGACTAGATTGAACACACACTTCTCGATCCGGAGCTTGCCAATGACATCGCCTGAGGATTTTTCCCGGCTGCAATCCGCCATGAGCCGGACGGTCAAGGCACATTGGAAGGCCTTCCTGTTCGAAGGCATCCTGCTTGCAGTGCTCGGCGTTGCCGCGCTGATCCTGCCGCCGCTCGCAAGCCTTGCGATCGCGATCTTCCTCGGCTGGATGTTCCTGATCAGCGGCATCGGCGGATTGATCGCCACCTATTGGGCGCGCAGCACGCCGGGCTTCTGGTGGTCGCTGATCTCGGCCGCGCTCGCCGTGCTCGCAGGCATGCTCCTGCTGGCGCGGCCGATGCAGGCCATCCTGACGCTGACCATCGTGCTCGGCGCCTATTTCCTCGCCGAGGGCGTCGCCACCATAATGTACGCACTGGAGCACCGCCGCGAGCCGGGCGGCCGCTGGTCGTGGCTCCTGATCTCGGGCCTCCTCGACATCGCGATCTCGTTCATGGTGATCACGGGATTGCCGAGCTCGGCCGAATGGGCGATCGGCATCCTCGTCGGCATCAACTTGCTGTTCGGCGGCGCCTCTTTGATCGGCATGGCGCTGGCGGCACGCAAAAGCAACAGTTAAGGCGCCCCGTGGCCATCCCGTCCATTGGGGGGTGACAACCCGCCGATCGCGCGCTATATGACGAGCCATGATCACCCTCGTCACCAGCTATTTTTGGTACTTTAGCTACGACAGCTCGCTGGCGGCAGGAGGATCGCGCTCAATCTGAAACATTGCAGCAAACGTCCGAACAAGCCGCCAGACCTGGCGGCTTTTTTATTGGCCGGCAGGGTCTCAAAATAATAGGAGCCCGCCGTGCTGAGCACGACCGACGATCTTCGTATCCGCGAACTGAAAGAGCTGAGCACGCCCGAAGAGGTGATGCGGGAAGTCCCGCGCACGCTCACGGCGACGCGCGTGGTGATGGCGGCACGCAACGCCATCCATGCGATCCTCAATGGCCAGGACGACCGGCTTCTGGTCGTGGTCGGCCCCTGCTCGGTGCACGATCCCAGGGCCGCGCTCGAATATGCCGAGCGCCTCGCGAGCTTGCGCGAAGAGCTTGCCGATCAGCTCGAAATCGTGATGCGGGTCTATTTCGAGAAGCCACGCACCACGGTTGGCTGGAAGGGCCTGATCAACGATCCTGATCTGGACGGCAGCTTCGACATCAACAAGGGCCTGCGGCTGGCGCGCAACGTGCTCTCGGCGGTGAATAATCTCGGCCTGCCCGCCGGCACCGAATTCCTCGATATGACGACGCCGCAATACATTGCGGACCTCGTGTCCTGGGCCGCGATCGGCGCGCGCACGACCGAAAGCCAGATCCATCGCGAGCTGGCCTCCGGGCTGTCCTGCCCGGTCGGATTCAAGAACGGCACCGACGGCAATGTGCGGATCGCGGCGGACGCGGTTAAGTCGGCCTCGAATCCGCATCATTTCATGGCGGTGACCAAGCTCGGCCGCTCGGCGATCGCCTCAACCGCGGGCAACGAGGATTGTCACATTATCCTGCGCGGCGGCAGCACGCCGAACTACGATGCGGCAAGCGTCGCGGCGGCCTGCAACGATCTGGCGAAAGCGAGCGTCGCACCGCTCGTGATGGTCGATGCGAGCCACGCCAATTCGAGCAAGAAGCCGGAAAACCAGCCGCTTGTGACGGCCGACATCGCCAAGCAGATTTCCGGCGGCGAGAACCGCATCATGGGGGTGATGATCGAGAGCAATCTCGTCGCCGGACGCCAGGATGTGGTGCCGGGCAAGCCGCTCGCCTATGGCCAGAGCATCACGGATGGCTGCATCGACTGGGCGACCACGGCAACCGTGCTCAAGCAGCTCGCTGACGCGGTCGAGATCCGGCGCAACACCAAGCGCGCAGGACTGCACGAGCGCTCCGCCTGACCGAACGATTGCGGGCGGGGTGAGGCTGTCGCACCCTGCCCGCCGTTGTGGCGCCTAGCAGCCGCGGCAGATGCTCTTGATCTTCTTGTCGAGCGCCTGATTTTCCTTGCTGAGGGGATCGTTCGGGTCGCTCAGGTTCTTCTCATTTGGCACGTCGCCGGCGCGCGGCTGCCGATGACCGACGGGCGCAGGCGGCAAAGTACCCGCCGATTGTCCCGAGGTCGTCGATCCCTTGCTTCCCGTCTGCGCGAAGCCGGCGCTGCCGAACACCGTCAGAAGGGACAGTGCCAGGATGATGCTTTTCATTTTGCTTCTCCATTCCTCGAGCCAGCATCTCCATCACGACCAATCAGGTCTCGGGCGGATAGAGGTGAACGTCGCCGCAATAATCCACGATACGATAGCGCGTTTCTTGATCTGCATCACGCGCATCAGGTGCGGTATTTTGCATCGGCAACACGTAATTCGGCCCCACCGGCGACTTGCCGGCGCCGCCGGGAATGTCGATGACATAGTCGGGCTGACACAGTCCGGACACCCGTCCGCGCAGCTGCCGCATCAAATTCTGGCCCTCGGCGAGCGTCGTTCGCAGATGCGACGTGCCGGGCGCGAGATCGCCGTGATGCAGATAATAGGGCTTGATCCGGCATTCGACGAAAGCTCGCATCAAATCCGACAGAGCGGTCAAATTGTCATTGACGCCGCGCAAAAGCACGGACTGGCTCACCATGGGAATCCCGGCATCGACCAGCCGCGCGCAGGCGGCACGCGCCGGCCCCGTCAGTTCGCGCGCATGGTTGGCATGCAGCGCCACCCAGGTGGTGGCGCCTTCGACCTTGAGCGCAGCCACCATCTCCTCGCTGATGCGCGCGGGCTCGGCCACCGGCACGCGGGTGTGAAGGCGGATGATCTTGACGTGATCGATGCCGGCAAGATCCGCCATGATCTCGCTCATCCGCCGCGGCGACAACATCAGGGGATCGCCCCCGGTCAGGATCACCTCCCAGATCTCGCTGTGCGATCGGATGTAGTCGATCGCCGCGCGATAGGCGCCGTCCGAGAGCGCGTTCTCCTTGCCGGGTCCGACCATCTCGCGGCGGAAGCAGAAGCGGCAATAGACCGCGCAGACGTGAACGAGCTTGAACAGCACGCGGTCAGGATAGCGATGCACGATCCCGGGAACCGGCGAGTGCGAATGATCGCCGATCGGATCTGCGTTCTCGCCCGGCTGCATCTCCAGCTCCGCGGCAGTCGGAACGAATTGCCGCGCGATGGGATCGTCGGGATCGGACCTGTCGATCAGGTCAACCAGTGCGGGGGTGATCGCAACCGCATAGCGTGCGGCAACGCGACCGAGCGCCGGCAGAGCCGTGGCCGGCGCCAGCTGCTCGACCACAAGTTCGGCCGGCTCGCGCAATGTGCGTGCAAGATTGCTCTTCGTCATGTCTCGCTTAACGTTTCATTTGCAGGCGGCGTCCAGACGACCTGATCAATTCGCGACGCGCCGCTTGCCAGCATCACCAGCCGGTCGAAGCCGAGCGCGACGCCGCTTGCCTCCGGCATCGCCGCGACCGCGGCCAGAAAGTCCTCGTCCAGCGGATAGGCTTCGCCGTAGCGGCGCTGCTTCTCCGCCATGGATTGCGTGAAGCGCTTGCGCTGCTCGTCGGCGTCGGTCAGTTCGCCAAAACCGTTGGCGAGCTCGACACCGCAGGCATAGACCTCGAACCGCTCGGCAACGCGGGGATCGCCCGCCTTCACGCGCGCCAGTGCCGCCTCTGGAGATGGGTATTCGAACAGAATGGTCAAACGGCCCTGCCCCAGATGCGGCTCGACATGCTCGACCAGAATCTTGCTGAAGATGTCGGACCAGGTGTCGTCCTCGGCCACCCGGACCTTGCGGGCAGCTGCCCGGGCGAGCGCGGCGCGGTCGCCCTCGCCGCCGGAAATGGTCGCAAGCAGGTCGATTCCCGCAAACTGCTCGAAGGCGCCGGCAACCGTCACAAGCTCCGGCTCGGCGAAGGGATCGGCGGTCCTGCCGCGGAAGGCGAAGGTGCCGATACCGGTCGCCTGGGCCGCGCGGGCGATGAGGACGACGCAGTCGGCCATGATGGCGTCGTAGGGGGCGTCTGCCCGGTACCATTCCAGCATGGTGAATTCGGGCAAATGCAGGTCGCCGCGCTCGCGGTCCCGGAACACCCGGGCGAACTCGAAAATCCGGGTCTCTCCGGCCGCCAGCAGCTTCTTGCAGGCGAATTCCGGCGAAGTCCGCAGATATCGGCTCACACGGCTGCCGTCGGGTCGCATGATCTCCGTCCGGGGGGCGTGCAGGTGGGTCTCATTGCCGGGGGAGACTTGGAGAACGGAGGTTTCGACCTCGACGAAGCCCTCCTCCGCGAAAAATCCCCGTAGAGCCCCGGTGATGGCCCCCTTGGCCTGCAGGAATGGCCGGCGGTCGAGATGCCGCGAAGGCGACCAGTACGGCGACATCGGCTTGTCCCCAGCCATTAGCCGGCCGCCCCGCAGGCCAGCAAAATGCTGGCATCCAACGGCAAAACCAGTATGTTGCGGCCCGAAACAGGTGCCGCGGTCTGATTTGGGGCCCCAGGTCCCCCATCAATTTGACCACGTCCTGGCCCGAGCCGGGCCAAGCAAGCAGGAAATACAGCTTTGAGAGTCATCGCCAGTTCTATTCGCAAGGGCAACGTGATCGAGCAAGACGGCAAGCTATATGTCGTCGTGACCGCCGAGAACATCCATCCCGGCAAGGGCACCCCGGTCAGCCAGATCGAAATGCGCCGAATCTCGGACGGGGTAAAGATCTCCGAGCGCTACAAGACCACCGACCAGGTCGAGAAGGCCACGATCGAAGAGCGCAACTTCACCTATCTCTATGAAGACGGTGACGGTTTCCACTTCATGAACCCGGAAACCTATGACCAGGTCCAGGTGTCCAAGGACGTCATCGGCGACGCCGCGGCCTATCTTCAGGAGAGCATGACCGTCAAATTGTCGACCCATGACGTCAACGTGGTATCGATCGCGTTGCCGCAGCGCGTGACGCTGGAAGTGGTCGAGACCGAGCCCGTGACAAAGGGCCAGACCGCTTCCTCGTCCTACAAGCCCGCGATTTTGTCGAACGGCGTGCGCACCACGGTGCCGCCGCACATCGCCGTCGGCACCCGAATCGTCGTGATGACCGAAGACGGCTCCTACTCCGAACGCGCCAAGGACTGACGGGGCCAAAGCGAGCGCAACAGGTGCCGCCGGGGGGCGAGACAGTGGTTGGGAAAAGTTTCCGCTTCGTCTCGCAACTTCTGGCGTCGCTTTCGCTCCTCATTGCCTCTCCGCTCGCTGCGGATGAGTTCCGCAGCCCCTCGCTCACGGCGCTGCGCGTCGATTGGCGCGCGGCGCTCGACCAGCTCCGCACCGAAATCAACACCCATCCACGGGCCGCGGACGATTTCATCTTCGCCCCCCGTCGTTCGGTGCCGCGCTACGATCCACGTGCAATGCCGGCGCTGGTGCAGCTCAACGCGATCTCTTCGCAATTTTTCACCGGCATCGCCCGCAGCTCCGTGCCCGTGCTGCTGCCGTTCGACACAGCCGCTTATTTCGAAGCACGGCGCAATGGCGCGCCGACGACCCTCGCGCTGTCGCGCTACCAGGCCGACTTCAGTTCCGTCGACATGTTCGATGCCGGCCCCGCCGGCTACAGCGCGACCTTTTCGTTCGAGCCTGGCGCCGGAGACGGCATGCCGAGCCGGGTGTTCGCAAGGCCGGTCGAGGTGCAGATCACGGGTTCTGCGCTCGTCTATGACATTGCCGATCCCTCGGGCGGCAAGGGCGACCCGGTCAAACCGCTCGCGGCGCTCTACCCGGACCTGCGCAAGTTCATCAGGGAAGGCTATGTGCGCTACGCTTTCACCCGTTTCGGCGTCGCCTATGTAGTGTCGATCCAATGCCTCGATAGCGTCGCCAAGCCGCGGCGACTTGCCTGCAAGGAGGCCTATCCGGTCGCCGAACGCTTCCTGAAGGCGCTGCGCGTGGCCGGCGGCCAGCGCATGCGGCCGCTGACGGACATCGCTTCCAACATTCTCGATCGTCCCGGGGTACGTTCCCCGGACTTCACCTACCGGCCGAGCGGCGACATCATCCCGAACACCGGCTATCGCAAGCAGGGCGGCCATCCCGACTTGATGGCCTACGCACAGATCCGCTTTCCTCTCGATAAGGCGCCCGCGTTCGTACACTCGCAATCCTATGCCAAGCGCGACAAGATGGAGAGCACGACCGCCTATCCCTGGCGGGACAATTTTTGCGAGTCCCGCAGTTTCGAGGTCTGGCAATGCGGCGGCGGTTATGGCCATCAGGGCGAGGACATCCGCGCGGCCGAGTGCCCGCCGCCCGGTGAAGGCCGCCAAGCCTGTGATCCCAAGCAGCGCGCCGTCGTCGCCGTGCGGGATGCGAGGGTCATACGCGCCTCCAAGGACCAGGCCGTGACGCTGCAAATCAACAGCCGGACCGAGCACATCCGTTTCCGCTACATGCATATGAACCCGCAGGCGCTGAACGCAGATGGCCTGCTCAATGGCCGCATCGTATCGGAGGGCGAGAAGATCGGCGTGGTCTCGAACTATCTCGACCATCCCGCCGGCACCTCGATGCACCTGCATTTCGACGTGCAGGTGTTCACTCGCGACGGCTGGATCTGGGTCAGTCCTTACGTCACGCTCGTCTCGGCGTACGAGCGCCTGATCCGCGCCCGCGGCCGCGAGGTCGGCCCGGAGATCGCCGGCACGCCGCAGCCCGTGGCGCATGCGCTACCGGAGGACGTGCTCAAGCCGGACCTGCGCGAGGGATCGGGCGGCGACGAGAACTGACGGCTTGCTCCTTCCATTGCCAGGCAGTGCAACAGCGTGTTTGTCGCACACACCGCCCGCTGGAAGGCCGAAGGAACTGGGTTGATGAGTGTCGGACTGATTGGTCTTCTCGACGATATCGCGGCGATTGCGAAGGTTGCGGCAGCCTCGCTCGACGATGTAGCGGGCCAGACGGCCAAGGCGGGAGCAAAGGCGGCTGGCGTGGTCATCGATGATGCAGCCGTCACGCCGAACTACGTGATCGGCTTTGCCTCGAAACGCGAACTGCCGATCGTGGGCAAGATTGCGGTCGGGTCGCTGCGCAACAAATTGCTGATCCTGCTGCCGATCGCCCTGTTGCTTGGTTATTTCCTTCCCGCCGCCGTCACGCCGCTGCTCATGCTGGGCGGCGCCTTTCTCTGCTACGAGGGTGCCGAGAAGGTGCTCGAGGCCGCAATGCCGCATGATGCGCACCACCACGAAGCTCAGTCCCAGCCGATTGCATTGAATGCGCGGTCGGTCGAGGACGAGAAGGTTGCGAGCGCGATCAAGACGGATTTCATCCTGTCGGCGGAGATCATGGCGATCACGCTGGCAGCCGTGCCGGCGGGCAGCATCTGGACGCAGGCGCTCGTGCTGGCGCTCGTCGCCATTTTCATCACAGTTGGTGTCTACGGCGTGGTCGCCCTGATCGTGAAGGCGGACGATGTCGGCCTGGCCCTTGCGCGGTATGACGGCGCTTCGGTCATTGGCAGCGCAATCCGCTTGCTTGGACGTGCGCTCGTCCGCGGCATGCCTGCCTTCCTGGCGGTGCTGAGCACCATCGGCACTGCGGCCATGATCTGGGTCGGCGGCGGCATCATCCTGCACGGCATCGAACAATACGGCCCACCGGCGATCGGCCAAACGGTCCATGCCGCGACCGAGGCTGCCGCGCACCTCCTTCCGTCCATTGCCGGCATCGTCGAATGGTCGGTCGAAGCAGCCATCTCAGGCGTCATTGGGCTCCTTGTCGGCGCAGTTGCGATACCGGCCGTCACACACGGTCTTTCACCGCTATGGAAACGTGTGAAGCGATCGCAGCCCACCTGAACAAGAGCCGCTTCGGATTGCGAGTGCCGGCTACTCCAGCAACGTCGTGAGTTGCGCGCCCTCGTCGGCCACGAACACCGCGATCAATTCCGCCGGCTCCGTGGTGCTGGCATTGGCCGAAACCAGATGGGTCGAGCCGGGCGGCTCGAAGAAGGACTGGCCGACGCCGAACGTCTCGACCGGGCCGCCGCCGAGCTGGGAGCGGATCTCGCCCTTGGTGATGTAGGCGGTGACGGATCCTGCGTGACGATGCGGCCGCGAGAACCCGCCGGGACCGTAGAACACGCGCACGATGGTGACGCGCTTGCCCGGTACGTTCGGCAGCGCGTAGGAGCCGATCGGTTCGATCTTGTCGAGCGGCGAGCTTTCGGCGGCTGTGGCGCAGAGCGGCGAGAGTGCGCCGGATATGGTGTCCATCGTCACCGGCAGCGCCTTGCCAATCGCAAGCGCGCAGGCGAGCCCTCCGACGACGGCGATCGCCATCGAGCGCGATGGCAACGGGCGTGGTGTGGTGGGCAGACTCATCGCTGTCATCATGATCTCCCTTCGTTGCAATCAGGATGCCGCTGCATTCGCTGCGACCGGCCGCTTCGCCGGCGTCCAGCGAAACGCCGCACCAAAACGGTTCCAGACGTTGATGGAGGCGACCGCCGAGGTCAGGTATGTCAGCTCGGTCTCCGAGAATTCACGGCTCGCCTCGGCGTACACGTCTTCGCCGACGCCGTCGGGCAGGCAGGTCAGCGCCTCGGTCCAGGCCAGCGCGGCACGTTCCCGCGCGGAAAAGATCGGCGCCTCGCGCCAGACCACGACCAAATTGAGCTTGTCCACTGGGACGCCGATCCGCTCCGAAAGCAGGATGTGATGCTGCAGGCAGAAGGCGCAGCCGTTGATCTGCGATGCGCGCAGCTTGACCAGTTCGAGAAGCTGCTTGTCGAGGCCGGCCTTGGCCGCGACCCGGCCGAGCGCCAGCACCAGCTCATACGCGTCGGGCGCGATCTTCTTGAAATCCTCGTATTCGCTGCGGGCGTGTGACATTGCCGTTCACCTCGTGGTATTGTAAGAGTGCTGATACATTATAAGAGCACTTATATGACGCGCAAGCCGCCTGATATCACGAGATCGCAACCGCGGCGGCAGGCAGCCACTGCCGCCCCGGCGGTTCGGGTGCCAGCGCCAGGGGAAGGCAAGCGCGGCGAACAAGGCTATCTCGGCTATCTGCTGCGCCAGGCCCACGCCGCAGTCCGTCTGACGATGGAGCGGTCGCTGGCCGATCTCGGTGTCACCTCACCGCAATTCGCGGTGCTGACCATGCTCAATGCCTATCCGGGACTGTCAGGGGCCGACGTCGCCCGCCTCACGTTTCTGACGCCCCAGACCGTCGGCGTCATCATCCGCAATCTCGAACGTGACGGTGCGATTGTGATGACGCCCCATCCCGTCCACGGCCGCATCCAGCAATGGACGCCGACGCCGCGCGGCGCGACGCTTTTGAAAGCGTGCCGGGAACGGGTGATTGCGTTGGAGAAGCGCCTTGCGGTCGGGCTCGATGCCAGGGCCGAGGCAAGCATTCGCCGCTGGCTCGCAGGCATCGCGGCCGATTTGCAGGAGGATTAGGCGAAGCGCGTTCGCCGCTGACGGGTCCTAGTCGCCGCCTCCTCCATCGCCGCAGCCGCCACCGTCCGAATCCGGGAAGTCACTTGCGGCGCCGTTGCCTCGAATACCGCGCCCAAAGTTCTCCGCAAGGATCATCAGGATGACGACGAACAACCCGGCGCCGAACGGCCAGGGATTGGCGCGGATGATGTCGAACAGCTCCTGCATTCACGCATTGTGCGCAGACGGAAGCGAATCGACCGTAAAGCGACAGGCTCAAAATTGGGGATACCCGACCCATTGCAGGCGCGCCCTACCCGCCCTTCAACACTTTCTTAACCTCGCCATCAGGCCAGGTCTCGCCCGCTGCAATCACCCGCACGCGGCTTTGATCGGCATCATTCACCAGCTCATGCGAACTCACCCGATCGCCGCTTCGCTCCAGATGCAGATCGGTTTCGGGCTTCCAGCTCAGCGTGGTCGCGAGATCGCCGGGAAAGATCTGCCATAGCGATCCGTCGTCGAGCTCGACGACATGGCTTTCCGCATGCGCGCGTATCTTCATTCCACCCCGAATCCTCGATGAACGGACGGCGGGCCCCGACGATCGGCCGGGCCCCAACCCATCAGTCGTTGTCGTGATGAATCACGGTCTTGCTGCGATTGCCGAATTCGTCTTCCTTCTTGATCACCGTGGTGCGGTCGGCGGGTTCGCGCTCCTTGATGACGGTGGTGCGGTCGCGATCACGGTCCCGCTCACGATATTCGTGAGACTGTCCGACCGTCACGCCGGCACCGACCGGACCGACGTGAACGCCGACTTCGTCGGCAAACGCAGGCGCGGCGATGGCCGTGACCATGGCGGCGGCAAACAGATATTTCCTCATCTTCTCCTCCTCTAATTTGGTGCTGGGGGAATGCGGGAGTGCGACAGTTTGTTCCGGGGAACGCGTGCCTGCGTCTCTTCCTCTGGTTCCAGGAACCGGGTCACAGCCGCCATGTTTCCCGCTAGAATGGGCCCATGAAACACGCTGATTCCATTGCCTCCCGCAGCCGCCGCGCTCTGCTTCGATCCACGCTCGGCGCGGCCGCACTCGTCGCAATCCCAACGCGCATCCTGGCCGCGCCTCCAGGCTTCGAGGAATGGCGCGAGGGCTTTCGCGCACGTGCAATGGCCAAGGGCATCTCCGCTGCGACCTGGCAGCGCGCGATGGCGCGGGTCGAGCCCGACATGAGCGTGTTCAAGCAGATGCGCAACCAGCCCGAATTCCATGAGCAGGTCTGGCAATACATCAACCGCCGCGTCTCCGACTGGCGCATCATCAACGGCAAGATTGCGCTGAAGAACAACGAGGCGCTGCTCGCGCGCGTCGAGCGCGATTTCGGCGTCGAGCGCGGCACGCTGCTGGCGCTGTGGGGCGTCGAGTCCGCCTATGGCGATCCGCTGGTGCAGCAGAACCACATGACGCCGGTGTTTCCCTCGCTCGCCGCCCTCGCCTGGAACGAGCCGCGCCGCAAAGCCTATTGGGAAACCGAGCTGATCAACGCACTGCGCATCGTCGACAAGGGCTGGAGCACGCCGGAGCAGATGCAGGGCTCATGGGCCGGCGCGATGGGGCATTCACAATGGATGCCGGAGGTCTGGCTCAATGTCGGCATCGACTACGATGGCGACGGCAAGGTGTCGCCGTTCGGCAAGCCCGACGACGCGCTGGGCTCGACCGCAAAATATCTCGTCAACCGGGGCAAATGGCACCGCGGCGAGCATTGGGGCTACGAGGTGCGCGCGCCCGGCGAGATGAGCGGCACCCGGACCTATGCGGCTTGGCAGGCAGCCGGCGTCACCCGCGCCGACGGCCAGCCATTCCCGCAAGCCTCCGCATCCGCGCAAATGTGGACCCCGGTTGCGGGCGGGCCGACGTTTCTGCTGGGACCGAATTTCAACGCGGTGAAGAGCTACAATCCCTCGATGAACTATGCGCTGGCGATCTGCCATCTCGGTGACCGCTGCCTCGGCGCGCCGCCTTTCATCCAGCCATTCCCCGGCTCCGAGCGCGCGCTGACGCTCGCCGAGGTGCAGGAGATGCAGACGCGGTTGACCAAGGCGGGCTTTGACACCGGCGGCACCGATGGCCGTGTCGGCAATGACACCATGAAGGCAATCAAGGATTTTCAGCAGCGCGCGGGCATCACGCCCGCGGACGGCTATGGCGGGCTGAAGGTGCTGGCGAAGCTGCGCCAGGGGTCGTAGGCGGGGGTCGTAGGCAGGCTCAGTGCCTGTACTGCGGCTCCTCCGCATCGAGCTGGCGACGGATTGCGGCGAGATGCAGCCGGGCGGATTCGGAATCGCCCTCGCGCATCTGCCTGTACGTCTCGGCCGCAATGGCGGGATCGACCGGCAGTACCTGACGCCCCGTCGACATCGCCAGCACCTGCACCTCGGCAGCACGTTCGAGATAATAGAGATCGTCCCAGGCTTCCGCGATGGTCGGTGCCAGCACCATCACGCCGTGATGCTTCATGAAGACGATGTCGGCGTCCCCCACGGCCGCTGCGATGCGCCCGCCTTCGCGGTTGTCGAGCGCAAGGCCGTTGTAGTCGCGGTCCACGGCCGTGCGACCGTAGAATTTCAGCGCGGTCTGGCCGGCCCAGATCAGCGGATCGCCCTCGGTCATCGACAAGGCCGTGGCGTAGGGCATGTGGGTGTGGAAGGCGACCTTGGCGCGCGGCAGCCGCTTGTGCATCTCGGCATGGATGTAGAACGCGGTCGCCTCGGGCACGCCCTCGCCGTCGAGCACGTTGCCGTGGAAGTCGCAGATCAGCAGTTTTGACGCGGTCAGCTCGCGGAACGCGTAGCCGTAAGGGTTGACCAGGAAGAGATCGTCATGGCCCGGCACCACGGCCGAGAAGTGGTTGCAGATGCCCTCCTCAAAGCCGTTGCGCGCAGCCATGCGAAAGCAAGCGGCAAGATCCTCGCGCGCGCTGCGGATCGCGTCGGTGACGAGGTCCGGACGGTTCGAGCGGAACGTTGCTGGCATGGATGACGAAGAGTGAAGGCTGTGCGCCATGGCGGAAGGACACCTCTGTCGATCGGAAGACGCCCGCGTTGTACAGGTCCGACGCCTGCGCGTCAGCCCCCGCGGGCGCCACCCTGCCCTTCGCAGCCCGCGCGGCGGCTTATTGCCGCCGCGGCACACCGCCGGCATTCATGCCGCCGTCGATGACGAGCTCGGTGCCGGTGACGTAGCGCGAGGCATCGGAGGCCAGATACAGCACGCCGGAGGCGATTTCCGCAGCCTGGCCGGCGCGGCCGAGCGGCGTGACGACGCGCGCACGCTCCTCCGGATCGATCGGCGCGTTGGCCTGGTTGCCGGTCGCGCCAGTCGGGATCTTGCCCCAGATCGGCGTGGCGATGATGCCGGGATGGACCGAGTTGACGCGGATGCCGTCACAGGCCGCCGCGCACTCCATCGCGATCGATTTTGCGAACAGCCGCACGCCGCCCTTGGTCGCCGAATAGGCCGACAGCCCGGGCGCGCCGCGCAGGCCCGCGAGCGAGGACATCATGACAATCGAGCCGCCGCCGGTCTTGCGCATCAAGGGCAGGCAATACTTCACCGAGAGGAACACGCCGTCGAGGTTGATCGCGTTCTGCTTGCGCCAGTCGCTGAGCGTCATGTCGACGATCGAGGGCACGGCGATGCCGATGCCGGCATTGGAGACGAGAATATCGAGCCGGCCAAAGCGCTTCGCGATCTCGGCTGTGATCTCGATCCAGCGCTCTTCGCTGGTGACATCCTGCTCCAGGAAAATTGCCTTGCCGCCGGCCTTGGTGATGCGTTTGGCGAGCTCGGGGCCGCGCAGCTCGTCGATGTCGGTGGCGATGACGGTGGCGCCCTCGCGCGCGAACATCTCGACGATGGCCTCGCCAATTCCGGATGCGCCGCCGGTCACCAGCGCGACCTTGCCCTCAACCTGCCCTGCCATGTTCACTCCCTTTTTTGCTGTAAGCTTTTTTGTTGTTTGCCGGGCCTATCTAATCATGGATGGTCCCTGGTCGGGTAGCGCGACGTCGATGACGCGGAATTGCACACGCTCGGCGCCCTGGTAGCGATCGACCGACAATGATCCCGCGACATGCAGTTGCTGGCCGCGATTGGCAACGAGCGCGTTGCCGAGCTTCTGTCCGATCGAACGGAACGCGATGCCGTTGACGATGGCGCCGTCGCCCGATTTGAAGCGTAGCCTCAAATGTGCCTGTCCCACCTCGTCGGCATAGACGAGCTGGTGCGCCGGCAGCGCCAACACGACTTCCGGATTGCCGCTGCCGAAGGGACCTGCGCGGTTGAGCGTCGTTGCAAGCTCGGTCGTCACCGCGCGCGCGGAGACCGCGCCGTCGATGTAGAGCTCGTTGACGTGGCGCGCCTCGGCGACGTCGCGTGCCAACGCATGCTCGAGGTAGGCGCGAAATTCGGCGAGCTTTTCCTTCCGCAGCGTGACGCCCGCAGCCATCGCGTGACCGCCGCCCTTGAGAAGAATGCCGTCGGCGACCGCCTGCCGCACCGCCTTGCCGAGATCGACGCCGGCAATCGAGCGGCCGGAGCCGGTGCCGATGCCGCCGGGCTCCAGCGCGATCGCAAAGGCGGGCCGCGAGAACTTCTCCTTCAGCCGGGACGCAACGAGACCGACCACGCCGGGATGCCAGCCTTCGGAGGCCGTCACGATCACGCCGATCTTGTCCTCGAGCCCGATCGAGGCGAGCGCCTCGGCTTCGGCCTGCGCTTCGGCCGCCTGCTCGATGATACGACGCTCACTGTTGAGGCGGTCGAGCTCGGCGGCGATCCGCGCGGCCTCGACGCTGTCACCCTCCAGAAGTAGCCGCACGCCGAGATCGGCGCGGCCGATGCGGCCGCCGGCATTGATGCGCGGCCCCAGCATGAAGCCGAGATGCCAGGCCTCCGGCGGGCCGTTGAGCCGCGCCACGTCCATCAGCGCGGTGTGGCCGACATGGTCGCGCCGCCGCATCGCGATCAGGCCCTTGGCGACGAAGGCGCGGTTGAGACCAATCAGCGGCGCGACATCGGCAACCGTGCCGAGCGCGACGTGATGCAGCATGCCGAGCAGATCAGGCTCGGGCATCTCCGCTTTCCAGAAGCCGCGCTGGCGTAATTCACGATTGACCGCGACCAGCGTCACCAGCACGAGGCCGACAGCGGCGAGATGGCCGAGGCCGGAGAGATCGTCGAGCCGGTTCGGATTGACCAGCGCGTCGACCTCTGGCAGCTCCGTGCCGGCCTGATGATGGTCGATCACGACGACGGACATGCCGAGACGTTTTGCCTCGGCGAGCGGCTCGATGCTGGTGGTGCCGCAATCGACGGTGACGAGCAGCGTGGCGCCCTTTTCGGCCAGCGCACGCACGGCTTCCGTGTTGGGCCCGTAGCCCTCGAAGATGCGGTCGGGAATGTGAATCAGCGGATCAAGCCCGCAATGGCGCAGATGCCAGGTCAGCAGCGCCGCCGAGGTCGCGCCGTCGACATCGTAATCGCCGAAGATCGCGACCTTCTCGCCGTTCGCCGCGGCATCCGCGATCCGCTTTGCGGCGGCTTCCATCTCCGTCACCGTGAACGGGTCCGGCAGAAGCTTGCGGATGGTGGGATCGAGGAAATCTGCGACGGCGTCGCTGTCGACACCGCGGCCTGCCAGGACCCGCGCCAGCAGTTCGGGCAGTTGGTGGCGCTGCACGATGGCAAGCGCCTTCGCCGCCCCGCGCGCATCCAGCCGGTCGCGCCAGAGCTTGTCGGTGAGCGAGCGCGCCACCCCCAGGAACGCCTGGGGCGCTTCGACGGGCAAGGCGGTGGCGGGCGGCGTCATGAGCTGCGGTCGGTTTGAGGAACCTGGGAGCCGGAGGTTGTTGCATCGTCCGGCCGACGGGACGATTGGCCCGGAATCCTGCGGGATTTGCAATGTCTGCGCCGCACAAAGCGGTGGATTGCCGCTTTGCTACGCGGACTGACTATCATTTGAGCATTCCGCAAAACAGCAAATTAAGCAGGCGTTAGGCGGAATCTTCGAAAAAGAATTGTATTCGATCTGTCAGTGATTGTTCCGGGTTCGTTGCAGATCAGACCTCATTGCCAAGGGAAGCCCCCGATGTCTGCTGCGCCGGGTCTCAAAGCCAAGCCGATCGCAAATGAACCCGCTGATGATGATTCCGACATCTCCGCGCTGATCAACCGCCTCACGGCGGAGGTCAACCAGATCGCGGTCGACAAGACCAAGGCGATCCAGCAGATCACCAACCAGATGAAGATGCTGGCGCTGAACGCGCTGATCGAAAGCTCGCGCGCCGGCGCGCAGGGCGCGGGCTTCGCCGTGGTGGCGCAGGAGGTCCGCGGCGTCGGCCAGCAGGTCGAGACCATCGCCCGCGAGCTCGAAAGCCAACTGACGAAACGGACCGGCGATCTCGTCTCCTCGATTGACCGGATGAGCCAGCGCTCGCGCGGCGAGCGCATGGTCGATTTGTCGCTCAACGCCATCGAGCTGATCGACCGCAATCTCTATGAGCGGACCTGCGACGTGCGCTGGTGGGCAACCGATTCAGCGTTGGTCGATTGCGCGGCCTCGCCCGACGGCGCGGCCGTGTCCCATGCCTCGCAGCGTCTCGGTGTGATCCTGGGGGCCTACACCGTCTACCTCGACCTTTGGCTCTGCGACCTCGACGGCAACGTCATCGCCAACGGCCGCGCCGACCGCTTTCGCACCGTCGGCCAGAACGTCGCCCACACCAAATGGTTTCGCGAGGCCAACACCCTGCGCTCCGGCGACGACTATGTCGCCGGCGACGTCGAGAACCAGCCGCTGCTCGGCAACGCCCAGGTCGCGACCTATTGCGCCAGCGTCCGCGCCGGGGGCCAGGCCAACGGCGCGCCGATCGGGGTGCTCGCCATCCATTTCGACTGGGAGGCACAGGCCCGCGCCATCGTGCAGGGTGTGCGCGTCGGCGACAGCGACAAGGCACGCGTGCTGCTGGTCGACTCCAATCTTCGCATCATCGCCGCCTCGGACGGCCAGGGCATCCTCAGCGAGCGCATCTCACTCTCGCTGGACGGCCAGCGCTCCGGCTTCTATCAGGACCGCTCGGGCACGCTGGTGGCGTTCCACGCCACGCCGGGCTACGAGACATATCGCGGCCTGGGCTGGTATGGCGTGATCGTCTGCGGGGCGTGAAGCTGGAGGCGGTCTGCCCATCCAACTCAAAACCGTGAAAACAACCCCATGCACAGTAGCCATCTGGTTGTTTTCATGACGGTTTTTTTCGCGATTTGACGCCGGCAAAAACCGGCACGCATGCCATCATGGCGTCTTTCGCGGTCCAGGCTCAGAGCGCTAGGCTCTGGTGATATCGTCTTCGAAAGCCTGCACCGTCGCAATTCCAAGCGTTTGCGACGGACGCTCTCCGAACATTGCCAGGTAATATTGCGAAAACCGGCCGAGCTCGTAAAAGCCCTGTTGCATGGCGACGGCTGTCACGGTGGTCGAGCCGGGTGCGCTCTGGTGCAGGATCGAATGAACAGCGCAGAGACGCTTGTGCCTGAGGAAGCTGACCGGGCCGAGACCGAATACCTCCTGAAAGGCGCGGTGGAGGGTGCGCCGCGATACGCCGAGCACCGCGCAAATTTCCGACACATGCACCGGACGCGTGCCGGCGTCGTCGAGAAACTCCTCGACCTTGCGGATCAGCCGTCGCGCGGAAGGCAGCCAGCCATTGCCATCAGGTGGCAGCGACGACGCGACGTTGGCAGCCATGCATTCGGCGATCGATCGTTTCCAGAAATCGGCAGTTGATGGCGTCAGCCCATATTTGTTGTCGCGCAGGTGCGACATGACCCGGACCAGGCGGCGCGAGGCGATCGCGCCGGTCTCGATGTGCGCGCGGAAATGACCGCGGCTGCGCCAGGTGTCGGGGTCGCTCAGCCGTGCCTCACCACCGAACAGCGTTGCGACTTCGTTGAGGTCGAAGCGCATGGCGGCGTAGGCGGAGCCGCCGTGAAAAACACCGTCATGTTCGAGCCGCGGCGGAATGACGAGCACATCATTAAGCTGCATGTCGAACGACCAGTGGGCGACGCGTTCTTCGGCTGCGAGCAGCATCCCGATGATCAGTCTGTCGTCGCTGGAAACCCGCTGCGTGCGCATGCCGACGTTGAAAGCACCAATGCTGAGCGAGAAGTCGCCGATGCCGACATGGGATAAAGTTCCGCGCAACCGACCGCGGCCGAGTTGCATCACATCGACATGCGAGCCGTGGACGGCCTGCTGAAGACCTTCGAAACCGTCCAGCTTGCGCGAATCAACCAGAAGGAATTGCCCCATGGCTGTACCGTGTTACTGAAGCGCGACAATTCTGCGGCAGGCAGCAGCGAAATACCACCACAACGCGAGGTGGGCGCGACAAGCCGACTTCGCGTTTTGAGGCAAATCATCGCCGAATTTGTCGCGAGATATGCCACTGAATTGCCTCTGCATTGAGGGATTTGCGACATGGGGCGCCAGGGTGCGTACCCATAAAATCTGCTGCTAAGAGTAGGCGCGCAATGTCCGCTTGTCCTCCAACAGCGGCGCGAAAGCGGACGTTGTCGGACTTCCAAGAAGGGCTGATCGCCGACACGTGCCGTCGCGCCAACCATCCGCTACCAAGAGATCGTCAACGCTTCGCCCTTCTCAAACCTTGTCAGACGTTTTGACAAGTTAAACGAGGCAAAGACTTCGGCAAGTTGATCTTGGCTCTCTCTCAGATGCCCCCATCCCTCATTATGCACAGCGACTAGAGCTGCATCCGGGAAGGCGTGCGCAGCCTCCAGCGCGTCCTCGCTACCCATCGTCATGTGAAACCGCCCGCGGGGCTCGGCCGCGCCAGTGTGTAGGATGACAATCCTGGGCGAAAACTTCCGCGCCACCTCAGACGTGCCATCGAACCAAAGCGTATCGCCCGTGATATAGATCAGGTCGCCGGCCTGCTCTGCTCCAAGCGCAAAGCCGACCACGTCACCAGCCTCGACGCCAACAGGGCCATGGCGAGCCGGCGTGGCGGTCACGATTAACCGCTGACCATCCTTTCCTTCGAGAAAACGAGCCTCAAATGGGTCAATGCCGACGGCATTTCCACCTAAACGTTGAGCTCCCGACATGGTCGTATAGACCGCGCCGACCTTCGGTAACAAAGCCCGGCCCAAATTATCGAGATTGTCAAAATGGTGGTCGTGGCTCAACAGGACTGCATCCACCCTTCCGACATTCTCCACCGAGATACTCGGCCCTTCGGTCTTGACGTGTTTCACGGGGCTGTGCGGCCCCTGATATTGCCCAGGTGGATCAAAGGTAGGATCAGTCAGTAGGCGAAAGCCATTGTGCTCAATGAGCACTGTTGGACCACCGATCAAGGTGAGGGTGATTGAACCGGACATAGAGCTCTCTTCAATGTTGTCCAACCTTAGATAATCCACTGGCCATCGGATAAAAATCCACTATCTTCTCCCAATGGCTGTTAAAAATCGCACAGCGCTTGATTGGGAGAATGTTCGGGTCTTTCTCGCGCTCGCTCGCCACGGTAGTTTGTCGGCTGCCGCGCGTGCCCTCTCCGTAAATCACGCGACGGTCGCCCGCCGCGTGAAGTCGTTAGAGCAATCTCTTGGTGAGCAGCTGGTCGAGCGGCGTCTCGACGGTTATTTGCTGACACCTGCGGGCACCCGTCTTCTCGGTCCAGCCACTGAAATGGAAACAGCGGCGGCAAACCTCGGCCGTGGCGGAGGCGAGGACAAGCCTATTGGGCTTGTTCGAGTAAACGCGCCGCCAAGTCTCTCGCAACACTTTCTCGTTTCACGGCTCGCCAAACTGTGCAGGCAACATCCAGGGCTCGATGTCGACTTGGCGACCGACTTTCGGTCGGTGAGTTTAGAACGACATGAAGCGGATATTGCCCTCCGTTTCGGACGCCCGCAGGATGGTGACGTTGTTGCCAAGCGGCTGCTGCCAATCGGGTTCGGCTTTTACGCTAATGCCGAATGGCGGCGCCGGGTTCAAGCCGGAGCCGAGCCGGTCTTTGTCGGGTTCGATGAAGTGAACGCGCATTTGCCGGAAGCACGCTGGCTGTCTAAGCACTTTCCACGTTGTCGATTATCTTTTCGAACCGACAGTCAGTCCGCCCAGGCGGTCGCCGCTCGTGCGGGCGCAGGCATTGCACTTCTACCGCATTTCGTTGGCAAATCGGAAGACGGCCTCTTCACATGCAATCTTGAGCGTGAACCGCTGATCCGCGAGCTGTGGCTGATCATGAGGCGTCAAAGTCGAGAAAGCCTGCCTATCAAAACCGTCGCGGACCATATTTCTTTTACTTTCGACGACGAGTCCAAATTGTTTCAGTAAGATCGATCCACGGTCAAATTGCTTGAGCCGTCGGGCGAACCACGATCTCATTTATATCGACATTGGCGGGTTGCTCCATTGCAAACGCGATTGCACGAGCTACCGCTTCGGGCGGAATCGCATTTTTGTAGATCTCAAGCATGCGCGCACTTTCGGAGCCTGTGGTCTTATGTTGGATGCCGGTGTCGACGGCACCTGGCGTGATTAAAGTCGACCGTATTGGCGTCGTTGCAAGTTCGGCTCGAAGACCCTCGGATAGCGCCCGGAGCGCAAATTTAGAAGCCGAATGCACCGCGCCGCCTGGCGAAAACACTTTGAGGCCGTGGATGGAACTGAGACTGATGATATGCCCGCGCTGCTGGCGCATGAAAACCGGCAGAACAGCCGCGATTGCCCACAACGCCCCCTTAATATTTAAGTCGACAGTGGTCTCCCATTCCACGGTGTTGATCTCCATCAGCGGGCGGACAAACATGATCCCGGCGCAGTTGATCAGCGTATCCAGCGAACCAAAATCCTGAGCGACCTTCGCGACTGTTGCCTTTACCTGCTCTTTCTGTGTCACGTCGACGGGATAGGCGCGGCTTTCGCCACCCGTGTTACGTATCGCCCTTGCAACATCCTCGGCCTTCGCCTCGCTGATGTCGGCGACCGCGATCTTCGCCCCTTTTGATGCGAGATCCTTTGCCGTTGCTGATCCGATGCCGCCAGCGCCACCAAGAATAAGAACAACTTTGTCTTTAGCGTCGCTCATCCGCCATCCCTCTACGTTGTGCGAAACGTAGCTCACCAAAGTGCCGTGTTGAATGAGCGTTTTTGATCAGCGACGGCGCAAAAATGAGTCGGCTTGATCTGCTTTAGCCCGTACCTCTATCGCGCTCGCAACCTCGTCGGACTGTTCTTCAACAGGATCAAGCACTGCCGTCGGGTGGCGACGCGCTACGACAGGCTTGCAGGAAACTACCTTGCCGTCGTCCAACTTGCATCTATCCGGCTATAGCTGGCCGCGCGTTATGAGTCCGCGCCCTAGGTCTCACCAAATGCCTGCAGACTGGCACAAACTGCACATCACAGCCGTCCAATCTTCGAGTACCGTTTGCAACCTTAGCGATATCAAGGGGAAGCGCTCTGCGGATGGCAGAGCGCACGCGGCATGATTTGCCGCGTACTCGAAAACGTGCGTGCGAAGGAAAGAGATGTTGACGCAATGCAGCGTCTTCCTCTCCCCCGAGCACCAAAAAAAGAGGGGGACTCAATGCGTCCAGTGGGCCGGGCAAAGAGCTATCGTCGAAGTCTGCCAGAGTTGGCGCAGTAGCATCGAGTGGAATGCGAGTATCGGAGCTTCCACCATGTTGCGAGCGGATCTGGATCACTGCGAGTGGTTGCCGGATGATTTGAAGACCGGCGAGATGGTCTTCATTCCCGGCGGAACCTTTCGCATGGGATCCGACCATCATTATCCCGAGGAAACGCCGAGCCATCGCGTCGCTGTCGACGGCTTCTGGATTGACCGCACGCCCGTGACCAACCGGCAGTTCAAGCAGTTCGTCAACGCAACCGGCCATGTCACCGAGGCGCAGATCGTTCCCAATCCGAAGGACTATCCAAGCGCGCTGGCAGAGTTGCTCTACGCGGGATCGCTGGTGTTCTCACCGCTGCCGCGCATCACCGATCTGACCGACTGGAGCCAGTGGTGGACTTTCCTGCGCGGCGCCAACTGGCGCCATCCCTATGGCCCCGGCAGCAACATCAAGGACCTCGACGACCATCCCGTCGTTCACGTCTCCTTTAGCGATGCGGCAGCGTATGCCCGCTGGGCCGGCAAGGACTTGCCGACGGAGGCGGAATGGGAGTTCGCGGCGCGTGGCGGCCTCGAGGCGGAGGAATACGCCTGGGGCGATGCGCTGATGCCGGGCGGCAAGCACATGGCCAATGTCTGGCAGGGCAACTTCCCCGTCCAGAATCTCGGCGAGGATGGGTACGAACGTACCTCGCCGGTCATGGCCTTCCCGCCGAACGGCTACGGTCTCTACGACATGATCGGCAATGTCTGGGAGTGGACCTCCGACTGGTGGTCGTCAAAGCACGCCGCCGAGGCTGCAAAACCCTGCTGCATTCCCAAGAATCCCCGCGGCGGCGGTGAGCACACGAGTTACGACCCTCGCCTCCCCGGCATCCAGATTCCGCGCAAGGTCCTCAAGGGCGGCTCGCACCTCTGCGCGCCGAACTATTGCCGCCGATATCGTCCGGCCGCGCGGCACGCCGAGCCGGTCGATACCTCGACCAGTCATGTCGGATTCCGGTGTGTGGCGCGGATGCCGTCAGTAACCGAACGCCAACAAGAAGGACGTGCTGCAATCTAGCGAGTGCCGCCGGCGGACGCCGGCGACAGCACTGCGCGCCGCGCTTCGGACTATTTCGATACCCAACTTTATCTATCGGCGATCGGATAGACGTCTTCAGCATTTTTCGACAAGGCAGGCCGGTTACAGGCAAGAGCCCGCCCCATTTCCCCGGTAAGAGTCGCCTCATCGCTTTCGCGACGCGCGCGCCGTCGCTCCTGAAACGCTCGCGCTCGCAACGTGCCGAGGAGACATGCCATGAAGATCGTCGTGATCGGCGGGACGGGATTGATCGGATCCAAGCTCGTAGCGAGACTCAAGCAGCAAGGCCACGACGCCGTCGCGGCTTCGCCGAAATCAGGCGTGAACGCCGTGACCGGGGAAGGCCTCGCCGCTGTGCTGGCGGGTGCGGATGTCGTCGTCGACGTTGCCAACGCGCCGTCCTCGGAGCCTGCCGCCGTGCTCGAATTCTTCGAGCGTTCGAGCAAGAACCTCGCTGCGACTGAGGCGGCTGCAGCCGTGAAGCATCATGTGGTCCTCTCGATCGTCGGAACCGAGCGCTCGCCCGATAACTCCTATTTTCGCGCCAAGCTGGCACAGGAGACCATCGTCAAGGCATCTCCGGTCCCTTACTCGATCGTCCGCGCCACCCAGTTCTTCGAATTCCTCAGCGCCATCGGCGATATGGGCGCGGCCGACGACCGGATCGTCGTTCCCACGGCATTGTTTCAGCCGATCGCAGCCGAGGACGTGGCTGATCGCCTCGCAGAGGTTGCGATGGGCCAGCCGCTCAATGGCACGATCGATATCGCAGGGCCTGAGAAGGCGCCCTTCAATGAATTCATCGAACGGCGCCTCAAGGCATCCGGCGACGCCCGACCGGTGGTGGGAGACCCAAAGGCGCCGTACTACGGCGCTCCCATCGACGACACATCGCTGAGGCCTCTCGGCGAGGCGCGGCTTGGCAAAACGCCGCTCGCTACATGGCTCGCGAGACTTTGAGGAGACTTCCATGCGCAGATTGCTGATCGCAACCGCTGTTTATGCCGCATCATTCCTGACGGTCCATGCCGCCGAGACGGCGGCACCCACAGCCAAGGTGACGGTCGTGTTCGACCAGGCGCTGCCCAACGTCCCAGGCAAGAGCATGAAGGGCGTGCTGGTCGAGTACGGCCCAGGAGGCTCCTCTCCGGCCCACATCCACGCGCCCTCGGCTTTCATCTACGCCACCGTCCTGGAAGGAGCGATCCGCAGCCAAGTGAATGACGGCCCCGCCAAGGTCTTTCATGAGGGAGAGAATTTTTCCGAACGACCTGGCGACCGTCATGCCGTCAGCGCCAATGCCAGCGACACCCAGCCCGCGAAGCTGCTTGCCGTGTTCGTGGTGGATACAGCCGACAAGGAACTGACGACGCCTCTCGCGAAGTAGCGCCAGGTCAGCAGACGGCGATGCTGGAACGGGACGCTGGCGTCAACCCGCGCTCGCCACGAACGCGACCGGCGTACCTTTCGAGACACTGGCTGCCACCCGTTCAGCGTCCCAGTTGGTGAGACGCACGCAGCCGTGGGATTCCGCTTTGGAGATCTTCTTCGGCGAAGGCGTGCCGTGAATGCCGTAGCCCTCGGCGGACAGGTTGATCCACATCGTGCCGACCGGATTGTTCGGACCGGGCTGGATGGTGAAGGGCTTGCGCGAACGGACGTCCCTGAAGTGGTAATCGGGGTTGTAGCGATAGTGCGGATTGCGGCTGATTTCCGTGACCTTCAGGGTGCCCGAGGGCGATGGCTTCTCTTCGCTTCCTACCGTCGCAGGATAAAAGCCGATCAGCGCATTCGACTTGTCGAACAGCTTCAACGTCTGTCGGCTCTTGTCGATCTCGACCCTGTCGGCTTTGGCAGGCGCAGCGCCTCCACTCGCGGTATCCACGATGACGATGGTGTCGCCGGCACGATCGAAGCGGCGCCCGGGGTTGAGCGCTGCCAAGAGCTCCTCGCTCATGTGAAATTTCTCGGCCAATCCTTCGCGCGGACTCGTGAATCCAAGCTTCGGAATTCCTTTCATCTCCTCCATGCTCGACGGAAGCCTGCTCAGGAAAGGGCCCGCCACGTCCTGCTGGGCAATCGTGTAGGTCGCCGTTGCCGGCCGGTCGTCCGCCAGCAACGCCTTCCAGATGTCTTCCGAGAGAGCCTCCGAACTCGGCAATTGCTGCGCTTCCGCATAGGCGCGCAGCGCCTTCCTGGCGTTCTCTCCGAACTTGCCGTCGATCTCGCCGGGCGAGAAACGCGCCCTGTCCAGGAGGACCTGCAGCCGGACGCCGGCCGGCGTCGGCTTCTCGTTCGAGAGAATCTTGTTGGTTGGCTGGGCGGAATTGATGGCGGCGGCGTCCATCGCCGCGGCGAACGCTGGCGGCGCCGTCAGAGCGAAGACCAGAAAGATGCAAATCTGCCCCGCTTTTCCGAGCGACATCGCCGGGTCCTTTCACGTTTCCGACGGTTCAGTGATGAATTCCCGAGCCACGGCGGCAGACAATTTGCGGTACTGATCTTCGTACTGCCTCGCCATTCGGCTCGCGGAAAAGCGCTCCTCGAACCGGGAGCGCACCTTCCTTCGATCCAGCTTGCCCAATTCGCCGACTGCCCTGACGGCCTGCTCCTCGTTCTCGACGATGAAGCCTGTCAATCCGTGCTCGACGACTTCAGGGACGGAGCCGGAGCGATAGGCGATTACCGGGGTTCCGCATGCCATGGCTTCGATCATGACCAGCCCAAACGGCTCCGGCCAGTCGATCGGGAACAACAGCGCAGCGGCTTCGGCAAGGAAGGGCTGTTTCTTCGCGTCATCGACTTCACCAACAAGCTGGATGTTCTTGCCGTCGATGTTGGGCTCGATGTGCTTCCTGAAGTAGGCTGTCTCGGCGCGAGGGACCTTCGCGGCGATGCGGAGGGGCATCTGGACCGCGCGTGCGATGCGAATGGCGTCCTCCGGACCCTTGTCTGCGGTGAGACGTCCGAGAAACGCCAAATAGGACCCCTGTTCGTAGGACGGCCGAAACAGGTCGGACGGCAGCCCGTGCTGGATTGTTCCGATCCATTTCGCATCCGGAAGCGGCAGGCGCTGATGATCGGAAATCGACACGAAGCATGCTTCAGGAAATTGCCTGGCTACGTCCGGTAGCCCAGGCAAGTCGAGGCGCCCGTGCATGGTCGTAAGGAACGGCACGCCGAGACGACTGAGCAACGGCAACGACAGCCAGTCGACATGCGCGTGGATCACGTCGAACTCCTTCGCACGCCTTGCAATCGCCTCCATCAGCATCGCGCTCGCGGCCGTCGGGTCCGCCCCCGTCCGCCCGAGACGCAGCGCGCGTGGCCAAACCGGATGAAGCGCACCATTCGTCCTGGAATCGCCGCTCGCAAACAGCGTGACCTCGTGGCCGAGCTCGACCAGTCCATCCACCAGCCAGGCCACTACCCGCTCAGTGCCGCCGTAAAGCTTCGGAGGGACGCTTTCGGCGAGGGGAGCAAGCTGAGCGATGCGCATGAGAGGCTACCCGTTAAACCGCCGCACGCACGATCAGAATGATCGCGGCGGACAGAAGGTTCGAAATCGCGAGCAGCGTCCAATTCGGCCTGGCACTTGCAGCCGCGACCCGGCAGACGACCCCTTCCATGAGCCTCAACATTCGTCGTCAGGAAGCCGATCGAGGTAGGCAATCCCGAATTGCGTGAGTTCTTCGGCATCGCTCCCGCGCGCTTTCCATCTCCCTTGCAGATGACGCTCAAGCAGACAGCGACGACTATCCGCGGCATCGACGTGGCGATGCCGGGCGCGGTAAACGGACCAAGCAATATCCACCGCCGTTCGTAGCGGGTCGTCGTCGACCATGTTCCAACTCCGAGATGGAGACGTTCATGCGACGGCAACTCGTTACGAGGACGGAAGTTTCCACTTTTTCCCGGAAAGTCCGAAACTGCGCGGCCACCGCAGACACAAGCAGGCGCCCACCTCCCCGTCGGAGAAATCAGGCGACGCGACGCACGGCCATCTCCGCGGCGAGCAACACCGCGGCGCGGCTGGCACCGACTGATGCAATGCCTTGGCCGGCGATGTCGTAGGCAGTGCCGTGGGCGGGCGTGCAGATCGGGAACGGAAAGCCGCCGAGCAACGTTACGCCGCGATCAAAACCCATCAGCTTCATCGCGATCTGGCCTTGGTCGTGATACATGGTCAGCACCGCATCGAAGGTCCCACCCTTGGCGCGCAGGAACACGGTGTCGGCGGGAAACGGTCCCTCCACGACGATGCCATCGCGCTGGCCGGCTGCGACTACCGGCGCAATAACATCGATCTCCTCGCGGCCGAAATTTCCGCCGTCGCCGGCATGCGGGTTGAGACCGGCGACCGCGATGCGCGGCCGGGCGAAGCCGGCATTGCGCATGCAGGCATCAGTCAGCTTGAGCGCGCGATGAATACGTTCGCCGGACAACAGCGCGGCGACGTCCTTGAGCGGGATGTGGGACGTCACGCGGGCGTTCCAGAGCCGGTCCAGCACATTGAATTCGCTTGCGGGAGTTTTGAGTCCGACCACTTCCGCCGAGAACGCGATCTCGTCGTCATACTCGGCGCGAGCCAGCCGCATCGCCTGCTTGTTGAACGGCGTAAAGCAGACGGCATCGACCCGGCTGTCACGGCCGAGTTCGAGCGCGTGCTTGTAGTTGGCAAGCGCGAACCTGCCGCCGGCTAGGCTCGCAATGCCCTGCCTGATGTCGCCGGGATCGAGGTGGCCGAGATCGACGAACAGCGTCTCGCCCACCGCCTCGCGCAGATCGGCCCCCTGCTCCACCATTGTCAGCTCCGGCTTGACGCCGGCAATGCGCGCGCCTTCGTCGAAGATGCGGCGGTCGCCGATCACGACGATCCGGCTGCGGGCGCGGATGTCGTCCTGCACGACCAGCTTTGCGGTCAGCTCCGGACTGACGCCGGCAGGATCTCCCATTGCCAATGCAATGAGGGGCTTTGCGGTCATATGGTCACCTTCTCTCGAGCGGTCTCTTGGGCCGTTGTCTCGGTCGCGGCAGATGCGGGTTTGCGCCAGAGACGCGGCAGCTGCAGCACGAGCGGAAGCAGCAACAGCGCGATGCCGGCCAGGATCAGGCACGTCACCAGCTTGTTGGCGAAGAAGATTCCGAGCGATCCCTTGGACATTAGCATCGACTGCCGGAACGCGTCCTCGGCCTTGTCGCCGATGACGATCGCGAGCACGAGCGGCGCCAGCGGATAGAACAGCTTCTTGAAGAGATAGCCGACGATGCCGAAGCCGAGCATCATGACGACGTCGAGATAGGAGTTCGACACCGAATAGGCGCCGACGACGCAGATGATCACGATCAGGGGTGCGATGATCACGAAGGGAATCCGCATCAGTGCCGCGAACACCGGGACGGTCAACAGCACCAGCACGACGGCGACGATGTTGCCGACATACATCGAGGCGATCAGGCCCCAGACAAAGTCCTTCTGGTCGACGAACAGCATCGGTCCGGGATTGAGACCCCAGATCATCAGCCCGCCCATCATGACGGCCGCGGTGGCCGAACCGGGAATGCCGAGCGAGAGCATGGGCAGAAGCGCGCTGGTGCCTGCGGCATGATCGGCCGTCTCCGGCGAGATGATGCCTTCGACCTCTCCGGTGCCGAAGTATCGGCCACGGCGCGAGAAGCGTCGGGCGATGCCGTAGCTCATAAAGGACGCCGCTGTCGGGCCGCCCGGCGTGATGCCCATCCAGCATCCGATGGCAGCGCTGCGCAGCAGCGCAACACTGTGCCGCGGCAGGCGGCCGATCGCGCGAAACACCTCGCGCCACTCGATCTTCGACGAGACCGCGCGGGCATGAAACTCCTCTTCGACGGCCACGAGCAGCTCGCCGATGCCGAACAGGCCCATCACCGCGACGACGAAGTTGACGCCCTTGACCAGCTCGTCGACACCCATCGTGAGGCGCACGCTGCCGGAGACGGTGTCGATGCCGATAGCCGCGATCGCAAAGCCGATCGCCAGCGCGACGATGGTCTTGATCGGCGCCGACCCGCCCATGCCGACGAAGCTGGCGAAGGCCAGGAAATAGACCGCAAAATATTCCGCCGGCCCGAAGGCGAGTGCGACCTGCGCCACCCATGATGCGAGGAAGGTGATCAGGATGACGCCGATCAGCGCGCCGAACGCCGCCGAGCCGAAGGCGGTGGCGAGCGCCGTCGTCGGCCGTCCGTCGCGGGCCATCGGATAGCCGTCGAAGGTGGTGGCGACAGACGACGGCTCGCCCGGAATGTTGAACAGGATCGAGGTCACGGACCCCCCGAACAACGCGCCCCAATACATGCTGGAGAGCAGGATGATGGCAGAGACCGGCTGCATGCCGAAGGTCAGCGGCAGCAGCAGCGACACCCCGTTCGGAGCACCCAGCCCAGGCAGCACGCCGACGAGAATGCCGAGCAGCACGCCGATCACCATCAGCGCCAGATGCGGCAGCGTGATCGCGATGCTGAAGCCGTGAAGGAGTTCCCCAAGATTGTCCATCGGCCTCTCCGTCAGAAGCCGAATGCCGCGGCGAGCGCGCCGTGCGGCAAGCTCACCTGGAACATGCGCTCGAACACGACATAGAGCGCGAGCGCTGTCGCCGCCGCCATGCCAAGCGCGCGCGGCACGGATTGTCGTCTGGGGATCGCCAGCACCGCGAAGATGTACAAGGCTGAGGCGACGTACATCCCGGCCAGCGGGATCGCAGCCACGAAAATCGCGGCCGGCACGAACAGGCCGGCAAGCCGGCGCAGCTCGATCGGCGTGATGGCAATTGGGACGCTGGCGAGCGTCGCGGCCGGCACGACACCTCGAACCAGGTTGTAGAGGCTCCCGAGTACGATGATGATCCCGGTCAGGAACGGAAACGTCCCGGCCTCCACACCCGCGCTCGACCAGCCGATACCGTTATCGAGGCTGGAGACGACGACGGTCACACCGAAGCTGCCGGTGAGGACGGCGGTCGCAAATTCGAGAGCGCGGCGCGATATCATGGCGGGACACCTTTGAAGGCAGGGCTATCGCATGTGACAGCGGAGAAGCTGCCGCACGCGCTCGGCCTGCATGGTTTGAGACGCCCGCTTTGGCGGGCTCCTCACCATGAGGATCTGATTTCTCGCCGCAACACGGGACGTCATCCTGAGGACCCGCCGCAGGCGGGCGTCTCGAAGGATGGCCGCAAATCCCTTGGCCGCCGCGTTTTTCGTCATATGCGCTTGCCCTGCCTTGAGGACCTCGCCTCACTTGACCAACCAGCCCTGCTCGCCCGCGACCTGCTTGACGTGCTCGAGGTCCTCCTTGATGAACTTGTCGAACTCGGCGCCGGTCAGGAAGGTGTCGACCTGGGAGGTCTTCTCGATGTAGTCCTTCCAGTCCGGGGTCGCCTGCACCTTCTTCATCAGGTCGACATAGAACGCGGCCTGGTCCGGCGTGACCTTGCCGGGGAGCCACACTGTCCGCGGCTGCTCATACTGCTTGATGTCGAGGCCCTGCTCGACGCAGGTCGGAACGTCGCCCCAGCCTTCGGTCGCGGTGACTTTGGCGCCCTGCGGCAGCCGCTTCGGGCTGAAAACGCAAAGCGGCCGTTGCGTTCCACCGCGCCATTGCCCGAGACTCTCGCTGGGATTGTTGACGTGGGAGTCGAGGTGTCCGCCGGCCAGCTGCACGGCGGTCTCAGCGCCGCTCTTGAAAGGGATGTAGGTCAGCTTGATGTGGCCGGCCTTCTCGATCATGCGGGTCAGCACCTCGTCGGTGTCCTTTGACTGCGCGCCGCCCATCTTGAATTCGCCTGATGCTGCGGCCTTCAGGTAGTCGCCCGCCGTCTTGTAGGGCGCGTCCTGCTTGACCCAGAGCAGGAACTCGTCCTGCGCCATCGCCGCGATCGCAGTGAGATCGGTGTAGTTGAAGGCAACCTTGGAGACGAGCGGCTGCTGCCAGGCATTCGACGTGCCGAAGATCACCTTGTAGGGATCGCCGGCGGATGCCTTGCCGTAGACATAGCCTTCCGCGCCGCTGCCGCCGCCCTTGTTGACGACGACGATCGGTTGCTCCACCAGCTTGTGCTTGATGATGATGTTCTGCACGGCGCGCGCGAGATTGTCGGTGCCGCCGCCGGGCCCGGCGGTCGCCACGAACTCGATCGGCTTTTGCGGCTGCCAGGCGCTGAGCGCCGGCATCGTACCGGCGAGCACGGTTGCGGCGGCGGAGAGCAGAAGTGTTGACGTCCGACCCATGATTTCCTCCAGCTGATTTTTTGTCTCTTGTTGTTTTCGACGTCCGGTCAGGCGACGCGTTCCTCGCGTCTTCCTGATGCCAGGACGATTGCGCCTTCTTGTTCGAGCGCTTCGATCTGCTTCTGGTCGAACCCGTGCTCGACCAGCACCTCGCTTGTATGCTCACCGTAGACCGGGGCGCCCGTGCGGACTTTGCCTGGGGTCTCCGAAAACTTGACCGGCAAGCCGATCGTCTTCACGGGACCGAGCGTGGAATGCTCGACCTCGACGACCATCTCGCGCGCCAGCGTCTGCGGATCGCGAAGCGCCTCCAGCATGTCGTGCACGGGTCCGCACGGCACGCCCTTCTCGTCTAGTGCCGCCAGCCAGTGCGCCCGCGTGCGGGTGCGGAAGCGCGCGCTCAGGACGGCTTCGAGCTCCTTCAGATTGGCCATGCGGTCGGCGCCGTTGATGAAACGCGGATCGGCAGCGAGCTCGCTCGCGCCCAGGGCCTCCAGCATCAACAGCCAGTGCTTCTTGTTGGCGCCGCCGACCACCAGCCAGCCGTCCGAGGCCTCGAAGGCCTGATAGGGTGCGTTGAGCGGATGGGCCGAGCCCATGGCGCGCGGTGCGGTACCCGCAGCCAGCGCGATGGTCGACTGCCAGTAGGTCTGCACTAGCGCGGCCTCATAGAGCGAGGTCTCGACCCACTGCCCTTCGCCGGTCTTGAGACGGTGCGTGTAGGCCGCGAGGATGCCCATGCTCGCCAGCAGGCCGGCGGTGATGTCGGACAGCGGCGGGCCGCATTTCACGGGCGGACCATCGGGACGTTCGCCGGTAAAGCTCATGATGCCGCTCATGGCCTGGGCGACCAGATCGAAGCCGCGGCGGTGCTTGTAGGGTCCGGTGCGGCCGAAGCCCGACAGCGAGCAATAGATCAGCGTTGGATGCTGCTTGTGCAGGTCTTCGTAGCCGAAGCCGAGGCGCTCCATGGCGCCCGGCGCAAAGTTCTCGACCAGCACATCCGCGCCCGCGATCAGCCGCCGCAACACTTGCTTGCCGCCATCGGTCTTCAGATCGAGCACGATGCCGCGCTTGTTGCGGTTCATCATCAGGAACGAGGCCGCCTCGTCGCCAATCTTCGGCGGCACCGAATGGCGGGTGTCGTCACCGTTCGGCGATTTCTCGATCTTGATCACGTCGGCGCCCATGTCGGCCAGCATCAAGGTGCAGGTCGGCCCCGCCATGACATGGGTGAGATCGATGACCTTGAGGCCGGCGAGCGGCCCCGAATGGCGCGAGGTTGATTGCGAGCGATCGCTTTGCATCGGGCGTCCTATTGGCCGCGCCATTGCGGCGCGCGCTTGGTGAGGAAAGCATCGAGCCCTTCGCGAAAATCCTGGCTCGTGTAGCACATCAGGATGAGGTCTTCGCCCTCGTCCGCCGTCAGCGGCCTTTGCAGGCGCGCCACTGCCTGCTTGGTCGCATTCAGCGTCAGCGGCGCGTGGCTGGCGAGCAATCGGGCAACCTCGTCCGCGCGCCTGTCGAGCGCGGCGAGATCCTCGACGACCTCGCCGAGCAGCCCGACACTGGCAGCCTCCGTCGCGTCGACGAGGCGCGCGGTGAAGATCAGATCCTTGACGCGGGCGGCGCCGATCAGCGCGGTGAGACGACTGACATTGGACATCGACAGGCAATTGCCGAGCGTGCGGGCAATGGGAAAGCCGATTTTCGCGCTTTGGGTACCAATGCGGAGGTCGCAGGCCGCGGCGATGCCCGCGCCGCCGCCGGTGCAGAACCCGTTGATCGCCGCGATCGTCGGCACGCGGCACTGCTCGAGCGTGGTCAGGACCCGATCGATGCGGCTCTCGTAGTCGATCGCGTCCTGCGGCGACTTGAAATCGCGGAACTGGTTGATGTCGGTGCCCGCGGCAAACGCCTTGTCGCCGGCCCCGCGCAGCACCAGCACCTTGATCGCGTGATCGTGGTTGATCTCCTCGCAGATCGCAGCGAGCCGCTCGTACATCGCGAAGGTGAAGGCGTTGCGGGCCTGCGGGCGGTTGAAGGTGATCCGCCCGATACCGTCCTGGCGCTCGAAAACGAGGTCTTCCGCCCCCACCTGCTGGTCCATTTCCTCATGTCCTTCTGTTTTTTACATTTTTGAATGCAAAATTACCGGTTTACAAGATGGAACTTGCAATCTTTCACGTATAGCTCCATTTTTGCATTCAAATGGACTTCAGACCCATGCTCCATGAGGAAGTCGTCGGCCGCATCCGGGCCATCCTGCTCGACGGCGAAATCCCGCCGGGCGCGCGGATTCCCGAGCGCGAGCTGTGCGAGCGGCTTCAGATATCGCGCACGCCGCTACGCGAGGCGCTCAAGGTGCTCGCCGCCGAAGGGCTCGTGCAGCTCCTGCCCCACCGCGGCTCGCGCGCGGCGAAACTGACCGACAAGGACATGCGCGACCTGTTCGAGGTCTGCCAGGGCCTCGAGGCGCTCGCCGGCGAGCTCGCCTGCGAACGCATCACCGATGCCGAGATCGACGCGATCGCCGCGGTGCACGCGAACATGGTGCGGCACTATCGCGAGCGCGATCTGATCCAGTACTATCGCGGCAACCGCGCCATTCACGAAGCCATCGTCGCTGCGGCCGGAAACCCGGTGCTGGCGGGGCTGTATACGTCCGTGACTGCGCGCATCCGCCGCGCGCGTTATGTCACGCCGATGACGCCCGAGCGATGGGCGGTCGCCGTGCAGGAGCACGATGCCATCCTGAACGCACTGCAGAGGCGGGACGGCGTCGGCCTCGCCCATATCCTGCGCGCGCATCTGCGCCATAAGCGCGAAGAGGTTTTGCAGGCAGGCTTTGCCGAAACGGAGCGCACTGACTTGGTGCCGAGGATTGCGTGAGACGGCATTCGCGACGAAGAAACTTGCGGTCCCGCTACAACGCGCAGTCAAGAGACACAATCGCGACACAATCATTGACTGCATTCGGCCGTACGATCCGATCGTGCTGACGCGAGGCGATCGGCGCAGGCCGAATGTAACGCGCAAACAATTGCGCAAAACAAAAGACAAAAGCGGAGGAAACGCATGACAATCGATGTCTCACGTCGGTCCTTGTTGGCCCTTGGGGCCGGCCTTGGAGCCAGCGCAATGCTCGGCAGCAGCGCGATGGCGCGCGCTCCCAAGCTCGGCACCCAGACGCCCTACTGGCACCGCTTCGTTCTCGGCGATGCCGAAGTCACCATCGTCTCCGACGGACCGCTTCCGCTCGGCGATCCCTCCGGCACCTTCACCGGCGTTCCCAAGGAAGAGGTGAAGAAGATGCTGGCAGACAATTTCCTGTCGCCGGACAATGTCGTGCTCGAACAGAACTCGCCGATCGTCAACACCGGCGACAAGCTGATCCTGTTCGATACGGGCATGGGCAGCTCGAAGATGTTCGGCGCTACCACTGGGCGGCAACAGAAGAGCATGACCGAGGCCGGCATCAAGCCCGGGGACATCGATGCGGTGGTCTGTTCGCATGCCCATATCGACCACATCGGGGGCATCGTGGACGACGGCGGCAAGCCGCTGTTTCCGAACGCGCAGATCTACATCTCGCAGACCGATTTCGACTTCTGGACCGACGAAGGCAAGCTCGGCAGCGACGCCAAGGATTTCGTCGTTCACGCCCGCAAGAACCTGCTGCCGGTGCGCGACCGCATCGTGTTCTTCAAGGACGGCCAGGAATTCCTGCCAGGCGTGCAGGCGATCGCGGCGCCCGGCCATACCGTCGGCCATACCATCTTCATGGTCTCGTCCGCCGGCAAGTCCTTCGCCTTCATGGGCGACCTCTCGCACCATTCGGTGCTGCTGCTGGAGCGGCCGCGAATGGAATTCTCCTACGACACCGATCCGAAGCAGGCGGCCGAGTCACGCGTCAAGCTGCTGACCATGCTCGCCGCAAACAAGGTGCCGGTGATGTCGTATCACTTCGCCTGGCCGGGCTATGGCCATGTCGCCAAGGCCGGCGAAGGCTTCCATTATTATCCCGAACCGATGCAGATGACTTTGTAGGTCGTCAAAGTCCGGGCAGCGCCTGCCGCCCGGACTTTTTGCTTCCCGTCCCAATGCGCCCACTTCGCCTTTTGGTATCTAAGATTCCGATTTAATCAGCCGATATTATTCGTTTGTCAAAATCGCCCTCCTGCGTAGCTTAGGCAACGCGGCTATCGCCCGCAGCCCGAACGGCCGCCACCAAGAATGGCGAAGCGCGAGGAGGATGAAGATGACGACGACGCTCGACGCATCGGGACTGCCTGCACGCTCGCTACTGCGGTTCCTCGATCGAGAGCATACGATCGCAAGGCCGGGCTATAGCCGATGGATGGTGCCGCCCGCGGCGCTTTGCGTGCACCTCTGTATCGGGCAGGCCTACGCCTTCAGCGTCTTCAACCTGCCGATGACCAAGCTGATCGGCGTCACGCAATCGGCGCCCGGCGACTGGAAACTGACCGAGCTCGGCTGGATCTTTTCCATTGCGATGGTGTTCCTCGGACTGTCGGCCGCGGTGTTCGGACGCTGGGTCGAGGAAGGCGGCCCGCGGCGCGCGATGTTCACCGCCGGCGTCGCCTGGGCGAGCGCGTTCCTGATCTCGGCACTCGGCGTCTATCTCCACAATCTCTGGATCATCTATCTCGGCTACGGCGTCGTCGGCGGCTGTGCACTTGGCATCGGCTACATCTCGCCGGTTTCGACGCTGATGAAGTGGTTCCCTGACCGGCCAGGCATGGCGACGGGCATGGCGATCATGGGCTTTGGCGGCGGCGCACTGATCGCCTCCCCCTTCTCGGTCTGGCTGATGAGCAAGTTCGCCAGCGCGACCGACGTCGGCGTGCTCGGCGCCTTCATCACGCTCGGCTGCGTCTATTTCGTCTTCATGATGGTCGGCTCCGCAATCGTGCGCGTGCCTGCGCCGGGCTGGAAGCCGGAAGGTTACGTGCCGCCTACAACCGCGACCAAGCTGATGACCAAGAACGACGTGTTCGTCTACCAGGCGATCAAGACGCCGCAGTTCTGGCTGATCTGGATCGTGCTGTTCTGCAACACCACGGCCGGCATCGGCGTGCTCGGCCAGGCCTCGGCGATGAGCCAGGAGATGTTCCCGGGACAAATCACCGCGGTCGCGGCCGCGGGTCTCGTCGGCCTGATGAGCCTGTTCAACATGGGCGGACGCTTCAGCTGGGCTTCGTTGTCCGACTTCATCGGACGCAAGAACACCTATTTCGTCTACATGGTGCTCGGCTTCGCGCTTTACGTCACGGTGCCCTATGCCGGCGCGAGCGGCAATGTCGTGCTGTTCGTGCTGTGCTTCCTGATCATCGTCAGCATGTATGGCGGCGGATTTTCCACGGTGCCAGCCTATCTGCGCGACATGTTCGGCACCCGCTACGTCGGAGCCATCCACGGCATCCTGCTCACGGCCTGGTCGATGGCCGGCATCGCCGGGCCGGTGCTGATCAACTACATCCGCGAATACAACGTCACCCACGGCGTGCCGAAGGCGCAGGCCTACAACACCACCATGTACATCATGGCCGGACTGCTCGTGGTCGGCTTCCTCGCCAACCTCTGCGTCCGTGCCGTCGACAAGCGCCATCACATGAAAGACGACAACGCAGGTCTCGAGCCCGCGCGCGCTTGAGCCGCGGCGGAACAGAAGGAGCGACCATGACAACGACATCGCGAAGCGAAGCGTCATTCTCCCAGTTGCTGCTGAGCTGGATCACCTATCGGGTGTCCCAGATGGCGGCGATCAAGCCGTCCCATCGCGCCAGCGAGATCGCTGCCGCCGCCGCGGCGAGCAACAACCCCTCGGGAGCGTGACATTATCATGCATCATGCCCAGACCGTAAAAACCACGCCGCTGCAATTGGCACTGGCCTGGAGCTTCGCAGGCATCCCCTTGCTTGCCGGTGTCATCCAGACCCTGCTCAACGCGATGAAGCTGTTCCAGTAGGCACGACCCCATGCGCTCGACGGACAGGCCCGCAACGCGCGTCGGCGGCGCGCGGCAATTGATCGCCGATGAGGGCTTTACCTTCTGCATGCTTGCCGCGGTGATCGCCGCTGCGGTTCTTGCATTCGGCTTCGATGCGACCCCGGACACCGTCGTCGCCATGCTTGCGATCGGCGCGGTGACGGCCGTTGCCGAAACCCGCTTGCACCGCCGGCGCTAGGACCGTCCGGCCGCTGCGAACCTGATGTCAGCGGCCTTTGCGCGCGCTCCGCGCCGGCGTTTCCATCACGCGCCGCGCTTGCTCGGCGGCGAGCTCGCGCATGATCGCGATCGCGCTCTGTACATGGTCGTCCGACTGGTCGACCGAATAGACGACATAGGCCGGCATGGAGAACTTCGGCGCGCCGGCCACCAGGTGCAGGTGCCGCGCCTTCAGCAGCGGTTCGACGATCCGGTGCGCGAAGTAGCCGGAGCCGCCGTTTGCCAGAACATGCTGAAGTCCGAGCCAGCCGATATTGGCGGTCAGCGCGGGCCCCGCAAAATTGGGGAAGACAGCGCTGTGGCGGGCATAGAACTCCGGTCCCCAGTCGACATAGACGTAACCTTCCTGCGGCTCGGGGGCGCTTTTGGGATTGGTCGAGACCAGCACCAGCTGCTCCTCGATCAGCAGCTCGACTTTCAGGCCGGGCCGACTTTGCGGCGTGTACATCACGCCGATGTCGATGCGGCCTTCGACCAGCCCCTGCATCAACTCGGGCTCGAGCGCGCTCTCGGCGCGGATGGAGATTTGCGGATTGGCCTCCTGCATGCGCGGCAGCCAGAGCAGCAGAAACTCCTCCCACAGCCCGATGCGGCCGCCAACCACCAACGCCCCGCTAAAGCCCTTGGGAACGCCGACGTCATGCCGGGCCTGCTCGACGGTGCGCACCAGGGTCGAGGCGTGGCGCTGGAATTGGCGCCCGGCTGCCGTCAATGCTGCGCCGGCCTTGTTGCGCACGAACAGCGTGCAGCCGAGCAGTTCTTCGAGGCTCTGGATCCGCGTGCTGACGGTGGACTGGCTGACGTGAAGCCGCTCGGCGGCCGTAATGAAATTGCCCGTCGCGACCACCGTCAGGAATGTACGCGCAAGCTCGGTATCCAAGGGCGGCCTCACATCGACATCGTCGATATGAAAGGCGCTCTCTTGAGGGATGTCAAACCGTAGAAAGGCTGCCTAGCACCCGAGCTTGTCGGCGATTCCGCCAAAATCCTTGGCGACGATGTCCCAATTGCCCGTGGCCTCGAAATCGACCTTCTTGAGCGGACCGTATTCGGTCGGCCGCGCCACGAAGGCGGTCAACCCGATCTTCTGCGCGGCGGCGATATCGCCGATGCCGACCGTCTCGCCGGCCGATGTCCTGATCGACCCCGGGTCTGAGCTATCAGCGCGACCGCTCCTGGAGGGAGCGCAACAGCCTGCTGGCCTCCGGACGATCACCACCGTCCGGCTGACCGACAAAAAATTGCAGTTCGTGATGCAGGAGCGTCCGGGCGCGCTCGGTCTCTCCTTTGGCGGCGAGCAGGCGCGCAAGACCCTCCGCGGCACGCAGGCCAAATCCGTGCTGGCCACGACGCTTGGCAAGCGCGAGCGCCAGCTCGAAGTTCCGCTCGGCCAGCGAAGTGTCGTTGATCTGCGCATGTGCGGCAAATCGCCCTTCGATACGCAGGCACTCGGCCTCGTACCAGTAGTTGCCGCCCCGCCCGAAGACGTTGCGCACCTGATCGAGACAACGCCGTGCGTCTGCCAGACGGTCGGCGCGGACATAGGCCTCTGCCAACCAGCAGAGATAAGTGGGCAGCCAATAGACGAGGTGCGCCGTCTGCAGGAAATCGCGCTGCTTCTCAAGCAGATCGATGCCTTCCGTGAGGCGGCCGCTTTCAACGTCGGCCCAACCGAGAAATGTCCGTGCCACCGAGACCCAGAGCGGCAGCTCCCGTCTGATCGCCCCATCGAGCGTCCGCTGGGCGAGCTCCCGCACCGTCGGCACGTCCCGCTCCAGCGTGTAGAGCATGCAGGCGTGGGCATAGGCGTAACCGAGGGTATGGGCATGCGACAATTGGTGCGCGTGTCGAAGTGCCTCTCGGCCGTGCGTGACCGCGTCGGCAACTCGGCCCACCAGCCAGTAGCAGATGCACAGGTTGGACAGGCTCGTGATCTGCACGTCGGTGCCGTATGTCACGGCCGTCGCTCGGTCGGCGGCAGCATCGTAGAGTTTGGCGGCCCGATCGAGATGGACGCACGCCTGCTCGGTCTCCCCGTCGAGCAGCGACGTGCCGAGCAGCCGGTGGCCCACCATCCGATCGGCCCTCGTTCCCTTTTGCTCGGCGAGCGTCAGAAAATCCCGCGCCAGCGTGCCGGCCTCCCGCACGTTGCTTGCAACACGCAAATAAGACCATCTTGCGTACAGCGCCGGAAAGATGCGCGGATCGTTGTCGAGGGCACGGCAGAGCTCGATGGCGCGGCTGCTGACGTCAGCGACCGCATCGGCGCCGAATCCCTGCAGCGCGATCGTGGGCCCGATCAGCGCGATCTGGGCGTTCAGCTCCAGATTGTCCCGTTCAAGTCCCGCCGGAAGCTTCCTGATCTCCTCCAGCGCCATGTTGAGCTCGGCGACCGCTTCCAGATTAGCCGAACGTTGTGCTGCCTGCTGGGCCGCCTTGAGCCGCATCTGTGCCGCGCGGGAGGTGCGCCCGGCCTCGGACAGGTGCTGCGCAAGATAGCCGGGTTCGGTGATGGCAACCTCCGGCAGATGGAGCTCGATCTCCGCAGCCACGCGGTCGTGAAGCTCTCGTCTCTGCCGTTTGAGAAGCGAATAATAGGCAACGTCCCGGACCAGCGCATGCTTGAAGGAGTAGACCTTTTCGTCGTCGTTGCGCTCAAATCCTATCAGCCCAGACGCTCGCAGCCGCTCGAGAGCCGGTTCGAGGCTATCTTGAAGCTCGCCGGCGACGGCAGCAAGAAGCCGATGCGGAAAGCTTCGGCCAATCACCGACGCGAGCTGCGCGACGGCCTTGGCATTGCCGAGGCGCTCGAGACGCAGCATCAGGGAGTCGTAGAGCGCCGACGGCACTTCTGAAGGTCCGCTGGCGCCAGCCGTTCGGACGCCCGGATCGACCTGGCCCGTTTCGAGGGCCGCCGCCGCCAGCTCCTCCACGAACAGCGGCACACCGTCCGATCGCGCCACAATCTGCTGTATCAGCTGACTTGATAGCTGTTTGTCGCGCACGACCGATCCGGCAAGATGGCGGCAGTGCTCATCGTCGAGACGCTGAAGCGCTATACGCAGGATCGTCGGCGACACGTCACCAAGCACGGATGCCCGGCTGGTGACCACTAGGAGATTCCGCGTACCGGCGATCTGGCCGGCAATTCGCTCGACGATCTCGATTGTTGATGGATCGGCCCAGTGAAAATCCTCAATCAGGATCAAGCTGGCTTCGCCGCGCGTTTGCGAGATCAACAGCCGCACCGCCGCATCACGCGTCTTTCGACGCTGCTCCTGCGCGTCGGGAATGATCGCGCCTGACGCCGCCGGCACCGCCAAGCCGAGCATCTGGCCGATCAGCGTCAACTGCTCCTCGTCGCCGCCGGACGTCGCGGCCACGAAATCATGCAGACGCGCCGAATTCGCGTCGGCGTCTCCATCCCTGCCGATGCCGATGCGCTGCTCGAGTGCCCTGATGATCGGGTAAAGCGGCGTGCTCTGATGCGGGGCGGAGGCTTGGATCGCCAGAATCAGGTCGTCCGGCAGCGCGGCCCTTTCGATCAGCTCCAATGCCAGGCGCGATTTTCCGATCCCGGACTCCCCAGTGATCTCCACCGTACGCCCCTGCCCGGTCCGCGCCAGCTCCCACGCTTGCAGCAGCTGGCCCATTTCAGCGACCCTGCCCACCAGGCGCGAGGCATTGCGACGGCGTGCACGATGGCCAGCGCCATCTTCCAACGCCTCGCCCATGACGAGAAAGACCTCGACTTTTCGCGACAGTCCCTTGAGCGAACGCATACCGAGCGGTTGCATGGCGAATTTGCCGCGGAGGAGACGCCTGGTCTCACCGCTGATCACCAGCGAATTGGGCTCGCCCATCTCCAGCAACCGGAATGCGATGTTGGGCGTATCGCCGACGATCTCGGTTGCATCGTGCACATGGCCCGGCCTTGCCTTGCCGATCACCGCTACGCCCGTATGGACCCCGATCCGAACGCGCAGCGGTTCCCGGATCTCCGCGATCGCGCGCTCACTCAGTTCGTGGAGTGCCCGCAACAACACCAGGCCGGCACGGACCGCGCTCTCGGCTTCGTTCTCAGATGCGAGCGGATAGCCGAATTCCGCACGAATGCCGTCGCCGATATAGTTGACGACGCTGCCCCCGGCATTGCTGATGCATCGCGAGCTTATCGCCTGGAACTCCAGCAGGATCTCTCGCAAATCCTCCATGTCACAGCGCTCGGACAGGCCTGTTGAGTCGACCACGTCGCAGAACAGGACTGTCAGCTGGCGGCGTTCGGTTGCTCTGTCGTGAGGGTCGTCCATCACTCATCCCGAAATTCTGAAGCATGTTGCCCGGTTCGACGTCACGGCTCGACTTGGCTCCGCTCCTCTTTCGAAAGTGTGACGCAGATTGGCCATTGCCTCGGCAGAAGTCCACGACACGTTACGCGAGTAATTGGTCAATCCCACTGCCTCAATCGTCAGAGCCCGCAGCTACTGCCGGCTTGTCAGCCTCGGTCAAACCGCTGGACTCGATCCTCACGGACTCAGCAGATCGGCAAAGAACGGATTCAGCATTCGTCCTCGCGGATCTTCCCTTCTCACATGCGCCGAGAAGTCGATCCATCTTGTCCCGTACGCTGCCTCGACGTGGTCCCTGGTGATGAATGGACTCTGGTTCAACAGGGGAATGCCGCCCCTCTTGCTCGCAAATTCATTGAACGCCTTCAAAAACCCGTCCCAAGCCGGCCGGTCCGTATAAGCGTGGATGGGGTCGACCGAAAACACGTCTCCGTCATGCGAGTAGGACAGCAACGAGTGCTCATCCTTCCGGATGAAATAGGAGCCGAGCGCCATGTTGCAGCGGAAGTCATGGTCCTTGAAATATTTTTCGCTGAAGTCCACGTAATCGCGCAGCACATGCAGCCATTCAGAGCGCGGAAATGCCCAGAACGTAAACGCATATCGCGCCGACGGCCGCGTATTGCTGTAGTCGATCGTCTTATCGGGATTGTATAAGGTCGCTCCGCCGATCAGGTGCAAGAACGACATCAACAGCCGGTTGCCAATGAACCACGTGTCGAGCAACGCATCCCTGAGAGGCTTGGTCGGGATGCTGCTGTCGATGAATCTGCCGACGCGGGCTTCCGCAAAATTCCAGAGGTTACGGCGGCTGGCGGCGAACAGCGATCCCAACGGTCCGATCCTGTCGATGGGACGTCGCGTCTGGAAGTACGCCTTTCGTCCGACCGTCCAACAGATCAGGCCTCGCGACGCATCGATGATCCCGTCCACTTCCTTCTCGGTCAGTTCGCCGATCCGGCGCGGCAAATATCTGAAGTGGATCGCTTCCAGCGGCTTGATGCGAAACGTCACCTCGTAGATGACGCCGCACAGGCCGTAACTGGAGCGCATCAGGTACATCAGATGCGGGTCCTTCTCCTCCGATGCTTCCGCCAGCCCGCCGCTGGGCGTCACCCATTTCATCGCTGTGATGTACGAGCCGACCTGTCCGAACTCGCCGCCGTCCAGGCCGTCCTTGGTGTGGCAGCAGGCCGCCGCACCGAGCGTCATGTTCCCGATCTCGATATTGGTCAGAAACTGGAGGTTCATCGCCCGCAATAGCCGCGATGCAGCAATGAACTGGAGACCGGCCTCGGCCGTGAACGTCATGCTGTGTGGATCGATCTTGTGGATGCGGCTCATCCCGGACATGTCGATGATCGTCCCGTCCGAGGACGCGCAAGGCGTCAAGGAATGATAGCTGCCCATCGCCCGAACAGGGCTTGGGTAGCGGTCGGCATCCCTGAGGATTGATTGAATCTCGTCGACGGAGCGCGGTGACCCCAATTGCGCGGGCGAGCTTGTGATCCCGCCGTCGTAATTGCGAACCATATTGCCCATCTGCGTCACCCCCTTGACGGCGAAACACGCAACTTAGGATGGCTTTTCGGTCTTGCCGGCGCCGGTGCCGGCCTGGTTCTCACGAGATTGAAGCGCTTTGTCGCGCAGCTTCGCCGCGCTCACGCAAATTCAGCCGGGTCGCCCGATGCACCCACGTGCTGTACGCTATCCTATCCGACCAAACATTTGGTCGACAGGGAAAATTGCATGCCCGGGCGACCGCAACCGCCGGAAAGCCGCGTTGGCAAACGGCCATTTTGGTGCTATTGAACTGCATTTACTAGTTGCAAATTGAGTTTATTTCACGCCATCGAGTTTGGGAGCGTCAATGTCCCGCGAGAACGATGGTTTTGCCTTCCATCGTGACCTGCTCCAGGCGGTCCTGGATGTTGTCTATCGGGCCATCAACTTCCTTGTCAGATGGGACCACCTGCCGACCCTGCTCGGAGCTGCCAATCTTTCGGTGTTCCGCGACCGGCTGCGCGAGCACAACCTCCACCATACCGGCTATGGCGCGACGTCGCCTGGCTGGAGCACCGGCAATGACCGGTGGCGTTCCGCTGACGGCTCGTTCAACAGCCTCGACCATCCGCGCATGGGCATGGCGGGCGCCCGGTTCGGACGCAATTTCCCGCTGCCGGAATGCGTGCCGGACGGCGTAGACGATCTGCTCGAACCCAGTCCGCGCGAAATTTCGACGGAATTGCTGGCGCGGGACCAATTTATTCCCGCGACCAGCCTCAATCTGCTGGCCGCCGCCTGGATCCAGTTCGAAACGCATAATTGGTTCAGCCATGGGGTGCCCGAGCCGGGAAACGAGTTCAAAATCCCGCTGAAAGCGGGCGACCAATGGCCCAAGAAGGAGCGGCTCGACGACTGCATGAAGATCCGTCGCACGGTTTGCGACGAGACATCGCGTGAGTCATGGCTCGGCGCCACACCGACATTTCGCAATTTCAACTCGCACTGGTGGGACGCCGGGCAGATCTACGGCAGCGATCGCGCGAGGCAGATGCAGATCCGATCCGGGGTCGATGGGAAGATCAGGGTCGGCGATGATGGGATGCTCCCAGCCGATCCAATCCATCCGGGTGCCGATCTCACCGGCTTCAATGACAATTGGTGGGTCGGGCTCAGCCTGCTCCACAATCTCTTCGCGCGTGAGCACAATTACATCTGCGATGGCTTGAAGACCCGGTATCCGGCCTGGAATGACGAAGAACTATTCCAGCGTGCGCGCCTGATCAACGCGGCCCTGATCGCCAAGATCCACACCGTCGAATGGACGCCAGGCATCCTCGGCCATCCTGCGCTGGATTTCAGCATGCACGCCAACTGGTCGGGGATACCATACCGGGTGCTGCGCGCAGTGCTCGGCAAGAACAGCGAGGCCGCCTATGGCATCATCGGCTCTCCGACGGACCAGCACAGCGCGCCCTACGCGATGACCGAGGAATTCACCGCTGTCTACCGCCTGCACCCGTTGCTCCCGGACAAGATGGATGTGCGGCGGCTCGATACCACAGAGCCAAAATCTTGCGACTTGGTCAACATGCAGGGACGCGTCTCCCGCGAGTTCATGCAGTCTCACGGCTTCGCCAACCTGATGTACTCCTTCGGCACCGCTCATCCCGGCGCCATTCGCCTCCACAATTATCCCAACTTCCTGCGCCAGTTCACGAAAGACGGCCAGCCGCTGCTGGACGTGGCCGCGATCGATATCATGCGTGATCGCGAGCGCGGCGTGCCGCGCTACAATCGTTTCCGCGAGCTGGTCGGCAAGAAGCGCGTCAAGACATTCGAGGAAATCACCAGCATCCCCGGTGCCGCCAAGAAGATGCGCACGATCTACAAGGGCGACGTCGACCGCGTTGATCTGATGGTGGGGCTGTTAGCCGAGGACCTGCCGGACGGCTTTGGCTTCAGCGATACCGCTTTCCGCATCTTCATCCTGATGGCATCGCGGCGTCTCAAGAGCGACCGCTTTTTCACCGACGACTACCGGCCGGAAGTTTACACCGACTTCGGTCTGGACTGGATCAACCACAACGGAATGAAATCGGTCCTGCTGCGGCATGTGCCGCAGCTCGGGGCGGCGCTCGAGGGCGTCAACAACGCTTTTGCCCCCTGGAATGTGCTGCGAGGCTAGTCATGGCCCTCATCATCACCATTCCGGGCCTCGTTCGTCTTGCCCTCGTGCGCGATCCGGACGAACTGCTCCGCGTCAACGATGCGGGCGTGGTCGCGCGCTCGCTGTCCGGCCGCGGCGGTCTGTTCAATCGCTCGATCGCGGCAAAGCTCGCGGTTTTCCGCACACGTGATGGTGACATCTGGCCGGCGTTTCGCGACCGGCGCGATGCATTCCGCGCGGCGCATCAGGCGGCGCTCGAATCCGCACTTTCGGATGTCGAGCCGCTGTTGCAGCGGATCGCGCCGGAGATCACCGAACTCGGCAATTACATCCGCGACGGGCACGCACATCGCAGCATGGGCGTCGCTGTTCAGCAAGCGATAGGCCGGCTCTTCTTCGCCGACTATGTTGCTAGCGAGGAGTCCTACGCCGCCGCGCGCACGTTGCAGGCCTGGCTGTCGGCCTGGCCGCTGCGTGCATACTGGATCAGGCGCAGCGGCGCGTTGAAGGCTGCGCTCGATCGAATTGAGGCAGCCTCGCGCGGCGACATGGCTTGCGCGCATGCAACTGCGCTTGCGATGGACAACATCGTAAAGTCGATCGATCTGATGCGCGAGCTGGTGCTTCGCGGCGACAATCTGGCGAAGATCGAACCGCAGGATGCACTGCTTCGCACGCTGCGCGCGCCCGCACGCGTGATCCGCGAAGTGCGCGATGGAGACTGCGTTGGTTTGATCCGGCTGCGGTCACGGACGTTGGTGCTGCTAGCAGTCGAAGACGCCCGCCAGCAACGTGCCTCCGACCCGGGATTCGCATTCTTTGCCGATGCGTGGAATCGTTGCCCCGCGCACAGCATTGTCCCCGCGTTGCTCATCGAGGTCTGGCAGGCGGCAAGGACCAACAAGAAGCACAGCGCGACGGGAACGCCGCCGCAAGGTGGAGTGACAACGTCGCGGCCGGCCTAGCACTTGAGCTTGTCGGCGATTCCGCCAAAATCCTTGGCGACGATGTCCCAATTGCCGGTGGCCTCGAAATCGACTTTCTGGAGCGGACCGTATTCGGTCGGCCGCGCCACGAAGGCCGTCTTCAGCCCGTTCTTCTGCGCGGCGGCAAGGTCGCCGTTATGGGCTGCGACCATCATCACCTCTTCCGGCTTGAGGCACAGCAGGCGCGCGGCGCCGAGATAGGTTTCGGGATCGGGCTTGTAGTGCTCGAACAGCTCGGCCGACATGATGAGGTCCCAGGGAAGCCCTGCGAACTTCGCCATGTTGGTGAGCAGCGCGACATTGCCGTTCGACAGCGGCGAGATCACGAATTTCGTCTTCAGCCGCGTCAGGCCCGCGACGCTGTCGGGCCAAGGGTTCAGGCGGTGCCAACCCTTGGTGAGGTGATCGAGATCGGCTTCGGTCAGGCCTGAAATCGAAAATTGCGCGACCAGCTTTTCCAGCGAGCGGCGATGCAGATCATCCAACATGACATAGCCGCGCTCGGGATGTTTGCGCACGTCATCCATCGAGGCCATGTACATGCCGCGCCAGCCGTCGACCAAGGCGGTCCAGTCGGCGGAGATCCCGCGGCCCTTCGCCCACCACATGAAGTCCGTGATCAGGCTGGTGCGCCAGTCGACGACGGTGCCGAACACGTCGAACACCAGGGCTTTGACGGCGGTGAGGTCTGACACTGGCGCTTCCCTTGATTATTCTTGTTGTCATTCCGGGGCGACGGCGCAGCATCAAGCCCGGAATCCATTTCACCGCGGATACTGCCGTCCGATAAATTCCGGGCTCTCGCTTTGCGAGCCCCCGGAATGACGGAGAACATCAATCCAGGTGGAATTTCGCCAGCTCGCGGTGCTCGGCCTTGATGTAGCGCACGGTGCCGGTGACGGAACGCATCACCACCGTCTCGGTCTCGATCACGCCGTCCTTGCGGAATTTAACGCCTGACAGCAGCGAGCCCGTGGTGACGCCGGTGGCCGCGAACAGGCAGTCGCCGCGCGCCATGTCCTCGATGCCGTAGATCATCTTGGGATCGTTGACGCCCATCTTGGCCGCGCGTTCGCGCTTCTCGTCGGAGTCCAGGATGAGACGGCACTGCATCTGGCCGCCGATGCAGCGCAGCGCAACGGCTGCGAGCACGCCTTCGGGTGCGCCGCCGGTGCCGAGATACATGTCGACGCCGGTGTTGTCAGGGTCGGCGCAGTGGATCACGCCGGCGACGTCGCCGTCGGTGATGAGGCGCACGGCGGCACCGGTCGAGCGCACGCTCTCGATAATGCTGGCATGGCGCGGACGGTCGAGCACGAGAACGGTGATGCCGTCCGGCTTGACCCCCTTGGCCTTGGCGAGGCGGCGGACGTTTTCGGCCGGTGTCGCATCGAGCTCGACGACGCCCTTGTCATAGCCGGGACCGATTGCGAGCTTCTGCATGTAGACGTCGGGGGCGTGCAACAGCGTGCCGCCGTCGGCCATCGCCATGGTGGCGATCGAGCCCGGCATGTTCTTGGCGCACAGCGTGGTGCCTTCGAGCGGATCGACCGCGATGTCGACCTGCGGGCCGGCGTTCATGCCGACCTTCTCGCCGATGAAGAGCATCGGCGCCTCGTCGCGCTCGCCCTCGCCGATGACGATGGTGCCCTCGATCGGGAGCTTGTTGAGCTCGCGCCGCATCGCGTCCACCGCGGCCTGGTCGGCCGCCTTCTCGTTGCCGTGCCCGCGCAGACGCGCCGAAGACACCGCCGCCCGCTCCGTCACACGCACGATCTCCAGCGTGAGAATGCGCTCGAGCAATGCATGCGGCGGGACTGAAATATGGGTCGACATCGGCTCACTCCTTCGAAACAGTTTTGGACGGACATCTCCGCCGCATCAACTCGTAACACCCACAGTTCGTTCGAACCGTGTCTTATTCTTGGAGCATGACCTTTCCGGAAAACCGCTTCACACTTTTCCGGGACATGCTCAGTTCTTCTCGATCCTGATGACCTGCGGCCGTCCGCTGATCACCTTGTCCTTCTGCACGGCCGCGAGCGCGCGGCGCACGGCGTCCTCGTGCGTGGCATAGGTGATGAGGATGACGGGCACCGGTACCGCCTTGCCGTCTGCCGGCGCAGCGCCGCCATTGGGATGGCGCTGCACGATCGACTCGATCGAAATCTTCTGCTCCGCAAGCCGCGTCGCGATCGCAGCCGCGGTGCCCGGGAAATCGCGTGCCAGAAGGCGGATGTAGTAGCCGCCCTCGTGGCGCTCCATCGGCGCCTTCTTGGTATCGCGCAGCTGCGAAATCGGCCGGCCGAACGGATTGGCGCGAATGCCGCGCGCGACATCGGCGATGTCGGCGACGACGGCGGATGCGGTCGCAGCGCCGCCGGCACCGGGGCCCACCAGCGTGATCGGCGGGATGCCCTCGCCATCGATCGTGACCGCATTGGTGACACCCATCACCTGTGCGATCGATGAGGATTTCGGAACCATGGTCGGATGCACGCGCTGCTCGATGCCCTTGGCGGTACGAACGGCGACGCCGAGGAGCTTGAGCCGGTAACCGAGATCGTCAGCGGCACGGAGATCTTCCGGCGCGATGGAGGAGATACCTTCGACATACACCGCGCTTTGAGCAACTTTCGTGCCGAAAGCGAGGCTGGCGAGAATGGCGAGCTTTTGCGCGGTATCGTGGCCGTCGACGTCGAATGACGGATTGGCCTCGGCATAGCCGAGCCGTTGCGCGTCCTTCAGGCACTCGGCGAAGGACAGGCCCTCCTGCTCCATCCGGGTCAGGATGTAATTGCAGGTGCCGTTGAGGATGCCGTAGACCCGGTTGATGCCGGTTCCGGCGAGACCTTCGCGTAACGTCTTGATGACAGGGATCGCAGCGCCGACGGCTGCCTCGAAATTCAGCGCGCCGCCGTGCTTTTCGGCGGCCTTGGCCAGCTTGAGGCCGTGCTTTGCCAGCAACGCCTTGTTGGCGGTGACGACGGATTTGCCGGCACCAAGCGCGGCCTCGACTGCCGCCAGCGCGGGATCGCCGGAGCCGCCCATCAGCTCGACGAAGCAGTCGATGCCGGGATGCGTGGCGAGGGTAAGCGGATCCTTGACCCATTCGATGCCGCGCAGATCGACGGCGCGCTTCTTGGCCTTCGAGCGGGCGGTGACGGCGACGACGCGGATGCCGCGGCCGCTGCGGCCGGCAAGCACGCGCGCCTGCGTTTCGATCAGACGGACAACTTCGGCGCCCACGGTGCCGAGCCCCGCTATGCCCACTTTCAGGGGTGCAACCATGATGCCTTGGAAAACCTGCGGAAGAGAACTTAACGCCGAGTGGCGAGCGGAACGACGTTGTGCAACGTTTCGATGCCGCTTTCAAGGAAGCGGCGCACGCCGCGCGCGGCCTGCCTGATCCGTTGCTCGTTTTCCACCATGGCGATGCGGACATATCCTTCGCCATGTTCGCCGAAGCCGACGCCGGGCGAGACCGCGACGCCGGATTTCTCCACCATCAGGGTCGCGAACTGCATGCTGCCGACGCTGCGGAAGGCTTCCGGCAGCGGCACCCAGGCGAACATCGACGCTTCCGGCGGCGGGATCTCCCAGCCGGCGCGGCCGAACGATTCCACCAGCGCGTCGCGCCGCTTGCGGTAGGTGTCGCGCATCTCCTTGATGCAATCGTCCGGTCCGTTCAGCGCGGCGGTCGCTGCGACCTGGATCGGCGTGAACGCACCGTAGTCGAGATAGGATTTGACGCGGCCGAGTGCCGCAATCACGCGCTCGTTGCCGACCGCGAAGCCCATGCGCCAGCCAGCCATCGAATAGGTCTTCGACATCGAGGTGAACTCGACGGCGACGTCCATCGCGCCCGGCACCTGGAGCACCGAGGGCGGCGGGTTGCTTTCGTCGAAATAAACCTCGGCATAAGCGAGATCGGACAGGATCAGGATCTCGTGCTTCTTCGCGAACGCGACCAGGTCCTTGTAGAAGTCGAGGCTCGCGACATAGGCGGTCGGGTTCGAAGGATAGCAGACGACGAGCGCCAGCGGCTTCGGGATCGAATGCACGATCGCCCGCTCGGCCGCCTCGAAGAATTGCGGCGTCGGCTCCGACGGCACCGAGCGGATCACGCCCCCCGCCATCAAGAAGCCGAAGGCGTGAATCGGGTAGCTCGGATTGGGACAAAGGATGACGTCGCCGGGCGCGGTGATCGCCTGCGCCACGTTGGCAAACCCCTCTTTGGAGCCGAGCGTGCCCACCACCTGGGTGTCGGGATTGAGTTTCACGCCGAAACGGCGGGCGTAGTAGCCGGCCTGGGCCCGGCGCAGCCCGGGGATGCCGCGGGAGGCCGAGTAGCGATCGGTGCGCGGCTTGCCCAGCGTCTCCTTCAGCTTCTCCAGCACGTGCGCTGGCGCCGGCAGGTCCGGATTGCCCATGCCGAGGTCGATGATGTCGGCGCCGGCGTTCCGCGCGGCTGCCTTGGCCCGGTTGACCTGCTCGAACACGTAAGGCGGAAGGCGGCGGATGCGGTAAAACTCTTCCATGGCTCTCTCGGCTCCAGGCAACCGGTCAGGACAGAATCGACAGACCATAACGGCCATGCGGAAAGGCGCCCGCTTCCCTCGCGAAAATTACTCAAGATCAAATACTTAGAGCAATCATCGACGACGGCGACTGAAGTCGTTCGCCCTGACTCTCGGCTGAACTAAGGTCTTTTAGCACGGCGAGGCGGAGGCGCCAGCGATTACCTTGCAGCGCCCTATTTCGCGTCCTTGGTGGCAACCGCCTGGCGGTCGCGCGCGGCAGCAAGCTCGGCCTCGATCTTGGCGCGTTGATCCGGCGGCATGACCGCCTGATCGCGATCCGGCGGCAGATCGTGCACCGGCAGATAGCTACCGGCCTCCCTGGGATGCGCTTGCGCATCGGCAGGCGTCATATCCGCAAGCTGGCTCGAGCAGCCCCCCAAGGCGAGCACCGCCATCAGCAGCACACCACAGATCCACCGCGACTTTTGCAGGTCCCTCAACGCCAACACCAGGGAAATCCCCTACCCGTCCCAAAGCACGGCCCCGGGCAACCTTACCCAAGTCCGCGCCCAAGCTCAAACCATTGCTGCCCAGATGGTGCGAGCGAGAAAACAACCCCGGGTCCACCAAGCCGAGCGGTGCGGCTCGATTGTGACGGAACCAAGAAAATTTGTCGCACTGCAACACATCTTCGAGAGTGTTTAACGCCAACCATGCGAGCTTCGCGGTGACGAATACGGAATGAATCGTTACTGTTCTGCTCATGAGTATGGCCACGACCGATACGCCCAAACCCGAGACGAAGTTCGATGCGGAAGCCTTCGCGATGAATGTCGCGCGGGCGATGGAAAGCGGCGGCAAGGCGCTCGCGGCGTACCTGAAGCCGCGGGAGAGCGGCGAGGTGCAGGATCGTCCGCCGGCGGAGCTTGCCGAGGTCGTCAAGACCTTCACCGCCGTCGCCGAATACTGGCTGTCGGATACGTCGCGGTCCTCCGCGCTCCAGACGAAGCTCGCCAAGGACTATCTCGATCTCTGGGGTTCGGCGGCGCGCCGCATGGCCGGTCAGGACGCCCCGCCCGCGATCGCGCCCTCGCCGCGCGACAAGCGCTTTGCCGATCCGGAATGGAAGTCGAACCAATTCTTCGATTTCCTGATGCAGCTCTATCTGCTCACGACCAAATTTGCGCAGGAGCTTGTGCGCGACGCCGAGGGGCTCGATCCGCTGACCCGCCGCAAGGCCGAGTTCTACGTCCAGCAGGTCACCAACGCGATGTCGCCCTCGAACTTCGTGCTGACCAATCCGGAAGTGCTGCGCGCGACGGTGGCCAGCAGCGGCGAAAATCTCGCTCGCGGGCTGAAGATGCTGGCCGAGGACATCGCCGCCGGCAAGGGCACGCTGAAGATCCGTCAGTCCGATCCGGATAATCTCGTCGTCGGCGTGAACATGGCGACGACGCCGGGCAAGGTGATCTACCAAAACGAGATGATGCAGCTGATCCAGTATGCGCCGACGACGGAGAACGTGCTGCGCACGCCGCTCCTGATCATCCCGCCCTGGATCAACAAATTCTACATCCTCGATCTCAAGCCGGAGAAATCCTACATCAAGTGGTGCGTCGACCAGGGCATCACCGTGTTCGTGATCTCATGGGTCAATCCCGACAAGCGGCTCGGTGCCAAGAGCTGGGAAGACTACATGAAGGAAGGCCCGCTCACGGCGATGGACGTGATCGAGAAGGTCACCGGCGAGATGAAGGTGCACACCGCCGGCTATTGCGTCGGCGGCACCATGCTCGCGACCACGCTGGCCTGGCTCGCCGAGAAGCGCCGCCAGCGCGTGGCGTCCGCGACGTTCTTCGCAGCACAGGTCGACTTCACCCATGCCGGTGATTTGCTCGTGTTCGTCGACGAGGAGCAGATCGCATCCCTCGAGCAGGACATGAAGGCGGCGGGCGTGCTCGAAGGCTCCAAGATGGCGATGGCCTTCAACATGCTGCGCTCCAACGATTTGATCTGGTCCTATGTCGTCAGCAATTACCTCAAGGGCCAGCAGCCGAGCGCGTTCGACCTGCTGCACTGGAATTCGGACGCGACGCGCATGACGGCGTCGAACCATTCGTACTATCTGCGCAATTGCTATCTTGAGAACCGGCTCTCGACCGGCACGTTGGTGCTGGACAACACCTTGCTCGATCTCTCCAAGGTCATGGTGCCGATCTACAATCTCGCAACCCGCGAGGACCATATCGCGCCGGCGGAATCGGTGCTGTACGGCTCCCAGTTCTTCGGCGGCCCGGTGAAATACGTGCTGTCCGGCTCGGGCCACATCGCCGGCGTGGTCAATCCGCCCGCCTCGAACAAATACCAGTACTGGACCAACGACAACGTGAAGTCCGGCAACGTCACCGAGTGGATGAAGGGCGCGGTCGAGCACAAGGGCTCGTGGTGGCCGGACTGGCGGCAATGGCTGGGCACACTCGATCCCGAGGAAGTCCCGGCCCGCACGGTCGGCAGCGAGGCGTTTCCCGCAATCGAGGACGCGCCCGGCAGCTATGTCAGGGTTCGCGCATAGCAGAATCTTCCGCGCTTTCGTATAAGCTCCACGCCTGCGGCAGAAATTGATGAGGGGACCGGGTTATGACGCGTGAATTGTTCTGGCTGACACTGACGGTGGTCCTGACCGGAATCCTCTGGATTCCCTACACCATCAACCGCTGCCAGATTCGCGGTCTCGGTGGCGCGATGGCCAATCCCTCGCGCGCCGACAAGCCGCAGTCGGAATGGGCAAACCGCCTGATGTTCGCGCATGACAACGCCGTCGAGAACCTCGTGCTGTTCGCGCCGCTGGTGCTGATCCTGAACGCGATCGACTATTCCTCGACATGGACGGTGCTTGCCTGCGCCGTCTATTTCTGGTCGCGCGTCGCGCATCTGATCGTCTATGCGCTCGGAATCCCGGTATTCCGCACGCTGGCGTTCACCGTCGGCTTCATCGCGCAGGCCGTGCTGGCCGTCGCGATCTTCAAGGTGGTTTGATCGCGTCTCCGATGGCTTAGCGCCTGCAACAAAGGAGTGAAATCCTCGAAACCTGCCCGGCTGCCGGTGTTGCCAAAGGATGACAGTGCGACAAAAACAGGGATGCCATCCGTGGGAGAGACGAAGGATCGCCAATCCACAGGTATATTTGGTCATCTCATTGATGATTCGGGGCAGACATGAATTGGAAGATTGCATCCGCGCTCGCCGGCCTCTCGCTCGCAGCCGTCACGACCCAGGCCAGTGCCGCCGATCTCGCCGCACGTCCCTACACCAAGGCGCCGCCGATGATCGCGGCGATCTATGATTGGAGCGGCTTCTACATTGGCGCCAACGGCGGCTATGGCTCGTCACGCAATTGCTGGGACCAGACTGTTGGTTTCGCGGCCGGCGTTGCGGAAGGCTGCCATGACGCGACGGGCGCCGTCGCCGGCGGCCAGATCGGCTATCGCTGGCAGAGCAGCGCCTTCGTGTTCGGCCTCGAAGCGCAGGGCGATTGGGCGGATCTCTCCGGCCGGAGCGCCAGCACCGTGGCCGGCGTCGCGAACCGCACCCGTGTCGATGCTTTCGGTCTGTTCACCGGCCAGGTTGGCTATGCCTGGAATAGCGCACTGCTTTACGTGAAGGGCGGCGCCGCCGTCACCCGCAATCGCTACCGCGGCATCGGAACGGGCGGTCTGGCCGGAGCCGAGTTCGACGGTGCCGACGATACCCGCTGGGGCGGCACGGTCGGCGTCGGCATCGAATACGGCTTCGCCCCGAACTGGTCGGTCGGCCTCGAATACGACCATCTGTTCATGGGCCGCCACGACGTCACGCTCACCTCCAACGGCGCGCTGGCGCCGGTCGGCACGTTCTCACGCACCGACCGCATCGGCCAGGACGTCGATTTGATCACCGCCCGCATCAACTACAAATTCGGCGGCCCGATCATCGCGAAGTACTGAGAAAGCCGCTCGCAATCGTCATGCCCGGGCTGGTCCCGCCTGCGCGGCTGAAGTCGCTTCGGCCAGGCGAAGGCCCGGGCATCCACAGTCTTCCTCGACTGCGGCGACGTGGATGGCCGGGACAAGCCCGGCCATGACGAGCAGCGAATGTTGCTCCTACGCCTTCACCGTCGGCTTCATCGCGCAGACCGTGCTGGCCATCGCGATCTTCGAGGTGGTTTGAGATCAGGCCTTGTAGCCCGAAATCAGGCTTTGCGAACGACGAGATGCAGCATGTGCGCCGGCGTCTTGTCAAAACTCTGGATCACGTTCCTGTCCGAGGACAGCGTGATCCATGAACCTGCGCTGGCGTAGGTCGCCTCGAGCCATTCTGGCGACGCATAATTGTAATAGCGCCCGAGACTGTCCCGGCCGTCGCCCTCGCCCATCTTGTAGCTTGCGTAGAACACGCCTGACGGCCTGAGTGCGCGATGAATCCGCGCCAGGATGCCGGCGAGTTCGTCGCGCGGCACGTGCAGGAGACAGGCACTGGCCCAGACACCGTCATAGGCCTCGAACCGCATCGCCTCGACGGCATGACCGAGCCGCTGCGAGGCGATCTCGGCCATTTCAGGCGAGCCGTCGTTGGCGCGCACCGAAAAACCTTCGGCCAGCATCACCGCCGAATGATTGCCGGCGCCACAGCCGAGCTCGAGGATCGAGCCGCCGGACGGCAGCAGAGCGAGAAAGCCTCGCAGCCGCGTCGAGGGCGCCTTCGCCCAGTCCGCATAGGACCGGGCGTTGCTCCGATAGAACTGCAGAGTCGCTTCGTCCACGGTGGCCACTCCGATCAGGGAAACAGCGCGATTTGCTCCAGTCCAGCGGTCTCGGGGAATCCGAACATCAGGTTCATGTTCTGGACCGCCTGACCGGCCGAGCCCTTCACCAGATTATCGAGTACCGAAATCACAATGGCGCGGTTCTTGATCCGGTCGGCGATGACGCCGATCTGCACATAGTTCGAGCCGCGTACGTTCTGGGTCTGCGGCAGCACACCCTTCTTGACGACATGCACGAACGGCTCGCTCGCGTAGGCTTTCTCGAGGGCGGCCCGCAAATCGTCCGGCGTCGCGCCATTGAGCTTGACGTAGGACGTGCAGAGTTCGCCCCGCGACATCGGTATGAGATGCGGCGTGAAATTGATCGTCACCGCGGAACCGGCGGCGACGCCGATCTCCTGTTCGATCTCCGGCGCATGCCGGTGCGTGCCGACCGAATACGGCGAAATCCCCTCGCCCGCCTCGCTGAACAGCGTGTTCTGCTTCAGGCCGCGTCCGGCGCCGGTGACGCCTGACTTGGCGTCGATCACGATATCATCGACGTCGATCAGTTTTGCTTTCGCCAGCGGCACCAGCGCCAACAGCGCTGCCGTCGGATAGCAGCCGGGACAGGCGACCAGCCGCGCCGCGGTAATCTTCTCCCGATAGAATTCGGTCAGGCCGTAGACGGCTTCGCCCTGCAGCTCGAGCGCCTGATGTTCGTGGCCGTACCACTGCGCGTAGGTTTCCTTGTCGCGCAGCCGGAAATCGGCGGACATGTCGAGGACCTTGATCTTCGGGTTGGCCTTCAGCACGGCCGCGATGATCTGCTGCGTGGTGCCGTGCGGCAGCCCGCAGAACACCGCGTCGAGTTTGGTCCAGTCGACCTTTTCCCATTCCACAAGTTTGGGCAAATCCAACATGAAGAAATGCGGAAACACCTCGCTCATCGCCTTGCCGGCATGGGTGTTGGCGGTGAGTGCCGTGATTTCCGCATTCGGATGCCGCGCCAGCAGGCGCACCGCATCGGCCCCGGTGTAGCCGGATGCGCCCAAAATGCCGATCCTCTTCGAACTCATCACACGTTCCTTTCAGGCGTCGCTGGATCGTCTTGGCGGGGTAGAAGGTTGCCGGGTCGCTTCGCCCACCGGACTGGTCTCGCGGCAACGCTCGATCGGTTACTCGTCGGCAAGGCCCAGCATCAGCCGCATGTTCTGCACGGCCGCGCCGGACGCGCCCTTGCCGAGATTGTCGAGCCGCGCGACCAGCACCGCCTGGTGGTATTTGTCACTGGCGAAGACGTAGAGCTCGAGCGTGTTGGTCTCGTTGAGCGCTTCCGGCTCGAGCTTGCCGCCCTTGGTCGCCTCGTTCTGCAGCGGCATCGCCGAGACGTATTTCGAGCCGGCGTAACGCTTTGCCAGTGCGGCCTGGAGATCGGCGCCGCTGGGCTTGCCGGGCAGCGTGTCGAGCTGGAGCGGCACCGACACCAGCATGCCCTGCCGGTAGTTGCCGACCGACGGGATGAAGATCGGCCGCCGCGTCAAGTTCGAGTAGAGCTGCATCTCCGGCAGATGCTTGTGCTCGAATCCGAGGCCGTAGAGCTCGAAGGACGGCGCACTGCCGTCCTCGAAGCTCGCGATCATCGACTTGCCGCCGCCGGAGTAGCCGCTCACCGCATTGACGGTGACGGGATAGTCCGCAGGCAGCAGGCCGGCATCGACGATCGGTCGCAGCAGCGCGATCGCGCCGGTCGGATAGCAGCCGGGATTGGAGACCTTCTTCGCAGCCCTGATCTTGCCAGCCTGATCCGGCGTCAGTTCCGGAAAGCCATAGGCCCAGTCGGGCGCGACCCGGTACGCGGTCGAGGCGTCCAGCACCTTCGGGCCCGACGGCCCCATGCTGTCGATGAGCGCAACCGTTTCCCTGGCAGCATCGTCCGGCAGACAGAGGATGACGAGATCAACCTCCTCCATCAGCGCCTTCTTGGCCGCGGGATCCTTGCGCTTGTCGTCGGCAATCGTCTTCACGACAACGTCGCTCTGCAGCTTCAGCCGCTCGTTGATCCCGAGGCCGGTGGTGCCGGAGCCACCGTCGACGAAGACGGTCGCGGGCTTTGTTGCAGCGCCGGTCTTGGGGGCATTTTTGGTGTCAACGAGACTCATGGCGCGCTCCTTTCGAGCATGTTGGTTTCGGATGCGAAGGCCTCCGGCCTTACGTCCTGCATCAGTTGCGCGATCTCCCTGGCGTCGGCGTGGGCTTGCGCGCCAAGCGCGTTGGCGATCGCCGTATAGTCGGCATCGGACTTGTGCTGGTTGAGCTTGAAGCTGCCTTCGACCTCCTCAATCGTCATGACCAGACCCACGATCCCCTTCTTCAGCCCCTCGAGCCGCCCCGCCGTCATTTTGCCTGAGGTCCACGGCTTCTTCGGCAACAGCCAGTTCTCGAACTTGTCGCTGAGCGTGTCGATCTGCACCGCCAGCTCGTCATCCGACAGGAGCCTCACCGGCCCGCTCAGATGCACCGACTGGTAAAGCCAGGTCGGCACCTGATCCGGCGAGACGTACCAGTCCGGCGACACGTAGGCATCGGGGCCGTTGACCGCGAGCAGCCAGGACGCCGCGCCGCCCGCCAGCTTTAGCAGCGGATTGTGACGGGCGACGTGGAAGGCGGCCTGCGGCGTGCCATCGGCGGCATAGGTCAAATAGAACGGCAGCGGCGAGGCGACCGGCTTGTGGCCGTCGAAGGCGCAGATGGTGCCGAAGCCGCGCGTGTCGGCGAATTTCAGGCTCGCGGCGCGGTCCTGCTTGAAAAAGGGTGGCGTGTACATCCTGGTCTCCTGCTGGCCTCTTTCGGGGGGGCCGCCGGATCAGATCGCGCTGACAGGAGAGAGAATGCCGCGGATCGGATCCAGCGGCAAAGACGATGATCTCAAACGCGATCGACCGCCCAAACCGCTAAAGAGCGGCGGCGGCGACGGGCGAACAAAATGGTCGCGGCGTTGATCATGGCGCGGGGCTATAGGGCCAGTTGCGGTTGGCGTCAAGGTTCGCACGTCACACCACGCGCCAGATCCATTCCATGAACTTCGCGATCACGTCGCCGAACAGCAGGAGCGCCGCCGACCAGATCAGCGCCGAGACGAAATTGGCGGCCTGGAAGCTCCAATAGGGCATCTCGAAAATGCCGGCCGCAAGCGGCACGGAGGCGCGCAAGGGGCCGAAGAAGCGGCCGATGAAGATGCTCGGCACGCCCCAGCTGCGCACGAAGGCCTCGCCCCTGGGCAGGAGTTCCGGATAGCGCGAGAGCGGCCACATCTGGGCAACCTTCTCCTTGTAGCGATAGCCGAACCAGTAGGAGACCCAGTCGCCCAGCGCCGCGCCGATGCCGCCGGCGATCCAGACCGGATAGAAGCTGATGCCACTCGCGCCGATCAGCGCGCCGATAGCGACCAACGCGCCCCAGGCCGGAATCAGCAGCGAGATGAAGGCGAGCGACTCCCCGAAGGCGAGCACGAACACGATGGGAGCTGCCCACGTCTGATGCGCGCGCACGAAATCGGCAAGCGCGTGCGCAAACTGCTCCATTCAAAATTGCCTTTCCGCCTGCCCGAAGGTGCTGCTCGATGAAAAGGACTGGTAAGCCAAGGACTTGTGTGACATCAAGTCACAAAGTCCCGTCCAGACCGGACCGGACCGTCAAATTGCCGGGAATTGATGGGGCTGCGGCGTAAAATCGCCGGGATTGGCTCCCAACCACACCGCCCGGCCCGCCCTGCGATAACCTTTCCAAGTCAGAAGTGGCATAGTCGGCCCAACCGATTCGCCGCTCATGCGGCCCTCAAAACGCATAAAGATATATGTCCAAGCAGTTGAAACCAAAAGCAAAAGACGACTTTTTCGGTGGTGATGAGCCGAAGCCTCGACCCGCCAAGGCGGCCCCGCGCGCGAGCGGCGCCGAGGCCGACTACACCGCGGCCGACATCGAGGTGCTCGAAGGTCTGGAACCGGTGCGCCGCCGGCCCGGCATGTATATCGGAGGCACCGACGAGAAGGCGCTGCATCACCTCTTCGCCGAAGTCATCGACAACTCCATGGACGAGGCGCTGGCGGGGCATGCGACCTTCATCGGAGTCGAGTTGAGCGCGGACGGGTTCTTGACCGTCACGGACAACGGCCGCGGCATCCCGATCGATCCGCATCCAAAATTCCCGAAGAAGTCGGCGCTCGAAGTCATCATGTGCACGCTGCACTCGGGCGGCAAGTTCGACTCCAAGGTCTACGAGACCTCGGGCGGCCTGCACGGCGTCGGCATTTCCGTGGTGAACGCCCTCTCCTCGCTGCTCGAGGTCGAGGTCGCGCGCAGCCAGAAACTCTATCGCATGACGTTCGAGCGCGGGCACCCGAAGGGCAAGCTCGAGGATCTCGGCAAGATCAACAACCGCCGCGGAACCCGCGTGCGGTTCAAGCCGGACACCGACATCTTTGGTGCGAAGGCCGCGTTCAAGCCGCAGCGCCTGTTCAAGATGACGCGTTCGAAGGCGTATCTGTTCGGCGGCGTCGAGATCCGCTGGAATTGCGCGCCCGAACTGCTCAAGGGCGTCGACGACGTGCCGGCGGAAGCGACGTTCCACTTCCCCGGTGGCCTCAAGGATTATCTGGCGGCCGCGATCCATGCCGACACGCTGGTGCATCCCGACATCTTCTCCGGCAAATCGGGCCGCAACGGCGCCCATGGCGCCTGCGAATGGGCCGTCGCCTGGACCGCGGATGCCGACGGTTTTCTGTCTTCCTACACCAACACCGTGCCGACGCCCGACGGCGGCACGCACGAATCCGGTCTGCGCAGCGCGCTGCTGCGCGGCCTCAAGGACCACGCCGAACGCGTCGGCCAGGGCAAGCGCGCGTCGTCCATTACGTCTGAAGACGTGATGGTGGGTGCAGCCGTGATGCTCTCGGTGTTCGTGCGCGAGCCCGAATTCCAGGGCCAGACCAAGGACCGTCTCGCCACCGCCGAAGCGCAGCGCATCGTCGAACAGGCGATGAAGGATCCCTTCGACCATTGGCTGTCGGGCAATCCGAACCAGGCCAACAGGCTGCTCGACTTCGTGGTCGACCGCGCCGAGGAGCGGCTGCGCCGCCGGCAAGAGAAAGAGACCGCGCGCAAGACCGCCGGCAAGAAGCTGCGCCTGCCGGGGAAGCTCGCCGATTGCAGCGATGCCGGTCTGGACGGCTCGGAACTCTTCATCGTCGAGGGAGACTCGGCCGGCGGCAGCGCCAAGCAGGCGCGCGACCGCAAGACTCAGGCCGTGCTGCCGCTGCGCGGCAAGATCCTCAACGTCGCGTCCGCCGGCAAGGACAAGCTGACAGCGAATACGCAGCTCGCCGACCTCGTGCAGGCGATCGGCTGCGGGATGCTCGCGCAGTATCGTGAAGAGGATCTGCGCTATCAGCGCATCATCATCATGACCGACGCCGATGTCGACGGTGCCCACATCGCTTCGCTGCTGATCACCTTCTTCTACCGGCAGATGCCGCGGCTGATCGACGAAGGCCACCTCTTCCTCGCCGTGCCGCCGCTCTACAAGCTGACCAACGGCACGAAGTCGGTCTACGCCCGCGATGACGCGCACAAGGCAGCACTGATCAAGAGCGAGTTCAACGCCAACGCCAAGGTCGAGGTCAATCGCTTCAAAGGCCTCGGCGAAATGATGCCGGCGCAGCTCAAGGAAACCACCATGGATCCGGCCAAGCGGACCATGCTGAAAGTGGTTCTGCTCGCCGACGACCGCGACACCACGGCGGATTCGGTTGAGCGCCTGATGGGCACCAAGGCCGAAGCGCGCTTCGCGTTCATCTCGGACAAGGCCGAATTCGCCAATGACGACCTGCTGGACGTCTGATCCGCAGGCGCTGCCCGGTCGTATCCCATCCAGAGCCCCGGCATGAAGCCCCGGGGCTCTTTTGTTTTTGGGGCCGACAATCGTCCTACCCCACCTCGACTCGCTGATTCCCGGCCTCGTCGCATCGCGAGTCGGCCAACGACTCACCCAGCCAAGCTGATGCAGGATTGCCTCCATTTCGGACAAAGCCGGATTTGCTAACGAGAAGTTACCAAAACACAGATCGCGAAATTCTGAATAACACGTTGATAATGCAGCTCTATTGTATATTTCGGCAATGGCACTCAGAATCCCTGCGGTGCAGCGTTTCCCGGCGACTGTGCCTGCTCTGCAACAGCATTTCGGAGAGAAGCAGCTATAGTCCGGGACATCAGATCACACGGACTTCAGTGCGCTCGCGCCTGCCAGACAGACCAAAGCTTGGGGATTTTAAAATGAAGAAGATTTTGCTCGCACTGACTGCGGTTGCCGCGATGACCGGTTCGGCCTCGGCCGCTGACCTTGGCGCCCGTCCCTACGTGAAGGCGCCGATGGCGGCTCCCGTCGCCAGCTGGACCGGTTTCTACATCTTCGGCGGCGCTGGCGGCGGCCTCTCGGCCTCTGACCAGCGCGTGCAGACCACGGTCGGCGCAGTTCCCCTGACGATCGATCAGCGCCAGGGTGGCTCGGGCTGGTTCGGCACGGTCGGCCTCGGCTACGACTGGCAGTTCAGCGGCACCTGGGTCGCCGGCGTGTTCGCTGACGGTCAGTTCGGCAGCATCCGTGCCACCATTCAGGATCCGACCCTTGGCCTCACCGGCAACCAGAAGCTGGAAGACTCCTGGGCCGCTGGTGTCCGCCTCGGCTGGCTGGTCGCCCCGAACGTTCTCTCCTACGTCAACGGCGGTTACTCTGGCGCCCATTTCGGCCAGACCAACTTCATGACGCTGGGTGGCGTTCCCGCTGGTGTCCACCTGGGCAGCTACAACCGCAACGGTTGGTTTGTTGGCGGTGGCGTCGAGAACAACCTGAACATCTTCGGCATCCAGTCGCCCGGCTGGTTCATGAAGACCGAGTATCGTTCGGCCTTCTACAACGCCAAGACCTCGGACATCGTGACCGACGTGGGCAATCTTCCGATCGGTAACAGCATCCGTGCCAACAGCTGGAACCAGACGATCTCGACCTCGCTGGTCTACCGCTTCAACTGGACCGGTCCGGTCGTCGCGAAGTACTGATCCGAACGCAAGTTCAGACGTCAAAGCCCCGGCATCGTCCGGGGCTTTTTCGTTGTGCGGTGCTTCAGCGGCTGATGCCCGCTTTCAGCTTTGGGTAGGCGTCTCGAAAGCTGGCTTTCCGGCGATCTTGCGTATGGACATGCATCCGCCCTGCGGCCTGCATCAGCAGCCATTGTATCCCAACCACGGCTACGGCTAGTCTCCCGCCAAGTTTTCGGGCCGCGGCAATCGGCTTGTCGCGTCCCGACAGAAGCGGACCAATGGGGAGGAATGCATGCGCAGATTTCTGCTTGTAGCAGGCCTGTTTGCCCTCGCCGTCGGGCTGCTCTGGATCGGACAGGGCACGGGCACCGTCGCGTGGCCGCGATCGAGCTTCATGGTCAACCAGTTGCAATGGGCCGGCTATGGCGCAGCCATGGCCGGCTTTGGGCTGGTGCTGATCTGGCAGAGCAACCAATAGAAGAAACCAGGGAATAGCAGCATGACATCCAGTCGGTTCGATCTCCGCGGCAAGGTCGCGATCGTCACGGGCGGCAATGGTGGCATCGGGCTCGGCATGGCCCGTGGCCTCGCCGATGCCGGCGCCAACATCGCCGTGGTCGGTCGCAACGAAACCAAATCCGCCGCCGCCGTCGCCGATCTCAGCCAACGCGGCGTGAAGGCGATCAGTGTTGCCACCGACGTCACCGACAAGGCGGCCATCGCCGCGATGGTCGAGCGTGTCATCGGGGATCTCGGCCGCATCGACATCCTCATCAACAACGCCGGCATGAGCATCCGCAAGCCGCCGCACGAGCTCGAGCTCGACGAGTGGAATACGGTGATCAACACCAACCTCACCAGCGCCTTCCTGTGCTCGAAGCTGGCCTATCCGGCGCTGAAGGCGTCCGGCAACGGCAAGGTGATCAACATCGGCTCGATGATGTCGATCTTCGGCGCGAGCTTCGCAACGGCCTATGCGGCGAGCAAGGGCGGCATCGTTCAGTACACGCGCGCCTGCGCCAATGCATGGGCGCCCGACAACATCCAGGTCAATGCCATCCTGCCGGGCTGGATCGACACCGACCTGACCCGCGGAGCGCGGCAGCAGGTATCAGGATTGCACGAGCGGGTGCTGGCACGCACGCCTGCGGGGCGGTGGGGCGACATCGACGACTTCGCCGGCATCACCGTGTTCCTTGCCTCGTCCGCCTCCAACTTCGTCACCGGCACCGCGATCCCCGTCGATGGCGGGTTCTCGGTGATGGCGTAGGCCGTACGCGAAAGCCCTGCACACAAAAAAGAAGCCCCGGACAATGCCGGGGCTTTTAAATTTGGGCAGTGATCGTCTTTTGTGGCTGCTTGGTCGTTCGTTGACGCACTCAGTAGCGGGCGATGACCGGCGCGTCGAACTTGTAGCTGGCGCGCACGACGGCCCACTGGATGTCGCGCGGCTTGGCATCGAAGCTGTAATTGCCCGAGGTGCCGCCAAGTTGATAGGTCTGGCTGGCGAAGGCTGCGTAGTTGTACTCGAGGCCGACGATCCAGTTGCGGGTGACGCCGTATTCCCAGCCGGCGCCGACGGTCCAGCCGTTGGCCCAATGGGTCTGACCGCCAGAGCCCGTCGACGGGTTCGGAACGGTATCGCTCACCGACAGGCGGTTGTTCACGCCCGCATAGCCGCCCTTGATGTAGAACAGATTGTTCTGCACGGCGAAGCCCGCACGACCGACGACGGTCGCGAGCACGTTGGCGCGCCAGGAGAACACATCGTCTAGGCCGACGCCGAACGTATTGTTCCTGCCCGAGCCGTGGTTGTCGAGGCCGGAGATCGTACCTTCCATGCCGAACACGTAGTTGTTGGCCTGCCAGTTGTAGCCAATCTGGGCGCCGCCCATGATGCCGGCGCCGCGCTGACGAAAGCCCTCGCCCGGAGCGAGGTCACCAAAGGGCGTTGTGTTCGCGGTGTTGTTCCAGCGCTCGTTGGTCCATGCGCCACCGATGTGACCGCCGACATAGAAGCCGGTCCAGTTGAACATCGACTCCATATAGGCCGGCGCCTTTGTGTAGGGCCGTGCACCGAGATCGGCAGCGGAAGCGGCGCCGGTCGAAATCAGAGCGGTCGTGCAGGCGAAGGCGGCAATCAATTTGTTACGCATGGTACACCCCGTGTCCTTTGATGGGTGCACGCTCACATGCAGTTCTTACTCAAATTTGAATCAAGACAGTTAAGACGTGGGATTGGCAAGCAGCGCGCCTTCAATCCGTTTGCGCTGTTGCACGCAGGCAACGCGCCGAGCGCGATTTAACGCAGCGTTATCCCTACCGGGTTCTTGCGCTACCGTGCCGGCGCAGCCTTCGACCGCACGTGCTCGGGCCGGACGCCGAGCGCGAGCAGGCGCGCCGGAATGCCCTGGAGCCACGGCAGCGCGGTGATGAGGCGCACGACCAGCGGCACTTTCAGCGGCCGGTCGCCGCCCTGCAAGGCGCCGCTGATGATGTTGTTCTGCACGATCATCTGCATTCGCTGCGTCATTTTCACCGGGAATTCGCGGCGACGGCGCACGGCATCGAGTTCGTCCTCCGACGGACAGCTGTTTTGCAGCTTGTCCGCCAGCAGATTTGCGGTCGCAACCGCATCCTGCACGGCGAGATTGACGCCGACGCCGCCGACCGGCGACATCGCATGCGCGGCATCGCCGATGAGAAGCAGGCCCGGCCGCGTCCAGCGCGGCAGACGGTTGATCGCGACGGTGAGCAGCTTGAAATCGTCGAAGCTCTTCACATCGGCAATGCCGATCTTCAGGATCGGCGCCATGCGAACGACGTCATCGAGCAACGCCTGTAATCCCCTCGCCTTCACCGCGTCGTATTGTCCCTTGGCGATGACATAGGCGCACTGCCAATAGTCGCCGCGGTCGAAGGTGATCATCATCTTGCCGGGCTCGACGCGCGCGAACACGTTCTCGGTCTCGTTCGCCTTGCGGCCGACGCGGAACCACAGCACGTCCATTGGCGCGCCGATCTCCTCGACCTCGAGGCCGGAACGCTGACGCACTGTCGAATGCCGGCCGTCACAGGCGATGGTGAGATCGGCTTCGATGTCCACGATGCCGTCCGGCGTCTTCGCCCGCACGCCGACGACGGTCTCGCCGCGGCGGATCAGATCGACGGCCTCCGTGTTCATCATCACCTTCAGCGAGGCGAAGCGCTGGCCGGCCTCGCGCAGGAAATTCAGGAAATCCCATTGCGGCATGAAGGCGATGAAGGGGTACTTGGTGCGGAGGCGGCTGAGATCGGCGATGCGAACGGGGGTACCGCCGAACAGGCCGTCCATCTTCTGCAAGCGCTGATGCGGCAGCTTCAGGAATCCGTCGATCAAGCCGAGCTCGTCCATCACCTGGAGTGTCGAGGGATGCACGGTGTCGCCGCGGAAGTCGCGGAAGAAATCCGCATGCTTCTCCAGCACCACGACATCGATGCCGGCGCGTCCCAGGAGATAGCCGAGCATCATGCCCGCCGGTCCGCCGCCGACGATGCAACACCGCACTTTCACCGAGGAGCCCTGGGGATGCTGCGACGTATCGGATTTCACGGCCGGGTCCTCATCCACCAGTTGAGCTTTCTGTGCAGTGCAGCAAGCAAGATTCATTTGCCGCAGTTGTGAATGGCCGTTAGCCTTGCTGCCAATTCCGACTCATTCAGGAAATTGCAGTGCAGACAATCTTAATACTGCTCGGCGTCTGGATCCTGATCAACGTGCTTTTCGTCGTGATCATGATCACGCCGCGGAGGCCCGGGCTGGCGCCGGTGCGCATCGAACAGAACGGCTATCCGTACGAGGAGTAGGAGAAGCTCCTGCTGCGCCGCGTCATCATTTCGATCGCGATGGGCGCGTTCTTCTCGCTGACTGCGCCCTTGATCGAGGCGCTCGACTCGATCAAGCCTTTGATAAGGATGCGCCGCGAATAGTTGCGGCGGACGCGGCCTGCTCGACACCTCAGTTGTTGCTGCGGTTCGCGCTGCGGAAGCTCTTGATCTCCGACACGCTGCCGTCGCGATAGGTCAGCTCCACCGAGATGAACTGCGTTGCCGGCGCGAGCTTCATGTAGAGCGGCATGCCAGCGCTGATCGCGCTGGGATCGCGCATGTCGCAGCCCGGCATCTTCAACACCTGGTTCGGAACGGCGGTGTCGATGCCGATGCGCACCTCGCGGATTGCGCAGCGGTAGGACACGAGGTGCGTGTAGTAGACCAGCAGCCCGTTGAACTCGCGGAATGACAGCCAGCTCGTCGCGGTCATGTCGAGGATCTTGCGCTGGTCGCGGATCAGCGCGGCTTCGGGATCGAACCTGATCGGGAACGGCCCCTGCATGTCACCGGACTGGTCGACATAGCGGACCTCGATGGTGCCGGCCTGCGCGTCCGGCGGCAATTCAATCGATGGGTTCGGCATTCTCTTGCGCGTGCGCGGGTCGAGCGTATCGATGAAGCCGGTTTCGCGGAAATCGCCATTGCCGGCCATGCGCCAGGATACGCCGAGGGTCGGGTCGGCAAAGGAGAACACCACGCTCCACCCGCCATTGTGGCGCGAGAAGCTCGCGATCGGCGCATTGGTGGTCTCCTCCTTCGGCACGCGCGGCACCGACACCGGCGGCAGCGCCGCAAGCTTCTGCGCCGGCGGATCGGCCGGGCGCGCGGCGACGTCCTTGGCGATGCCGCTGAGGAAGACGTCGTCGACCATCTGATCGAAATAGACCGGCACCTGCCTGTGCTTGACGGTGTCGGCCATCTCGGCGACGAGACGGCGCGTACGCTGCGCCACCTGCACCAGGTTCTCGCCGGGCTGGAGCAGCTCCTTGGCGAAGGTGCGCGTGAACACCGAATTGGGATTGGCGTCGTCGTTGGAGAGGCGGTCGAGCGCGGTCTGGCGCGGGCCCGCGGAGAAGACCGAGAACACGCCTTCAGGCAGCTGCACCATCGGGGCAAGTCCGCCACCACCTGAGACGGCGCGGGTGCCCTTGCGCTCGAACGGGTTGTTGCGGCACGCGTCGAACACCAGGATCGAGGTTCGCGCCTTCTTGTTCTGGAGACGCTCGACGATGCGATCGGCCAGGATGGAGGCGTCACGCACCAGCTCTTCCTGCCCTTCCGTCGCCGCCGGCACGTCGGTCGGCAGCAGATAGTTCTGGCCGGCGATCTCGAAGCCGTGGCCGGCATAGAAGAAGAACGCGGTGTCGCCGGCCTCGATCGTCCGATCGAACGCGAGCAGCGTTTCCGAAAATTGCTGCCGGCTCTGGTTTTCGGCGACCATCACCGAGAAGCCGAGCTGCTTCAGCGTATCGCCCATGGTGCGGGCGTCGTTGACCGCCTTGAGCAGCTTCGGAACGTTCCTGTAGTCGTTGTTGCCGACGACGAGCGCAACGCGCTTCTCTGCACAGGCGGGAAGCGCGAAACCGCTGAGGCCGGCCGCGAGGCCAAGCGCCGCCAGAACTCTGAAAAGCCGACGCGTCATCGAAAATCCCTCACGAACGGCCCACGCCGGTTCCCTCGAACATCGGTTCATGGGAACCGCGCCGTTGATGTGATAGTCGGCCCAGCCATAGCGCTGGTTCAACAGCCCCGAGGACTCAGGTTCTGTCGTCTAGCCTATGGCAGATCCCGCTGGAATCTGCTTTTTCTCAGTCAATTCTTGTGGGCGATTCCGCTGGAAGCGAGGGGCTGCCGTGTATCGCTGGTGCACCGACGAGGTCGAGCCGCACGACCGCTTCGACTTTTGGCGCGAGGTGCGCGCCAAGGGCCTGTTCGGCGTCACCGCCGAACTCGAGCGAGAACGCCGCGCGGACTTCTTCGGCGAATTCTCGCTGCGCCAGCTTGGCGGCGCCGGCCTCGTCGAACTGAAGGCGTCGCACTACAGTGTCGAGCGCAGCATGACCGACATCGCTCACGCGCCGAGCGACAGCATCTGCGTCTATCAGCAGCTCGGCAGCGGCGGCTGGTTCGGCGGCATGCGCAGCAGCGACTTCACGATCGCCAATGGCAGCTTCGCCACCAGCCATACCGACCAGCCCTATCGCACGACGCCGCTGGGCGCAGGAGGCTTCCATCTGCGGATCCTGAAGGTCCCCGTGAGCAGCCTCTCCACGCAGGATAACCGCATGCGCGAGCTTGCGCCCCGGACGTTCGACGATTCCACCCTGGCGCCTCTGCTCGGCGCCTGCTTCGCCGATCTCGGTGAGGTTGCCGCGGGTGATGACGGCCCCGCCGATGCCGCTTCCCTCGTCCAGGCTTTAGCCCATCTGGCGCTGATCGAGCGCGGCATCCTGCGGCCCGGCAGCCGCCTCGGGCAGGCCGCGCTGCGGACCGCCCGGCTCTCGCAGGCACGGCGCCTGATCGCGCGTCACCTGCAAGACCCGAATCTGGCGCCGACAGTGGTGGCCGATCTGCTCGGCATCTCCGTGCGTCACCTTCATATTCTGTTCGAAAGCACGGCCAAGAGCTTCTCGCAAACCGTGACGGAGGAACGCCTGAACCAGAGCCGCCACTTGATGCGCGAAGCCCCGGACCGGCTGATCGCCGACATCGCGACCTCCTGTGGCTTCGACAGCCTGGCGACCTATTACCGGGCCTTCAACGCCGCCTACGGGATGGCCCCCGGCGACTTCCGCGCGCAGGGGCCGCAGGGGCGTTAGCCGACGTTTGGGCAGCTCCGGCCGATCGCCGGATTGGGCGGAAAACCGCAGCCGCGCCCGCTATTTGGGCGAAAACCTCAGGTTTTTTAGGGCCTTCCCGCGCCTGCTCCATTGACTTTGGCCGATTCCCGCCTATGTTCCGTGGCGACGCGGCTCAGATCGAAGAGCGATTCCTGAGCTTGGCGCTTTGTTCGCGTGAGTCAGCACCCCCAGCTTCTTTGAGAGCGCGCCGTTTTGGGGTGGAACGCGACAGCCTTATTACCCTCGATTCCGAACGGCGGTTTCGACCAGAGGCTCAATGTCTTTTACCCATCTCGGACTATCCGAAAAAGTCCTCGCCGCAGTGGCGGCCACCGGTTACACCACCCCCACCCCCATTCAGGAACAGGCGATCCCTCACGTCCTCGCTCGCAAGGATGTGCTCGGCATCGCCCAGACCGGCACCGGCAAGACCGCGGCCTTCGTGCTGCCGATGCTCACCATTCTCGAAAAGGGTCGCGCGCGGGCGCGCATGCCGCGCACCCTGATCCTTGAACCGACCCGCGAACTCGCGGCGCAGGTGAAGGAAAACTTCGACCGCTACGGCGCGGGTCAGAAACTCAACGTCGCCCTCCTGATCGGCGGCGTTTCCTTCGGCGACCAGGATGCCAAGCTGACGCGCGGCGTCGACGTGCTGATCGCCACTCCCGGTCGCCTGCTCGACCACACGGAGCGCGGCGGCCTGCTGCTCACCGGCGTCGAGTTGCTCGTCATCGACGAAGCCGACCGGATGCTGGACATGGGCTTCATTCCCGACATCGAGCGCGTCTGCAAGCTCGTCCCGTTCACCCGGCAGACCCTGTTCTTCACCGCGACCATGCCGCCGGAGATCCGGCGCATCACCGAAACCTTCCTGCACAATCCGCAGAAGGTCGAGGTATCGAAGCCCGCCACCACCGCTGTCACCGTTACGCAGTGTCAGGTCCCGGCCGGGCGTGAGGCGCACGAGAAGCGCGAGCTGCTTCGCCGATTGCTGCGCGAGGCCAAGGATCTCCAGAACGCGATCATCTTCTGCAATCGCAAGCGCGAGGTCGCCGTCGTTCACAAATCGCTGCAGAAGCACGGCTTCAGCGTCGGTGCGCTGCACGGCGACATGGATCAGTCGGCCCGCACGGCGGCACTCGAACAGTTCCGCAAGGGCGAGCTGCCCCTGCTGGTCGCATCCGACGTCGCCGCCCGCGGCCTCGACATCCCCGAGGTCAGCCACGTCTTCAATTTCGATGTTCCCCACCATCCCGACGACTATGTCCACCGCGTCGGCCGCACCGGTCGCGCAGGCCGGTCCGGCATGGCGATCTCGCTCGTCACGCCGCTCGACCAGAAGTCGATGGTGGCGATCGAGAAGCTGATCGGCCAGAGCATTCCGCGCGCCGAAGGCGATTTCGAAGTCCGCACCGATGCTTCCGATGCGAGCGAGCGTCCGCGCGAGCAGCGCGGCCGTGAACGTTCACGCGGCGGACGCGGCAAGCCGCAACGCGGTCGCGATCGTGAGCGCAGCCACGAGCCGCGCGAAGCGCGTGGCGAGGCACAGCCTTCAGCCGAAGCACGGACCGCTCCCGAGGCGAGGCCCGCTTCCGAAGCAAGGCCCGCACGCGAGGCCAGGCCTCCGCGTGAATCAAGGCCTCCGCGTGAAGCCAGACCTCCGCGTGAAGGCAAGCCATCATCCGAGCCGCGTGACGGTGCGCGCCAGCAGGCCAATCCGTCGCATGTGCCGTCGATCGGTCGCCCCGAGCCGCGCCGCCAACGTGAGGCCGACAGTGAGCCGGGCGACCACTCGCATCTGCCGGCATTTCTGCTGCGTCCGGTTCGCACCCCCGCCGGCGCCTGAAGCGCGATGCGCGCCTTTGGTTGAAGTAAAGCTGGCGCGCACTTTTTTGGACGCATTCGTGGGCGTATATTTACGGGGCGTTCACGATCGTCCGTTAGCCTACGAACATAATTTAAGTATTGCTGCGGTCGACGGCGCGCCGATCGCTGTGGGGTATGTTCCGTGGTCAAGGTGCTCGACGAACACGAACGCACGATGGCGTTCGCTGAGGTTGCGCTCGGTCAAATCCGATCGCTACGACAGACGGCAATTCCCCGCAATTACGAGATCTGGTTCGTCTACGCCACCGGCTACAACGCCCCCCTCAACAAGATCATCAACGAGACGCTGGCGCGGAGCGGCAAGCTGACCGAAGCCGATCTCGATCAGATCTACGAGACCTACCTCTCCCACATCAAGACCACCGACCGCATCGACAAGGTCGGCGCGCGCGTCATCGGCGAGATCGACGACGTCATGAAGGTACTCGGCGACGCACTCGAGATGACCGGCTCCTACGATGCCAGCCTGTGGGGCGCGACCGAAAAGCTGTCTACGGCGCCCGAGAGCCGCGAGCAGATCAAGTCGATCGTCGAGACGCTGCTGCATTCCACCAGCGAGATGCGCGAGACCAACAAGGCGCTGGAAGATCGGCTGACGCTCTCGAAGAGCGAGATCAGCAATCTCCAGCAGAGCCTGGAGGCAATCCGCGCCGAGAGCCTGACCGATCCGCTGACGGGGCTCGGCAACCGCAAATATTTCGATCGCATGATCGACATGGCCGTGCAAGGCGCGCTCGCCTCGGGCGAACCGCTGTCGCTGCTGCTGGTCGACATCGATCATTTCAAGTCGTTCAACGATTCCTACGGCCATCTCACCGGCGACCAGGTGCTGCGGCTGGTCGGCCTGTCGCTGAAGCAGACCATCAAGGGCCAGGACATCACCGCGCGCTATGGCGGCGAGGAATTCGCGGTCGTGCTACCCAACACCGCGCTGCGCCAGGCCCTCACGGTGGCCGATCACATCCGGCGCGCGGTGATGGCGAAGGAATTGAAGAAGAAGTCCACCGGCGAAATCCTCGGCCGCGTCACCATCTCCGTCGGCGTCTCCATGCTCAAGCAGGGCGACGACACCGATGCGCTGATCGAACGCGCGGATGCTTGCCTGTACGCCGCCAAACGCAACGGCCGCAACCGCGTGATCTGCGAGGCCGATCCGGAATTCGCGGTAGAGACGCACAACCGCGTGGCGTGACGCCGAAGCCGCGCACCGCCGCCCGCGCTTGACATTCTGACCTGACGAACGACATCTCCCTCGCCGTCTCGAGGCGCCCGACTGCGAGCATCCGGAGGACTTATCGTCTTGCCCAACCCGCATGATTTTCACACGCCGCAACCGTCCTACACGAGGGACGACTTGTTGAAATCGAGCGAGGGCGGCTATTTCGGCCCGGGCAATGCGCAATTGCCGGCGCCGCCGATGCTGATGATGGACCGCATCACGGAGATCAGCCTGGACGGCGGCGAGTTCGGCAAGGGCCATATCGTCGGCGAACTCGACATCGCGCCGGCCCATTGGTTCTTCGATTGCCACTATCGCGGCGATGCGACCATGCCGGCCTCTCTGGGGCTGGATGCCATGTGGCAGATGGTCGGCTACTGGCTTGGTTGGTCGGGCTCGCCGGGCAAGGGCCGCGCCATCGGCGTCGGCGAAGTCGCGTGCACGGGCGAGGTCACACCGAACGCGCAACGCGTGCGCTACGAGGTCGCCATGCGGATGGTCCGGCGCGGCAAGCTGGTGCTCGGAATTGCTGACGGTCGCGTGCTTGCCGACGGCATCTGCGTCTTCACCGCCAAGGACATGCGGGTTGGTCTGACCAAGGCCGTGGACTGAGCTTACCCCAGTCGCTTGGCGCGCTTCCCAAGCGAGCTCTTTTTGCTCGCCTTCTTCGGCGCTTTCGCAGGCTTGGCGACCTTCTTCGCCGGCTTGTTCGCCGCTTTCTTCGGTGTCTTCTTGGCTTTGGGCCGCTTCTTCACCTTGGCGCGCTGGGCGGCGGCGAGCGCGGCCCTCGCCCATTGCGCGAGTTCCGCGGAATCGTCGAACAGGCGGGCCGGCAGCTCCCAGTAGGAGTTCACCACCACGGTCTTGGCGCGGGTCGAGTATTGGAACGGCTTCGAGCCTTCCGCCTCAAAATCCGGGATCGTCATCTCGTCGGCGCGGAAAAACAGGCCGGCGCGCAACGCGAGCGCGAAGTTGATGCCGTCGGCGGAGATGCCGTAGCCGGAAAACATTTTTCGAATCGCGACGGGGCCGAAATCGGCGAACAGGTCGATCAGGAATTCGCGGTCCATGGCTGACCTATCTCCGCACGGTCGTCCTGGCGAAAGCCAGGACCCATTACCCCAGGGAGTAGTTTAGCGAAGACTGCCCGTCGCGCCACGCCGGTACCGACATCTCTTACCGACGAGAGATCACGCTGTATGGGTCCTCGCTTTCGCCAGGACGGCCGCGGGCCCTACCCGTCGATCTGCGCGGGACGCAGCTCGACCGACTCGCCGCAGCCGCAGGCGGAGATCTGGTTGGGGTTGTTGAAGACGAACTGGGCCTGCATCTTATCGGCCTTGTAGTCCATCTCGGTGCCGAGCAGGAACAGCACGGCCTTCGGATCGACCAGGATCTTGACGCCCTTGTCCTCGACGACCTCGTCGGTCGGGCGGACGTCATGGGCGTATTCGACAGTGTAGGACTGACCGGCACAGCCGCCGTTCTTGACGCCGACACGCAAGCCCACGATCTCGGAATCGGCCCGCTGGGTCAGCTCGTTGATGCGCTGGGCAGCAGCGTCCGTCAGCCGCATCACCTGCGGGCGGGGCCGCCGCGGCTTCGGAGTGGATGCTGGTGTCGAGCCTGACGAAATCTGTGTCATGTCAGTGATGTGGTCCGTTGCCGAGCGAATTCAATGCCAAGGATCCAACAAGGATCTTCTAAGTATCTAAAGCGAAGGTTACGCGTCACCACATGTTGAGCACGAGGCGCGCCTCGTCGCTCATGCGCTCCGGCGTCCAGGCCGGTTCCCAGACCACCTTGACGTCGACTACGCCGACGCCGGGGACGCTGGCGACCGCGTTCTCGACCATCGTCGGCAGCTCGCCGGCGGCCGGGCAGTTCGGCGTCGTCAGAGTCATTTGCACGTCGACGGAACGATCGTCCTTGATCTCGACCTTGTAGATCAGGCCGAGCTCGTAGATATCAGCCGGGATTTCCGGGTCGAACACGGTCTTGAGCCCTGCGATGATCTCGGTGGTGAGACGCTCGGTCTCCTCCGGCGGCAGCGCCGACTGGGTTTCCATCGGATTGGCTTTGATTTCGGCCGTGTCACTCATGCGAACAAATCCCGCGCCTTCAGAAGCGCCTGTGCCAGATGATCGACTTCTTCCCGCGTATTATACATGCCGAACGACGCCCGGCATGTGGCTGTGACGTTGAACCGCTCTAAAAGCGGCATCACGCAATGGGTGCCGGCGCGCACCGCGATGCCCTGGCGGTCGATCACGGTGGCGACGTCATGGGCGTGCGCGCCCTTGAGCTCGAAGGAGATCACCGGGCCCTTGCCCCGCGCCGTGCCGATCAGCCGCAGCGAGTTGATCTCGCGCAGCTTGTCCTGCGCATAGGTGACGAGATCGTGCTCGTGCGCGGCGATACGCTCCTTGCCGATCGAATTGACGTAGTCGATGGCGGCGCCAAGCCCGACCGCCTCGACGATCGCCGGCGTCCCGGCCTCGAATTTGTGCGGGGGATCGCCATAGGTGACGATGTCGCGCGAGACCTCGCGGATCATCTCGCCGCCGCCGTTAAACGGGCGCATCGCGACGAGGTGGTCGTACTTCGCCCAGAGCACGCCGATGCCGGTCGGACCGTAGACCTTGTGGCCGGTGAAAACGTAGAAGTCGCAGCCGAGGTCCTGGACGTCGACGGGCAGATGCACGGCGCCCTGGCTGCCGTCGACCAGCACGGGGATGCCGCGGGCGTGGGCGATCTTCACGATGTCCTTGACCGGAACGATGGTGCCGAGCGCGTTCGACATCTGCGTGATCGCGACAAGCTTGGTCTTCGAGGTCAGCAGCTTCTCGAATTCGTCGATAAGGAAATTGCCCTCGTCGTCGACCGGCGCCCATTTGATCACGGCACCATGGCGTTCCCGGAGGAAATGCCAGGGCACGATGTTGGAGTGGTGCTCCATGATCGAGATGACGATCTCGTCGCCTTCTTTGATGTTCGGTTCAGCCCAGGACGAGGCGACGAGGTTGATCGCCTCGGTCGCGTTGCGAGTGAAGATCACTTCCTCGGTCCGCGGCGCGTTGATGAACTGCGCCACCTTGGTGCGGCCGCCCTCATAGGCCTCGGTCGCGGCGTTGGCGAGATAATGCAGGCCGCGATGTACGTTGGCGTATTCGGAGGTGTAGGCCTGCGTCATGCGATCGAGCACGGCACTCGGCTTCTGCGCAGAAGCCGCGTTATCGAGATAGACCAGCGGCTTGCCGTAGATCTGCATGGCCAGCGCCGGGAAATCCTCGCGCACGCGCGCAACGTCATAGGCGCCGTTCTTGACTGCCGGATGCGTGCTCATTGGCGCCGCTCCAGCCAGCGCTCGGCAATGCCGATCACGTGCTCGCGCAGATCATCATCGGCGATCTGCTCGATCGCCTCGCCCACGAAAGCCTGGATCAGCAGCGCCTGGGCCTGCTTCTCCGGCAGGCCGCGCGCTTTCAGATAGAACAGCAGGCTGTCATCGAGCGCGCCGGCGGTCGCGCCGTGACCGCAGGAGACGTCGTCAGCAAAGATCTCGAGCTCGGGCTTGTTGTCGGCTTCCGCCTCGTCCGACAGCAGCAGCGCGCGGATCATCATCTTGCCGTCGGTCTTCTGCGCATCTGGACGAACGATGATGCGGCCCTGGAACACCGAGTGCGCACGATCGTCGATCACGGCCCGGAAGACTTCGCGGCTCACACAATTCGGCACGGCATGGTCGACCACCAGCGTGGTGTCGCCATGTTCGGTCTTCTGCAACAGGTTCACGCCGTTGACCGAGAGTTCACTGCCCTCGCCTGCGAGCGTGATGAAGCCCTGGAGGCGGCTGACCGCAGCACCGGTGGTCATGTTGAAGAAATTGAGCTTTGTATTCGCGCCGACGGTGACGAATTGCGAGGTGATGTTCACCGCATCCGGCGAATCGTCCATCAGGCGGATATGCGCGACGTCGGCGTTGTCGCCGACCGAGAGGATGACGGCATCGTTGACCTGGTAGGCCTTGGCGCCGGCCGCGACAAAGCTCTCGATGATGGTGGCACGAGCGCCCTTCCCGACCGCGACCTGCGAGCGGGTGAAAGTCGACGCGGAAGGCGCGGTCGCAATGTGGATGATCTGGATCGGCGCGGACAGCTGCGCGCCGTCGGCGATATCAAGCACAACACCGTCGGTCGCCATTGCCGCGTTCAGCGAGATCACAGCATCGGTAGCTGCGGTCTTCAGCAGCCCGGAATCCTTCTCCAGCGTCTCCCGCAATGTCTTAAAGCCCGCCTCGGAGGCCAGCGCCTTGATGTCCGAGAGATCGGGAGCGAACACGCCGTCGACCAGCACCAGCTTGCGGGCGCCCGCGATCGCGTGCGCTTTCACCGCGTCCGCGGCGCGCTTCAACCCAGCCGCATCGGGCGCCGCCGCCAGCGGCAGCACCTCGCCGACCAGCGCGCGCAGATCGGTGTACTTCCATTCCTCGATCCGGCGGTGCGGCAGGCCGAGACGCTCATAGGTCTCGAACGCCTCGCGGCGCGCCGCGATCACGGAAGGCGAACCCGGCAGGCGGCCTTCGGCGCTGGCGAAGAGATCGCTCACCGCGCGGCCGTTTCCGGTCTTTGCCACAGCAACGTTCATCTCAAACAATCCTTACGCGGCGTCCTCGAACTGGGCGTAGCCCGACGCTTCCAGCTCCAGCGCCAGTTCCTTGCCGCCGCTCTTCACGACACGGCCCTTCGACATCACGTGCACGATGTCGGGCACGATGTAGTTGAGCAGCCGCTGATAGTGGGTGATCACGACCATCGCGCGCTTGGGCGAATGCAGCGCGTTGACGCCGTCGGCTGCGATGCGCAGCGCGTCGATGTCGAGGCCGGAATCCATCTCGTCGAGGATGCACAGGCTCGGCTCGAACAGCGCCATCTGCAGCACCTCGTTGCGCTTCTTCTCGCCGCCGGAAAAGCCGACATTGACGCCACGCTTGAGCATGTCCTGCGGGATATTCAGCGACTTCGAGACTTCACGAACCTTCTTCAGGAAGTCGGGCGTCGAATACTCGCTCTCACCGCGCGCCTTGCGCTGCGCGTTCAGCGCGGTGCGCAGGAAATTCATGGTGGCGACGCCGGGAATCTCGACCGGATACTGGAACGCCAGGAACACGCCCTTGGCGGCGCGCTCGTTCGGGGCCATCTCGAGCAGGTCTTCGCCCTTGAACAGAATCTGGCCGTCGGTAACCTCGTAGCCCGGCTTGCCGGCAATGACGTGGGACAGGGTCGACTTGCCGGAGCCGTTCGGCCCCATGATCGCGTGGATCTCGCCCTCGTTCACGGTCAGTGTCAGCCCGTGGAGGATCTCACGTTCCTCGACACGAACCTTGAGGTCTTTCACTTCGAGCAAAGCCATCTTGGTGTCCAGTTTATTCAAATGATGCATGGGGCGCGCGATGCGCGCCGCGAGGATCGGCGCTAGCCGACCGATCCTTCGAGCGAGATCGAGATCAGCTTCTGCGCTTCCACCGCGAACTCCATCGGCAGTTGCTGAAGCACGTCCTTGACGAAGCCGTTGACGACGAGGCCAACCGCCTCCTCCTGCGTGAGGCCGCGCTGGATGCAGTAGAACAGCACGTCCTCGGAGATCTTCGACGTGGTGGCCTCGTGCTCGAACGTCGCCGACGAGTTCTTGGCTTCGATGTACGGCACGGTGTGCGCGCCGCATTTGTCGCCGATCAACAGCGAATCGCAGGCGGTGAAGTTGCGCGCGCCGGTCGCCTTGCGATGCGCCGTGACGAGCCCGCGATAGGTGTTCTGCGACCTGCCGGCGGCGATGCCCTTGGAGATGATGCGGCTCGACGTGTTCTTGCCGAGATGGATCATCTTGGTGCCGCTGTCGACCTGCTGATAGCCGTTCGAGATCGCGATCGAATAAAACTCGCCACGCGAATTGTCGCCCCGCAGAATGCAGCTGGGATACTTCCAGGTGATCGCCGAACCGGTCTCGACCTGGGTCCAGGAGATCTTGGAATTGTTGCCGCGGCAATCGCCACGCTTGGTGACGAAATTGTAGATGCCGCCCTTGCCTTCCGAATTGCCCGGGTACCAGTTCTGCACCGTCGAATATTTGATCTCGGCGTCGTCGTGCGTGACAAGCTCGACCACGGCCGCGTGCAGCTGGTTCTCGTCGCGCTGCGGCGCGGTGCAGCCCTCGAGATAGGAGACGTAGGAGCCCTTGTCGGCGATGATCAGCGTGCGCTCGAACTGGCCGGTGTTGCGCTCGTTGATGCGGAAGTAGGTGGACAGTTCCATCGGGCAGCGCACGCCCGGCGGCACGTAGACGAACGAGCCGTCCGAAAAGACCGCCGAGTTCAGCGTCGCATAGAAATTGTCCGACGTCGGCACCACCGAGCCCAGATATTTCTGAACCAGCTCGGGATGCTCGCGGATCGCTTCCGAGATCGGCATGAAGATCACGCCAGCCTTCTTCAGCTCGGCCTTGAAGGTGGTCGCAACCGAGACCGAATCGAACACCGCATCGACCGCGATCTTGCGCCTGTTAGGGTCTTCCTCGCCGGGCTTCGGCTCGACGCCTTCGAGCATCGCGACTTCCCGCAAGGGGATGCCGAGCTTCTCGTAGGTCTTGAGGATCTCGGGATCGATCTCGTCGAGCGAGGTAATCGTCTTCTTCGGCTTTGGCGCCGAATAGTAATAGAGGTCCTGGAAGTCGATCTTGGGATAATCGACGCGCGCCCAAGTCGGCTCGGTCATGGTCAGCCAGCGCCGATAGGCTTCGAGCCGCCACTGGAGCATCCAGGCGGGTTCGTTCTTCTTCTCGGAGATGAACTTGACGGTCTCTTCCGACAGCCCCTTGGGGGCCTTGTCGGACTCGATCAGGGTCTCAAACCCATAACGATACTGATCGACGTCGATGCGCTTCACGCGCTCGACCGTCTCTTGCACGGCTGGCATTCTATCCTCCGCTCGCGGTTTCAAGGACCGCGGTGGATCATCAAACTCGGACGACTATTACGATGTTTCTTGGCGGGACGCACGCGCTTAGAACCGTTCAAGCCGTGTTTCATCGCTTATCCCTTAAGTAGGGTATTACCGAGCTTTCGCCAAGCCTCTAACGCCCTGTTGATGTCATCCGGCTCCGTGGACCAGCCCAGACTGAGACGCACCGCTCCCTGGGCGACGGTGGGATCATACCCCATTGCCGACAACACGTGGGACGGCTGGACTTTGCCCGAGGAACAGGCAGAGCCCGAGGACACTGCGACACCTTCGAGGTCGAAACCGATCACGGCGGTCTCGGCCTTCAAGCCAGGGGCCGTGAAAAGAACGGTATTAGGCAACCGCTCAACGTTGTCTGAGAAGACCGTTGCGCCGGCCATGGAGCGAATGCCGTTTTCCAAGCGATCTCTTAGACTTGCCATCCTCTCCGTATCCTCCGGCAAAGCCTGAAGCGCGACCCGCACCGCAGCCCCGAAGCCGGCGATGCCGGCGACATTCTCGGTTCCCGCGCGCCGGTTCATCTCCTGCCCGCCACCCCGCAGCAACGGCTCAAGTCCGGCCACGCCCTCGCCCACAACCAGCGCGCCGATCCCCTTGGGGCCGCCGATCTTGTGCGCAGAAAAGGTCGCAAGGTCTGCGCCGATAGCTTTGATATCGAAAGGGATTTTTCCAAGCGCCTGGATTGCATCGACGTGCAGGAGGCCGCCAGCCCCGTGAACGATTCCCGCGGCCTCGGCGATAGGCTGCTGCGCGCCCGTCTCGTTGTTGGCGGCCATGACGGAGACCAGCGCCGGCGGGCCATCGCCAAGCAGCGCCTTCAAATGGTCGAGGTCGATCACGCCGGATCGCGTGACCCGGATCTGACGGATCTTATCGCCCGGGAACCGGCCGCCTGCCAGCACCGAAGCATGCTCGACGGCCGAGACCAGAAGCCGCTCGACAGGCCCGCCCGACGGGCCCCGAAGGCCCGGCGACAGCGCCAGCGCGTTGGCCTCTGTTCCCGCCGAGGTGAACACGACATTCCGCGGCAGCGCCCCTACGGCTTCGGCAAGCGTGGACCGGGCCCCCTCGACGAGCCGCCGTGCCTCCCGCCCCTCGGCATGAACCGAGGACGGATTGCCGATCAGCTCGTAGGCTGCGAGCATTGCGCTTCGCGCCTCGGGGCGAAGCGGCGTCGTCGCGTTCCAGTCGAGATAAACACGGCTCGGCATGACGTATTATATTACCATTGAGTCAGGCTGCTTCGCCCGCTGGTACCCGACATGGGCCCGCAGGGAGCACTTGGCAATCTCGATTCCCAATCGCCATCGCGCGATGACGGCCATGACAGGCTAACGTCTTGAGCCGATTGCGGGATGTTCAAGATGCTTGCTTTTTGACCCTCGCCTCATGTTAGAACGCGCGCGTCAGTTCGCCGCGCGCCGCTCGCGCATCATCCGAGGGCGCCGCTCCACCCTTCCATTCGCGGCTTGATCGGCCCAGCAGCCGATGAAATCCGCACAATCGGTTGATTGTTGAAGAGCGTCTTCAAGGGATCAATCAAGAGATCATCATGCCTGAAGTTATTTTCACCGGCCCCGCCGGCCGTCTCGAAGGCCGCTACCACCCGGCCAAGCAGAAGAACGCGCCGATCGCGATGGTTCTCCATCCGCATCCGCAGTTCCACGGCACGATGAATCATCAGATCATCTACCAGTGCTACTATGCGTTCGCGCATCGCGGTTTCTCGGTGCTGCGATTCAATTTCCGCGGCGTCGGCCGCAGCCAGGGTTCGTTCGACCACGGCACCGGCGAATTGTCGGACGCGGCCGCGGCACTCGACTGGGCGCAGACCATCAATCCCGAAGCGCGCGCCTGCTGGGTTGCCGGCTTCTCCTTCGGCGCCTGGATCGGCATGCAGTTGCTGATGCGCCGCCCCGAAGTCGAGGGCTTCATCTCGATCGCGCCACCCGCCAACCTCTACGACTTCTCGTTCCTCGCGCCCTGCCCGTCCTCGGGCCTGATCGTGCATGGCGAGAAGGACGCGGTGGTGCCGCCCAAGGACGTCAACACACTGGTCGAGAAGCTGAAGACCCAGAAGGGCATCGTGATCGACCAGCAGGTCATCCCCGGCGCGAACCATTTCTTCGACGCCAAGCTCGAGCCGCTGATGGAAACCATCACCGCCTATCTCGACATGCGCCTCGCCAACGTGCGCTAAGGGGCGGCACCGCTCAAGCCAGCTTGAGCGCGACGATTCCCATCAAGACGAGCGCGATGCCCGCAAGTTTCATCGCGCTCAGGGCCTCGCCGAACAGCGCGACGCCCATGACGAAGGTGCCGGCGGCGCCGATGCCGGTCCAGACCGAATAGGCGACGCCGACCTCGAGCACCTTCAAGGCGCGCCCGAGCAGGACAACGAAGGCTACGAGCAGCACGAGCGAAACGACGCTCCAGCCAGAGCGCGTGTAGCCCTCCGCATATTTCATCGAGATCGCCCAGCCGACGTCGAGGAGGCCGGCGATCACCAGCATCAGCCAGGCCATGGATTGCGACATCGGCGTGGGCTCAGGCCGCAAGCTTGAGCAGATGTGCGTCGTGGCGCACGAGGAAGGCGCGCAGCAATTGCGAATAGTCCGCGCCCACGGCAGTGCGGACGCTCGGACGCTTCGCCAGCTCGGCGCGCCACGCCCGGACCTTCGGCACATCGCGGAAAATGCCGTGCTCAGTCAGCTCGTCGAACAGATCGAAATAGCGGAAGACGGGAGCGAACACGGCGTCGACCAGACTGAACGCTTCGCCAGCAAAATAAGGACCGGCACCGAGCGCCGCTTCGACCCGCGCAAATTTCGCCACGAGCGCCTGGCGCTTGCTCTCGAACGTCGCCGGATCGGTCGTGGTCTCCAGGCCCCAGAGGTCGCCGAGCACTGCTGAACCGAACTCCATCCAAGCCCGGTGCTCGGCACGCTTCAAGGCATCCGCCGGATGCAGCCTCACCCCGCCTTGCGTCTCCTCGATGTATTCGCAGATCACGTTGCTCTCGAACAAAGCGACCTCGCCCTTCTCGCTCGTCACGACCAGCACCGGCACCTTGCCAAGCGGTGACAGTTTGAGAAACCAGTCGGGCTTGTTGGCGAGATCGATGTCGACCCGCTCGAACGGAACGCCCTTCTCCTTGAGCGCGATCACTGCGCGCTGCACGTATGGACAAAGCTTGTGGCTGATCAGTTTGAGGGAAGCGGTCATGGCAACGATCCCGGCGGTTGGATGCAACTGCATCCAACATAAATGCATTTGCATACACTCGTCAAGTTCAATGCATTTGCATGGATCGGCGCCGATCTATTAAGGCCTCAAGGCCGCGCGATCACCCCGCCCGTCATCGGCATCGGCACGCCCGTGGTAGTGGGATACGACAGCGGCAGTCCCTTCAGGCCGCGCGCGGCGAGGAAGCCGAAGGCCTGCGCCTCGATGGCGTCGGAGGCCCAGCCGACTGTCTCGGCGGCCTCGACCGTGGCGGACCCGACGCGCTCCCGCAGCATCTGGAGCATGGTCCGGTTGCGCGCGCCGCCGCCGCAGACGATCCAGCTCCGCGGCCTGCGAGGCAGCAGCGGGATGATGCGGGCGATCGCCGCCGCGGTGAAGGCGGTGAGAGTCGCGGCGCCGTCGGCCGGCTGCACCTCGCCGAGCTTCAGGGCGGCAAAATCGTTGCGATCGAGCGATTTCGGCGGCGGGCTTGCGAAGAACGGCAGCTCCAGCGCTCGCGCGATCCAGGCTTCGTCCGCCTTGCCAAGGGCTGCGAACTTTCCGTCCGCGTCGAACGCCTGATTCATGGTGCGGTACATGAAATCGTCGAGCAGCGCGTTGCCGGGCCCGGTATCGCAGGCAATCAGCGTGTCGTTGCCGTCGATATAGGTGATGTTGGAGACGCCGCCGATATTGACGACAACGATCGGCCCTTCGCGCTCCAGCGAATGGACGAGCGCCCGGTGGTAAACCGGCACGAATGGCGCGCCCTGCCCGCCGGCCTCGACGTCGGCGGCGCGGAAATCATGCATCACGGGGATATGGATTGCCCTGGCCAGCGCCGGCGCATCGCCGATCTGCACCGTCAGCCGCTTCTCGGGGCGATGCAGCACGGTTTGGCCGTGGAAGCCGACGATGTCGATGTCTTCCGGTTTCATCCGGTTCTGGGCAACGAAAGCGGCCACCGCCTCGGCATGCGCGAGCGTCACCGCGCGTTCGGCCTCGGCCAGAACTCCCGGCCGGGCATCGCGTTGCGACAGCTGCACGGCCTCGCTCAGCGCCTGGCGCAGCAGGTTGCGCTCCGCCGGGCTATAGGGCCGATAGCCGGACGGCCCGAACGCCTTCACCTGCTTTCCGTCGGTTTCGATCAGCGCGACATCCACCCCGTCCAGCGAGGTGCCGCTCATCAAGCCGAGTGCCGTCAACATCATGGATCAGCGTCCTCAAGAGCCCCCTCCGGCATGCCGATCTTGTGCCAGAGGGACACATCTTATAATGCCACAGGCCAAAGTGGCGGGCGGCAACCGAGTTCCCACGGAAGACCCTTAAATTGCTCCCAAAACAGTAAACCAAGAATTGTCAGGCGCGCCGACAAATGACTGCATTCAAATCGGATTTCCTCAATACGCTGCAGGAACGTGGATTCGTCCATCAGTGCTCCGATTTCGAGGGGCTGGACGCACTCGCCGCCAAGGGCGAGGTGACCGGCTATGTCGGTTACGATTGCACCGCTCGCTCGCTGCACATCGGCAATTACCTGACCATGATGATGCTGCACTGGCTGCAGGAGTCCGGCAACAAGCCGATCACCCTGATGGGCGGCGGCACCACCATGGTCGGCGATCCCTCCGGCAAGGACGAGACGCGCGCAATCCGCTCCGTCGCCGAGATCGAGGCCAACAAGGAATCGATCCGAGGCGTGTTCGCAAAAGTGCTGCGCTATGGCGACGGCAAGAGTGACGCCATCATGCTCGACAATGCCGAGTGGCTGACAAAGCTCAACTACATCGAAATGCTGCGCGACGTCGGCCGGCACTTCTCGGTCAACCGCATGCTGACCATGGACTCCGTGCGGCTCCGCCTCGAGCGCGAGCAGGAGATGAGCTTCATCGAGTTCAACTACATGATCTGCCAGGCCTATGACTATGTCGAACTCGCCAGGCGGACCGGCTGCAACTTGCAAATGGGCGGCTCCGATCAGTGGGGCAACATCATCATGGGCGTCGATCTCGGCCGCCGCATGGGCACCCATCAACTGTATGCGCTGACGACGCCGCTGCTGACGACGGCGTCGGGCGCCAAGATGGGCAAGACCGCGCAAGGCGCGGTCTGGCTCAACGCCGACCAGTTCTCGCCGTATGATTTCTGGCAGTACTGGCGCAACACCGAAGACGCCGACGTCGGCAAATTCCTGAAGCTGTTCACGACGCTGCCGATGAGCGAGATCAGGAAGCTCGAGGCGCTCGGAGGCTCCGAGATCAACGAGGCCAAGAAGGTGCTCGCCACCGAGGCGACTGCGCTCTTGCATGGTCGCGACGCAGCGAACGAGGCGGCCGAGACCGCGCGCCGCACCTTCGAGGAAGGCGCGTTGGCCGAGAGCCTGCCGACCGTGGAAATTCCGCGCGGCGAGTTCGACGCCGGCCTCGGCGTGCTCAATGCCTTCGTTAAAGCGGGCCTCGTTGCCTCCAACGGCGAAGCACGGCGCCAGATCAAGGGCGGCGGCCTGCGCGTCAACGACGAGCCGGTCACCGACGAGAAGATGGCGTTGTCGGCGGCCGACCTGACGCCGGAAGGCGTCGTCAAGCTGTCGTTCGGCAAGAAGAAGCACATCCTGCTCAGGCCTGCATAGGCGTATGAGCTTTTCGCTGCTTGTCAGGGCGCGCCGAAGCGCGCTCCCTGATCGGCAATGGACCAGAACACGCTCGGGGAACAGTCCAAGCAAGCGACCAGGGAACGCGTCACGGCGACGCCGCAGGGTGTCGTGCGCACCGCGCTCGTGGTGCTCGCGCTCTGTTTCACACTCGCCGTGCTCGGCCGCGGCCTCAGCGAAAGCTTCACCGTCTTCCTGAAGCCGATCTCGGAAAACTTTGGCTGGGATCGCGCCCAGGTGGTCTCGATCTATTCGCTGACCTGGCTCGTTAGCGGACTGATGGCGCCGCTGGTCGGACGCCTGTTCGATCATTCCGGCCCACGCATCGTCTATGCCCTCGGCCTCTTGCTGCTCGGCTCGGCCTTCCTGATCGCAAGCCACGCGCAGTCACTCTGGCAGTTCCAGCTCTCGATCGGACTCTGCGTCGGCATCGGCGTCGCCTTCATCGGCAATGTGCCGAACTCGATCCTGCTGGGCCGCTGGTTCGGCCCGAAGCTGCCGACCGCGATGGCGGTGGTCTACTCGGCCATGGGTGGCGGCGTGCTGGCGCTGCTGCCGGCCTCGCAGCTTTTGATCGATCATCTCGGCTGGCGCGAGACCTACCAGCTGTTCGGCTTCGCTGCGCTCGGCCTCCTGGTGCCGCTCATGCTGCTGCCATGGCGGCTGTTCGCCTCGGGGTCGCCGCGTATCGCCAAGAAGACCGATCCGCATTTCGTCGATCACGGCTGGACCCTTCCGAGCGCGATGCGCCATCACGCCTTTTGGGCGCTGTTCTCGACATTCTTCTTCACCGCCGTCGGCATGTATGCGATCGCCGCACAGATCGTGGCCTATCTGATCGATGCCGGCTTTCCACCGCTGCAGGCCGCCACCGCCTGGGGCTTCTCCGGCGTCGTGCTGGTGTTCGGCATGCTAGGGGTATCAGCGCTCGACGGCCTGATCGGACGCCGGCCATCCGTGCTGCTCAGCTACGCGATCTCGATTCTCGGCATCTTCCTGCTGTGGCTGTTGCAGTACGATCCGAACATCCTCCTGCTCACCGGATTCGTGGTCTGCTTCGGCAGCATGATGGGCTCACGTGGACCGCTGATCACGGCGACCGCAATGAAGATCTTCGGGGGCAAGCGCGTCGGCACCATCTACGGCACCATCTCGATCGGCAGCGGGCTCGGCTCGGCGTTCGGCTCCTGGAGCGGCGGCCTGATCCATGACGCGACGCATGGCTACAACGCGCTGCTCGCCTTCGCGCTTGGGAGCGTGGTGCTCGGGATGATCCCGTTCCTGGTCGTGCCCGCCTTGCGGCGATAGGTCTCCCGCAGGTAACTTGGGCGCATTCGCGTCACCGGGAAATTACGGATGGGCGCGGCGCGAATAGATGCAAAAAATGCGGATCGCACGCGGCTGAAAGTCTCGGCTGCGGTGTTTTGTCCGACATGACAAAAATGTCAGCTCAAATTGAGCTGGGGTGGCTTGCGGCTCGGAACCGAATACGGTCCAAGTCGCGCATTGGATGGAGGGCACAAACCAATGAACTTTCCCTATCTCGTTCGCTTTCAACCCGTTCTCTTGAGCCTGTTTCGCTTTATGACTGGACTCCTGTTGCTCCAGTACGGCATCGCCAAGCTGTTCAAGTTTCCGGTGCTTCCCTACTTCGCAAACATCCCGCCGATCATCTACGCAGCCGGTACGCTTGAGCTCGTGCTTGGCGCGCTGCTGATGATCGGCCTGTTCACCCGCCTCGCGGCGTTCATCCTCTCGGGTGAGATGGCCTTCGCCTATTTCATGGGCCACATGTTCAAGGGCGAGACGCCGGTGTTCCTGCCGCTGCTCAATGGTGGCACCGCGGCGATCCTGTTCTGCTTCGCCTGCCTCTATCTCTCGGCAGCCGGCGGCGGCTCGGTCAGCGCCGATGCGGCGATGGGCAAGGACTAGCGGCACAACCGGCGGCGCGCTCGCGCGGCGCTGAGGCGTCAGCAATTGATTCGTGAATAAAGGGATGGCACCAGTATATTTACGGGTGCCATCTCAGCGCGAGCCCAGCACGTTCCAGACCAGGACGAGGACCGCGACGAGCAGCATCGACATGATGAGGCGATGAACGAATCGGTTCATGTCCGCTCCCACCGCATTCGATCGCGACTAAAGACCCACACAATTTTCTCCGACTTGACGCGCCATGCGCCCACGCGACGCATTTCCGCATGGATATCTGCGCATGCAGCTCGCGGACGCCGCTGCGCGGCAGCCCGTCGCACGCGTCCATTCATGATTGGTAAGAATTTCATGCTACCGACGCGAGCAACAATAACCATTCCGTCGAGGCCGTGATGAAGCTGCTGAGTCATCTCAAGATCCGCACCAAGCTCGCCAGCATGGTCTGTCTTTCGGCGCTCACGGTCACGGCCATCATCGGGGTGTCGTCCGTGCTCAGCAAGAGCCGCATGCTGGAGGACCGCGTCCAGCAGATGCGGACCGCGGTCGATATGCTCCACAACTTCGCCCAATCACTTGAAGAGGAGGTCGGCGCCGGCAAGCTGACGCAGGCCGAGGCGAAGGTCCAGTTCCATCTGCGCGGCCGCCGCATGAGCTTCAATGGCGGGCAAGGCTATCCGGTGGTCTATAACGCCGATACGTCTCTCATCGTCAACGGCGCCAACCAGCAGCTCGAAGGCAAGATTACCGGCGCGAAGGACTCCAATGGCGTCCTGATCGCCGACGCTATTATAAAGGCCGGCGCTGAGACCGCACAGGGCGGCGTAACCTCCTATCTCTATCCCCGCCCCGGCCAGACGGAGCCCGTCCGCAAGACCGTGTTCGCGCGCAAATTCGCGCCCTGGAACGCGACGATCAGCTACGGCCTCTATGTCGACGACATCGACGCCGACGTGCGAGCCTTGACGCTGGAATTGGGTGCGATCGGCATCGGCCTGATGCTGCTGATGGCGACACTGTCCTGGCTGATTGCCCGCGACGTGCTCGGTGCGCTCGACCGCCAGAAGAACCGCATGCAGGCCATTTCCGAAGGCGCCATCGACGCGGCGGTCGAGGAGACCGGTCGCGGCGACGAGATCGGTCGCATGGCCGAGACCCTCGAAGTGCTCAGGCAGACCGCGCTGACGGCGCGCAAGCTGGAGGCCGAGCAAGTCGCCACCAAAACCCGCAGCGAACAGGAGAAGCGCGACGCGCTGATCTCGCTCGCCGATCGGTTCGATGCCTCTGTCGGCCAGCTCGTCGGCCTGATGGCCTCGGGCTCCGGGGAGCTGGAGGTCACCGCCAAGTCGATGTCGTCGACCGCGGAAGGCACCAACCGCCGCGCCGCCGTCGTCGGCTCGGCTGCCACCGAAGCCAGCCAGCGCGTCCAGACGGTCGCCGCCGCCGCCGAGGAGCTCTCCTCCTCCATCACCGAGATCAGCCGTCAAGTCGCGCAGTCCGCCGTGGTCACCGGCCGCGCCGTGGACAGCGCACGCCGCACCGACACCATCGTGCGCGCGCTCTCCGATGGCGCCCAGCAGATCGAGCATGTCGCCGAGCTGATCTCCAGCATCGCGGCGCAGACCAATCTGCTCGCGCTCAACGCCACCATCGAGGCCGCACGCGCCGGCGAAGCCGGCCGCGGCTTCGCCGTTGTCGCCTCCGAGGTGAAGTCGCTGGCGAGCCAGACCGCGGAAGCCACCCGCGAGATCGGCGAAAAGATCGCCCAGATCCAGGGCGCGACCAAGGAAGCGGTGGACGCCATCGGCGGCATCACCGCCACCATCGAGGAGGTCAGCCGGATCGCCACCTCGATCGGCGCTGCGATCGAGGAGCAAGGCGCCGCCACCGCCGAGATCGCCCGCAGTGTCTCGCAGACAGCGGAGGCGACCCAGGAAGTCACCACCAATATCGGTGGCGTCAGCACGGCAGCGAACGAGACCGGCAATGCCGCGGGCATGGTGCTCGCCGCGGCCTCGAACCTCTCCAAGCAGGCCGAGCAGCTCTCCGGCGAAGTCGGGACCTTCCTGGCCGGCGTGCGCGCGGCGTAAACGGCCGGCATCAAACCCAGCACGTCGTCATGGCCGGGCTTGTCCCGGCCATCCACGTTCTGCGCGCTTATGGAAGGAGCTCGCGGCCTCGCCGCTATCGCCGCGCCAGGGTGCAGCCGCTCGATAGCTGGCGCGTCGATCCGCTCGAGCCATCGTTCGATTGCGACGGGAATTCCTCGAACGGCGAGTTCTGTTTGCCGGTGTTGAATTCGAAGATCTTGCGGAATAGACCGGGCGCCATCGCCGAAATCGGATTGACGCGCATCACGGGCGCGGCCGGCGTGCCGACGACCTCGTAGGTCACGCCGATCAATCCTTCATTGTTGCCGCCACCGAGGAAGATACCGAACAGCGGAATCTGGCCGAAGATGTTGTTGACGCCATACATCGGCACGAAGGTGCCGCTCATGCAGACCTGATTGCCGGGAAAGTCGATTGACCCCTCGATGGTGGCGCCGATCATCGGCCCCTTGACCACGCCGTCGCGGATCGTGAGCGCGCCGTTCTGCCGCGTGAACTCCGCACGCAACGCCGTGAAGGCCACGCCGCTCTGCGCACCGTTGGGAGCGCCCGCCGCGACGCGATCGAGTTGATCCATTCCCTTGACCGAGAAGTCGCGCACATTGATCAGGCCTTCCCGTGTCGTAGGCTCTGACGTCGGCGGCTCCATGGCCACCACCATCTGGCCGCCGTAGACCTTGTTGGTGGTGTCTGTGAAGCGCAGGAAGTTGCCGGCATCGCTGGTCTGGAGATAGATCACCTCGCGGTTGCCCTGGGCGCGGCCACCGCGCAGGTCGGCTGCCACGGGCGTGTCTTTTCCGATCCTGCCGCTCAGCGTGAAGGCTTTAACCGCACCGTTGCGCCGCGACATCTTGGCCTCGACGCTGCGCATCGCCTCGCCGTTGAAACCCATGACGGCGCCGAGCTTCACGTCCATGTCGAAATCGACGTTCTTCGTCTTGCTCTTGGCATCGTCCTTGGAATTGCCTGAGATCGCCGATTTCAGGAAGCCGCGGCCGTCGAATACGTCGCCGCGCATCGTGCCCTTGACCACGCCCTCCTGGCTACGCTCCACCTTCAGCGACGCCTTGTCGCCGTCGGACGGCGCGTAGGTCGGGAAGTTCGCGTTCATGAGATCGCCGTTGGCATCGACCTCGAGCGACCCCTTGATCGAGGCGCCGCCGCCTTCGATCACGATCTCCTCCAGACGCGTCGATTGCGCCGTCGGCACCACCTTGAAGCTGGCCTTGCCCGCTCTGCCCGGCAGCTTGACCCAGCCGGGCAGGATGTTGTCGAGCTTGACGGAGGTCAGGTCGGCCTCGATGCCGAGCTTCGTCGTCTGGTCGGGCCCCCCGGCGATCTTGCCCGACAGCTTGATCGGCACCGATCCGCTGACGGCGGGACCCAAGTCAAATCCGAGGCGCGCGCGGCTCGCATCGTCGAGCGTGGTCTGCAATTTGACGTCCGCGTCGCCCTCGGCCGGTTTGCGGTAGTCGAGCGAGGCCGCCTGCCCGTTGATCTTGACGTCGCCCTTGACCTGGTAGCCCTGGTTGCTCGCGACGATCTTGAGGTTGTTGGCCTCCAGCTTCTGGTTCATAACGAGCTTGTCGGCACCAAAACCGTTGAGATCGGCGGTAACGCTGTAGGTGGTGTCGGCTTTGGTCAGCTCGCCCTTGACCGGCAACCCAAGCTGGACGTTCGCCGAGAACGTCCCCTTGCTCGTATTGGGATCGATGACGGTCGACGACAGATCGCTCAGGCGATCGTTGGAAAGCATTTCGGCGGCCGCAGGCACCGGGCCTTCGACACGGAACCTGGTCCGCGACGGCGAAGGCTTGGGCGCCATATCGGGCACCTCGAAGACAAAGTCGGAAATCGTGACCTTGCGGCCTGCTGGCGTATCGGCAATGCCCTGCCCGATATTCACCGTCGCGGTGCGACCGGTCACGCGTGCCTTCAAATCGGCATCGTGCACCACCGGCAAGCCATCCACAGGGCGAACCGTGACACCGCTCGCTACGATATTGACCGACAGGCCGTCGTCGGGAATGGGCGGGCCCTTGCGCGGAAGATTCTTCGTCGGTGAATTAACGCCGATCTCGATGCGCTGGAGCGTTCCACGCTCGATCCGCTCGATCACCCATTCGCGCAACTCGGGAACGACAAGCGTCGGCCACATCCGCTTGAGCGCGGAGGCCGACATCGGCGTACCCGCAAAACCCAGTGTCAGCCGCGGCTCGCCCGAATAGTCGATGGCACCGGTGCCGGCGACGCCGATCTCCCCGTTGGAGATATCAGCCTGCGTCAACAGCAGCCTCTTGTGGTCGGTGTCGAAACGGAAGCCGATCGCAATACGGTTGAAGACCAGCGGCGGCTCGTTGTCGATGCCGCCGAGCAGGATCGAACCGCCGCTGAAACCCAGCTGCCAGTCATTGACGGTACCGTTGGGCGGCTCGACATGAGCCAGAAGCGTCAGACGGTTCGCGCCCGAGAGGACCTTGAAGGGAGCGACCAGCACCCGCCGATTGGCGTCCCACTCGACATTGATCTCAGCCGAGTCGATCGCCATCGGATAGTCGGGCGTATCGGTGTCGATGATGTTGCCCGCGCCGACCGCGATCTTGCCGCGAAAGAAGGTCGGCACGCCGTCGCGGCCGAGCTCGCCCTTGAGCTCGCCGGTCAGCGGCAGGTCGGCGGTGTAGGTGAGGTCCTTCACCCGCAGCGCCAGCAGGATGTTGGCGGTCGAGACCTTGTCGGCGCGGATATCGACCGAGCGCACGCCGTTCTCGGCGGGGCCGATCGTGGCACGCAACGACCACGGACGCGCGCCCTCCTCGCCGAGGCTGAGCGCGACGCCGCCACGGCTCGGTCGGCGCAGGCTGAGCGTGATGTTCTCAAACGTCCATTTGCTGCCGCGCTGCTGATCGTCGACGATCAGATTGCCGTTCTTCAGGCCGATCTCGTTGAGGTTCTGGCCGTCGAGGCCGGTCATGCTCAGACTGTCGAGCCAGTCGAGGCCCTGAAGAATGCCAGTCGGGGCCGCGGCCTGGGGCGCGACTTGCGATGCGTCGGGGGTCGCAGGCTCGGTGGCGAACGGCGGCGGTGGCACACCGTTGCGCGGGAAAGTCGGCGGCAGCCCCGCGTCCTTCTTGGAGGCGACGCCGGTTGCGAGCGGCTTTGCGGTGTCGCCAGCCGACACCGTGACGGTGCCGTCAGGCGCGATCCGGATCGCGAGCTCGGCATCGACGAGGTTGAGGCTTTCTGCGCGCAGATGCCCCATCAGCAGGCCCGCACCCGACAGCTTCACCTCGGCCTTCGGTGCGGTGGCGACAATGACGTGATCGTGGTCGCGCACGACGATATCGCGGATGCGCACGGCAATGCGGATCCGCCCGGCCCGTTCGATCTGCGTGCCGCCGACCTCCACGGTGTTGCCGTGACCGATATTGTCCTCGATCGCGGCGGCGAGCCACGGCGTCGCAATGTCGAGATTGATGGGACCGGCGCCGAGCCGCCACCACAGCGCGCCGAAACAGCCGACGAAGATGACGATCAGGGCACCGACGACCACGGCCACGCGCTTCAGCCAGCGACCGCCGCCCAGCCAGCGGCGCAGCGGCCCAAACCCGTCAGCGAAGCGATGGAAGCCCGAATTGGAACGCGACAACAGCCGGCGCGCCCGATAGCCCGCCGCCGCTTCCTGATCCGGATCCCAATCGGCGTCGTCCCATTGCTGCGACTCTGTTTGGCTGCCGCGCCGATCCAAATCCCGATTGTAATCCTGGGGCGACGTATTCCTTGCCATTGCCTCTCGATACAGGCGCCCGTCGTGGGATTGAGCGCCGCCGGGGCCGCAGCCGTCGACGGGAAGCGAAGCTTCCCGCGCCGGCATTGCCGCCATACCTCGAATATTCCTTCTGTTCGTCATGTCGCCCCGGGAGCGCGTTCAACGAGCAGTGGGGTGGTGCGTGGAATTCCTTGTAACCAGACTCCGGCGTCGTCAGACTCGCCCTGCCGAGGGCACGATTCCGGCATAGCGGAAAAGGGCTGCAATACCGCTTTGGTTGACCCGCCGAAAGCGACGAAAGGAAGGCGTATGTCCAAGAAATCCCAAAAGAAATCGTCCAAAACGCCCTCCGGCAGTCCGACGGCTAAAAAGACGCCCGTGAAAGCGCGGGCTGCGACTCAAACCAAGTCCGCGAAAACACAGCGGACGCCGGCGAGCAAATCAACTGGGACCATAGCAAAGACAGCATCGCATAAGGCCGCATCGAAACGGTTAAATTTTTCCAAATCGGCACCCGCGTCCGAAAAGGCGACGAAGGCCGGCTTGGCCGAGGGTCAGGATGCTCCCGCCTTCCGCCTGCCCCGCGACGGTGGCGGTGTCGTCGCGCTGTCGGATTATACCGGCCAGAAGCTGGTCCTGTTCTTCTATCCTCGCGCCGATACGCCGGGCTGCACCAGGGAAGCCATCGATTTCACCCGGCTGACCGGCGCCTTCGCCAAGGCTGGCACCGCCGTGCTCGGTATTTCCGCCGATCCGGTCAAGACTCAGGACAAATTCCGCGACAAGCACGGTCTCGGCGTCCCCCTCATCTCGGACGAGACGCACGCGATGCTGGAGGCCTACGGCGCCTGGGGCGAAAAGTCCATGTATGGCAAGAGCTTCCTGGGAGTTCTTCGTACCACGATGCTGCTTGGCGCCGACGGCAGGATCGCCCGGATCTGGCGCAATGTCCGCGTCGATGGCCACGCCGACGAGGTCTTGGAAGCGGCAAGAACCCTTTAACCAATCATTTAAATTCAAGCGGTTCCGTTTCCGGAAAATTAACCATGACTGGCCCAGATTGCCGCGGCAATTAGGCCGTACGGACTCATCCGACCGGCGCGGGAGTGCCGATGTCGAAAAGTTCTGCCCAGCTCTCGCAGTACCCCCAACATCACCCCCACGACCACGGACGAGCCTTTCATCGCCGTGCTGCCGCGGTGGCAACCGCGCTTCCCCTTCCGGACACCGACGACGCCTACACCATCGTGCATCACGGCAAGCAGGTTCGCCTGGGGCCCGTGGTGTTCTGGATCGTGGTCGGCACCGTGGTGTTGCTCGGGCTCTGGTCGGCCGCGACCGCGACCTATTTCGCCTTCCGCGACGACGTCCTCACCCGGCTGATCGCCCGGCAGGCCGAGATGCAATACGCCTATGAGGACCGCATCGCCGAGCTGCGCGCCAAGGTCGACCGCACCACCAGCCGGCAGCTGCTCGACCAGGAGCAGTTCGACCAGAAGCTCGACCAGATCATGAAGCGCCAGACGGCGCTGGAGTCCCGTGCCACGGCGCTCGGGTCCATGCCGGACGTGACCGGATCGATTCCCCGTTCCAACCCACAGCGTGGCGATGCCAGCCAGGCGACGCAGGGCACGCCAAAGCCCTCGCCGATCAGCGACACCGTGATCTTCGTGGCGCCGCCGGATCGCGAAGCGCGGCTCGAGTCGCGCGCGCCGACGCTCGCAGCTCCGCCCGTCAATCAATTCGCCAAGAATCAAGGGTTCGACAACGTCGTGGTTCGGCTCACGACCTCGCTGGACCAGGTCGAGCGTCGCCAGATGGCGGCGCTCAACGCCGTCGAGGAAGGCATGGATTCACGCATGCGCCGTATGCGCGGCGTCGTCAGCGATCTCGGCCTGAACCTCGCAAATCTCGAAGCCGCCGTGCCGCGCACGGCAATGGGTGGGCCTTTCGTACCCGTGAAGCTCACCGCCAGTTCGGGGCCGTTCGAGAAGCAGCTCCATCGCATCAACAGCACCCGCGCCGAGATGGACCGGCTCAATCGCACCCTCGCACTCGTGCCCTATCGCAAGCCCGTCATCGGCGAGGTCGAGTTCACCTCCGGCTTCGGCGTGCGCAGCGATCCATTCCTCGGCCGGCCCGCGATGCACACCGGGCTCGACTTCCGCGCCGCGAGCGGCGATCCCGTTCGTGTCACCGCCAACGGCAAGGTCGTCTCGGCCGGCTGGTCAGGCGGCTACGGCCGCATGATCGAGGTCGATCACGGCAATGGTCTTGCGACCCGTTATGGCCATCTCTCCGAGATCAACGTCAGGGTGGGCGAGATCGTGAAGATCGGCCAGGTGGTTGGTCTCGTCGGCTCGACCGGCCGATCCACCGGCCCGCATTTGCACTATGAAACCCGCATCGACGGCGAAGCGGTCGATCCGCAGAAATTCCTGCGCGCCGGCGTGCGCCTCAGCGCGGGCTAGGCCTGCGCTTCTCGCATTCTATTGGCCGCGCTCGTGGCCGACCTCACCGGTGATGACGTCGCCGAACAGCTCCCAGGCCTGCCCGTTGAAGCGCATCAGCTGCATCTGCTCGATCGGGAAATAATCGTCGGGCGACGTATTGACCATGATGCCCGGCAGCATCAGGTCGGTGTGGAAATCCTTTAGGTTCGTGGCCTGCTTCATCACGTTGTCACGTGTGAGGTTGTCGCCGCACTGCTTCAGCACCTGCGCCATCGCCTCTGCCTGAACGTAGCCGTAGATATTGTTGGAATTGGCCTTGTCGCCGTCAGGGTAATATTTGTCCATGAACTCGCGCCATTTGATCACCGCAGGATCCTTGTCCCAGTTCGGATCGGTCGGGTCCTTCAGATAGACGGTCGAGATGATGTCCTTGGAATAGTCGAGCCCGGCTGGCTTGAGCACCGAGGCGACCGAGGTCGCAGTGTTGGCCAGAAAGAATTTTGGCTTCCAGCCGAGCTCGCCGACCTTCCGGATCGCCTGCGCCGATCCCTTGGGCGCGGCCCATGAGAAGAAGATGTCGGCGCCGGAATCGTGAAGCGCGACGATCTGCGAGTCGATCGAGGGATCGCTGACCTCATAGGATTTATCGGCGATGATCATATTGGCCTTGTCGCCGAGGCCGTCCTTCAGGCCCTTGAACTGGTCCTTGCCGGCGTCGTCGTTCTGCCAGAACACCGCGATCTTGCTGTTCGGAAACTTGTCACGGATATATTTTGCGTAGATCCGCCCCTCGCTCTGGTAGTTCGGCTGAAATCCCATGGTCCACGGGAAATTCTTGGGATCGCCGAACTTGGTGCCGCCGGAGGCGACGAAGAGCTGCGGCACCTTCTTGGAATTCATGTATTTCATGATCGCTGAGTTCGAAGGCGTGCCGAGCGGCTGGAAGATCAGCAACACCTCGTCGCTCTCGACCAGCTTGCGCGCCTGCTCGATCGCCTTCGGCGGCGAATAAGCGTCGTCATAGCTGATGAAATTGATCTTGCGCCCGTTGATGCCGCCCTGATCGTTGATCATCTTGAAGAACGCGGCCTCAGTCTTGCCGATCACGCCATAGGACGATGCCGGCCCGCTATAGGGCATGATGTTGCCGAGCTTGATTTCGGTGTCGGTGGCGCCGGGATCGTATTTTTTCTGCGCCAGGGCCGGTGTCGTGACGAGCACGCCGGCAGCAAGAATGGCGAGGGCAGCAAGGCTTTCGCGACGACCCGGCATCGTTCTCTCCCCTGTGTTTTGTAGTCTTGTTTTGCCGAGAGTGTCGCAAGGCCGCCTGCGGCTGGCAAGCGCCACGATTTTCCGTGAGGTGAAACGGCCGCTCCAGAACTATGTGCCGCGCCGCAGCAGGTTCAGAACGCGCCCATCGATCACCAGCAATGCACTGCCGATCACGATCGCGCCCGCGATCTCACGCATCGAGATCGGCTCGCCCAGCACCAGCCATCCCAGAAGGATGGCGGTGACGGGAATGAGCAGCGTCACCAGCATCACATTGGTCGCGCCCGACCGCCGCAGTATCTGGAAGAAGACGATATAGGCGAGCGCCGTCGACAGGCCGGCAAGGCCAAGCACCGCGAGCCATGTCGTCACGCCCGGCATCGGGAGACGCCACGGCTGCTCCATCGCGCCGACAACGATCGCCATCATCCCCGTGGAAGCCATCAGTTGAAATGCTGCCGTCCCCAGCGGGGCGGCATCCTTCAACAACCGCCGCGCGGCCAACGCCGCAAAGCCATAGCTGAAGGCGCCGCCGAGGCAGAGCAGGATGCCGAGCCCCTGCCCTGCTCGTGTCTCGACACCCCATCCACGCAGGATGATCACGCCGGCGAGACCCAGTGCCACGCCGCCGACGCGGCGCAGCTGCAAGGCCTCTTCGCCTGCCGCCGCCATCACGATCACCGTGAACAGCGGCGTGGTGGCATTCAGGATCGACGCCAACCCGCTTGGAATGAAAGTCTGACCGATCACGATCAGCGAGAACGGGATCACGTTGTTAAGGAGTCCAATCGCAAAGAACGGTTTCCAGCCCCTCACGCCCTTTGGAAATCGGATGGCCTGGATACGGAGCAGCGGCAGCAGAATGGCCGCGCCAAGCGCGACACGCAAAAGCACCAACGTCAGCGGCGGCAATTCCCGCAGCGCCGCGCCGTTGAAAAAGAACGAGCCGCCCCAGAGCACCGAGAGCACAGCGAGCAGCGACCAGTCTCGCGCGTCGATCCGGTTGTCATTCGGGGGCATGGCGTCTCGTGTCGGTAGGCGAGACAGCCGCCCTAGGACAACGCGGCGAAAAGCGCCACCCGATTTCCGATGACGCGTCGGTTTACACAACCGATGCTCGAACGAGGCTGCGTATGCGGATATGATCCGCTACGACGGCTTCTTCGGCCGCGACACCAGCTCGATCATCTTGCCTTCATCGTCGTCAGGCATCGCGGCCTTGGCCTGCGCGTAGGCCTCGACCGCGGCGCGCGCGACCAGCGGCTTGTCGGCCAGCAGGCTCTCGGCGAGCTTCACCGCGTAGGCGGCATCCTTATGCCGCAGCGCCGCCGTGAACGTCGCGCCGGAAAAATCGCGGGCGACCATGCGCTTGGAGTGACGCTGCACCTGCGGGCTTGCGGCGACGCCAGCCTGGATCGAGTCCAGCACGAGGTTCATGTCGAGCCCGGCCTGCTCGGCGATCGCAAGGCCCTCAGCGAGACCGGCGATCTGGATCGCGCCCATCAGATTGTTGATCAGCTTGTAGACCGTGCCAGCGCCGACCGCGCCGAAATGGCGGATGGTCGAGCCGATCGGTGTCAGATAGGGCCGCGCGCGTTCGAGATCGGCCGCATCGGCACCGACGAGCAGCGTCAGCTTTCCGCTCGCTGCCGCATTCGGCAATCCCGTCACGGGGCAATCGATATAGATCAGCCCGCGCGCGTTCATTTCGCGGCCCATCTCGCGCGCATGGTCATAGGAGACGGTGGAGCATTCGATCGCGATGGTGCCAGCCTTGGCCGTCTTGGCCGCGCCCTCGGGCCCGAGCCAGACCGCACGCGAGGCCTCGTCATCGGCGACCATGGTCACGACGGCATCGGCGTCGATCGCCGCGTCCTCAGGCGAGGTCGCCCACAGCGCGCCGCGCGCGATCAGGTCTTCCGCCTTGGCCTTGCTGCGATTCCACAGCGTCACCGTAAAACCGGCATCGAGATAGCGGCCGGCCATGCCGTGGCCCATCCGTCCAAGCCCGATGAAGGCGATCCGGGGCATCAGTCGACGTCCTCGATGTCGGCGCCGGGAGTGCCGAAGGCGCGCTGCGCCAGGGTCGCGGCCATGAAGTCGTCGAGATCGCCGCCGAGCACGCCTGATGTGTCGGAGGTCTGCACACCCGTGCGCAGGTCCTTCACCATCTGGTAGGGCTGGAGCACGTAGGAGCGGATCTGGTGGCCCCAGCCGATGTCGGTCTTGGCGGCCTGGTCGGCGGCGGCTTTCTCTTCCCGCCGCTTCAGCTCGATCTGGTAAAGCCGCGCGCGCAGCATGTCCCAGGCCTGCGCCTTGTTCTTGTGCTGCGAGCGACCGGCCTGGCAGACCACGGCGACGCCGGTCGGGATATGCGTCAGTCGTACCGCGGACTCGGTCTTATTGACGTGCTGGCCGCCGGCACCGCCGGAGCGCATGGTGTCGACGCGAACGTCGGATTCCTTGATGTCGATCTTGATGGTGTCGTCGATCACCGGAAACACAGCGACGGACGAGAACGAGGTGTGCCGCCGCGCGTTGGAATCGAACGGCGAGATCCGCACCAGGCGGTGCACGCCCGCCTCGGTCTTGAGCCAGCCATAGGCATTGTGACCGGAGACCTGGATGGTCGCGGACTTGATGCCGGCCTCTTCGCCCTCGGACTCTTCCAGCATCTCGACCTTGAAGCCGTGGGTTTCGGCCCAGCGCGAGTACATGCGGAGCAGCATCTGCGCCCAGTCCTGGCTCTCGGTGCCACCGGCGCCGGCATGCACTTCGAGATAAGAATCGAAACTATCGGCCTCGCCCGAGAGCAGCGCCTCGAGCTCGCGCCGGGCAACTTCCTTCTTGAGGGTCTTCAGCGCGGCTTCGGCTTCCTTGACGACGCCCTCATCGCCCTCGGCTTCGCCGAGCTCGATCATGCCGATGTCGTCTTCGAGCTCCTGCTCGACCTTGCCGATGCCGGAGAGCGCATCCTCGAGCGAGGTGCGCTCCTGCATCAATTTCTGGGCTTTCTGGGGATCGTTCCAGAGGTTGGGATCTTCTGCGAGCTTGTTCAGCTCAGCGAGGCGCGCCGTCGATTTCTCGACGTCAAAGATGCCTCCTCAGCAGCCCGACAGACTGCTTGATCTCTTCTACCAACCGTTCGATTTCGGCGCGCATGGGATTCTCTGGTCTCGCGGGATTGTTCCGCGTCTAATGACAACGGGATGTAGCGGCGGCGGCTGCAAAGCGCAACCACCGCGGCGACGAACGTCTGTCTTGTCCTAAGCCTTAGTACAGCCCGCCCGTGCCCGGCCGCATGAAGAAACCGGAATCCGGCTGCTGCTGCTGCGACGCCGGCATGCGGCCGTCGGCATCGGCAACGCCGATGACCGAATAATTATCCGGCGGCGCCGTGCCCGGCTTGAAGGCTTCGAGGATGGTTCCGCCGGTCTCGCCCGGACCGGCGCGCATGCCGGACTTGGCGACGACCCGCACCAGCTTGATGCCTGCCGGCACCTTGAAGGGGACTGCCGGCTTGTCGGCGAGCGCGAGCTGGAGGAAGTCGCGCGCGATGGGAGCTGCGAGATGGCCGCCGGTCGCGGCGTTACCCTTGCCGAGCGGACGCGGCTTGTCGTAGCCCATATAGATGGCGACGGCGACGTCGGGCGAGAAGCCGACGAACCAGGCGTCCTTGGCCTCGTTGGTGGTGCCGGTCTTGCCGGCGATCGGCTTGCCGACCTGCTTGACAACGGTCGCGGTACCGGCCTGGACCACGCCCTCCATCAGCTCCGTGATCTGATAGGCGGTCATGGAATCCAGCACCTGCTCGCGGCGATCGATCAGCTGTGGCTCGTTCTGGTTCTTCCAGCCGCCCGGTGCGTCGCAGCCGCGGCATTCGCGCTGGTCGTGCTTGAAGATGGTGTGGCCGTAGCGATCCTGGATGCGGTCGATCAAGGTCGGCTTCACCCGGCGGCCGCCATTGGCGAGCATCGAATAGGCCGTGACCATGCGCATCGCCGTGGTCTCGCCGGCGCCGAGCGCGTAGGACAGATAGTTCGGCAGTTCGTCATAGACGCCGAAGCGGCGGGCATACTCGCCGATCAAGGGCATGCCGATGTCCTGGGCGAGGCGCACCGTCACCGTGTTGAGCGACTGCCGCAGCGCGTTGCGCAGCGTCACCGGCCCCTGGAATTTGCCCGAGGAGAAGTTTTCAGGCCGCCACACGCCCGCGCCCTGGCCCTGGTCGATCTCGATGGGCGCGTCGAGCACGACCGTCGAGGGCGTATAGCCGTTGTCGAGCGCGGCCGAATAGACGATCGGCTTGAACGACGAACCGGGCTGCCGATAGGCCTGCGTGGCGCGGTTGAACTGGCTCTGGTCGAACGAGAAGCCGCCGACCATCGCCAGCACGCGGCCGGTCCAGGGGTCCATCACCACCATCGCGCCGGACACTTCGGGGATCTGGCGCAGCCGGTACTGACCTTCGACAGGTTGGGCGTCCTTGTACAGCGGATCGGCGTAGATCACGTCGCCGGGCTGGAGCACCTGCGACACCGCGCTCGCCGCCCTGCCCTTCGCAGCTCCCGAGGCTGCTCTTGCCCATTTGATGCCGTCGAGCGTGATGAGGCCGGTCTCGCGCTGCTTGCTCACGGCGCCGCCGAGCTCGCGGCTCGGCTGGAAGCCGATGCGCGCCGACTGGTCGCTGGTCTCCAGCACCACGGCCATGCGCCACGGCGAGATATCGGACAGAGACTTGATCTCGGCGAGCTTCACGCCCCAGTCGCCCGAAATGTCGAGCTTGCTGATGGCACCGCGATAGCCCTGCTGCTCGTCATAGTTCACGAGACCGGCGACCATGGTCTTGCGCGCCATGACCTGAATCTTGGGATCGAGCGTGGTGCGGACCGAGAGGCCGCCCTCGTACAGCTTCTTCTCGCCATAGCGCTCGAAGATGTCGCGGCGCACTTCCTCGGCGAAATATTCGCCGGCGAAGGTGTGGGCGCCGTTGGAACGGCTGGTAACGGCCAGCGGCTCCTTGCGCGCCTTGTCGGCGTCGGCCTGCTTGACCCAGCCGTTCTCAACCAGACGATCGATCACGTAGTTGCGGCGCTCGATGGCGCGGTCGCGGTTGCGGACGGGATGCAGCGTCGCGGGCATCTTCGGCAGCGCCGCGAGATAGGACGCTTCCGCCACCGTCAGCTCGTTCACCGACTTGTCGAAATAAACCAGCGACGCGGCCGCGATGCCGTAGGCGCCGAGGCCCAGATAGATTTCATTCAGATACAGCTCGAGGATCTTGTCCTTCGAGTAGGTCTTCTCGATCCGCATCGCGAGCAAGGCTTCCTTGATCTTGCGGGCGAAGGAGACCTCGTTGGTCAGAAGGAAGTTCTTGGCGACCTGCTGGGTGATCGTGGAAGCGCCCTGCGGACGGCGGTTGGAGCCGTAGTTCTGGATGTAGACCACGCCGGCGCGCGCCATGCCGGTGTAGTCGATGCCGCCATGCTCGTAGAAATTCTTGTCCTCGGCCGCCAGGAAGGCATTGATCACGAGTTTCGGCACCGCCTGGATCGGCAGGTACAGCCGCCGCTCCTTGGCATATTCGCCGAGCAGCGAGCCGTCGGTCGCGTGCACGCGGGTCATCACCGGCGGCTCGTAATCCTGAAGCTGAGAGTAGTCAGGCAAGTCCTTGGAGAAATGCCAGATCAGGCCTGCGATGGCACCCACCCCGACAAGGAACAACACCGTTCCCGCGGCGAACAGGAAGCCCATGAACCGCACCAGCAAGCGCATTATCTGTTTATCCGTTCAAACTCTGGATCAGCCCAAAGATCAGCCCAAGACCAGCTTAAGATCAGCCCTCAGCACCCGAAACAGGCGCCAAACCATCGCGAATTCACCGGCCTTACTCAATACTATCAGTGCCGGACCCAAGGCGCTTGCCGAACGGGATTCTCGCCGATTCCGGAACCCCCTGCGGCGTTTTTATAAAGCGCCCGCTGTGGCCAAACTAGGGCTTTTGCGGCGGGACGGAAATTCCCCTCTCAATTCGACGATCCCCGGTCGTCAGTTCGACGATCCGGCCGTGGCCATCCGCTTGGCCAAAAACCCGTCGATCGCCTGCGCCATGGAGCCGACGGCACGCGACCGCCATCCTTCGGAGACCAGATGCTCGAGGTCGCCCTTGTTGGAGACGTAACCGATCTCGACCAGGACCGACGGCACGTCGGGCGCCTTCAGCACCCGGAAGCCGGCCGACTTCAGGGGATGCTTGTGCATTCGCACCGTCGACTTCATTTCGCCCATCAACAGCCGGGCAAAACGACTTGAAAATGTGCGGGTTTCCCGCTGGGTGAGATCGATCAGGATGTCGGCGACATCGGTCGGCTCCTCCGCGAGGTTGAAGCCCGCGATGGCGTCCGCCCGGTTTTCCGCATCCGCCAGCCGCTGCGCCTCGGCGTCGGAAGCCTTGTCGGACAAGGTGTAGATGGTCGCGCCCTGCGCATCGCCCTCGGCACGCGGCAGCGCGTCGGCATGGATCGAGACGAACAACGCAGCCTTGAGGCTGCGGGCGACTTTGACCCGGTCGTTGAGCGGAATGAAGGTGTCGTCGTCTCGTGTCATCACCACGCGATATTTGCCGGTTTTTTCCAGCCGTTCGCGCAGCGCCAGACCGAAGGCCAGGACCAGATTCTTCTCGCTCTCGCCGCTCGACTGCGTGCCGTTGTCGATGCCGCCATGCCCGGGATCGATGACGACCACCGCGCGGCCATCGGCCTTTTGCCCGGCTTCAGGGTGTGCAGATGCGGGAACCGTCGCGGGCGGCGGATCGGCAATTGCCGGCCGCAGCTCAGGACGGTTTTCCGGAGCCAGCGACGGCACGAAGGCGGTGCGCTCGACCTCCTCCAGTTCGAGCACCAGCCGCGCCGGCTGGCCGTTGGCAGCCTCCACCACGTAGGAATTGGCGATCTTGGCCGGGCCCGTCAGGTCGAACACGATTCGGGAGCCGCCGGGCATCACCAGCCCATAGCGGAAGGCCTTGACCAGCCCGCGTCCGCCGGCCCCGGTGCCAGCGGGAAGCTGAAAATTGACCTGGGGGACGTCGACCACCACCCGATACGGGTCGGCCAAGGCGACGGCGCGGAAGCTAAGGGTCTGGTCGATGTCGAGGACAAAGCGAGTTTGCCTGCCGTCACCGGCCAGCCGGGCGGCCGAGGCCGTCGGGAAATTCGCTGATGCAACAGGGAGTTGAGGCTGACTTTCCGCGGCCTTCAGGCGCGAGGAATCAGCACATGGCAATGCCGCCGCGCAGAGCAGCACGCATCCCAGCAAGATCCTTTGATTTGCGCGGCTCGCCACCGATTCCGTGCCTCCGAGCAGCCTCTTTAACGCAATAGAACCACAGGGTTAAACGATCCTTAATGACAGACACGCGAAACTCGCTGACTGTGACCGCCGTGCGACGCTCCTTGCACGGATGGTCCAATCCACGTATGTACGGAATGCTGACGGCCGATATTTCCGGTTGTGTCGCATTCAGCCTCCCGGTGCAGCGCCGGAACTCTCAAGGTTTGGGAATTCCAGCGTTTTTCCGTTCCCCTCTAGGTCCAGCGCGGTGCGCGGCAGCGAGGTGGAGCGGGGCAAGCCCCGGCGGCGGACGGTCTCCGGTTACCACCACGTTTCCGGGACGGTTCTGACAGCGGCGCAACCCGTTACCCGGTCCCTTAATCTCAAGGGAGCGGTTCGTACTACCCAAGGCGAGCGCGCTCGCGCCATGCCTGGCCAACAGCAACTGATTGAGGGGCGGCCCCGCCGCCCAATGTTTCATACGGGCCGACGCTTGATGCGCCAGACTGTGCCGACCAATTCTGAAGGACCATTCGCGACGCTGCGGAGTGACAATTCCGCGCGCCGCTTTGGTCCTCCGGCTTCCGGTTCGGCAAGGCGCGAGAGACGGCGTTTCGGCCTTCCCCTCACCCCCGAATCAGGTGGACCGTCGCGTCACCCGGCAGCGCTGATGGCGCCCACGGTGAATCGCGCCCGCCGCCGCCAAGAGTTAAGACATGCCCAACAAGATGTTGATCGATGCCACCCACCCGGAAGAGACCCGGGTGGTCGTGGTCCGCGGCAATCGCGTCGAAGAGTTTGATTTCGAGACCGCGCAACGCAAGCAACTGCGCGGGAATATCTACCTCGCCAAAGTCACAAGGGTCGAACCCTCGCTCCAGGCCGCTTTCGTCGAATATGGCGGCAACCGCCACGGCTTCCTCGCCTTCAGCGAAATCCATCCCGACTATTACCAGATCCCGGTTGCCGACCGGCAGGCGCTGATCGAAGCCGAAGAGCAGGCCCATCGCGAGGCCGAGGAAGAGAGCGAGAACCGCTCCCAGGGCCGCCGCCGCTCGCGCCACCGCAATTCCCGCCGCCGTAGTCATGGCGAGCGCGTCCGCAGCGACATCGTCGAAGGCACCGATCCCGCCGCCCAGCAGGTCCAGGGCGAGGCCCTGCCCGAGGGCGCTTCGCACGAGGGCGAGCACCTGCATGCCGGCGCAGAGCATCACGGCGAGCACGAAGGCCACGATCATCACGATCACGGCCACGAAGTACATGACCACGAAGGGCATGGCCACGAAGGACATGACCACGACGACCATCATCATGCCCATGGCGACGATCATCACGACGACCATCGTGGCGAACACGATCATCGCGACCATGATCATGCCGACGAGACACCGGCGCCTGTCGCAGCAATCGGCGCCGAGCCCGCGGTCGCCACCGAGGCCGTTGCCGAGCCGCAGGAGGTTGCCTCCGACGTCCACGCCGACGATCTCGCCGAGGCCGTGACAGCGGCTGCTGAGCCTGCCGACGCCGTGTACGCCGCAGGCGAGAGTGCGCAGCCTCCGCATCACGAATCCGAAGCGACGGCCGAGGATGACGACGAAGACGAGGACGACGAGGAAGCCGAAGAGGACGTTGTTGAATCCGTCGGCGGCGACGATGTGCTGGAGGAGGTGCCGGAGCGCACCTTCCGTCCCCGCCGCCAATACAAGATCCAGGAAGTCATCAAGCGCCGCCAGGTGATGCTGGTGCAGGTCGTCAAGGAAGAGCGCGGCAACAAGGGCGCAGCGCTGACGACCTACCTCTCGCTCGCCGGCCGCTATGCCGTCTTGATGCCGAACACCGCACGCGGCGGCGGCATCAGCCGCAAGATCACCAGCGCGCAGGACCGTTCGCGCCTGAAGGAAGTGGTGCAGGATCTCGACGTGCCCGAGGGCATGGGGATCATTCTGCGCACCGCCGGTGCCGCCCGCACCAAGCCCGAGATCAAGCGCGATTTCGAGTACCTGATCCGGATGTGGGAGACGGTGCGCGACATGACGCTGAAGTCGCAGGCCCCGACCCTCGTCTACGAGGAAGGCTCGCTGATCAAGCGCTCGCTGCGCGACCTCTACAACAAGGAGATCGACGAGATCTCGGTTGCCGGTGAATCCGGCTACCGCGAAGCGCGCGACTTCATGAAGATGCTGATGCCCGCCAATGTGAGCGCGGTGAAGCAGTATCGCGACGGCCAGCCGCTATTCTCGCGCATGGGCGTCGAAAGCCAGCTGGATGCGATGTTCTCGCCGACCGTGCAGTTGCGCTCCGGCGGCTACATCGTGATCAACCAGACCGAAGCGCTGGTCTCGATCGACGTCAACTCCGGACGTTCGACCCGCGAGCACCATATCGAGGACACCGCGCTCAAGACCAATCTCGAGGCTTCTGAGGAGGTCGCGCGTCAGCTTCGGCTGCGCGACCTCGCCGGCCTGATCGTCATCGACTTCATCGACATGGACGAAAAGCGCAACAATCGCGCGGTCGAACGCAAGCTGTCCGACTGCCTCCGGCAGGACCGCGCGCGGATCCAGGTCGGACGCATCTCGCATTTCGGCCTGCTCGAGATGTCACGTCAGCGCATCCGCGCCAGCGTGCTGGAATCCTCGACCGATCCCTGCACGCATTGCGGCGGCACCGGCCATGTGCGCTCGGTATCCTCGGTTGCGCTCCAGTTGCTGCGCGGCCTCGAAGAGATCTTGATGAAGGGCGCGACCCACAATCTGGTGGTCCGCACCCGCACCGACGTCGCGCTCTATGTGCTGAACCACAAGCGCGGCCATCTGCGCGACCTCGAGAACGGCTTCAAGGTCACGTTGGCGGTGATCGCCGACCCGAGCGTCAGCGGACCGCAGGCCTATGTCATCGACCGTGGCGAGCAGGTGCATACGCTGGAAGCCGCCAAGGCTCTGCTGGTGGCGCAGGCGGCCGCAAGCCCGCCGCCCCTGATCGAAGAGGCCTATGACGACGAGGAGTTCGATCCTGAGACCGAATCCGAGGTCGAGACCGAGGAGACCGAAGGTCTCGCCGAGGAGCAGACGGCAGGCGATGCCGCTACCGAGCAGGACGGCCAGCGCCGCAAGCGCCGCCGCCGCCGCCGCGGTCGCGGTGGCCCGCGCGACGAGGAGACGCGCGAGGATGGCGCTCCCGCTATTGCCGAGACGGCCGTGGCAGCCGGCGAAGGCGAAGAGGATACCGAGGCCGAGCCGGAGGGCGAGGAAGGCGAGGAACAGGCAGCCCGTGGCGAGCAGCAGGGCAGCGCCGATCGCCGTCGCCGGCGTGGTCGCCGTGGCGGCCGCCGCCGTCGCGGTCCTGGCGAGGAAGGTCTCGCCGGCTCCATCAGCGACGAGCTCACTGCCAATGCGCCGTCGGAAGCGACCGACGCAGTCGCCGATTTCGACGGTTTTGGCGGCGAGGCTGCGCCTTCGGTCGCGCAGGCCGAGCACACCTCGCAGCCGCAGGTCACGCAGCCAGAGCCGCGCGCCGAGGCAAAGATCGAGGCACGGATCGAGGCAACGCCCCAGCCTGAGCCGGCTCCTGCTGCCGCGGACGAAGAGCACGCCGACGACAAGGCCGCACGACGCCGTTCGACGGTTCGGGAAAAGGTAAGCTTCCTGTCGAGCAGCCAGAGTGAACCGGCACCGGTTGCTCAGGCGGCCGAGCCGGGTGCGCCGCCCGCACCGGCTCCGGAGCCCGCGCCCGCAGCGGCAAGCGAGACGTCGGCCGCACCGCGTCGCGCCGGCTGGTGGTCCCGCCGCTTCGGCGGCGGCGAATAGACGAGCAAGACAGTTGAAACCGCCCGGCCAAGCCGGGCGGTTTTGATTTGGCGAGGTGAGTTCAATGCAAAGCGCGATCGTACTCGGCGGCGGCATGATCGGCGTCAGCGCGGCGCTGCACCTCCAGCAGCGCGGCTGGTCCGTCACGCTCATCGACCGCAGGGAGCCGGGCCGGGAGACCAGCTACGGCAATGCCGGGATGATCCAGGCGGAAGCAGTGCGCCCCTATCCGATGCCGCGCGACCTTGCCACGCTCCTGCAGATCGCGACCGGCCGCACCAACGACGTGCGTTACAGCCTGTCGTCGCTTCATCTCCATATCGAGCCCCTGCTGCGCTATTGGTGGCATTCGGCACCGAAGCGGCATCGTGAAGCCATCGACGCCTGGGCGCGGCTGATCGCCTACGCGACGGCGGAGCACGACATCCTCATTCGCGAAGCCCACGCCGATAATCTGATCCGCCGCGCGGGATACCGACACCTGCATCGCGACGCAGCGTCGTTCGATCTCGCCGTCAAGGCGGCGGAAGAGGACGAGCGCGAATTCGGCGTGAGGTTTCGGGCGCTCTCGGGCGCCGAGCTCGCCAAGGCCGAACCTGTCCTGCGCGACGATCTGCCCGGCGCGATCCATTGGCTCGACACCTGGACGGTGTCCGATCCCGGCGCGCTCGTCACGGCCTATGCCGATCTGTTCGAGCGCCTCGGCGGCAATATCGTGCTTGGCGATGCTCAGACCTTGCAGCAGACCGCGACCGGCTGGTCGGTCGCGACCGACATTGGACACATCGACGCCGCCCACGCCGTGGTGACGCTCGGGCCGTGGTCGCCCGATCTCCTGCTCAAATTCGGCTATCGCATCCCGCTGGTGCGCAAGCGCGGCTACCACATGCATTACAGCGGCGGCGCCTCGCTCGATCTGCCGCTGGTCGACAAGGCCGGCGGCTACGCCATGGGTCCGATGGCCAAAGGCATTCGCATCACCACCGGCGCGGAGTTGACCGGTCTGGACGCGCTCGCGACGCCCGTGCAGCTCGCCAGCGCCGAAGCTTCCGCGCGCGAGTTGATTGACCTCGGCAAGCGGGTCGAGCCCGACCCGTGGTTCGGCACCCGCCCCTGCACGCCCGACATGCTGCCGGTGCTCGGCCCTGCCCCACGCCATCCCGGCCTGTGGATGAACTTCGGCCACGGCCACCAGGGCTTTACGCTGGGGCCAGCGACCGGGCGCCTGCTCGCCGAGATGATGAGCGGCGAAACGCCAGCGATCAATCCGACGCCATATCGGCCGGAGCGGTTCTAGCGCTCTGCGCTCGCGGGGAGGATCTCGACTGGTCACCGCAAGAAAAAGGGCTGATCGAGGATCTCGACCAGCCCTGCTATTTCAAGACCTGACGGCGCGCCGTCGGTGACAGCTTGCAGATCAGTCCGTCGTGAGCGCCGTTTCCATGTCGGTCGGATCGATCTGCTTGGCGAGGTTGGCGTTGAGCTTGTCGCGATCGAGCTCGCCCTCCCACCAGGCGATGATCACGCAGGCAACGCCGTTGCCGCACAGATTGGTCAGCGCGCGGCACTCGCTCATGAACTTGTCGATGCCGAGCACGATCGCCATGCCCGGCACGAGGCGCGGATCGACCACGGCGAGCGTCGCCGCCAGCGTGATGAAGCCCGCCCCCGTGATGCCGGAGGCCCCCTTCGAGGTCAGCATCGCCACCACCAGGATGGTGAGTTGCTGGCTGAAGGAGAGATCGAAGCCCAGCGCCTGCGCGATGAACAACGTCGCCAGCGTCATGTAGATGTTGGTGCCGTCGAGATTGAACGAATAGCCCGTGGGCACCACGAGGCCGACCACCGATTTGGAGCAGCCGAGGCGCTCGAGCTTTTCCATCAGGGACGGCAACGCGCTTTCCGAGGACGAGGTGCCGAGCACGATCAACAGCTCGTCTTTGATGTAGGCTAGGAACTTGAAGATGGAGAAGCCGGCGAAGCGCGCGATGATTCCGAGCACGACGAACACGAACAGCGCCGCGGTCACGTAGAACGTCGCGATCAGGCCGATCAGGTTGAGGATCGCCCCGGTGCCGAACTTGCCGATGGTGTAGGCCATCGCGCCGAAGGCGCCGATCGGCGCCGCGCGCATCACGATGGAGATGACGCCGAACACCGCATGCGCGGCGTCGTCGATGAAGCTGCGGATGGTATGGCCGCGTTCGCCGAGCCCCATGATGGCGAAGCCGAACAGCACCGAGAACAGCAGCACCTGAAGGATCTCGCCTTGCGCGAAGGCGCCGACGACGGTGTCCGGAATGATGTGCAGCACGAAGTCGACCGACTTCTGGCCTTCGGCCTGCTTGGCGTAGTTGGCGACGGCCTGCGCGTTGGCGGCGGCGCCGCCGAAGCCCGCACCCGGCTTCACCAGATTGCCGATGATGAGACCAATCACCAGTGCGAAGGTCGAGACGATCTCGAAATAGACCAGCGCCTTGACGCCGATGCGGCCGACCTTCTTGGCGTCCTGTATATGGGCGATGCCCGAGACCACGGTGCAGAAGATGATCGGCGCGATCACCATCTTGATCAGCTTGATGAAGCCGTCGCCGAGTGCCTTGATCCACTCATTGGTGGCGACTGACGGCCAGAGCCAGCCGACGATGGCGCCGAGCACGATCGCGATCAGCACTTGGATATAAAGTACTTTGTACCACGGCTTGGCGGCGGGCGGCGCGACCGGCGCCCCCGCCATCGTTGTCGTCGTCATTGTTTCACTCCCCCTCAAACGCCAAGCCAGCCAAGATCAACTTGGCCGGCCCTGTCAATCGGAACTGCTCGTTATTGCGCGCTTTACCCGCGATCGACCACCCGGCGTGTCGCCGGCATCAATGTCGCGCCCAGCGCGTTCTTGACCAGCGACGCCGCAACGAACGGCATCAGGCCAACCTGCCACGCTTTTGCGGCGCCAAGGCCGAGACCGAACGCCAGCCAGCCAAAGCCCGCGGCCAGAATGAGGATGTGGCCGACGGCCATAGCGGCAAACAGCAGAAATACGCTGCGATCCCAGCCGCGCTCGGTGAGCCAGCCGGTGACGAAGGCGGCGCCAATGAAGCCAAACAGATAGCCCGCGGTCGGGCCGACCAGCGGTGCAATTCCACCGACGGGGCCGGCGAACACCGGCAGGCCCATTGCGCCCTCGGCGAGGTAGGCGATCATGGTTGCGCTGCCAAGCCGCCAGCCATAGGCGGCGCCAATCATCAACACGACCAGCGTCTGCAACGTCATGGGCACGTAAGGCAGCGGCAGGTTCACCTTGGCTGACAGGGCCATCAAGGCGGTACCGAGCGCAATCAGCACGACAGCACGCAAAGCGCCGACGGTTTCACCGGGCCGGACTGGCCACATCAATGCGGCGAGAGGAGAATGCGTGGCGGTAGACGGGGCGGAACGGTCAGGCAAGTTGCACTCCAGAAGGCTGTCGAAAACTGGCGGCTATTTAAGCCAGTGAGCGATCCGGTCAACTGCTTCCCGCATCTCCGCAGCCGAACGCGCATAAGAGAGCCGTATGAATGAACGACCATGGATGGGATCGAAGTCGAGGCCCGGCGTGGCCGCGACATGGGCCTGCTCGAGCATCTGCTTGGCGAACTCGAAACTGTCGGAAGTGAAGTCCGAGACGTCCGCATAGAGATAGAATGCGCCGTCGGCCGGCAGAAACCTGGTCAGGCCGGCCTTGGGCAATCCCTCGATCAGGATGCGCCGGTTTTCCTGATAGCCGTGCTTGATCTCCTCCATCTCAGCCGCGCCGTCGAAGGCCGCTTCGGCCGCGATCTGCGACAGCGACGGCACCGAGATCGACAGGTTCTGCTGCAGCCGCTCGATCGGCCGCACCAGAATCTCGGGCACGACCATCCAGCCGACGCGCCAGCCCGTCATGCAGAAATACTTCGAGAACGAGTTGATCACGAACGCGTGGTCCGACAGCGCCGCAGCCGTCACCGCGGGAAATGCGTAGTCGAGCCCGTGATAGATCTCGTCCGAGATGAAACGGATGCCCGCGTCTTCCGCCGCCGCGATCAGGCCGGCGAGCGCCTCGCGGGACATCATGGTCCCGGTCGGATTGGCGGGGCTGCCGACCAGCACACCCTTCAGCGGCGCCTTGCGATGGGCGGCCAGCAGCGCCTCGCCGGTCAGCGCATGCCGCGTCTCGTTCGTGGTCTCGATCAGCACCGGCTCGCAGCCGAGCGCGGTGAGGATATGTCGGTACGGCGGATAACCCGGCACCGTCACGGCAACGCGGTCGCCCGGCTCGAACATCGCCAAGAAGGCCAGGATGAACCCGCCGGAGGAGCCGGTGGTCACCACGATCCGCTCGGGGCTGATGTCACAGCCATAGGCATCGCGATAATGCCGCGCGATGCGCGCGCGCAAGGAGGGGATGCCGAGTGCGGAGGTATAATCGATCCGCCCTGCCTCGAGCGCCGCATGGGCGGCCGCAATCGCGGTCTTCGGCGCGCCCGCGGCGGGCTGGCCAACCTCCATGTGGATGACATGGCCCCCCGCCGCCTCGATCCGGGCCGCGGCGGCCATGACGTCCATCACCATGAACGGGGGAACATCGCTGCGGCGGGAGGGCTCAAGCCACTGCCCCAACCGGTTCCTCAATGTCGTATCGTGCATCGATTTCTGCTATTCGCTGGCGAACCGGTCCGTCCGACCCGGAAACGGGGTGCTTGCGCCCCAGACTGGCCGCATTGTACGGCTCATAAGGGGTACGGCTCAAAGGGGCATATCGCGTATCCGGTCCGCCGCCAATCGCCAAAAACCAATCACGAAACTGCTTGACCAAGAATGCCTGACAAGCCTGCCGACAAGACCGTTTGACCCAGACCGCTTGATGTTATTCCAGATCGCATTGCGCAAGAAGGCCACCGCCCTCACCTCCCTCGTTGCGGCGGCTGCGATCGCGCTGACGCCGTTCTCGGCCGCGCATGCGCAGGCCAAGGGGCCGCCGGTCTTGCGCGACACCGAGACCGAACAGCTGCTGCGCGAATACACGCGCCCGATCCTGCGCGTCGCGGGTCTGGAGAAGCAGAACATCCAGATGGTGATCGTCAACGAGGGCTCGTTCAACGCGTTCGTCGCCGATGGCCGCCGCATCTTCGTCAATTACGGCGCGATCCTCCAGTCGGAGACGCCGAACCAGATCATCGGCGTGCTCGCGCACGAGACCGGGCATCTGGCCGGCGGCCATCTCTCCAAGCTGCGCGAGCAGCTCGCCAACGCCCAGACCCAGATGATCATCGCGATGCTGCTCGGCGCCGGCGCGATGGCCGTGGGCAGCACCCGCGGCAGCGGCAGCGCCGGCAACAATGGCCTTGCCAATGCCGGAGCCGCCGCCCTCGCCGGCCCGCAGGAGATGATCCGCCGTACGCTGCTGTCCTACCAGCGTCAGCAGGAGGAGAACGCCGACCGCGCCGGCGTGAAATTCCTGACGGCGACCCAGCAGTCGCCGAAGGGCATGTACGAGACCTTCAAGCGCTTCACCAGCGAGAGCCTGTTCGCGGCACGCGGCGCCGATCCCTATCTCCAGTCGCACCCGATGCCCGCCGAGCGCGTCGCGTCACTCCAGGAGTTCGCCAGCGCGAGCCTTTATTGGGACAAGAAGGACGATCCCGCGCTCCAGCTCCGCCACGACATGGTGCGCGCCAAGATCTCCGCCTTCATGGAACGGCCGGAGACGGTGTACCGCCGCTATCCTCTGACCAACGACAGCATGCCGGCGCGCTACGCCCGCGCCATCAGCACCTATCTCCATGGGGATTTGCGCAGCGCGCTCGCCCAGATCGACGCACTGATCCAGGTCCAGCCCAACAACGCGTATTTTTACGAGGTGCGCGGCCAGGCCCTGCTGGAGGGCGGCAAGCCGGCTGAGGCGATTCCTGCCCTGCGCAAGGCTGTCGCACTTTCGAACAACGCGCCCCTCATCGAGATGTTACTTGGGCAGGCTCTGGTTGGGTCCGATAATAAGGCCTACACCGATGACGCCGTTCGGATTCTCCGGGCCGCGGTGGCACGGGAACCGGAGGCCGTTCTCGGCTACATGCAGCTCGCGATGGCCTATGGCCGCAAGGGCGACTATGCCGAGGCCGATCTGGCGTCGGCGCAGGCCGCTTATCTGCGCGGCGACAACAAGACCGCCCGCGAGCTTGCGACGCGCGCGAAAACCCGTTTCGCCGTCGGCACGCCCGGATGGGTCAAGGCCGACGATATCGTGGCGTCCAAACCGCCGCGCAACTGACAAGACCAGAACGACGCCTTACGAAATGACGTCACGACACCGAGATTAAGTCCGCCGGGACGTTTTCCGAAAACCTGCTTTGGATAAGAGGATTTGCCTATGCCTTCGCTGCGCCTGCTTGCTCCCGCGCTGTTTGCGCTCGCCATGTTCGGCGCAGCCGCGCCCGCGTCGGCCGACAGCTTCTCCGATGCCCAGCGCACGGACATCGAGGTGATCATCAAGAACTATCTCGTCACCCATCCCGAGGTGCTCGAGGAAGCGATGGCCGAGCTCACCAAGCGCCAGGCCGCGGCCGAGACGCAAAAGCACGAGGCCAGCGTCGCGCAGAATTCCGATGCGATCTTCAACTCGCCGCGCCAGGTCGTGCTCGGTAACAAGGACGGCGACGTCACCTTCGTCGAGTTCTTCGACTACAATTGCGGCTACTGCAAGCGCGCGATGGACGACATGCTCACCCTCATGAAGGCCGATCCGAAGCTGAAGGTGGTGCTCAAGGAGTTTCCGGTGCTGAGCCAAGGCTCCGTCGAAGCAGCCCAGGTCGCCGTCGCCGTGCGCATGCAGGATCCCTCCGGCAAGAAGTACCTCGACTTCCACCAGAAGCTGCTCGGCGGTCGTGGCGCGGCCGACAAGGCGCGCGCACTTCAGGCGGCCAAGGAAGCCGGCCTCGATACCGCGAAGATCGAGAAAGACATCGGCAGCGCCGAGGTGCGCACCACCATCGAGGAGAACTTCAAGCTCGCCGAAGCAATGGGCATGAACGGCACGCCGAGCTACGTGATTGGCAAGCAGATCGTTATTGGCGCCGTCGGTGTCGAAAGCCTGAAGGAAAAGATCGCTGTGGCCCGCTGCGGCAAAGCGACTTGCTAACAAGGCGACTTGCTAACAAGGCGACTTGCTGATCACGTCTACAACTCACGCATGCAACGAGGCCGGCTGAAAAGCCGGCCTTTTCATTGCGCCGAAATCTGGCGCGCGCGTTCATCTGGCATTCAACAAACAAAAGCCTCGGAACCGCCAATGTTCCGGAACTCCTGATACGTCGTTTCGTTGTCGGCGCGGGCAATGACGCAGAGAAACACGTGAGGAGAATTCAATGTCTAACCGCTTTATGATCTCGGTCGCCGCGCTCGCGCTCGTCGCCGGTACCGGTCTGGCGAACGCACAGGGCACCATGAACCGCGACAGCGGTGGCGGCGCAGGCGCGCAGCCGACGCAGCACTCGCAGCCTTCCGGCGCCGCCGAGCGCGGCGGCTCGATGGGCCGTGAATCCGCTCAGGAGAAGGGCACCGTCGGCCAGACTGGCGGCGCCATGAAGCCCGGCGGAGCAGCCGAGGAGAAGTCGTCGGGCGGGATGGACAAGTCCGGCGCGATGAACAAGAACGCGGCCGACGAGAAGGCCGGCGCGGCGAAGGGTGAGCACGCCCAGGGCGCGCAGGACAAGTCCGCGCAAGACAAGTCCACGCAGGACAAGTCCATGCATGACAAGTCAGCGCAGGACAAGGCAGCGCAGGACAAGTCGAAGAGCACGATGGACAAGTCCCAGACGGACAAGACCAAGAGCACGGAGACTGACACCAAGAGCGGCAACATGAACGCCCAGACCAAGGGCGCAGACAGTCAGACCAAGGGTGCAGACAGCAAGGCTGCCGATACCAAGTCTCAGACCACGACCGGCACGGCCTCCGCGACCGCTTCTGCGCCGCCGCCCGAGAAGCGGACCGAGATCTCATCCGCGATCAAGTCGACCAAGATCGAGGAAACGACCAACGTCAACTTCAACATCTCGGTCGGCACGACCATCCCGGCGAGCGTTCGTTTCCATCCGCTCCCGCCCCGGATCGTCGAGATCTATCCGGAGTGGCGCGGCTACGAGGTGATCTTCGTGCACGGCCAGTACGTCATCGTTCGTCCGCAGACGCGCGAGATCGTATACGTCATCGAAGGCTAAGCTGCCTCGCTGATGCCCAAATGAGCCCTTGCCGAGAGATCGGCAGGGGCTTTTGGGCTATCGGGCGCTCCTCCCCCGCCTGTCCCGTCCGGCAGCCACGATTAGAACTGGTTAACAAGCAATTTCCTTGCGCACAGGTTTTTGCACCCCGGATGAGGCATCTGAAGCCACCTCGGAGGTCCTTCAAGGCTTCCCCTCACGCGCTTTGTTACCTATAACCCCCGCCACGCCGAAGCACCTCTTGCGGGATTGGAATGGCCGAACCAGCAACCGACACGATCCTTGTCCTGAACGGGCCGAACCTCAACATGTTGGGGACACGCGAGCCCGAGAAGTACGGGCATGCGTCGCTGGCCGACGTCGAGGCGCTGTGCCGGGAAACGGCGGCGACGTTCGGCCTCAAGGCCGACTGCCGGCAGTCCAACCGCGAAGGCGAGCTGATCGACTTCATCCACGAGGCGCACGCCCGCAAGATGAAGGGCATCATCATCAATGCCGGCGGCTATTCGCACACGTCGATCGCGCTGCACGACGCGCTGCTTGCAGTGCAGATCCCGACGGTCGAAGTGCACGTCACCAATATCCACGCCCGCGAGAACTTCCGGCATCATTCCTACACCGCGCGCGCGGCCTTCGCTTCGCTCTGCGGTTTCGGCATCGAGGGCTACCGCCTCGCCATCCAGGGCCTTGCCGCCAAGCTCGGCATCAAGCCCAAAGCCTGACGCTCCCCCTTCACACAGAACATTCGGATCAAACAACATGGCGCGCCAGCCAGACGACAAAGCAGCCGCAAAGTTTTCCAGCGAGGATTCCGCCCTCGTCCGCGAGCTCGCCTTGCTGCTCGATGAGACCAGCCTCACCGAAATCGAGATCGAGCGTGCCGGCCTGCGCCTGCGCGTCGCCCGCAACATCAGCGTCGCCGCGACCATGCCGATGCAGATGGCGGCCGCCCCCGCCGCTCTCCCAGCGGCCGCCGTTGCCGCCGCGCCTGCCGCTGCCGACCTGTCGAAGCATCCCGGCGCCGTGACCTCGCCGATGGTCGGCACCGCCTATTGGGCGCCGGAGCCCGGCGCCAAGCCGTTCATCGAGGTCGGCAGCAAGGTCTCAGTCGGCCAGACGCTGCTGATCATCGAAGCCATGAAGACCATGAACCAGATCCCCTCGCCGCGCGCCGGCACGGTGACGCAGATCGTGATCGAGGACGGCCAGCCGGTCGAGTACGGCGAGCCCCTCGTGATCATTGAGTGACGGTCGAGGGCGGTCTCATCGCCCTGGCCGCTTTCCGCGCGTCAGTCCAATAAGGACACCATGTTCGACAAGATCCTCATAGCCAATCGCGGCGAGATCGCCCTTCGCATCCTCAGGGCCTGCAAGGAGCTCGGGATCGCGACCGTCGCCGTGCACTCCACCGCCGACGCCGATGCCATGCATGTGCGCCTGTCGGACGAGAGCGTGTGCATCGGGCCTCCGGCGTCCAAGGACAGCTATCTCAACGTGCCCGCGCTGCTCGCGGCCTGCGAGATCACCGGTGCCGATGCCGTGCATCCCGGCTACGGCTTCCTGTCGGAGAACGCGCGCTTCGCCGAAATCCTCGCCGAACACAATCTGCATTTCATCGGCCCGAAGGCCGAGCACATCCGCCTGATGGGCGACAAGATCGAGGCCAAGAGGACTGCCAAGAAGCTCGGCATTCCCGTGGTGCCCGGCTCCGACGGAGGGGTCGGCCCCAACGACGACGCGATGGCGATCGCCAGGAAGATCGGCTTCCCCGTGCTGGTCAAAGCCGCGGCCGGCGGCGGCGGCCGTGGCATGAAGGTGGCCGAGAGCGAGGCCGATCTTCAGGTCGCGCTGTCGACGGCCGCCAACGAGGCCAAATCCGCCTTCGGCGATGCCTCCGTCTACCTCGAAAAATATCTCCAGAAGCCGCGCCACATCGAGATCCAGATCCTCGGCGACGGCCGCGGCGGCGCGATTCATCTTGGCGAACGCGACTGCTCGCTGCAGCGACGCCACCAGAAGGTCTGGGAGGAAGGCCCCTCGCCCGTGCTGACCGCGGCTGCACGGGCCAAGATCGGCGAGACCTGCGCCAAGGCGATGCGCGAGATGAAATATCTCGGCGTCGGCACCATCGAATTCCTGTTCGAGGACGGCGAGTTCTACTTCATCGAGATGAACACGCGCATCCAGGTCGAGCATCCCGTCACCGAGAGCATCACCGACATCGACCTCGTGCTGGAGCAGATCCGCATCGCCGCCGGCGGCGACCTGCCGGCGCGGCAGGACGAGGTCCAGGTCATCGGCCACGCGATCGAGTGCCGCATCAACGCCGAGAATCCGCAGACCTTCCGTCCTTCGCCCGGCCGCATCACGCAATATCACCCGCCCGGGGGACTTGGCGTGCGGATCGATTCCGCCGTCTATCAGGGCTACACGATCCCGCCTTATTACGACTCGCTCGTCGGCAAGCTGATCGTGCACGGCAAGACCCGCGGCGAGTGCCTGATGCGGCTGCGCCGGGCCTTGGACGAGATGGTGGTCGAGGGTATCGAGACCACCCTGCCGCTGTTCCGCGCTCTGGTGCGCGAAGACGACATCATCAACGGCGACTACCACATCCACTGGCTGGAACAATATCTCGCCGGCAAGGCGGAACCCGCCCCGAAGTAGCCGTCCCTCCACATGGAACCCTTTGGCCCCAATCGCGTTTGGGACGATGGGGACAGTTCCGAGGGGGCGTTTTGAAGTCCGGCAAGCCTGACCGAGCGAGGCCGTCGTGACTGCTGACGCACAGCGACGGCGTGCATTTTGGCAGATCCTGCTGTTCACGGCGGGGCTTCTCGTGCTGACCGTGATCAGCGCCGGCTCCGTCTACCTCGTCAACAAGGCGAGAGACGACAGCAAATGGGTGGTTCACACCATCGAGGCGGAGAACCAGATCAACGCCCTCCTGCTAGAGATCCGGCGGGCCGAGAGCGCCGCCCGCGGCTACCTTCTGACGCAAGGAGAGGATTTCAAGGCCGACCATGACAAGGCCGTGGCGGCCGTCATCCCGGCTCTCGACAAGCTCACGCGCCTGATCGGCGACAATCCGGCGCAACGCGAGAACATCGAGAAGCTGAGCGCGTCGATCGAGACCCGGCTCGGGCAGTTCGTGCGGGAGATGGATTTCATCCGGCGGGGTGAGCCGGAGAAGGCCGCAGCGCTGGTCCGCGAGATCGCCTCCACGGACGCGACAGCCGCGATCGCCAAAGTGGCGACCGGGATGATCCAGGAAGAAGAACGGCTGTTCCGGCTTCGAACGGTCAATTCGGACCGCAGCCAGACCCTCGCGGCGTCGATGACCGGCATCGGCTCCGGCCTCGTCGTGCTGCTGGCGGTGATCTCGATCTGGCTGGTGCGGCACTCGGTCCGTGCCCGTGACGATGCCGAGGCGCGCCTGCGCGACGCCAATGTCAATCTGGAGGCCGTAGTGGACGAACGCACGGCCGATCTGCGCGAGGCCAACAACGAGATCCAGCGCTTTGCCTATATCGTCAGCCACGATCTGCGCTCGCCACTCGTCAACATCATGGGCTTCACCAGCGAACTCGAGGAGCTCGGCGGCGACATTTTCCGCCGTATCGGCGGCCTTACCCATGTCCCGGCCGACGGTCCGCCGCCTTCGACCGGCGAGATCGCGCTCGAAGGTCCCGACAAGCAGCTTTCAGCGGATTTTGCCGAAGCGCTGGGCTTCATCAAGTCGTCGATCGCCAAGATGGACCGCCTGATCTCGGCGATCCTCAATCTCACCCGCGAGGGCCGGCGCGAGTTCCAGCCGGAAAAGATCGACACGCGCGAGTTGATCGAAGCCATCGTGTCGACGCTGGCGCATCAGGCCGCCGAGGCGCAGGCCGAAATCCATGTCGCCCCCCTGCCCAATCTCGTCAGCGACCGCCTGGCGCTGGAGCAGATATTCTCCAATCTGATCGACAACGGCATCAAATATCTCAAGCTCGGCGTCCCCGGCGAGATCAGAATTCGCGGGCGTACCAAGCTCGGCTACGCTATCTTCGAGATCAGCGATAACGGCCGCGGCATCGACCCCAAGGACCACCAGCGGATCTTCGACCTGTTTCGCCGCGCCGGAACCCAGGACAAGCCCGGTCAGGGCATCGGTCTTGCGCATGTGCGTGCACTTGTGCGTCGCCTCGGCGGCACCATGTCGGTATCATCGGAACTGAATACGGGCAGTACCTTCACCATCACGCTGCCCATCACCTGGAACGCCAGCAACCGGAACGCGGATCAATGACTCAACCCGTCAGCATCATCATGATCGAGGACGACGAAGGACACGCGCGGCTGATCGAGCGGAACATCCGAAGGTCCGGCGTCAACAACGAGATCATCTCCTTTGCCAACGGCACGGACGCGATGAAGCACCTGTTCGGGTCCGACGGTAGCGGGCTGGTGCAGAAAGGTAATGCGCTCCTGATCCTGCTCGATCTCAACCTTCCCGACATGACCGGGATCGACATCCTCAAGCAGATCAAGGAGAACAAATACCTGAAGGCCTCGCCCGTGGTGGTGCTGACCACCACCGACGATTCCCAGGAAATCAAGCGCTGCTACGAGCTCGGCTGCAACGTCTACATCACCAAGCCCGTGAACTACGAGAATTTCGCCAATGCCATCCGGCAGCTTGGCTTGTTCTTCTCGGTCATCCAGGTCCCGCCCGCCGCCCCATGAATCAACGTACGCCCACACTGCTCTACATCGACGACGACGGGGCGCTTGCGCGCTTGGTCGATCGCGGCCTGACACGGCGCGGCTACAAGGTCGTCCATGCCGCGAGCGGCGAGGAAGGCCTTGAGCTCATCCGCCGCGCGGGCACGACCGGCGGCATCGACGTCGTGGCGCTCGACCAGTACATGCCCGGCCTCGACGGGCTGGAGACGCTGGAGCAGATCATGGCGATCCCGGGCGCACCGCCGGTGGTCTTCGTCACCGCGTCGCAGGATTCCAGCATCGCGGTGACGGCGCTGAAGGCGGGCGCGGCCGATTATCTGGTCAAGGACGTCAAGGGCGACTTCATCCCCCTGCTTCACGTCGCGGCGGAGGGCGCGCTGCGCCAGGCCGAATTGCAGAAGGCGCGCGAGGAAGCTGAAGCCGAGATCCATGCCTCGCGCGACCGCTACGCAGCGCTCGCTGCCGAACGCGAACTGCTGCTGCGCGAGGTCAACCACCGCGTCGGCAACTCGCTGCAGATCATCGCCTCCCTGCTGCACCTGCAGGCCAGCTCCGCCGCGCAGGACGAGGTCAAGGCTGCGTTGACCAACGCGATGGGCCGCGTCGCCGCGGTCGCGCAGGTGCACCGCCGCCTCTACACCTCGCAGGACCTCAAGAGCGTGGTCCTGAACCAGTATCTGGACTCGCTGCTCGAGGATTTGCGCCGCTCGGCCGAGGGTAACCGGATGTCGCGCCTGACGCTGAAGGCCGAACCGATCGAGATCGATCCGGATCGTGCGGTCGCCGTCGGCATCATCGTCAACGAGCTGGTGATGAACGCGGTGAAATACGCCTACCCCGACGGCGCTGGCCCGATCCATGTGGAGCTGACCTCGCAGGGCGACGATCTCCTGCTGTCGATCAGCGACGATGGCGTCGGCGACAACGTCAAGGCCGATCCGCGCTCCACCGGCATGGGCCAGCGCATCGTCGCAGCCATGGCCACCAAGCTCGACGCTTCGGTCGAGCGCGACCCCACCCATTCCGGAACCCGCGTCATGTTGAGGTTCCGCCGTGTACCGGCCGCCGCCAGCAAGCCGGCTGCTGCCGCAGCGAACTGATCCGCACCGCCCATCGCAACCGCATTGCGATCCTGCTATTGTGGCGAGCCATGACTTCGCGCGACTCTGCCCCGTCTGAAATCACGCCGGCCGTGCTGCTGCGCGCCTATGCCTGCGGCATCTTTCCGATGGCCGAAAGCGCCGACGATCCGACCCTGTTCTGGGTCGAGCCGGAGTTGCGCGGCGTCATCCCGCTCGATGGTTTTCGCGTGGCCTCGCGGCTCGCGCGCACCGTGCGTTCGGATTCATTCCGTGTCACCGTCAATACCGCCTTCAAGGCCACCATCGCCGGCTGCGCCGCGCCGCAGGCGGGGCGCGAGGACACTTGGATCAACAAGCGCATCCGCGACCTCTATGGCGGGCTGTACGAGCTCGGCCATTGCCACAGCGTCGAGGCCTGGCAGGGCGAGGACCTCGTCGGCGGGCTTTACGGCGTCAGCCTGGGGCGGGCTTTTTTCGGCGAGAGCATGTTCCACACCGCGCGCGATGCCTCCAAGGTCGCGCTGGTGCATCTGGTTGCGCGGCTCATCCATGGCGGCTTCGAGCTGCTCGACACCCAATACGTCACCGAACACCTGAAGAGTTTTGGCGCGGCCGAGATTTCGCGGCGGCGCTACACCGCGCTGCTCGACAAGGCGCTCGCGGGCGAGCCCGGCGATTTCCTGAGGCTCTCGGCCGGTGAAGCGATCCCCGGCACACGCGCGCTCGAGATCATCGCCGCACGCCAATAACCAGGCATTTCCGACCGAACTCGGGGAATTTGGCCTAGCGGCCAAACCCGGGGATGCCGAACAGACCCGGGCGCTGCTCGGGCGGCGGAGGTGGCGGCGGCGGAGCCGGCTGCTGCTGCTGGATCGGCGGCAAGGGCTGCGGCGGACGCTGCTGCACCTGCTTGGGCGCGGCTTTCTTCTGCGCGGGGGGCGGCGGTGCTGCCGGCTTGGTGCCGGGATCCGGTGCCGCGGTCGCAATCGTTTGCTGCGGCTCTTTGCAGTCGGTGAGCCAGATATCGTAGATCGGGTGCTCGACGCCGTGCAGGCCCGGACTTGCCGCGTACATCCAGCCCGAGAAGATGCGCTTCACCTCACCCTGCAAGGTGATCTCGTCGACCTCGACGAAGGCGTCGGTGTTGGCGGCCTCGGTCGCCGGCCGCGTGTAGCAGGCGTCGGTTTTGACCCGCAGCGCACCGAACTGCACGGTCTCGCCGATCTCCTCGTCGAAATTGATGATGCGACCGGTGATCTTGTCGAGGCCGGAGAAGGTCGCCTTCTTGTTCACGATCTTCTGGGCCGGCGGCTCGGTGACGACCTCGTCGCCCGGCTGAAGGCTCGCCGGCGTCTGTGGGACTGCGCCGCCCGGCCCGCCCTTCTGCTGTGGCTGGCGCTGACCGGGCGTACCCGGGGCGCCTTGCGAATTGGGTGGAGCGACCGCGACGGGCGGCGGCTGGTTTGGCGGAGCAGCACTAGACCCGGGCGGCGGCGCCAGAGGTTGGGTCTCGACCGGGCCCGGCATCACGTTGCCCTGCCGGCCCGGCGGCGGCGCCATCGGACGCGACGGCAGCACACGGCCCTGCGGCGGCAGCTCCGGCACCTCTTCGTCGTCGTCGGGGATCTGTGGCTGCGGCTGGGGCTGGCCACGCGGAATGTTGCCGGGCGGCCGCAGCGGCGGCGGATCGGAAAAGATCGTGCCGATTTGCGCCTGCGCCGGCGTCGCAGCCGTCAGTACGGTGGCGGCCAGAAGCGCCGCAAGACCTGTCAGGGTAAATGTTCGAAACATCTCGCGCGGCTTCAACAGCGAATCGGGCTTGCTGGACATTCTACAGGGGATACCGCCGCTCGCAGGCCATCCGGTTAACACGGCGAATACGGCGGGGGAAGGGCGGCATCCCTGCCCTTCCCGGCCCGGTCTGGCCAGATCGGCCCCCGGATGGGATAGTCGAGCGCCCTTCCCCGGGGGCCAGGCGGCGCCGCTCCCAAAAAGAACTCCAACCATAACTGGAAACCCAGAGGTCGCTTCCCCATGCCCGTTGTGCTCGATCCCGATGCCGCCGCCGTCTACCAGGCCTTCCAGGAGGCAGGCCGCCCCGCCTACGAGACCCTGACCGCCCCGGAAGCGCGCGCCTATTACGCGCAGGCGCGCTTTGCGACCAATCCCGAGCCACCGGACCTCGCACGCGTCACGCCGCTGTCAATCCCGGCACCGCACGGCGCCATTCCCGCGCGCCTCTATGTTCCGAAAGAGTCCCGCCGGCATGATGGCTTGTCCCCGGCGCTGGTGTTCTTCCACGGCGGCGGCTGGGTGATCGGCGATCTCGATTCCCATGACGTCGTCTGCCGCCAGCTTGCCGACGCCGGCGCGCTGATCGTGATCTCGGTGGACTACCGCCTCGCGCCCGAGCACAAATTTCCCGCCGCCGCCGATGACGCGATCGCCGCGACCAAATGGGTCGCCGCCAACGCGCGCGAGCTCGGCATCGACGCCTCCCGGCTTTCGGTCGGCGGCGATAGCGCCGGGGGCAACCTCGCCGCAGTCGTCGCGCTCGCCGCGCGCGACGGCAACGGTCCCGCCATCGCGGGCCAGTTGCTGATCTATCCGGCGACCGATTTCGCCATGACGCACGGCTCCCACAGCGAGCCCGAGACCAGCGTGCTGCTGACGCATTCTGTGATCCGCTGGTTCCGCGACCATTATCTCAACGGCGCCGCCGATATCCACGACTGGCGCGCCTCGCCGGCACGGGCGAAGAACCTGGCCGGCCTGCCGCCGGCCTATGTGCTGACCGCCGGCGCCGATCCCCTGCGCGACGAGGGCGACGAATATGCCGAACGTCTGAAGCAGGCCGGTGTGCCCGTGGCTACCAAGCATTATCCCGGCCAGTTCCATGGCTTCTTCACGATGGGCAAATTGCTGCGAGAGGCCAATGTCGCCGTGAGCGAGATCGGCGCGTGGCTGAAAGGATTGGGCTGAAACGCCATTCCTCATGCCGCCCGTTCTTCAAAGCATATTCGCCCTCCCCCTGCGCGGGCTGACATGGCTCGGTGGCCAAGGCACCCGCGCGGTCGCCGCCGTCGTGTTCATCGCGCTCGCGGTGCCGCCGCTCGGTGCGTTGCTGCGTCCCTACGTCACCGAGGCGATCTTCGTCCTGCTCTGCATCTCCTTCATGCGGGTCGATCTGGCCGCGCTCTCCGGCCATCTGCGGCGGCCGGCGCTGGTGGCGACCGCGACCGTCTGGACCATGATCGGCGTGCCTGTGATCGTCGGGCTGATCGTCCATCTCACCGCGCTCACGGCGCGCGCGCCCGACCTTGCCCTGGCATTGATGCTGCAGAGCATGGCGTCGCCGATGATGGCCGCGCCGGCGCTGGCCGCGCTGATGGGCCTCGACGCCACGCTGGTGCTGGTCACGCTGGTGAGCGCGACCGCGCTGGTGCCGTTCACGGCATCGCTGTTCGCAAGCCTGTTCCTCGATGGCATGCTCAGCATTTCGCCGCCTGCGCTGGGCTTGAAGCTGCTCGGCATCCTCGCAGCATCGCTGCTGGCCGCGACCGTGATCCGACAGATCTTCGGCGCGGCCGCGATCCAGCGCCACAGGCAGCCGATCGACGGCTTCAACATCGTCATTCTGCTGGTCTTCGCGACCGCGATCATGGGCGACGTCGCGAGCGATCTCGTCGCCCGGCCGGTCTCCACCCTCGGCTTCGCAGCGCTCGCCTTCGCGATCTATTTCACGCTGCTCGCCGTCACCACGGTGCTGTTCCGCCGTATCGGCTATGAGCGCGCGCTGGCGCTCGGGCTGATGGTGTCACAGCGCAATCTGGGCCTGATGCTCGCCGCGACCGCCGGCGCGCTGCCGCCCACCACCTGGCTCTATTTCGCGATGACGCAGTTTCCCATTCACCTGGCGCCCTATATGCTGATGCCGATCGCGCGGCGCTTGACGGCGCGCGCACAGGCCTCGGGCGCCGCGGCAACCGACGGCAAGGCCGCATCGGGCTGAATCAATCTTCACGTCATGTCCGCTGTGCCATCGCGAAGCCGCTGGTGACCAGGCGAATGTCGTCACGCAGCGCGCCAATTTCCCTTGTGAATATCGAACTTCACAGCGCCTTCGTCACGCATCTTCAACAGGAGCGATTGGCAGTCGTCCTGGTTCTTGATGTTCACGCGCTTCATGACTTCGAAAGTCTTCAGAGGCTTTTCACGAAGGGCAATCAGGATCTTTTCTCGATCGGTCATTGCGGTTCCTTGCATAGGTATCGGCGACGGTACGTGTTGTACCGATCGTCTACAACGGGTGCATCCGCTTGACGAGGTCCGTTCCGGGTCAAAAGGCGGAACGCCCGGCCATATGCAAGTCTGCTCACCCGCTCAAGCGGGCTCTCCAACCCGATCAATTCTCCCTACCCGGCCCTTGCCGCGCGCCGCAGCGCCTGCGGCGGCTGGCCGAAGGCACGGATAAAGGCACGACGCATGCGCTCGGGATCGCGAAAACCTGTCGCCTCCGCGACGAGCTCGATCGCCTCGCGCGAGGACTGCACGCGCTCGCGCGCGACCTCGATGCGCAAGCGCTCGATGGCCTTCGAGGGCGTCGTGCCGGTCTCGGCGGCAAAGGCGCGGGTAAAATGCCGCGCACTCATGCCGGCGCGGTCGGCGAGGTCTTCGACCGTCAACCGGGCGTCGAGGTTCTCGCGCGCCCATGACAGCAGCGCGCCAAAGCGGCCGTTCGGCGTCTTCAATTCCAGAAGTGACGAGAATTGCGACTGGCCGCCGCTGCGGCGATGATACAGCACGAGCTGCCGCGCGGTGTCCTGCGCGATCTGCTCACCGTGATCCTCCGTCACCATCGCGAGCGCGAGGTCGATGCCCGCCGTGATGCCTGCCGACGTCCACACATTGCCATCGCGCGTGAAAATCTGGTCCGGCTCGAACTTCACCTTGGGATAGCGCGCGACGAAATCCCGCGTCCGTCCCCAATGCGTGGTGGCGCGGCGGCCGTCGAGCAATCTCGCCTCGGCCAGCACATAGGCGCCCGAGCAGACGCTCGCGACCCGCACGCCGCGCCGCGCCAGCCGCTGCACGAAGGCACGCGTGACCTCGCAGCGCGCGGCATCGGTCACGCCCGCGCCTCCCGCCACGACCAGCGTCGTGATCGCATTCGCCGACTTGAAGTCGCGCGCCATCATCTCCACGCCGGACGAGCTGCGCACGGGCCCCGCGTTCACCGCCAGCACGCGGATCCCGGTCGTCGTCTTGCCCGTACAGCGCGCCGCGATCTCGAACACCGAGATCGGGCCGGCCGCATCGAGCAACTGGAAGTCCGGGAAGATCAGGATGCCGATCATGGTCATGTCCGAAAGCGAGGGAAATACGCCATTTTGGACAGAAGGGCATCATGACAGGCTGCCTCCGTCAAGCTCATAATTGGAGGCTCTCATGTCGTCCCCGCTCCAGATCGGTCTCTTGGTGTTTCCGCGCGTCACCCAGCTCGATTTTACGGGTCCCTTGCAGGTGTTCTCCTCCGTGCCCGGCGCAAAGCTGCATTTGATCTGGAAACGGATCGAGCCGGTGCCGAGCGATTCCGTGCTGACGCTGACGCCGACCACGACATTCGCCGACTGCCCGCAGCTCGACGTGATCTGCGTGCCCGGCGGCGGCGGCACCAACGATCTGCTCAATGACGAGGAGGTGCTCGGTTTCCTGCGCCGCCAGGCCGAGGGCGCTAAATACGTCACCTCGGTCTGCACGGGATCGCTGGCGCTCGGCGCCGCCGGCCTCCTGAAGGGCTACCGCGCCGCCACGCATTGGAGCGCGATGGAGATGCTCAGCCAGTTCGGCGCGACCCCGACCAAGACGCGCGTCTGCGTCGACCGCAACCGCGTGACCGGCGGCGGTGTCACCGCGGGAATCGATTTCGCGCTGACCCTGGTGTCGATCATGGTCAATCGCACCACCGCGGAGGCGATCCAGCTTCAGCTCGAATACAATCCGGCCCCGCCGTTCAATGCCGGCTCGCCGGATACCGCGCCGGCGGAAGTGGTGGCGTTGCTCAGAGAGCGTGGCGCGCAAGGCCAGGCGCGCCGCCTCGAAGCGGTGAAGCGCGCAGCCGAGCGGATGACCTAGTCTCCACTCTCGTGTCCCGGACGCGCTGCAGCGCGTAGCGGTACTGCGCAGAGCCGGGACCCAACAAGCCACGCGGCACGCCGCGGCATGGGCCCCGGCTCTGCAGCGCATCACTCCGTGCTGCGCCGCGTCCGGGGCACGTGACGTCCAGTTGTCCCTTCACGAAAGAAAAAGGCCGCCCGGTTTCCCGAGCGGCCTTTCCTGTCTTACGGCGGCTGCACATTTCATCGGGCGATTTCGGAGCTTCCAGACCGGGGGCCTATCTCCCGATCGAGTCCTGGTCGGCGGCCGCTGCATTTCGGGACAGTCGCGAACTGTTGCCCGAACCGAACGCGATGGTCTCCCATCTCCGTAAGATGCGACCATTGAGCCGCATCGCTCGCACGGCTGCAACCAGTGCGCAGCAATCATCCCCGCTGTTCCCGCTGTCCACAGCAAAGCGAGGCGGATGCGGGTGCATCCACTCCTACGACAAGGATTCAGCGGGATCGGAAGCCTAGCTGGGCGTCCAGGGCTGATAGTCGCCGGTCGCCTTCGGCCGCTTGCCGCTGGCGAGCGTCGAGCCCGAAGGACGGTAGGCATTCGCCGTGCCGGTGAGATTGGGCTGGTGCGGCTTTTCCCACTCGCGCGGCTGGTAGTTGTCCTGCGTCGGCGGCACGTCGACGGTGTGATGCATCCAGCCGTGCCAGGACGGCGGGATACGGCTGGCCTCGGCATAGCCGTTATAGACCACCCAGCGCCGCTCGAAGCCGAGCGCAGGATCGATCGCCCCGCCGCGGGTGCGATAATAGAGGTTGCCCTGTTCGTCCTGGCCGACCAGCTCGCCGTAGCGCTTGGTCCAGAGTTGAGTGCCAAACGTCTGGCCATTCCACCAGGTGAAAAACTTGAGGAAGAACTGTTTCATGCGGCAAGGGCCCTGCTTCGTCGGGTCCTGATGCCATCCGGACGGCGAAATGTCCAGTTCGGCGCGGGCGGCGGTGCCCCGCTGCAGATGCGGTCGCCGGGCACACGGACGCTGCCGCAAATCGGACGCGATCCGTTCATGCCGGATACAGCGTGGCCATGAAAGCTTATCCTCGCACGCAAACCGCCGTGATCCCAGGAACTACAGCCCTTTCATGGGGTTTGCTTCCGGGAAAAGGAGTTTTGATCATGAAGAGTCTGAAAGTCTTGAGCGCGGCTGCGGCCGTGGCGCTGGTTCTCCCGTTGGCGACGCCAAGCTTCGCGCAAGGTCGCGGCGGACATGGCGGTGGCGGCGGTGGGCATTTCGGCGGTGGCGGCGGTGCCCACTTTGGCGGCGGAGGTGGCGGTGCCCACTTCGGCGGCGGTGGCGGCGGCGCTCACTTCAGTGGTGGGGGTGCTCACTTTGGCGGTGGCGGCGCCCGCATGGGCGGCGGCAATTTCGGCGGCGCGAGGATCGGTGGTGGCGGTGGCAATTTCGCCGCCGGCGCAGCGGTACGTCCCAGCGGTGGCAGCTTCGTAGGCGGCACCGCGAGCCGACAGGCCTTTTCGCCGTCCTACAGCGGGACACGCAGCGTCGCGACTGCGGGCAACTGGCAGGGCGGTAGCGGCAATTGGAGTGGTCGTCACTGGCATCATCGTCGCGGCGGCGGGTTCTGGCCCGGTGTCGCCGCGGGTGCTGCGATCGGCGGCCTCGGCTCGTACGCCTATTACGGCGGCGGCTATTACAACGACCCCTACTACTATGGCGACGACAGCTATTATGACGAGCCGTCAGTGGCCGTGGTCCCCGATAGCGGCGGCGACTCCGAGGGCTACTGCGCGCAGCGCTACAAGTCCTACGATCCGGCGTCCGGCACCTATCTGGGCTATGACGGCCAGCGTCATCCTTGTCCGTAAGCACACCGGCAACATTTGAAGAAGAAGGCGTCGCAGCGATGCGGCGCCTTTTTGCATTGGGGGCGCTTCACCTGTTTCGCGTGTTCGTCATCTGCAATGCCGCGTACCAACCGACGCGAGCGGACCTTTATTCACCGCACCGTGCATATCTACCCTTATCCAATCCCAAATTGACCCGACGCGCGATTCACCTGTATCAACTTGGCTATGGGGACTTCGATGACTGGGAAGTGTCATGCCGCGTATTCTCGTGGTTGATGACGATCCGATGGTCGGCGCGACCATCGAGGTCCTCCTCCAGCGCCAGGGCTTCGACGTCACGTTGACTGACGGCGGAGAAACGGGTTTGGCTGCGCTCGAAACACAGAGTTTCGATGTGATGCTGGTCGACATCTTCATGCCGCATATGCGCGGCTTCGAGTCCATTCGCATCTTTCACGAGCGCGCGCCGGCGGTTCCGCTGATCGCGATGTCCGGCTACGCCTTCGCGTCATCCGCCTCGCCCTCTCCCGACTTCCTCCGGATGGCGCTGGAGCTCGGCGCGACCCGCTGCCTGCGCAAGCCGTTCACGCCGGACGCGCTGCTGACCACGATCCGGGAATGCATCGCCGGGCCGGGCGATGGCTCACAGCCGAAGGACAAGAAAGAAGCCCCTTGATCCCAACGCAGCGCGTCATTCTCGGTGCTGGACTTGCCATCCTCCTGATCATCACCGCAGCCTCGATCGGCCTCGACGTCAAGTCACGGTCCGATGCGGCATGGGTCAATCACACCGTCCAGGTGCTGAAGAAGATCTCCGACCTGCGGGTGCTGATGCGCAGCGCCGAGAGCGCCGCACGCGGCTACGAGATCTATCGCAGCCCGAGCTTCAGCGAAGAATTCCAGGCGGTGCACGCCCGGATCGCACCGGCACTCGCCGACCTCAAGCGCAGCGTGCGCGACACGCCCGAACATGTCGCGCTGCTCGAGGGCACCGAGCCGCTGGCGCTCCGCCGGATCGAGATCGCCGCCGAAGTGATGCGCCTGCGCGCCGGAAACGATCAGGCCGGCATTGCCGCGGTGCAGGGCAAGGGCGAGGGCCGTGGCCTCATGGACACAGTGATGGGCAATTTCGATCGTTTGAGCGCAGAGGAAGAACGATTGCTCGCGGCGCGCTCCCAGGATTCGCGCCGTACCGGCATCGTGCTGCTCGGCATCGACCTCGCCGGCGCGCTGGTGATCCTGCTGCTGGTCGTGATGATGATGCGCGAGAGCCGGCGCACCGAGGGCGCACTCAAGAGCACGCTATTGGAGACCACGGCCGCCAAGCAGCAGCTCGAGTCCGCAGTGGCCGAGCGCACCGAGCATCTGGTCACCGCGCATGACGAGCTGCGCCTGTCGGTCAACGTGCTCCAGAGCACGTTTCACAGCATGGCGGAGGCCGTGCTGGTCATCGATGCCGAGGGCAACGTCCTTCTGTCCAATCCGGCCGCGGAGCGCATGCTGCTGCACCGGAGCGGCATGAACCTGCGCAATCTGCGCGCGATGTCCAGTGTGCTTCACGGCGACGGCGTCACCCCGCTCAAGCCCGACGAGCTGCCGTCGGCACGCGTGCTTCGCGGCGAGCCGTTCGAGAATATGGAGATGATCGTCCGCCCGCACAGCGGCAATCCTTCCCGCCATCTCATGATCAGCGGCCGGCCGATGCTGGACGGGCAAGGCAACGTCTCCGGCGCGGTGCTGGTCTATCACGACGCGACCATGTCGCGCGAGACCGAGCGGCAGTTGTACCAGTCGCAGAAACTGGATGCCATCGGCAAGCTCACCGGCGGCGTCGCGCACGACTTCAACAACATGCTCACCGTGATCTCCGGCAATACGGAGACGCTGGTGGCAAGCCTGAAGCAGCAGCCCGACCTCCAGCGCGTGGCGCGCCTGATCGACGAGGCCGCCGAACGCTGCGCCGAGCTGATCCAGCATCTGCTCGCCTTTGCGCGCAGGCAGCCGCTCCAGCCGCGCAACGTCGAGATCAACACCGCGGTCGGGGACATCGCGAAACTGCTGCGCCCTACCCTCGGCGAGCAGATCGAGATCGAGACCGTGCTCGAACAGGGGCAGATGACCGCGCACATCGATCCGTCCCGCCTCACCAATGCCCTGCTCAACATGGCCATCAACGCCCGCGACGCCATGCCGAACGGCGGCAAGCTGCTGCTCGAGGCCCACCGCGTCGTGCTCGACCAGGCCTATGCGCAAAACAATCCCGACGTACGGCCCGGCCCGTACGTGATGCTCGCCGTCAGCGACACCGGCACCGGCATGCCGGCCGAGGTGCAGCAGCAGGCGTTCGAGCCGTTCTTCACCACCAAGGAGGTCGGCAAGGGCAGCGGCCTCGGCCTCTCCATGGTCTACGGCTTCGTCAAGCAGTCCGGCGGCCACATCAAGATCTACAGCGAGGAAGGCCACGGCACCACGATCAAGCTCTATCTGCCACCGGGCGAAGGCATGGCCGAGGCGGCCCCGACCACGCCGCCGCAGGCGGAAGGCGGCGCCGAGACCATTTTCGTGGTCGAGGACGATCCGCTGGTGCGCAACTTCGTCACCGTGCAGCTCCAGAGCCTCGGCTACCAGACCGTCGCCGCGCCCGACGGCAAGGCCGCGCTGGAGTTGATCCGGGCGGGCCAGCCGTTCGATCTGCTGTTCACCGACGTCGTCATCCCCGGCGGCATGAGCGGGCGCGAGCTCGCCGACAAGGTGGCGACGATCCGCCCCGGCGTGAAGGTGCTCTACACCTCCGGCTATACCGACAACGCCATCGTCCACCACGGCAAGCTCGACGACGGCGTGATGCTGCTGACAAAACCCTACCGCCGCAACCAGCTCGCCGAGATGATCAGGAAGGCGCTGGGAGGCATGCCGGCCGGCTAGCGTATCTGCTTGGCGACACATCCAATGGTGTTGCAGATGATCCGCGCTGCGCAGATTGCCCCGATATTCTGCACATCACGCTCCGGCGCCAATTCGACCAGATCGAGACCGACAATTCTGGCCTTCGAGGCGACGCCCGCGATCAGGTCTATGACGTCGAAATACGACAGGCCGTGTACATAACGTCGGCTCACCAAGGCCAAGCGGAAGCTCCTACGTTGGGTGTGATCGGCGACTTGTGACCCAGTCCGGACATTCGTGGCGCGGGTTTTGTTCGTCGACTTCGATTTTTGACGGGAACCTCTTCGCTTCAAAGCCATCCAAGGAGACAGCAAGGAGAGCGCCGATCAGACGGGGCCTGAACGCCAACAGTGGCGGCGTACCCGTTGGCATCGGAGGACGCCGAGCTACGACACACCGTGCTCAAGGCGGTGAGGCCTTTTGAGCCATCTCTAAGGAGCTGCCAATGACAAAGACTCGTTCGACTTCCATCACGCGACGAAGCATCGTCGCAGGATTGGCGATGATTGCTGTCCCCATGGCTTTGGCGAGTGCGGACAACGCGCAAGCACAGAACAAGCAAACCACGCCTGAGAAAAGCCTCTATGAGCGGCTGGGCGGCGCTTTCGCCATCGCGGCTGTAGTGGATCACTTCAGCGATGCCGTCGTGAAGAATCCCATCGTCGGCCAGAAGTCCAAGAATCCGCAGCTCCGAGAATGGCACACCAAGAGCCTGGAAAGGCTCCCCGGCCTCAAATTCATGCGCACGTTGTGGGTCTGCGACGTTTCGGGTGGCCCCTTCAAGTTTGCAGCAACCAGGCCCGGCGCAACCCCGCTTGGCCTTGAGGAGGCCCATCGCAACCTCCGGATCTCACCTGCAGAGTTCGACGAAGTCGCAGCGGAACTCGGACGGACCCTGGATCACTTCAAAATCCCGAAGCGCGAGAAAACCGAAGTTCTGGAAGCCTTCGCTGCCCACAAAGACGAGGTCACCGCGGGCGCCAAGCGCGGCTGAACCGTCATAACGCCCCGGCCTTGGCGGAATTGTTAGCTGCGCGCTGACGCGGGCGATCGAAAGTTGCGAACTGCTGAGTCGCGATGCGTCCGCTCGTGGGCCCATTGCTCCAGTTTGCGCTACAGCGAAGTGTCCGAAGCCGGGAGTAGACCGGAAGTCGTCGAGCTACCGGCGAACCAACGTGTATGCCCCCGAAGCAGACCTTCACTTCGAGTTCTGCGTCCGAGGCATTGTTATCAACCACGCTTCCTCGGGGAATGCGGCCTCCAGGTCAGCCAGGCGATGCTCGGCTGCCTATTCTTTATTTTCTGAGTGCTGCCAGCAACTCCTTGGCCAGGAGCCCGGCCGAGGCGGGATTCTGGCCAGTGATGAGGCGTCCGTCGACGACGACGTGAGGTTGCCAGTTTGCTGCGGACGTATACTGGGCACCCTCTGCCCGCAGCGCATCTTCAAGTTCGTAAGGAACGTCTTCGCGTGCGTAGTCGTACTCTTCCTTCTTCGAGAACGATGTGAGCTTCTTGCCCTGCACGAACGGCTTGCCATCGCCAAGGTCTACGCCAAGAAGCGCGCACGGACCGTGACAAACGGCAGTTACAAACTTTCCACTGCTCCAGGCGCGCACGACTGCATTCTGAACGACGGGGTTACGCTGAATGTCGACCATCGGTCCAAGACCGCCTGGCACGAAGATGGCTTCGTAATCGGCAGCATCCACCTCAGCTAGTTTGCGACTGCGATTCAAACGGCGAAAGGCCTTGCTTTCGAGAAAAGACTTCTGCGCAGGATCTTTCTCGTCGTAGGCATCATATGGCGTCCACCCGCCCCTTAGAGAGGCGAACTCAACGGCAATGCCTGCCTTGTCCAGCACATCGAACGGATGCGCGACCTCGGCGAAAAAGAAGCCCGTCTTACGATTGTGCGGACCGATCACGGCTGCGTTGCTGACGATAACCAGGACGTGCTGAGTCATGACATTCCCCTTGAATCTTGTGAAGGCACTAAGCCCAAACGTCGTAATATTGCCGCCAACATGGTGCCGGTGATATCAATCTGCTTCTCCGGCTGCGCTTTCGATGAAGGCTGCAACTTCCCGCGGGTGGGAGAGCATCGCGGCATGGCTGCTCGGCAGCTCGGTAAGTTTCGCTTTTGCTCGCGAAGACGTGAAGCGCTGTGTGCTGGGCGGCACCATGTGATCTTGCGTTGTCAGCATGTAGTGCACAGGCTTGTCTTTCCATGCTGCGCCAACGATCTTGTGTTCGACCGCTTTGAGTCCCCACGGAACTTGTGCTGCGGCCATGAAGGCGGTGATGGACGGATCAACATCCTGCGCGAACGCACTCGGAAACTTCGCCGGATCAACCAGAAGAAAGCCGCCGCTCGGCGGCAACAACGGTGCACCGGCCTCGCCCGGAGTAGGACGCGTCGCGAGCTCGTAGACGGATTCTCCGACCTCTGGCGCGAAAGCGGCAATATAGACAAGCTTGCGAACCCTGGGATCGCTTCCGGCTTCGGTGATGACGGCACCGCCATACGAGTGGCCTACCAAAATGATCGGCTTTCCCGCCTTGCGTATGACCTCCCGCGTTGTCTCGACATCACCGTCGAGCGTTGCAGTCGAGTTCTGGACGACCAAAACCTCATAACCGTCGCGGGTCAGAATGTCGTAGACAGCCTTCCAGCCCGAGCCGTCAACGAAGGCGCCGTGTACGAGAACGATCGAGACGGGCTTGCTTGCGGGCGTCTGCGCGAACGAAGGAAGGCTGGCCGCCATGGAGAGGAGTGCTCCCAGGATCAGGTGTTTCATTGCGATACCTTTCGGACGGACGAAACTGCGATCCAGCGACTATAGTCCGGTGGGCGGTGCGGGTCGGTTAAATCAGGTAAATCCGCCGTTCGTGGCAGGGGCCGCACGAAGCCCAAGGAACGCTTTGGATCCTGCGACAAAATGCTCGCTGCGATCGTGCTTTTCAAAATCGCGATGTTCAGCAGCCTTGTGACGCATGATATTTTCAGCGCACTGTCGCGTCCTTTGGCAGTGAAGAATGCGGGCTACCACGGAGACATTGCAGAGAGGCCGGCGTCGAGAGGAACTCACGTTTTCCTTTGGGCCATTCCAACTCATTCCGCGCCGCCAGCTTCTTCTTTTCGATGGCCACCGGTCAAAATGGGCGCCGCGCCTTTGAGCTGTTACAGCCAGATCCGCCCAACGTCACCCGCATCGGTATCTCGACCTCCCTGGAGTATGCCAGCAGGTGCTCGAAGACAAACTCCCGATGACTGAAGTGCTCCGTTAAAGGCGAATGCCGAGGCCGTCGCCTCGATGCGTTCACATCGCCTTGGCGAGCGCGAACAGCCGGAAATCCTCGAGCGCCGCGTGCCGATGCGGGGCGGCTTCGCGCCGGTAAGTCTCGGTGTCGACGATCGAGCGGAAGGTGGCGAAATCGCCGTATTCATTGATCGCCGCTTCGTCCCAGCGTTCGCTTGGCGCGCCGACGAGGCTCGTCAGGACCGGCCCGGAAAACATCCGCACGAGCGGCTTACCGGCCGCGAGGCGCCGAAATGCCGGCCTATAGCGTTCATGAAAGGCTTCGCGGCCCGAGCAGGGCGCGGCGTCGAATCCGTCCTCGTAACGCGCATACGCGCGGTAGCGCAGCAGATTGAGCATATAAACCGGCTGGCCGGGTGGAATCGCGCGCTCGGCGGCGTCGAGGGCTTGCAGGGTGATTTCGATGGGGTTCATGGGACTTCCCGCGGTTTCTAGCGGCGCAGATTGCGCGCTGACGCTCCGTATTTAGCCGCTAGGGAATGGCTCTTGTAGTGACTGCATAGCCATGACTATGTGGACTGCATGTCCACAACGACTTTACCTCCCGACCTCTCACGTCTCCTCGCCTTCGTCCGCGTCGTCGAGGCGGGCTCCTTCGCCGAAGCCGCGCGGCGGGCGGGGACGACCACCTCGGCAATGTCCAAGGCGGTCGCCCGCTTCGAAAAGGCTCGCGGGTTGCGGCTTTTGCATCGCTCCACCCATTCGTTGGCGCTAACCGAAGAGGGCGACAGGCTAATGGCGGCGGGACGCGCGTTGGTCGAAAGTCTCGCCCGTGTCCAATCCGCGCTCGGCGAAGTCGCGCGCGACGATGGCGGACGTGTGCGCGTGACCGCCCCCGCCTCGTTCGCGCGCGCCTGCATCCTGCCGCGACTGCCCGCATTCCTGCGGGAACGGCCGGAAATCGAGATCGAGGTCAAATTCCGCAACGAGATTCTCGATCTCGCGGCGGAAGGCGTCGACGTCGCGATCCGCTCAGGGTCCCTCGACCGCGCGCCCGGCCATCAGGCGCGGCGGCTTTGCACGTTCCCCTGGATCGCTTGCGCCTCGCCTGCCTATCTGAACGCGCGCGGCGCGCCGGCTACGCCATACGAGCTTTCCGCGCACGACCACGTCGGCTTCCGGAATCCCGCGAGCGGTCAGATCCTCACCTGGCGTTTCGCCGACCCGCGCGGCAAAGGACTCATTCGCGTCACGCCCAAGCCCAAGCACATTTGCGACGACGCGCACGCTTCGCTCGCTTTGATCGCGAATGGGTTCGGCATCGGCTGGGGGCCGGCGTGGCTCGTCCATGAAGACCTGCGCGCCGGCCGGCTGGTCGAAGTGCTTGCGCCCTGGCGCGCGCCGGCGGAGCCCCTATGGATGCTGCGCACCTCCGATCGCCGCCCGCCCCTGCGCACACAGCGCGTGATGTCGTTCCTCACCACGCTTCCCGCTGCGTTCGGAGACAAGGCGGTGTGAAGCGTGGGTCGTCACCGAAATTTAGGCGCCTAGCGCGTCGCCAGCACCACCGCCGCCAGCGTGAAGATCAGCGCGGCAATCTGCCCTGCTCCCAGCGGCTCGTGGAGTGCGATCGCGGATGCCACGACGCCGATGACAGGCACCGCCATGGTGCCGATCGCGGCGACCGAGGCCGGCAGGCGTGCAAGTGCTGCGAACCAGCTGACATAGGCGATGCAGAACTGCACCACGGTCGAATAGACCAGCAGCCACCATCCGACCGGCGTCACCAGCTCCAGATGCGTGGTCTCGACGGCGAGGCCGATGATCGTGATCGGCAGGCAGCCGATTCCGATCTGCCAGGCCGCGGCCGTGATCGGCGGCAGGCGGATCGGGTACTTCTTCGAAAACACCGTGCCGAGCGCGAAGCCGAGCGCCCCGCACAGCGCCATGATGATGCCCGGCAGCTTGTCCGCGGTGGCGGCAAAGCCGTTGCCGCCCATGATCGAGGCGAGGCCTGCAAAGGCCATCACCAGCGCGATGGTGCGCAACAAGGTCGGCCGCTCGCCCAGCACCGGCCAGGCGATCAGCGAGGCCCAGACCGGCATGGTGTAGGCGATCAGCGCTGCTTCGCTCGCCGGCAGCCACAGCAGCGCCAGGCCCATCAGCACCATCCAGCCGGTGACGTTGAGGAGCGCGGCGGTCACGAGCCGCGGCCAGATCTCGCGCGGGACGCTGAGGCTGTCGCGGCGGATCAGCGCAAGCGCCGCCAGCAGCACCGCGCCCAGCACGCCGGTGACCCCGCGCAGGGTCAGCGGCGGCAGCTCGGAGAGCAGGAATTTCGTCACCGGCCAGTTGAAACCCCAGCCCACCGAGGTGATGGCGAGGAACATCAGGCCGGCCGGGGCGATGCGCGCTCGCGCATCCCGGCGGGTCGAATCAAGCATGTGGGTAGTCCGGCAAAATCCAGCGCAGCTTGGCGCGGATTCGCGCCTCCCACCACCAGCCCGGCGGGCATGCCTGCCCTTACCTACCGTAGCCCTACGTGAGTCCCGCTGAGGCAACCCCGCGACTTAAAAATATACCTGGCCTGTGAACAGCGGGGTGAAGCCTCAGCAGGACCACCAGATGCAAATTTTTTCGGTTGGGAATCCCTGAGGACTCACTGATACTTGGCTCAACAACAGGCGCGGGCCTGCCCCCTGTTATCCCCCACAATCCACCATATTTAGTATTTGATTCAGGAACTCGCACTAGTTCTTGACGGGCGTAACGGAGAGTCCTAGTTTTCGATCCGTTCGGCGCGAGTGTGTTTGCGTCCCGCCGGCACTCCCCCAAAGGGTCTGCAAAACAGCACTCCGCCAAGCCAGACAAAGGCAGCGGGATACGGGCTTGTCTGCCCGGCGAGAGCGGACTTTTCGGGCGCCTGAACGGGCTGGAAACAGGCTCGGATGGCAATGGTTGAAGACGTGACGTTGTGGGGCGTTGAACGCATGTCGGGCTCATCCCTTTGGGGCGGATGGGTCTGGACGTGCCGGCGGATGATCGGTGCGCGCATCGAGCAATCGCGTCGGGAGAAAACGGGCCGGGTCTACCGGCTGAACTGCGATGCCAGGGGCCAGACGGCCGCCGAGCACCGCGAAATGAAATGATGACCCGGCACGCCTGAACGGAGGCGGTTCGGTCAAAGATAGGACGGGGCAAGACCATGCGGATTGAGCGGCGCCACACCACTTCGGGACAGTCACCTTACGCCGGCATCGAGTTCCGGCTGACCACGTCGGAGATCAGGAATCCCGACGGCTCGGTCGTGTTCAAGCTCGACAATGTCGAGGTGCCGACCGCGTGGTCGCAGGTCGCCTCCGACGTCCTGGCCCAGAAGTACTTCCGCAAGGCCGGCGTTGCCGCGCGCCTGAAGAAGGTCGAGGAAGAGTCCGTCCCCTCCTTCCTGTGGCGCTCCGTGCCCGACACCGAGGCGCTCGCCCTCCTGCCCGAGAAAGAGCGCTATGTCAGCGAGCTCTCGGCCAAGCAGGTGTTCGACCGTCTCGCCGGCTGCTGGACCTATTGGGGCTGGAAGGGCAACTATTTCTCCTCCGACGAGGACGCCCAGACCTTCTACGACGAGCTCCGCTACATGCTGACCATGCAGATGGTCGCGCCGAACTCGCCGCAATGGTTTAACACCGGCCTGCACTGGGCCTATGGCATCGACGGCCCCGGCCAGGGCCATTATTACGTCGACCCCTTCACCGGCAAGCTGACCCGCTCGAAGTCCTCCTACGAGCATCCGCAGCCGCACGCCTGCTTCATCCAGGGCGTCGGTGACGACCTCGTCAACGAGGGCGGCATCATGGACCTCTGGGTCCGCGAAGCCCGCCTGTTCAAATACGGCTCCGGCACCGGCTCCAACTTCTCGCGCCTGCGCGGCGAAGGCGAACGCCTCTCCGGCGGCGGCCGCTCGTCCGGCCTGATGAGCTTCCTCAAGATCGGCGACCGCGCCGCCGGCGCGATCAAGTCGGGCGGCACCACGCGCCGCGCGGCCAAGATGGTCGTGGTCGACGTCGATCACCCCGACATCGAGACCTATATCGATTGGAAGGTGAAGGAGGAGCAGAAGGTCGCGGCTCTCGTCACCGGATCCAAGATCAACCAGAAGCACCTCAAGGCCGTGCTCAAGGCCTGCGTCAATTGCGAGGGCTCGGGCGACGATTGCTTCGATCCCGAGAAGAACCCTGCGCTCCGCCGCGAGATCAAGCTCGCGCGTCGCAGCCTCGTGCCCGACAATTACATCAAGCGCGTCATCCAGTTTGCCAAGCAGGGTTACAAGGACATCCAGTTCGACGTCTACGACACCGACTGGGATTCGGAAGCCTATCTCACGGTGTCCGGCCAGAACTCCAACAACTCGGTCTCGCTCAAGGACGACTTCCTGCGCGCGGTCGAGACCGACGGCGACTGGAATCTCGTGGGGCGCACCACCAAGAAGATCACCAAGACCCTGAAGGCGCGCGACCTCTGGGAAAAAATCGGCTACGCCGCCTGGGCGTCGGCCGACCCCGGCCTGCACTTCAACACCACCATGAACGACTGGCACACCTGCAAGGCGTCCGGCGACATCCGCGCCTCCAATCCGTGCTCGGAATACATGTTCCTGGACGACACGGCGTGCAACCTCGCCTCGGCGAACCTGCTGACCTTCTACGACATCCCCTCCAAGCGCTTCGACGTCGAGGGCTACGAGCATCTCTGCCGGCTCTGGACCATCGTGCTCGAAATCTCGGTGATGATGGCGCAGTTCCCGTCGAAGTCGATCGCCGAGCTCTCCTACGAGTTCCGCACGCTCGGCCTCGGCTACGCCAATATCGGCGGCCTCCTGATGACCATGGGCCTGTCCTATGACAGTAAGGAAGGCCGCGCCATCGCCGGCGCGCTGACCGCGATCATGACCGGCATCACCTACAAGACCTCGGCCGAGATGGCTTCCGAGCTCGGCACCTTCCCCGGCTACAAGAAGAACGCCGCGCACATGCTGCGCGTGATCCGCAATCACCGCCGCGCCGCCCATGGCCAGTCCAACGGCTACGAGGCGCTCAGCGTGAATCCAGTGCCGATGGACCTGGTGTCCTGCCCGCAAGGAGACCTCGTCACGCATGCGCAAGCGGCCTGGGATGCGGCGCTCGAGCTCGGCGAGAAGCACGGCTATCGCAACGCCCAGACCACGGTGATCGCGCCGACCGGCACGATCGGCCTCGTGATGGATTGCGACACCACCGGCATCGAGCCTGATTTTGCGCTGGTGAAATTCAAGAAGCTCGCCGGCGGCGGCTACTTCAAGATCATCAACCGCGCAGTCCCCGCAGCACTGCGCGCGCTCGGCTATCGCGAGAGCGAGATCGCGGAGATCGAGGCCTACGCCGTCGGCCACGGCTCGCTCTCCAACGCGCCCGGCATCAACGCCTCGACCTTGAAGGCCAAGGGCTTCACGGATGAGGCCATCGCCAAGGTCGAGAAGGCGCTGCCGACTGCGTTCGACATCAAGTTCGCCTTCAACAAATGGACCTTTGGCGAAGACTTCATCCGCGACCAGCTCGGCATCGGTGCCGAGGCGATCGCGGCCCCCGGCTTCGACCTGCTCCAGGCCGTCGGCTTCACCAAGCGCGAGATCGAGGCGGCCAACGTCCACATCTGCGGCGCGATGACGGTGGAAGGTGCCCCGCACCTCAAGGCCGAGCACTATCCGGTGTTCGACTGCGCCAATCCCTGCGGCAAGGTCGGCAAGCGCTATCTCTCGGTCGAGAGCCACATCCGCATGATGTCGGCGGCGCAGCCCTTCATCTCGGGTGCGATCTCCAAGACCATCAACATGCCGAACGACGCCACCGTGGAGGACTGCAAGTCCGCCTACATGCTGTCGTGGAAGCTGGCGCTCAAGGCCAACGCGCTCTATCGCGACGGCTCCAAGCTCAGCCAGCCGCTCAACTCGCAGCTCATCGCCGACGATGAAGACGAGGACGATGCGGTCGATCATCTCTACGACAAGCCGATGGCGGCGCGCACCGCCCAGGTCTCGGAAAAGATCGTCGAGAAGCTGGTCGAGCGCATCATCGTGATGCGCGAGCGCGAGAAGATGCCGGATCGCCGCAAGGGCTACACCCAGAAGGCGGTCGTCGGCGGACATAAAGTCTATCTCCGAACCGGCGAATATGACGACGGCCGCATCGGCGAGATCTTCATCGACATGCACAAGGAAGGCGCGGCACTGCGCTCCTTCATCAACAACTTCGCCATCGCGGTGTCGCTGGGTCTCCAGTACGGCGTGCCGCTCGACGAATATGTCGACGCCTTCACCTTCACCCGCTTCGAGCCGGCGGGCCCCGTGCAGGGCAACGACAGCATCAAGTACGCGACCTCGATCCTCGACTACGTCTTCCGCGAGCTGGCTGTGAGCTATCTCAGCCGCTTCGACCTCGCCCATGTCGATCCCAGCGAGACCGGGTTCGACGTGCTCGGCAAGGGCGTCGAGGAAGGCAAGGAGCCGGGCGATCACAGCCACGGCGCCTCCAAGCTGGTGTCGCGCGGCCTCACCCGCTCCCGCACCGACAACCTCGTGGTGATGCGCGGCGGCTCGACCGCGGTCGCGCAAGGCAACGACAGCGCGCCGGCCGGCGGCAGCAAGGTCACCTCGCTCGCCTCGCACGGCGCAGGCCGTGCCGGCGACGTCCTGGAAGGCGCGGTCGCGCTGAAGCAGGAAGTGGCCCACGACCTCTCGCCCACCGAGAAGCTGGAGGCCCTGCAGTGGAGCAAGGCCGGCAGCGCACAAGTCGCGGTGCCCAGCAAAGCCGAGCGCCGCGCGGAAGCCAAAGCCAAGGGCTACGAAGGCGAGATGTGCAGCGAGTGCGGCAACTTCACGCTGGTGCGGAATGGCACCTGCATGAAGTGCGATACGTGTGGCAGCACGACGGGGTGTTCGTAAGAACTAAACTGATCAATGTCTTCTGAGGACAGCATTTATCTCAGCAGAGGGGGCGGTTGGAGCCGCCCTCTCTCCACTTTTAAGGCGGTTCATTTCGTGGCAGCTTGGGTACGTAGCAGAATGAGCGCATTGCCACTCTAATTGGATTTACGTGGCTATGATCAGCAACGAACCAAGGCATTGGCTCAATGACGCAATTGCTAGGCACGCCCGATTGACGCCAGCAGTTGCCGGCCTCCTCAAGAACGTCCTAAATCGACATTCCATCGAATATCTAAGCATTCACGGAAGAACCAAAGACTTCAGTTCTGCAGAGGAAAAGATAAGGAGGAAAAAATACACAAATCTTAAAAGCCAGCTCACTGACTTATCTGCGGTCCGCGTCATCACGTTCCTCGAGACCCAGGTCAACGCGATCAGTCAGCTCATCCGAACACCGGAGTAGGTCGAGAGCTTCCTTTGTGCTTGCTCGCTCTCCTTCACTAATTGCCTTCCAAGCATTCAGCTCGGCTAGGTCGATGCGTCTCTGTTTGGTTCTTTCTCTTTCGATCTCCAGTTGGTGGTTTTCAGCTAGCCGGATCTTGGCCAGCTCTTTTACAATTTCGTCGGATTTCTCCGTCCGCGGCAGCAGCATTTGCCAAACATACGAAATCAGTGCAGAGAGCGGAACGGAGACGGCCGCGGCCATCCCCTGTTTCACGCCCGACACAATGATATCTTCGATGAATGACCCGCGCTGCGGGCTTCGAACTATCGCCTCGACATTTGATTCGAGGGTAATCTTCGCCGTGACTCGTTTGGTTCTTCTAAAATGTTCTACGGTCGCGATGAACCGAGCCATCGCGTATTGCGACCTGCTGCATTCGTAGAAATGGAGCTGGCCGGTGCTGGCGAGCCCTCCATCAAAACGCAACCGAATCAATTCTGTCTCGGCCATACCCCCTCCCAAAACCCCAGGTTGCACCAAACCTCTCGGTTCAGGATACCGATGTCAAGCTGCCGGGCCGCTCCTCCTCACTGCTCGCCTTGCATTATGCACTGCACTCGCCTCTCCCGCGCGAATTACGGTGACAGTGCACTAAGTTCACGGCTCCGTCCTGCCGATCTGCGGCTTCGGCTCGCGTTGGTGAACGGCGTCAATCAAGTGCACTGCCACCGTCATCGAGACCGGTTCCAGCTTCGTTGCTCATCATCACCCTGCCGCCGAATTGCCTTTGCGGTCGAGCCCTTCCCTTCTAAACTCCCGACACCACCGGCATGCGTTCCGACGGGCCTGGTAGACGCGGAGTCAGATTATGCCCAAACCGGAAAGCTTCCCGATCGAGAAGATCTTCGTTCCTACGAAGCAGAAGAAAACCATCAAACCCGGGATCGTCGGGGAGATCGCTGAAAGTATGCTGGACATCGGACAGCAGGAACCCATTTCCGTCCGGCTCGACGGAGACCGCCTCGTTCTGGTCGAGGGACTGCATCGGCTCGAAGCCTGCAAGGCGCTCGGCGAGACAACCATTATCGGTGTCATCGTCCCGGCGGAGGTCGCTCAACACAGGCCGCTGCTGTCCGAAGGACCCGCAGTCGAGGCAGAGCGCATCAAGATGGCGCGATTGAAACAGTTGCGCCTCGAGAAGGAAGCTGCGGAAGCATCTATGGCTGGCTCGAAGAGCGTCAACGCCACGGAAGCTGCGCGTACCCGTCCGACGAAAGGCGTTCGCGACAATCCGAAGGCATCACCGGGCCGGACCGTGGGATCGGCACCGAAGACATTGTCGGACTGGATCACGCAGCAAAAGGGCCACGGCGGCCGCTATTAATGGCCGGCGATGACGGTGCTAGTGCACTTCACCTGTCGATGTAGATTCCATGCGCGTCGCCGCAATGCGCGATATGGTCAGGCCGGACACGACCGCAAACGCCCGCGCCCTCCTCGGCCCCTACTTCGTATTGGCCTCGACCGCGTCCAGCAGCGGCATCTCGCGATGCGACTCGCAGAAGCGCGAGAGCTTGTTGCCGTTCTTGTTCAGCGCTTGCGTGTCCACAACGGGATTGTTGCGGCGGCCGGCGTAGAACCCGGCGAGCCAGACGTTCACGGTCTGCATGTGGGTAATGCGCTGGGTGATGTACTGGTCGCAGCTGATCTTGGAAACGTCGACCAGCACCTGTGCCTTGGCCGGCACGGCCAGCAGCAGGGCCGCGAAGGCACCAAGGATGATCGCTCTTGTCTGAACCATGTGTTCCTTCCGATGAATGTCTGCACGGTGGCGACGGTCGGGCGCTGCATGCTTGATCCAGATCAAGGGCGCCCGTTGCATACCCCGCGACCGCCCCACCCCGAGGTCTCGCCATAATTTCTCCTTCGCACGCGCGTTGTGTGGGACGGCGGCGAGTCTTATCGTTCCGATCGAACTGCCGCACTCCCATTGACGCCCGACGGAATCGAGAGCGCATCGGTGCCCGAGACGAACGACCCCAAACCTGATGACCACAAGCCTGACGCCCCCAAGCCGGACGCCCCAAAGTCGGACGCGGGGCGCGCCAATGGCGGGCTGGCGCGGGCTTACGACCGGATCAAGAGCGCGGAGCAAGACCTTGCGCGGCTGGACCGGCTGGTTTCCGGAATGGAACGCGGCAGCGAAAGCCCACGGGCCTCGCGAGCAAGTGCCGGTGCGGATGCTGTCGAGACTCCCAAGGACAAGGCTCCCGAGGACAAGACTCCCAAGGCCGCGGCGCTGGCGCCGGCTAGCACGGTTCGCGACCAAGGCCTGAAGAGAGATCGGCCCATGCGGCGCGCTCTGGTTGGTCTCGTGCTGGCGATCGGCGTTCTCGGTGTCGCCTTCGCTTCGCAATATCGCGACGAGGCCAGGTCGATGAGCAGGTCGATCATGGCGCGGTGGGCTCCGCCAGCAGCGAGCGAGCCTCCGCAAGCGTCCGCGGTTGAAACTCCGGCGCAACCGCCGGCAGTGCAATTGGCTGCCGCGGATGAGCCTGGCACGGTGCCCGCGCCGCCGGTCGGCAAGGACACGGAGAGCAATGCAGGGTTTGACGCTTCAAGACCCGACGCTCCAAGGCCCGACGCTTCAAGAACTGGCGCCACAACGCCTGACTCGTCGTCGTCCGATCTCGCGCAATCGCTCAAGACCATCACCAGCGAGCTTGCGAACATCAACGGAAAGCTAGAGCAACTGAAAAGCCGCAACGAGCAGACGCTGCGCGAGCAGGCCGACACCATTCAACAGCTCAAGGCGGCGCAGGAGAAAGATACGGCGGCCAATGCGCGCCTCGCCGCCCAGGTCCAGGCGCTGCAAAAGGAGCTGACGACATCATCCGCATCGTCGTCCGCACCTGCATCCGCGAAACCGGCCGCGCGGAGCGTGATCAACAACGAGACCGCTGCGCCTGCACGGCCGCACGCGCAGGCGGCCGCACCTCGGCGACCCCGGCCGTCGCGAGGGCCCTGGATGCCCCCGCCCTATATGGTCGATCCCTACTACGGCGATCCGGATTGGTGAGCCCGCAGGGCAATGCGAGCACGTCTGCGCCAGCACACAAGCTCGCGGACCGGCATCAATCACGCGGCGAGATCTGAAGCTCCATCAACGCCATGCGCTCCAGGACGACGGGGTCTCGCTCGCCCTCCTTCGCTGTGCGAAGGATTGTTTCCGCGATAGACCGGACATGCGCGGAGCTGACCGGGGCCGGCAGTGACGCAACCGCCGTTTCCAGCGCAGTTTTCATGATGCCGATGGTTTCAGGCGTAAAAGATGCATTGGAAAAGTCTAACATGCTGGATCCGATCCGGAGGTCATCACGAGCGTCGCTTGGTTCGAATGGCTGCTGATCTGCGCAATCCGCTCGACCAGGGCCGTCAGATGTTGCGGCAATGGGTCGTGCTCGCCGCGAAGCTTGATCCGCAGGCGGTCTGCTATTTCATGAGAGATCGCCAGGCTTGAGCCGCGGTCGATCTGAATCGGATTGCGAACATCGGGGCTGTTCATGAAGATTTCCGGTTGGTACGCACGGAGCACGCTTCGCGCCGAGCCGCGCTCACAACGCGACTGCGGTTACTCAGGCGAGGATCGGAGGTTCGATCTCGCTACGCTCGGGGATCACAGGCTCAACGGCCCCATCGGGCCAGAGTTCCCTCCGAACACAACTTAGGTTTGGATTTCACGGAAGCAGCAGTTTCTGCGGCTTGCGGCGGCTAGGGACCGTAGCCCGGATGGAGCGCAGCGAAATCCGGGATCTCGCGCCAAGCTGGTCTGGTCCCGGATTGCGCTGCGCTCCATCCGGGCTACAGCGCCCTTTAGACCATTGCTTCGGTATCTGCCACTGGACGTTTTCCGCCGTCCGGATCTCCGGAGCGAACAGCCCTGCTCCCCGCCGCGAAGATGTCGTGCACCAACCCGAGCTTACCAAGCCCGAGAATGATCAGGCCGTTGATGTCGATCTCGTACCAGGCGTGCGAAATGTAGGCGTCGCGCGGAAACCGGTGATGGTTGTTGTGCAGGCCTTCGCCGAAGGTGAGGATCGTGGTCACGAACTCGTTGGTGGTGCCGTCGTCGAGATCGAAGCGGCGGTAGCCGTAGCGGCCGTCGCTGTGGCAGACCGAGTTGACCAGCGATGTCGCCATGGTCATGAGGTAGCTGCGGAACAGGCCGGAGAACAGGATGCAGCCGGTCATCGTGTGCACGCCGCCGAACGCGTAGCCGATCGCGCCCGGAATGATCACCGCCGAGAGCGCGTACCAGTACCAGCGCGTCCTGGTGAAGAACATGGCGATCGGGTCGGCCAGGATATCCTTGGCGTAGTATCCGGCATCGGTGGTGGCCTGATCCCACACCCAGCCGCCTTGCGCGTGCATCATCCCCTTGGCGAAGGTGACATAGGGGTTGCCGTCGCCGTCATAGTAAGGGCTGTGGACGTCGCCGGGCTTGTCGGAGTGAAGATGATGCCGGCGATGATTGCTCACCCATTTCAGGATCGAGCCCTGCACCGCCATGGTGGCGATAGCCGCGAACAGCGTCCGCATCACCGGACCGCAGCGAAAGCTGCGGTGGACGAAGTAGCGATGCATGAAGCCGATGCCGACCGTGGACAGCGCGAATGTGCCGGCGAAGACCGAAACCTCCACCCAGCCGATGCCTTGCCAGAAGGCCCAGACCAGCGCCGCGATCGAACCGCCGATCATGATGACGAAGGAGATGTAGGAATCGCGAAACTTGGCCTCGACCACCGGCCCTTCGACCAGCACGCCCGGCGGCATTTTCCGCTCCGCAGCTTCCGCCGACACCACGCTTTCGATTACGGTCATTCCAGTCGATCCATTCACACAAAATTAACCCTGCTGCGGCGCACACTACAACCTCGGGTTATTTCCATCAAGGATGCGAGCTGCCGTGGGAGTACGGAGCGGCGACTTGAAAGGGCGCGACCAGAGGGAAAAGAAGCCGGATTTCAAGGCCTGGTGACCGCGTTAACCAGGTGCAAAGCCTCCGCAATGCACTCCCGGAAGACCGATGCCAGGAAGAAGCAAGCCCCTCCTCCCTCGCCTTCGCAAGCTGCGGCGACGCGCGCGATGGATGCGAAAGACTTTCGCGCGCGCACCGCGGATGATCCAGATCGCGGGCGGCGCGGCGATGCTGCTTGCGATCGTCGTGCTCGTGAACATCGCCTATCAAACCATGCGCAAGCCGACCGAGCTGTTCGTCCTTGTCGGCCACGCGCTCGACAAGGAGCCATCGGAGACCTGGCGGCAATACGGGCCGCTGTTCCGCAAGCATGCTACCGCGACGATCACACCCGAATTGCTGGCGGCGCTGGCGCAGGTCGAGACATCGGGCAATCCGCTCGCGCGCACCTACTGGCGCTGGCGATGGAGCCTTAATCCCCTCGCGATCTACCGGCCCGCCTCCAGCGCCGTCGGCCTTTTCCAGATGCTGGACGCAGCCTACGCCGACGCCGCGCGGTTCTGTATTCGCAGCAACGCGGTCACGGAAGCCGGCTGCGGTTCGACCTTCCTCTATGTCCGCGCGATCCCGAGCCACGCCATCGAGCTGGCATCGGTGTATCTCGACCGCAATGTCGCTGATGTCTTAAGCCGCGCGGGTGATGTGAAGGCGAGTGCGCGCGAGAGGCAGGATCTCGCCGCCTTCATCCATCTCTGCGGCGCCGGCCCGGCCACCGCCTACGCGCGCCGCAAGTTTGCGATGATCCCCGACGAGCGCTGCGGCGATCACCTCGTCGCAAGCTATGTCGCCAGGGTCAACGCGATGAAGCGGCAGTTTGTGCGGCTTGCAGCGGATGACGATCCGTAGGGTGGGTTAGCCTGCGGCTGCGCGAAGCGCAGTCCGCCAGCGTAACCCACCATGCTTCAGCGAATGCGGCAAGAAATTGGTGGATTACGCTGCGCTAATCCACCCTACGCACTGTTCTATGCCGCGTTCGTCGGTGGCTTCACCACCAGTACGGCCAGCGCCAGCCCTCGTAGCGGACATACGACGACACCAAAGGCGGCCCGTAGGGATCGACCCGGTCATCTTCCGGGCGATAACGATAGCGTGGAACGATATTGTAATCCCACGGCGTCGGCCTGAGCACGGGGACATCCACCCTCAGCCGTTGTTCATCCACCACGCGGACCTTCCGCGTTCGGGCTTCGGCATCCGATATCCCGAGATTGCACAGCACCAGGGCGGTTCCGAGCGCACACGCGACAGTCATGATCTTCATGCGTTGGTCTCCTTCCCGCCAGAGTGCAAAAGGATGCAAAGCAAGGCAAGCGAATTTGTCCGAGGTCTTTCCGCGCAGCGCAGACCGACCGTCACGCGCCGGTCTTGCCATCCAACAACGCGAGCGCCCGCGGTACCTGATCGCGGTCGGCAACCAGCACATATTCCTGCCGCGCCAGGCTGGCGCCGCTCGCGATCACGATCGATTGTTTCGGGCACAGGCCGAAGCATCCGGTCACGATCAGCTTAGCCGGCTTGGTGCGGTCGCGCTTGTTCGCCTTCAGTTCGGATTTCAGCGCACGCCTGACGTCGCGGCCCTCGTCGCTGCGCTTGAGGCATTTGCGGCACACCAGGACCGGCGCCGCGCGGCGCGGGCGCACGATCATCGGGCTTGCAGAATTCGAGGGCTTTTCAGGCATTGGCAGACCTATATGGCACTTCAGTCCATATAGGGATGGAACCGCGATCTCGCCGCTGAGCACGACGACCTGCCACGCATGACCAGGCATTTACTCCCGCGCGCGACGCACGGCCTCAGATAGCTTCATCCTCTGCTTGTCCCACCGGCTCTGCTCCGCCTCGGCGCGTTCGTCCAGCGCAACTCGCTCCGCTTCGATCGCCTCCGCACGGGCGTCGTGCTCCCGCCTCGCTTCGTCCAATGCGGCCTGCGCAGTTGCGACCGCCTTGTCCCGGCGCGCGCGCTCCTTGGCGCGAGCGGCCTCTTCCTTGCGGCGCTCGGCTTCCCGCCGCCGCTCTTCCTTCTCGAACGCCGCGGCGGCCTTGCGCGCCTGTTGATCGTCGACCTTGCGGGGTGGTTGCTTTGCCGCATTTGAAGGACGCTCTTTTGGCTTGGATTTCGCTTTGGACTTGGCCTTGCGCTTCGGCGTGGCCTCGTCGTCAGCGAGATCGGTCGGCAACTCGGAATGCTCGGTGAACGCCCCGTCCGATCCGACCGGACGCCGGAGCACCACGCCCGGCTTCTCCATCGTCGCCGCGACGATGTCGGGGTCGTCGGTCTCCTTCGCGGCGCCCTGATGAAACAGATTGGACCTGGCGCCCCAGGCGTCCAGCGCCGCCTTCATCGAGGGTGCGGCGATCGCCTGGTCGTAGAAGCCGAGCGAGGTCTGGTAGGTCTTCAGTTTTCTTTTTGGTGTCTTCGGCATGTCGCCCCACGGCCCGGCGAGGCACCATCACGCCAACCTTCGCCACGATGACATCATGCCCCTGTTTTGCCCGACGAGTCAAACTCGATTCGGTATCGCCGAAGTCGATGCGGGGCCCGTAGCCCGGATGGAGCGAAAGCGTAATCCGGGACGGTGCCCGCCGCAGGACTCCCGGATTGCGCTTCGCTCCATCCGGGCTACGGTCCAACACCAACGATTTTTCGGATTTCCAACACACTGAAATCCCTCGGGATTTCTACTGTGCATGGGGTTGTTTTCGAGGTTTTTGTTTTGGCGGGTCGCCACCTACGCCGCGTCGACATCCTCGGGCGCCGGCCCGGCAACGAGCCCGTCGAGACCAACCATCAGCAGATCGGCGATGTGCATCAGTTGATACAGCGGAATGTCCGCCTCGCCCTGCTCGGCCAGCGACACGAAGGCCGACGTGGCGCCGATGAGCTCGGCGAGCTGGCCTTGCGTGTAGCCGCGCTTGTCGCGCGCAACCTTGAGGCGCGCACCGATCCCGAGTCTGTGCCGGGACTGCTCGTCGGTGGTCATCATCACGGCCTGCTCGTCCGCGCTCGCATAGCCGGCCACGAACGCGCTGCCGATCAGCCTACCCTTGCGCCAGGCGACGCGGCAGTCCTTGCGCAGTCCGCTGCTGAAGACCAGGGTGAATTGGTCGGCGACCCAGAGCGAGGCGTTGAGGCCGAGGCGCGCCCCGGTGCCGGAGACATCGCGGATCGTGCAGGGCGCGCTGATGATCTTGCCGGTGCCGTTGTCGAATTCGACGATGCCGGTGCGCAACGTGTGATGTCTGACTGCGGCGCGATGCTCGCTCATGACCAGAACGCTCCCTTCCGCGGCAACGTCGAACGAACGCCGCGTAAACCCGGACCTCGATACCGCAAACTTTTTCCTGAACTCCTAAATTTCCAAGGGTTCCACCAGGACTGAAAGCCATGGTAAAGGATTTGCTCCCAATCCATCTTTTTCCGGCGGAAAGCGTGCGGCGCGCCCGTGACGGGCGACGAGGCAAACGATGACCGACGCGATGAAATGTCCGACCTGCAACTCCGAGCACGCCTATCAGGATCGCGGCCTCTGGGTCTGCCCGGAATGCGGCCATGAATGGAGCGGCACGGCGGAGGCCCCCACGGACGCCGCGCAGCAGGCGGGCGTTCGCGATGCCAACGGCAATGCGCTCGCCGATGGCGACAGCGTCATCGTGATGAAGGATCTCAAGGTCAAGGGCTCCTCCTCCGTCGTCAAGGGCGGCACCAAGGTCCGCAACATCCGCCTGCAGGACGCGACCGACGGCCACAACATCGCCTGCAAGATCGACGGCATCGGCGCGATGAATTTGAAATCGGAGTTCGTGAGGAAGGCGTAAGCCGAGGCCCAGTGTTCAAAAGTGGACATACGCTGCTGCGCCGGACCGGTACCCATCAGTCGACATCCGCACGAACAAGTCTTGGGAGGCCGCTCTGCGAGGACCGCCAACAGGGGACGCCAATAGGCCAAACCCGACAGATGACATGTTCGACAATCTGAGCGATCAGGCCGTCTTGCGATTGTACGAAAACATCCGGCATCAGGTTGCCGCCGACAAGGCGCTCGGAGGCAGGTATCGGCTGCTCGGCAAATCCGCCAGCGAGCGCGCCGAGCGGCTCGGGCGGGAGCTGACCGGCCGCGGCGTCAAGTTCACCGCCATCGAATGGTAAGCGCCGTTTAGGGTCCGCGATCTATCGCTGCCGCTGCGCCAGATAGAATCCGCACAGCACCGTCACCAATCCCGCCGTCTGCAATAGTGTCGGCGGCTCGCCGAGCAGGAGCCAGCCGGTGAGCACCGTCAGCGCCGGCACGCAGGCGGGGACAACGGCGGCGCGGGCCACGCCGAGGCGTTGGACCGAGACGGCGAACAGATAAAGCGCAGCCGGGCCGGCAAGCACGCCCTGCGCCAGCGCCTGGATGGCGTTCTCACCGATACCGATCGCCGCGATCCGCGCCAGCCCGCCGGTCATGAGGTAGATCGGCAGCAGCAGCAGCGACAGCACGTTGATGACGAGCGCGGCCGACACGGCGGAGACACGCCAGTGGCGCAGCAGCGCGCCGAAACCTGCGAACATCAATCCGGTCAGCACGAAGGTGAGATCGCCGAGCACGCCGTCGACGCCGATATGGCCGATCGATTCCGCGCCGATCACGCCGAGCCCGCCGACGATGACCAAGGCGCCGGCGATGCGCGACACAGAGACATGCTCTTTCAGGAACAAGGCCGCGAGCAGCAGGCCGCCGAGCGTCGCGCAGGAGGGCTGGATCACGCTGCCATGGCCGAGCGGCACGAACAGAAAACCAGTGTAGGAGATCAGCGACATCACGGGGCCGCCGAGCACCATCAGCGCAAGGCCCCTGCCCCAGCCGATGCCGCAGAGATCGGAGATTCCGCCGCGTATCACCAGCGGCAGGAACGCGATGCCGGACCAGACATAGCGATGCACCAGCAAATCGACCGGCGTGAAGCCGACCTTGAGCCCGTGCCGCGTGCCGGCGAAGCCGAGCGCCCAGAACACCGCCGCGGCGAGGCCGCAGAGCACGCCGACAAGCGCCGGCGCCGCATCGTTCTTTTGAGTGAGAGCGTCGGCGCCGCTCGTCCGCTGATCCATAAGCAAGCCTTATGTCAGCACGCGACGAGGCTCAACCCACGCGGTTGCAGATCTGGCTAGAAAAATCCGGGGCTGAGATCGAGGCCATAGGTCAGGCTCAGAACGAACACGAACAGCGCGGCGGCTGCGAACAAGGCGAGATGCCTGAGAATGAACGCGCGCGGCGAGACGCTTGCAACAACGGCTTTCTGTGCAACAGGCATGACTACTCCATTATGAAAATGATTCTTGGCTGCTCAATCAGCGGCGCCCGCATCAAGCGCCGCGATCTGCAAAGCAACTATTAAAGAGATCACACTCGCTTTGAACGGCCGTACACAAGTGGCACGCGATCATGACTCGCTGTGCCAAAAAAAAGACCGCGCTCCCAAAAGGGAACGCGGTCGCGGCAGCCTCGGAGAAAAACGAGCCTGCATCACGTTAGCTTGATGTTGGCTTGTGGCGCCCCCAGATCAGCGGGCGCTGCCGGTCGTGACATCAGCCGTCTTCACCTTGCGCGGCGAGAGAACGCGGGCCTGGTGGATCGAAGCAACGTTGGTGGGTGCCGAGGCCTGCTGCTCGACATGCGCGGCACCGAGCACGCGCACCTGCATCGGGGACACCGGAAAGCCGTTGGCCTCATAAGTCGGCAGCTCGCCGGCGAAAGCCGCGGTGCTGCCCGCGATCGTCAGGATGGCGGCGGCGATCGACAGAGTCTTGTTGTTCATGGGTGATGCTCCTTCAGTGGAAGATTCGGAGCACATTTAAGCGCGTTTTGCTGCATTGCGACATGCGTTGTTGCAACGCAACAACGCGCCGGGTGCATGGCAATATGTTTAATGCGCGCGACGCTTTGGCAAAATCACCGCCCGGCGCGACATGACGCTTTTATGGGCGGCGTCAGCCGCCGAGCACGTGGCCCCAGCCGTCGAAGACGTAGGCCTTCCAGATCACGGTTCCGTCCTGGCCCGGCCGGCTGGCACGCCTGAAATCGTCGGCCTGCTCAGCGGTCCACGTGATGATCGTATCGGAGAGCTGGTCGTGCAGGATGGCGGGCTCGGTGGGGTCGAAGGCGTCCATGGGACGAAGCGAGGAATGCGTCATGGGCGCCTAACGCGCTAGCCGCAGCAAAGTTGCCGCAAGGCGTCGGGCGCCACTCCACACAGCTCATTTCAACGCCGTCGCCAGCGATTGCAGTTTTGCGACGAGGTTGGTGCCGAGGGCGTAGATGATCTCGATGATCGCGAGCGCGATGCCTGCTGCGATCAGTCCGTATTCGATCGCGGTGGCGCCGGATTCATCGGCGGCGAATTCAGCCCATTTGCGTTTCAGTGTCATGCGCGTGTCCTTCCCAACTCTGCCGGAATCGCCGGCGCGGGAGACTTGCACGACCACAATCCAAGATTGAGTAAATTCAACCGCCTCAAGTTGACGACAATGAATACTGCATTTGCAGGCCCTTTCGGCTGTGCCACCCCTGGAACGCAATGGAACCCGCGTTGCCCGCGCGCAACACTTGCTCGAAAAGCCCGCTTTCGCCGAATTGCGCCATTGCGCCGCCACACCGTCCTCCGAACAATCGACGCGCGGCGTGCCTTTTCGTGCAAGACTGTTTGTCAAGACTGTTGGTCAAGACTGTTCGGAGAAGACGAGGTTCGACAGAACCGTTTGGAGGCAGGGATCATGAATGATCGGCGGTCTCTTCTGGTGGCGGTCTCCTGCCCCTCGGCGGTTCTCGCCGGCTGGTTGGCGCTCTCTTTGTCCGCCTATGCCCCTGCCCTCATCGAGAACAGCGGCGCCAATGCTTCTGCCGTCTCGCGCGCGAAGGATCTCAGCCGGCTTGACCTCGCAGACATCCCGCACGCTGCGGCCATCGAGGACGGCGTCGCCCTGACCGCCGATATCGCGGCCGCCGTCGCTGCGACACCAGGCACGGTCACCGCTGAAGCGGCAGCGCCCGAGGCGCCAGCTCCGGCCATCAAGCTCGCCTCGGCCGACCCAGTGCTGATCTTGCCGACCGAAGCGCCGCTCGCGCCGCAGATTTCGCCTGACCCGACACCAGTCGCCAGCGAGGTTGCTCCGGCTCCGGCGCCGGAGCCCGTGATAAAGCTCGCATCCGCCGATCCCACCGAGATCGTGACGACGGACGCGCTGTCGCCCGCGACGATCGCGACCGGCCCTGCGCCTGCCGCGAGCAAGGCCTCGCCGTCGGCGGACACGACCGCAGTACTCGACGAATGCTACGTCATGGAAGCCTGTATCGACCGGTATCTCTGGGCGCTCTACCAGCGCACGGCCAAGGAAGACTCGATCAAGGTCACAGATCGCCGCGCCGTCACCGTCAAGCGCAAGGGCAAGGTGGTGACCGTGATGCGCAGCTTCACGAAACTGGTCGACGAGGACTTTGGCTGGAAGGATCCGAAGGCGGCCGACCGCGCCGGCATGTCGATGATGGACTACGTCATCGGCGGCATGGACAAGAGTTTCAAGAAAAAGCTGTTTCGCACGTTGCTCGCGGCTGAGGCTGCCGGGCTTTCGCCGGGCATCACCAGCGCGTTCCGCGACGACTATCGCCAGTCGATCGCGAGCGGCCTGAAGGCCGCCTCCGACCGCTCCTATCACGGCGGCAGCACGCGCGGCGGCTACGGCCACGGCATGGCGGCCGACATCGTCAGCACCAAGGGCGACAACCGCGCGCAACGCTGGGTCTCGACCGAGGTGCTGTGGAAGTGGGTCGATGCCAATGGCAAGGCGCTCGGCATCGGCCGCCCCTATCTTGGCCGCGATCCCCCGCATGTCGGCCCGGTCGACGGGACGGAATACGTCTCCCGCCGAGGCACGTCGGACCGTAAGGAAGCCAACGTCAAGCCCAGGAAGGCGCGGGCCGTGGCAAGCGCAAAGCCGCCAAAGGCGCAGGCGACGCGCGAGCAGAAGGTCCCGGCAAAGCCGCAGAAATCAGCGCAATCGGCCGCGAAGCGCGCGACCTGAGTATGGCGGTCTACCGTCCGGGCGTCGGCAGCGGCACGAGCCGCATTTCGGCGGTGCCGGCCTCCTGCGTGCGCACCAGCACTGCGAAAATGGTTTCGACTGCGAGCCGCACCGCCGCCTCGGTCACTGTGCCCCTAGCCAGATGTGCCGCGATCAGGCCGGTGAGGAGATCACCGGTGCCTGAGGGGCGGATCGGCAGGCGCGGCGTCGCAAAGCGCGACAACTGACCGTCGGCGCACAGAATCGTTTCCACCTGCCCTTCCGCCGTATCAGTGAGCGTGCAACCGGTGGCGACCACGTCGATGCGACCGGTTCCGGCCAGCGCCGCGCACGCCGCGCGCAGACCCTGCGCATCCAATATGTCGAGGCCTGTGAGCAGCCCGAGTTCGAACTGGTTCGGCGTGGTCAGATTGGCAGCCGGCAGCAGCCGGTGCCGGACCACGTCCAGGATGCCGTCCGCGACATAGACCCGGCCGTCATCGCCGATCACGGGATCGCAGAGATAGACCAGCTTTGAATTGCGGGTCAGCGCCCGCTCGACGAAATCGGCAATGACAGCGGCATTGCCGGGCGAACCGAGATAGCCGGTGACGATTACCGCGGCCTCGTCGACGAGATCGCGCTCCTCGACGCCTCTCAGCAGATCTGCAACGAGCTCGGTCTCCAGCACCCGCCCGCGCACGGTCGGATAGCGCGGATGGTTCGACAGCAGCGTTGTCGGCACCGCCGCGACATTCACCCCTTCCGCCTGCATGGCATAGGCAGCGGCGCTGTTGCCGACATGGCCGTGGACCACCTGGCTTTGAATGGAGATGACAAGCATGAAAGTCCGTAGGGTCAAATGCCGCGCGAGACAAGGGTCGCCCGGATCACCAAAGACCATACCCAAGCCCGGGCCGCAGCGCCTGCATCTTCCGCGCCAGCCGCCGATGCCCGGTCTCCTCCGACCGCGCCAGCCGGTCCACGACCGCGACGTGATCCGCATCGCTCTTGTGCTGGTTGAGCTTGGCCTGCCCCTCGACGGTATCTACCACGAGATCGATGACGCGAATGGCGGCCAACATGGTCTCGCGCTTGTCCGGCTCCATCTGTGCCAGGTCCCAGGGCGCCTTCGGCAGCCGCGCTTCGGCGACCGCGAGTAGCGTATCGCCGTGCCCGCGGTTCTCGTCGAGCCCGCGCAGATGCGCCACGCCGGACAGGTGCACGGCCTCGTAAAGCCAGGTCGAGACGTTGTCGCGCGAAGAATACCAGTCATTGGAGATGTAGGCGTCGTCGCCGACAACAATCAGCAGGAAGCGCCGCGTGCCGTCCGCGAGCAGAGCGAGCGGATTCCTGGCGGTGAAATGGATTTGCACGATCGTGCGCCCGTCGCGCTGCTCCAGCACGAACGGCACGTGCGAGGCGCGCGGCCCGCGCTCATCCGCCGCCACGATCATGCCGAAGCCCCGTCGGGTTGCGAATTCCAGCGCTTGCTGCTCCTCGATGCGGAATTGGGGGCGGAGGACATGCATGGCGGCGCGCTCGTTGACTGGCTGGAGGACAAACCGAGGCTAACTCATGATCCAGTCAAGTCGGAAACGATATTGGCCCGCGAACGCGGATGTCAGGAATGACTTCGTCGCCGCGCAAGCTCATCGATATAGGCGCAGAACATGTCGGCCATTGCGTCGGCATGACGCGCGATCTCCGCCTCGTTGCGCGGTGTCTCCGAGAACCGCTTGCCAACCTCGCTCAGCGTCGTCTTGATCAGCTCGCCGGCAAGCTCCCGCGTCGCATCCGGCGCCTCGGGCAGGGCCTCCCGCATGAAGGCCGCGACGATGCCCTTACCGGCGGCCCGCGCGTCGTGTGCTTCGGGCGCGTCGCGATAAAGTGGTGCGGCGTCATCGAGCGCCCCACGGATCGCAGCCTCCTCGCACTCGGAACGAATGAAGGCGTGGACCAGCGCGCGCAGCCGCACCAGTGGCGGTTCCGCCCGGTGCGCCAGGATGCCGCGCAGGAGCTCGCTCGTGCGCCGCCACTCGTCGCTCTGGAGGCGGAACAGGATCGCCGCCTTGTTCGGAAAATATTGATAGAGCGATCCGACGCTCACTCCGGCCCGCTCGGCCACCCGCGCCGTCGTGAAGCGCTGCGCCCCCTCCTTGGCCAGGACCTGAACAGCCGCATCCAGAATGGCCGCCACCAGCTCGTTCGAGCGGGCCTGCTGCGGATGTTTTCGTGAGGAAACTGAACGGCTTCGGCGATCGGCCATGGCGCCCTCGGGCAATGCGAATAGCGAATGCGACGAATTAGTCGTATTTCAATTCTCACGCAAGCACTCGCCTCGCGGCGACATCTGGAGACTACACATGACCACCCCGACCATCATATCACTTGCGCCACTGCTCGATCGTCTGTTCGACCAGGACGAAGCGGCGCGCGGCGCGATGCAAGCCGCCTTCGCCGATGTGACCGACGCCGACCGCACACGGATGATGCAGAGCAAGACCGCTTACCGCGACCTCTACGGGCGGCTGAAGGACGCACCGCTCGCAGTCTCCCGCGAGACCGGTCACCTGCTTTACATGCTCGCACGCAGCTCCCGCGCCAAAGCGATCGTCGAGTTCGGCACCTCGTTCGGCATCTCGACCCTGCACCTTGCCGCGGGCTTGCGCGACAATGGCGGCGGTCGCCTCATCACCACCGAATTCGAACCGTCCAAGGCGGCCCGGGCGCGCGAGAACCTCGCGGCCGGCGGGCTGCTGGACCTCGTCGAAATCCGCGAAGGCGACGCGCTGAAGATGCTTCAAGTCGACCTGCCCGACACGATCGATCTCGTGCTGCTCGACGGCGCCAAGGCGCTCTACGCCGATATCCTGGATCTGGTCGAAGGCCATCTCCGGCCGGGCGCGATCATCGTAGCCGACAACGCCGACGACAGCCCCGACTATCTGGCGCGCATGCGCAGGCCCGGAAGCGGCTACATGTCCACGGCCTTTGCCGAGGACGTTGAACTCTCCGTACGGATCAACTAACGCCGCCACCAATGAGCCGCCGCGCGAACCATCGCGCGGCGGTTTCGTGCTGCGCTCCGCCGTGTCGCAGGCTCGTCACTGACACGTGATAGCTGGACCCGGGCAAACGTCACATTCCCCGTACCGCGCGGTATCTTTCTCTGCGCAACACGCCCGAGCCCGTGATGACTTCCGCCTTCAATGCCTACGCAGCGCTTGCGCTCGCTATCGTCCTCGAGGTCACGGCGTCCGCCTTCCTCCAGCAATCCGTGCAGTTCACGCGGCTGTGGCCGACACTGGCGATGGTGCTGTTCTATGTCGCCTCGTTCTACGCGCTGTCGGTCGCGATCCGGGTCATCCCCCTGAGCATCGCCTACGCGATTTGGGGCGGGGTCGGCATCATCCTGACGGCAACCGTCTCCTTCGTGCTATTTCGCCAGATGCTCGACGCTGCGGCCTTCGTCGGCATCGCGCTGATCGTGTCCGGGGTCGTGGTCATCAACCTGTTCTCGGCGACCACGGTGCATTGACGCCGGCAGCACTGTATTCACCGGCAAGGCCTTCGGCTTCGCGACGCCCTGCGGCAGCCGACTCACGCCTACTGGCTTTGCGACGACTTGGGAGGACGCGGCCCGGATCGCTTCGCGCCAGGTTTGGCCGCAGCCGGCGCCGTATCGACCGATTCCAGATAGGCGGCAAGCGCCTTGGCTGTGTCCGAACTGGTTGCGTAATGGTCCTTCAGGAACCAGGACAGCGTCAGGGTGAAGCGTCCCTTGGCAAGGCCGCGCGGGCTGCGATGGCAGGTCGCGCACCCATCGGCGAAGAGCTTTTGCGGCGACTTGCCGGCATCGAGATTTTGCGCGGCGGCAAATGTCGCCGTCAGGACGGCGGCGGCTGCAAGAGTCATCGTTGGAAGAGTCGTCAAGGGCGCGATCAGGCCGCGCCCCTGTCGAAAGTGCGAAATCAATGTCGTCCCTGCCCCGTATTGCGGTCAGGCCGCCAATAGCTGATCGAATTCGGGCGGGGCGTAGGCCTTGCCGTCCTGGTCGGTGATGACGACCTTCCACCCCTCGCTTGCCCAAACCTTTGCCTTCGCCACGATCAGCAACCGGCTCTCACGGGCAAAACTGCACTTCTCATTGTCGCGTTCTGCGATCATCTTGTAGGCCAATGCGCATCCCCTTGCGTTGCCCTGCACCCGGTCTCGTCGTGGCAGCGGGCTTTGGCGGCAATTCGCCGGGAGCGTGGCAATTTGATGCCATCCAAGGCAGCATTGTGCCTGGTTCCGGCCGAACGATGGAGGTTGATTGTGCGTCGCGTCATGAATGCGATTCTGCTTGTCGCGGGCTTGCCTGGTGCGGGCTTGCTCGGCGTGACGCCGACAGCCGCGCAGACCTACGACCCGCGCCATCCCGTCTGCATCGAGATCTACACGATCGACGGCCGCAGCATCGATTGCAGCTTTGCGACGATCGCGCAGTGCGCCGCGACCGCCTCCGGGCAATCCGCGCAGTGCTACGCCAATCCTTATGCCACGCAGAGCCGGCAGCTGAGCTTGGTTCCGTCGCCGCCGCGACGAAGCCGATAGCATCAGGTCTGCGCTCCGATCAGTGGACGCGAATGATGTGGGGGCGGCCAAGATCAATCAGCCCCTGCACCGCCGAGAGGCGGTCGTCGAGGGCTGCGATGGTCAGCAACAGATTGTTGCGGCGTTCGTCGAGAAGGCCCATCTCGGCGCCGGAGAGTTTGGTGCTCGATCGCTCCTTGTGAATCATCTCGAGAGATTGGCGCAATCCGGCAATCAGGCCGGACAGCTGCTTGGCCTCCTTGGTCATCGACCGCTTCGCGACATTGTGGCGGCGCGTCTCCGCCTGGTTCTGTCTCATCGTCGTCATCCTCCCGTGCCCCGCTGCCCCGAGTGGAATGCTTGCAGCTTTGAGTAGACATATTACGATCGATGAAATCTGCCCGCGAAGAACTTTCTTAAATTATACGCGCCGGGAACCCGGTCCGGCCCAAGCAGAAAGCCCGGCGCGAGGGCCGGGCTTTCGTTGGCAAATTTAGTGCTTCTGGTGGCCGCCACCTGGGCCGCCTGCCGGCGCACCGCCGCCGCGCGGCGCGGCGTTGATGTGAGGAGCGCCGCCGCCATGCGGCATCGCGGGCGCAGCCGCGCGCGGCGCCGGTGCCGGCATTTGGGCACGAGCATTCATCGGCGAGCCGTGGCTCAAACTGGGCTGGGCCACATGCGGCATCGCGGGCCGGCTTGCGGGAGCGGCTGACACCCGCGGCGCCTCATGCGGCCGCGCCATCGGTTGCGCACGCACAGCCGCGCGGCTCGCGGCCTGCTCGTGCATGATGCGGGCCTGTGCATCGCGCGGATTGCGGCTCTGCAGATTGGTCCGCTCATGCGCGATGCGCTCGGTTCGTCCAGCACGGCTCCGGTCCGTCGTCACCGCAGTCTCGCGCTTGGCGATGGCGGCGTCGTGCCGTGAAGTTGCGGCATCACGGCCGGAGACCGCGGCCGCGCCCTTGACACTGTCCCTGGCATTCGCTCCGTTGCGCCCGAGTGCGACCGCCGCATCGCGCGTTGCCGCGCGGCCGATGCGAGCCGCGCGCGGATCGATCGTCATCCGCGTCGCTTCGCGCTGATGCGAAGTCCAGTAGCTATTCCAATGGGCATGCCGCCGATACCAGGGCCGCCCCTCATAATACCTCGACCAATACGAGGTCAGCACGAAGGGAACGATCGGCACGTCTATCTCATCGACATAGTCGGGGAGATAGACGTAGTGATTGCGGTAGAGATATTCGAGATATTGCGACGACACCCAGCCACGGTCATCCGAGAAGCTCACGTCGCACCAGGCTTTGCTGCGCAGGCAGCCATGGATGTCGACGCGGGCGCCCTCGGGGATGCGATCGACCAGCGGAAAGCCCGAACCCGGCCCGGCGCGCAGGCCGGTCGAGACGGTGACCATGCCCGGTGCGGCCATTGCGGCCGTCGGGGCGAGCAGCAATGCGGCTAACAACACGCTTCGGAATTTCATGGCGTAGTCCTCCTCTTTCGAGTCGGAACGCGCTAGCGGAACGGGCGTTCCGCGTACGAAGGTCTCATCCGCCAAAAGATCGGGACGGATGCCGCGCGCGGTTCAATATTCATTCGCCGTTCATCGACACCGCGCGCAGAGAGAGCCTACGGGTGCGCCGCCGGCCCGTCAGTTCACTTGCAGCATGAAGCCGTCGAAGTACGCAGCAAGCGCAGCAAAATCGTCCAGCGGCAACACGGTCGCGACGTACTGATCCGGCCGCACCACGACCATGCAGCCGACCTTGCGATCGATGCCGCGCATGGTGAAAACGTCCTGACCATTCTTGAGGTCCGGACAGAACATCTTCTCGTAGTCGATCAGGCCGTACCGGCCCTTGCGCGGAAGCAGCAGCGCGGGCATCGCCTCGACGGCGAGCTCGCGATGATCTTGCTGGAAGACCGCCCGCAGGTCGATCACGCTGTCGACGTCGGCGGCCGCGGGCGTGTAACGCCGGACCGGCGACTCCCGCGCCTCGGAGAGAAAACTGCACAAGGCGCGAATGGCCGAGCCGGCTGCTGCGGGATTCTCAGCGCCAGAGAAAGCGTAGATGCGGAAGCGGCCATCCGCCGGCGCAGCGTGACCGAGATGCACGGGCTTCGCATCCGCAAGCCGGATCACCGGTGCGGAATGAAAGCGCGTGCCGATGACGAACCCTTGCGCGAGATGCTGGTGCGACGTCGCTCCGGTCAGAACCGACGGACGGTAATGCGTCGCGGTGCCCGCGGTGTAGCGACCGTGCCTTACGAAATAGTCCTGCGTCTTGGCGGCATCGGCGCCGCCGGCCTTGGCGGCGGACGCAAGAATCCCCGCCCATTCGCGGTCGAAATCGATCAGCTCTTTCGCGACCGCCTGGCGCTCGGCCGAATAGGAATGCAGCAGGCTCGGCGCAGACTGCTTCCGCAGAACGGCAGCGAGCTTCCAGCCGAGATTGAAGGCGTCCTGCATCGAAACGTTCATGCCCTGCCCCGCCTTCGGGCTGTGGGTGTGGCAGGCATCGCCGGCGATGAAGATCCGCGGCAGACGCGTAGCGATCTCGGTCTCCGGCACGTCGTCGAACTTGTCGGTCAGTCGCTGGCCGATCTCGTAGACCGACCACCAAGCGATCTCCTTCACATCGAGCGCATGCGGCTTCAGGATCCGCTGCGCTTTCGCGATCACGTCATCGGCGGTGATGTTGCGATTGGCGACGCGCTCGCCGATGTCGAGCTTGGCGAGTTCGACGTAGAGGCGGACCATGTAGCCGCCCTCGCGCGGGATGATCAGCAGGCTGCCGTCCTTGGCGGACTGGATCAGGGCCTTGAAGCGGATGTCCGGAAAATCGGTCACCGCCAGCACGTCCATCACGCCCCAGGCATGATTGGCGGAATCGCCAAGCAACTCGCGGCCAATCGATTTGCGCACCATGCTGCGGGCGCCGTCGCAGCCGACGACATAGCGCGCCTTGATGGTCTCGACCTTGCCCTCGTTCCCGGCATCGACCCGTTCGAGCCGCGACGTCACGGCATGGCCGGCGGGCCCCGCGGCCGGATCGACCTGAAGGTCGAGCAGGCGCCGGCTGTAATGGGGCTCGAGCCTGGCCGGCGCTTTGCGCATAACGTCGAGAAAGCCATCATGGATGCGCGCCTGGTTGAGGATGACGTGGGGGAATTCCGACAAACCGTCCTCGACGTCCTGCACCCGGCCGCTGCGGACGATATTTTCCGGCGCCCGCTCGTCCGGTTTCCAGAACGTCGTCTCGTTCACCCAACAAGCTTCCTTCAGGACGCGCTCGCTGAATCCGAAGGCGTGGAACATCTCCATGGTGCGGCATGCGATGCCGTCCGCCTGCCCGACCAGCAAGCGGTCCGGCTTCTGCTCGACGATGCAGGTCTTTATGTCGGCAAACTGCGCAAGCTGGGCGGCGAGCGTCAGGCCCGCAGGGCCACAGCCCACGATGAGGACATCCACTTCGTCAGGCACGGCCCCGGTGGCGCCGGAGGCCTGAATGCGCGCGGCGGGATCGGCGATGTCAGGATCGCCCGGCTGAAATCCATTGAGATGGAATTGCATGAGCACCTCTCCCGTCGATGTTCTGCTTGGATATTGCTCAGTATGCTGACTATCAGTATACTTGTCAACGACACCGGCCGACCTGCCCCAATGGAGAAATTCGGTGAAAGACAACAACGACATGCCCGGACATCTTGCGCGCCGATTCCAGCAGATCGCGGTCGCGGTGTTTCTGGCCGAGGTTGGAGACGCCGGCTTCGACCTTACGCCGGTGCAATACGCCGCGCTCGCGACCATCAAGGCCAATCCGGGCTTAGACCAGGTGACGCTCGCAGGATTGATCGCCTACGACCGCACCACCATCACCGGCGTGATCGACCGGCTCGTGCAGAAGGGGCTCGCGGAGCGCCGCGCCTCGAGCCGCGACCGTCGTGCCAGCGAACTGGAGGTCACCGACGAAGGCCGCCGCACGCTGCGCAAGATCACACCGGCCGTCGAATCCGCGCAACGCATCATGCTGCGCGGCCTCAGCGCCAAGGAAGGTTCGGATCTGATGCGGCTGTTGCACAAGGCCATCGCCGCCGGCAACGAGCTCAGCCGCGCCCCGCTGCGCCAAGCGCAGGCTTAGAGCGGTTTTCGAGAGGGGATATCGGTTCGCGTCAAGAAAACGCGCCAGGACGATCAGCCCCGTAATTCTACCCGTCATTGTCGTAGATCTGCGAAACCAGGAACTAACCTTCGGCTGTTAGGGTCGGCCGCATTCGGCGTTTAACGCGCGATTAACTTTGCCGGTCTGGAGTTTCGGATGTTCAGGTTCCTCATTGCGGCGGCGGCCATCGCACTCTCGACCGTTCCGGCGCTCGCGAATGGCCATGGTGGCGGCGATGCCCCTCCTCCGCCGAAGCCCGCGACCTCACCGGCGAAGGTGATCCTGACCAAGCAGGGTCCGACACTCGTCGACCTCAACGGGATGACGCTCTACTATTACGAGCGCGATACCACCGGCAAGTCGTCGAACTGCAACGGCAAATGCGTCGAGAGCTGGATTCCGCTATCGGCAACGGCCGATGCCAAGGCGATCGGCGATTTCACCGTGATCAGCCGCAACGACGGCAGCAAGATGTGGGCATATCGCTATCGTCCGCTCTACACCTCGCCGGCCGACAAGGCGCCGGGCGAGGCCAACGGCAATGCCACGACGCTGCAATGGCGCATTGCACGTCCCGAGAACTAGGGCGACCTCACCCGCGCCAGCTGGGCCGCGCCTCGACCTGCGCGTTCTGTCCGGGCGGCAGCACCACGACCATCGAATTGAGCTTCACGCGGTCATAGAGATCGATCACGTCCTCGTTGCGCATCCGGATGCATCCGGACGAGATCGCCTGCCCGATATATTCCGGCTGGTTGGTGCCGTGGATGCGGTAGAGCGTGTCCTTGTTGCCGGCATAGAGATAGATGCCCCGCGCACCCAGCGGATTGGCAGGACCGCCGGGCACGCGCGCCGGATAGGGTCCGAGCCGCGCCTGGATGTCCGCCGTCGGAACCCAGTCCGGCCATTCCGCAAGACGACCGACCCGCGCCACTCCGGAGAACGCCATGGCTTCCTCGCCGACCGCGACGCCGTAGCGGATCGCCTTGCCGTCGGGCAGCACGAAATAGAGATAGCGCGCATCGGTATCGACCAGGATCGTGCCCGGCTGCTCCTTGCGCGGATAATCGACGATGTGACGCAGATATTGCTCGGGCACGCTCGCCTGCGCGTAAGGCGTATGCGCGAGCAGCTGCCGGTCGCGCGGCGTCATGCTCGCGTCCGTCGATGGCGAAAGCGTCGTCTGCATGCAGCCGCCCAGCGGAAGCATGGCAAGGACGAATAGAACGAATAAGGATCTTGGCACCGCCGGCCCCGATAGCGATAGCAGCACCCCCAGCAACACCAGATGCTGCCAAAATCGTGCTGAAAACAAGGCATTGCGGAACACGTGCCCGTGTTTGATGTACCGGGTTCCATCACCACAAACGGCGCAAGAGCGTCGCACAGTCTCCATCCCCTCGCCTTGCTTTGGTCAAACCCGGCTGGACTCGTGCGTCATGTGCTTGGGCCTCGGGGAATGGATGGGCTCGTCTCACGGATCCGCTCGCGCGAATGCGGACGGCCAAAACTTCAACTACTCAACACCTGGTCTTCAAAAAACCCAGGCTTTAAAGGAGCTGCGATGCTCGCGACGCTGAACTCTCGGCAAATCGTCGATGAGATCGTGAAGGACACGGTCACGAACAACGACCCGCACGACGCCGTGCAGATTTCGCCTGACATTGTGCTGGCCTCGCGCCCTCTCAGCGTCGCGCCCGCGCTCGCGCCTGAGATCACGACTCGTCCGGAAGTCAAAATAGATCCGGCGTTCACACTGAAGTCCAGAATGGATCCGGAGCCGAAGTTCAGTCCCGTCCGCGAGCCGCAGGCGGCAGCGCCCTCGGTCGACACCGCGGTGCGCGTCGCACCCGGTGATGGTCTCAGCCGGCAGAAGCGCTCCTCCGCCGGTAAATGGCTGCGCGGTGCGTTCGTCACGATGCTGTTTGCGGGCGGAAGCGCGGCCGCCACTGTCGCCTGGGAGAAACATGGCGACACCGCAAAACAGATGCTCGCCGAATGGACCCCGGCAGTGGCGTCGCTGCTGCCTTCGACGTCGCAGACGGCACCGGTCGCCGCCGCACAGGCCGCGCCGCCCGCGGACCAGGCCGCGACGGATCAAGCCGCAACAGATCAAGCGGTCGATCAAGCTGCGGCTCCGCCTGCAACCCAGATTGCAGCAGCGGTGCCCACGGCAACACAATCCGATGCTGTACAATCGGTGCAGTCGATGACGCGCGATCTCGCCGCGATGGCGCAGCAGGTCGAGCAGCTCAAGGCCAACATCGCCGAGTTGAAGGCCGGGCAGGAGCAGATGGCACGCGAGATGGCGAAGCCGCCCGCGGCGAAGCCGGTTGCCGATGCCAAGCCGCGCATCGATCCGCGCGCGCAAATGTCCGCGCTGCCGCCGCGGCCCGCGGCGCCGCCGGTTCGCAAACCCAAGCCGGTCGTGTCGCACACCTACACGCCGGCTTATTCGCCGGCACCGCTCGCTCCGCCGCCGTCGCAGGCTGCCGCAGTGCCTCCGCCAGCTGCCATGACGACGACGCAGGCCGTTGCCGACGACGACGGACCTGTGGTGCGCCCGCCAATGCCGCTGCGCTGAACGATCGCACGCGAGGGCATGAAGCGTCGCGCCAGGGACGCTGTCCGAGTCGATGTGATGCGTTGAGTCCGGGTGACTACGGGAAGCAATGCTTCCATTGTTTTCCATCAAGAGAAAAGGCCGTCGGGATCTATGCCGGCGGCCTTCTCTTGCAGCTGCCGGTTCCCGGAGCCCGGTTCTGCTGCAATTCCATGGCTCATGATCACGCCGACATATTTAATAAAATCTTAACACGCTTGAATGTTGCACATCATTTCTGCGCCATAAGCACAGAGATTGCGCGCGCCGTTCATTCGATAAACATCGACTCAGTGGTACCATCAGTCATGTGTTGAAAGCCGAAGCTCAATTCGTCACACCGGGGAATTCGGATGCCTTACTATTCCTTCGATCTCGTGGTTGGTGAAGAGTTCAAGAACCAGGGCGATATCATCCTCGAAGACATCGAGGTCGCCTCCGATCGTGCCGTTCAACTGGCCACCGAGCTGTCACAGGTGAAGCCCGAGTTGCAAAGCAAGGGTTGCGCTGTGCGCGTCACCGACCGCGATCACAAAGAGGTCTACCGCACGCCGCTCGATCCCGTGCCGGCCTGGCGGCGCTAGCTCGCCGGCCGCTTCGCTCCCGCACGCCATCCCCATTGCGGAGCGGCGCGCCAGCCGCTAGCCTTCCCGAAAATTCGGGGAGGTACCAAGGATGCGGACTGGTTTTCTGATGACGGCTCTGTTGCTGCTGGCGGCGCCGGCCCAAGCGGCCGACCATCCACGTTCGACCTATGTCACGTTGGTCTTGCAGGCCTTCGCCGCCAAGGTCGAATGTCCCGGCACGGATGTCGTCTACCAGGATCTGGTGCAGAAGGCGGAGCAGATGCAGCTGCCCGAGGGCACCACCGAGAAGGTCCGCAAGGCGATCGCCTGGATGCACACCGGCGGCAAGATGGGCGAGAAGCAGGACGACGATCTGATGGCCGAAGTCGCGGTGGCCACCCAGGCGACCGACCTCAACCAACGCCGCCTCGGCATGCCCAGCTGGTGCGAGGCCCAGAAGACCAACCTCGCCGGCCTGATCCGCAGCAAGGGCGGCTAGGGTTCTCAAGTGGCGTTAAGCACGCCGCGCCGGAACTTTTGCTTCGGCCAATAATCGTCACAATCCTCGCCAGCATGCGGCTCTCTTCGAAACTCGAACAGGGGAGCCCCATGCGGATCAACCATGTCTTTCTCGCCGTCGCGTTTGCCGTCGCTTCGATGCTGACTGCGCCCGTGCTGGCGAAGAATTCCGATGCCCAGAAGGGCGAGGACAAATCGACCTCGTCGTCATCGTGCAGCGCCTATCAGCAGGCGCCGGACGGCTCTTGGGAGCCGCTCCCCTGCAAGGAGACGGGCGAGCGCTCCCAGCCGACACAGAATCGCACGTCGCCACAGGGCGCCGATCGCGGGGAGCGTTGAACGCGGGGAACCTTGACGCGCGAGGGTGTCAGCTCTGGTGCGGGCCGCGTATGATCTTCATCGCGTCGGCGATGTGACGCCACTCTTTGGCCTCGTCGCCCTCGCCGCGGCCCTCGCAGGCCCTGGCCTGTTCGGCGGCCTTCGCGATCGCCGCAAAACCATGCTGTTCCAGCATCTGGCGCGCGACGGTGTGGACCTGGACCTCGGTCATCATGGGCGTTCTCCCGTTTGACGAAACCGCGGTGCATCGCGCCGCCGCGGGTTGTTCACAACGATTGAGCCCCTGACCTCGTTCCGCAGCGTTCACGTCAGCAAGCAAAAGCGGCCCGCTATGCCCAGCGGACCGCCTTCTCACCCACCCCAAATTTTGAAGCGTCGCGGCCGAGGTCCCTACCCGACCGCCGCGCGCCTGCGCTCGAAATCGTTGGGCACCTCGATATCGACCTCGAGGGTCGAGACCTCGTCGCCGCGATCGAGCCGGACGATGACCTTGGTCGGGTCCAGCGTGACGTGCCTGGAGACGACCGCGAGAATTTCCTCACGCAGCACACCGAGCAGATCGGGCTGGCCGCGCAGTCCGCGTTCATGGGCAAGCAGAATCTGCAACCGTTCGCGTGCGACGGGTGCAGAGGCCTTGTTGCCGCGGAGAAGCCGAAGCAGACCCATGCTCATGCGGCCCTCCGTCGCAGCAGGCGGTCCATGAAGCCCTTGCGCTCGGTCGGCACCTGCATCGGCACGGTGTCGCCGCAGAGCCGTCGCGCCGCATCGATATAGGCCCGCGCCGGGGCGCCTTCCGCGTTCGACAGCGTTACGGGCGTCCCGACGTTGGAGGCACGCAATACGTCCTGGCTCTCCGGGATGATGCCGAGCAAGGGTGTTGCAAGAATTTCGAGGATGTCCTCGATGGTCAGCATCTCGCCGCGCGCGGCGCGCGAGGGATCATAGCGGGTGATTAGGATGTGCTTTTCGACCCGTTCGCCCTTCTCGGCCCGCACCGTCTTGGAATCGAGCATGCCGATGATGCGATCGGAATCGCGCACCGAGGCTGTCGCAGATCACCCAGTCGAAACGACTGCGCAGATCGTCGATGACCTTGCCCACGCCCTCTTCGGTCAGCGCGTCCTTGTCGCGGGTTTGCGAGGCCGGCAGCAGCCAGAGGTTCTCCAGCCGCTTGTCCTTGATCAGCGCCTGCGGCAGCTTTGCGACCCCCTGCACCACGTTGATGAGGTCGAACACGACGCGGCGTTCGGCGCCCATCACGAGGTCGAGGTTGCGCAGGCCGACGTCGAAATCGACGACCACGACCTTTTCGCCGCGTTGCGCGAGCGCAGCCCCCAGTGCGGCGGTCGTCGTCGTCTTGCCGACGCCCCCCTTGCCTGACGTTACGACCAGTACCTTGGCCATCTCTGAAATCTCCTTCTGGTCAGTTCAGCGCAGTAATTCGCATGGTGTTGCCCTGGAGCCAGGCCTGGGCCGGCTTGCCGCGCAGGGCCGCGTCGATATCGTCGGCGGTCTGGTAAAAGCCATCGATTGCAAGCAGTTCGGCCTCGATCTTCTGACAATAGATGCGTGCGCTCGTGTGACCGTTCACGCCCGCCATGGCGCGGCCGCGCAGCGCGCCGTAGATGTGAATGGAACCGCCGGCGACGACCTCGGCGCCGGAGCCGACAGAACCCAAAATGGTGACATCGCCTTCGGGGAAGATCACGGTCTGACCGGAGCGCACCGGGCTTTCGAGCAGCAGGGACGTCGGCTTGGTTTCGATCTTCGCCTCAACCTTCTTGGGCGCACTCGGCTCGACCACGCAGCTCCGCCCGCCCGAAAGCAGCGGCGGCATCATGGGGGTCAGCCGGCTCTCCTCCACGCCCTCGATCCCGAGCACGCGGATGTTGCGGTCCTGAAGGCTGGTGAGGAGATGGCCGATGCCGGATTGGCTGAGATCGACCGAGGACAGGTCGATCACCACGGGGCGGCCGGCGAAGAAACCCGGCGAGCGCGCGATGGTGGTGTCGATCTCCTGCAGCCAGTCCTGGATGGGAACCGTCGGCACGAACACGAAGGCCACATAGGAGCGCCCGCGTAAGCGCACCATTTGGCGTTGAGGTTTTACTGCAGCCTCCATAGCGGCCGACTCGTTCCCTGTTATTGAATGGTTAACGATGCCGCCGATATGGTTAATGGCCGGTTAATTTCTCCGTGGGGTTACGTGGGGGCGGGCGTCGGGCCGTGGCCCTCGGCGGCGGGCAGCCGCCCCAGATCTCCGGTGTCGTCCTGGCGAAAGCCAGGACCCATACCGCGGAATCCATCGATGCGGACGGTGGGAGTACCGAACCACGAGTCTTCGCCAAACCACGCCCTGGGGTAATGGGTTTTGGCTTTCGCCAGGACGACGATAAGGAAGCCCCCTACTTCTTCACCTTGCTCGCATCCATCTTGATGGCGGGATCGAGCATTTTGGTCGTGAACGCCGTCGTGACGTCGAACGGCTTCTCCATGCCCAAATAGGTCTGGACCAGATCGTAGTCCTTCTTCATGCGCTCGCCGTCGATCCAGCCGAGCGACTTCGTCGTCGTGAATTCGTCGGTCATCAGGAATTTGATGCGCTCCCACTGGCGCTCCTGGTTCTCCTTGTCGAGACCGGAGACCTGATCGAGCAGCGCCTTCAGGCAGGGCGCGGCGTCGGCGACGCAGGTCGCGAAGGCCTTTTGCGTGACCCGCACGAACTCCTCGACCAGCTTCGGGTTCTTCTGCAGATAGCCGCCATTGACGATCAGCGAATTGCCGTAAGGATTGAGCCCGATGTCCTTCCAATTGACGTAGCCGAGATCGCTTCCGAACTCGATCACCTTCAAATCGTGCTCGTTGTAGAAGTCGCTGATGATGTCGACGGTATGGCTCTTCAGCGCAGCGATCTTCGCCGTCGGCCCGACATTGACGAAGCCGACGGAGTCGGGCGCAAGCCCTGCGGCCTTGGCGAAGGCCGGCCACATCACGCGCGAGGCGTCCCCCGGCGGATTACCGATCTTGTGGCCGGCAAAATCCTTCACCCCGTTCACGCCGTAGCTCTTCAGCCAGTAGAAGGTCTGGCCGGTGTTGGCGTAGACGCTCATCACGGCCACAGCGTCAGCCCCCTTGCTCTTCGCCACCAGCATGGTGGCGAGATCGGCGACGCCGAACGGCGAGCCGCCGGAGCCGACCTTGGCGGCGGAGACGCCAGAGCCCTTGCCGACCTCGATGGTCAGATCGATGCCCGCCTTCTCGTACCAGCCTTGCGCCTTGGCGTAATAATAGGGCGAGTGATCGGCCGTCGGCGCCCAGTTCAGGATCAGATTGACCGCCTCGCCCGCGCTCGCCGGCATCGCCGGTGAACCGAGCATCAGGGCCACAGCCAGGGCCGAGCCCGCCGCCTGCAAACGCTTCATCGCATCTCTCCTCGTTGCCCGCGACCCGGCTTGTCGCTCTCCCCCTGTGAGGATACCAATGCAACAAGGCCGCCCTTCACTTGTCAACTGTTTGGTTGGAAATGCCCGCAAAACGTTCAGGCGACACCGTGCCGCAGCGGCGCGACCCGGTCGCCACGCGCAAGAAGCTGCTCACGGCGGCGCGCGAGGAGTTCGCCCGGCACGGCTTTGCCGGCGCCCGCGTCGACGAGATCGCGGAGCGCGCCGGCGTCAACAAGCAGCTCGTCTACCACTACTTCGGCGACAAGGACGCGCTCTATCTTGCCGTCCTCGAATGGGTTTACGCCGATATTCGCGAACAGGAGCGCCAGCTCAATCTCGAAGGCCTGCCCCCGGAAAAGGCGATCCGGAAACTGATCGAGGCCTCGTTCGATTACCTCGCGACAAACCCCGATTTCATCGTGCTTCTGAACGACGAGAACCGCGGCGGTGCCCGCCACGTCCGCGGCTCCACGCGGCTCGAGGCGATGCATTCGCCGCTGGTGAAGAGCGTGTCCCACATCCTTCACGAGGGCGTTCGCGCCGGCATGTTCCGCAAGGGGATCGACCCGATCCAGCTCTATATCTCCATCGCGGGCCTCAGCTATTTCTATCTCTCGAACACGCCGACGCTGTCGGCGATCTTCGGCAAGGACCTGTCGAGCCGGGCCGCGCGCCGCGCCCGCCGCCGGCACGTCGCCGATCTCGTGCTGCATTCGCTCCGGCCGTAATCAACCAACTGGTTGAAACTTCCCTCCGGGACGGGTAGGCTTGCGACCAGCGGCAAGGTGGCCGCTGATAACAGGGAGCAACCGGTGACAGGAGACGGCGCCCGCAATACGCGCAGCTTTGCGATCGTCCTGATCGTGCACCTCGCCGTGCTCGTGCTCTGGCAGGTCCTGGTCGACGCCTTCCACGTGCCGAAGTTCATCCTGCCCTCGCCGCTCGCGACGATCCAGACGCTGGGAACCGCGAGCTACGCCTGGGGCGCCAATACGCTGGTGACCGCGATCGAGATCCTCGGCGGCTTTGCGCTCGGCGCATTCGTCGGCGTCACGTTTGCCGTCATCTTCAGCTGGGCACCGTTGCTCAGCCTCGTGCTGCTGCCGCTGTTCGTGACGCTGAACATGATTCCGAAGGTCGCGCTCGGCCCGCTCCTCATCGTCTGGTTCTCCTACGGCATCGTGCCGAACATCCTGATCGCCTTCAGCATCTGCTTCTTTCCGATCCTGCTCACCACCGCGCGCGGCTTGCGCGAGGTCGAGCCGGATCTGCTCGATCTCGTCAAATCGCTGCGCGGCTCGCGCTGGACGCTATTCCGCAAGATCCAGCTGCCGGGATCGCTGCCTTACATCTTCTCCGGCATGAAGGTCGGCGCCATCCTCGCGGTGGCCGGCGCCATCGTGGGCGAGTTCATCGCCTCCGAACGCGGGCTCGGCTACCTCATGATCCAGGTGCAGTCGTCGCTCGACACGCCCGCGATGGTGATGGCCGTCGTGCTGCTGACGCTGCTCGGCGTCGCGCTTTACGGCTTCGTGCTCGTCCTCGAACGCATGTTCGTGGTCGGTGACGCAACACCGACATGAAACGGCAGAGCCAGACCAAGGACCAAAACCATGCTCCTCACCCGCCAGACACTGCCGAAGACCATCCCTGATATCGCCGCGCTCGACGATCTCCTGTGCCGGCCGACGCAGGCACTGATCGACGACCTCGCCAGGGTCGAAGGCGACATCATGATCCTCGGCGTCGCCGGCAAGATGGGGCCGACGCTGGCGGGGCTTGCCAAAGCTGCAGCGCCCGATCGCCGCGTCATTGGCGTCGCCCGCTTCAGCGACGCCGGCGTCAAGGACTGGCTGCACGCGCGTAGCGTCGAGACCATCAATTGCGACCTGATGGACGAGACCGCGATTCAGGCGCTGCCGAAGGCGCCCAACATCGTCTTCATGGCCGGCCGCAAATTCGGCGCGGAAGGCGATCTGTCGCTGACCTGGGCGATGAATGCGCACGTGCCGGCGCTGGTCGCGCAGGCCTTCCCGTCGTCGCGGATCGTGGCGTTCTCGACCGGCTGCATCTATCCCTTCGTTCCCGTCGACGGCAAAGGCTCGAGCGAGGACATGGCGCCGAACCCGCCCGGCGAATACGCCCAGTCCTGTGTCGGCCGCGAGCGCATGTTCGAGTATTTTTCGCGCAAGCTCGGAACGCCCGGGCGGCTGTTCCGCCTCAACTACGCGATCGACATGCGCTATGGCGTCCTCCACGACATCGCACTGAAAGTGCTCACGGGCACGCCGATCGATGTCAGCATCGGCCACGTCAATTTCATCTGGCAGGGCGATGCCTCGTCCCAGGCGCTGCGCTGTCTCGCGCATTGCACGGCGCCGACCTCGCCGATCAATGTCAGCGGCCACGAGATTTTGGCGGTGCGCGACCTCGCAGCACGATTCGGCGCCAGGTTCGGCCGCGCGCCGGTCCTGACAGGAAACGAACAGCCGACGGCATGGCTGACCGACACGTCCAAGGCAGTCGAGCTGTTCGGCCTGCCGGTCGTCGACACCGAGCAGCTGATCGCCTGGACCGCGGATTGGATCTCCCGCGCCATGCCGAGCCTCGGCAAGCCCACCAAATACGAGGTGCGCGATGGACGCTACTGACGCTCCGCGCGTCATCCGGCTTGGCGTCGAGGATGCTGCGGCAGGCCTCGCGCTCTCGACAGAGGCGCACTGGAACCAGAATGAAGACGACTGGCGCTTTTTCCTAAGCGACGGCATCGTGTTCGGCATCCGTGATGGCACGCAACTGGTCGCGACCGCGGCGCTCTTGCCCTACCCCGGCAACAACGCCTGGATCAGCATGGTGCTGGTGACGGCAAGCCACCGCCGGCGCGGTCTCGCCACGCGGCTCGTCGACGCCTGCCTGGCGACGGCACGCAAACGCAACCTGACGAGCTGGCTCGACGCTACGCCGGATGGTGCCGCCGTCTATGGGCCGCTCGGGTTCACGCCGACCCTGCAGTTGCGCCGCCTCAGGCTGGTGAAATCCGCTTCAACGTCGGAGCAGGCACCTTCATCCGCGCCGCTCGACGCGCTCCGCGCGCGTGACCGGCGCGCTACGGGCCTCGATCGAACCGCCCTGCTCTCTGCCTTTGCGCAGCGGCCCGGCTCACGCATCGTCTCCGCGAGCGGCGCCATCGCGCTGGTTCGCGACGGACGCACGGCGCGCCATATCGGCCCGCTGTTTGCCGACGACGCCGCAGCCGCGCTGACCTTGGTCGATGCCATCGCGCGATCGGAAACCGGCCCGCTGCTGCTCGACGCCGTCGCGTCGCAACCTGGGTTCCCTGAAGGATTGACCGCATCGGGCTGGAGCATCGAACGTCCGTTCCAGCGCATGCGGTTCGGCCCCGCCACTGCCACAGGTGAAGAAATGCCATTCGCCGTCGCCGGCCCTGAATTCGGATAGGACATCATGCACCACAGCCAGATCAACAGCGAGATCCGCAAGCTGATCGCCGACGGCACCGTGCTGCCGGCGCATCCCCTCGCGCTCACCGCCGAACGCCAGCTCGACACAAAGCATCAGCGCGCGCTGACGCGCTATTACATCGACGCCGGCTCCGGCGGCCTTGCGGTCGGCGTGCACACCACGCAGTTTGCGATCCGCGATGTCGGCCTCTACCGTCCCGTGCTCGAACTCGCCGCCGAGACTGCGGCGAACTGGACCAAGCGTCCGCTGGCGCTGGTCGCGGGCCTCGCCGGTCCGACCAGGCAGGCCACCATCGAAGCCCGCACCGCGCGCGACATCGGCTACCACGCAGGGCTCCTCAGTCTCGCTGCGATGAAGGGCGCGTCGGAGGACGAGATCATCGCGCATTGCGCAGCGGTCGCTGCCGAAATTCCGCTGGTCGGCTTCTATCTTCAGCCGGCCGTCGGCGGCCTGGTCCTGTCGAGCCGGTTCTGGCAGCGTTTTGCCTCGATCGACAATGTCATCGCGATCAAGATCGCGCCCTTCAACCGCTACAGGACCCTTGATGTTCTGCGCGGCGTCGCGGCGGCCGGCGCGCTCGACCGCGTTGCGCTCTATACCGGCAATGACGACCACATCCTGCTCGATCTGATGCTGCCGTTCGACCTCCGTGACAACGGAATCACCACGCGCACTTATTTCAAGGGCGGACTGCTCGGCCACTGGTCGGTTTGGACCGCGAGCGCCATAAAACAGTTCGAGCGCTGCAGAGCGGCACGGCACAAGGACAGCGTCCCGGCCGATTTGCTCGCGCTCGATACCCGCGTCACCGATTGCAACAGCGCATTCTTCGACGTCGCCAACGATTTTCACGGCTGCATCGCCGGCTGCCATGAGGTGCTGCGACGGCAGGGCCTGATGCAGGGCCTGTGGTGCCTCGATCCGAACGAGGGCCTTAGCCCCGGCCAGAAGAATGAGATCGACCGCGTCTACCGCGAGCATTCCGACCTCAGCGACGACGCGTTCGTGGCCGCAAACTTGAACAAATGGCTGGCATGAGCTCAAACCCCTTCATCAGCCTGCAAGGCGTCCGCAAGGTGTATCGCAGCGGCGGAGCCGAATTCCTGGCGGTGTCCGACGTCACCATGGACGTGCAGGAGGGTGAGCTTGTCTCGCTGGTGGGCCCATCCGGCTGCGGCAAGACCACGGTGATGAAGATTTTGGCCGGCCTGCACGACGCCGACGGCGGCACGGTGAACATCGGCAATGCCAAAAGCCCGTTCGATCCGACCCGCGACATCGGCATGGTGTTCCAGCAGGCGCTGCTGCTGAAATGGCGGACGATCCTGGACAATGTGCTGCTGCCGGCGGAGATCGTCGGCCTTCCCATGAAGGCCGCGCGCGAGCGGGCGCGCGATCTGCTCAATCTGGTGGGACTTGCCGGCTACGAGCAGAAATATCCGCGAGAGCTCTCCGGCGGCATGCAGCAGCGCACCGCAATCGCGCGCGCCTTCATTCACGACCCGAAACTGATTCTGATGGACGAGCCGTTCGGCGCGCTCGACGCCTTGACGCGCGAGCAGATGAACCTGGAGATGCTGCGGATCTGGCGCGAGAGCGGCAAGACCATCATCTTCATCACGCACTCGATCCAGGAGGCCGTGTTCCTGTCCTCGCACTGCGCCGTGCTGACGGCAGGCCCGGCGAAGATGGCCGATTATTTCCCGATCGACCTGCCCTTCCCGCGGGCTCTGCCGCTGAAGACGACGGACGCGTTCGGCGCCTATGCACGGCGGATTTACGAGAAGCTGGGTCTGGGCGCGGCTTAATTCACCACACGATAGATGCCGTAGGGTGGGCAAAGCGAAGCGTGCCCACCATGGCGACTCAAGCAAGCAGTGGTGGGCACGGCGCAAGCGCGCCTTTGCCCGCCCTACAGGAGTTTGCGCACTCAAGCCTTGTTGCGCATCTTGCCGAGCAGATAATTGTCGTAAAAATTCTCCGCGATCTGCGTGTAGAACAGCAGCTCCTTCATATAGGCGTCGTGGCTTTCCTTGGTGCGCTTGAACAGGTCGCTCTTGGTGGCGAGCTCGTTCAGATGCTCCTGGGTCGCGGCGTAGCAGGCCTCCAGCACCGGCTGCGGAAACGCCTTCAGCTCCGCGCCATTGGCGATCAGCCGCTTCAGCGCCGCCGGATTGACGCTGTCGTATTTCTCGAGCATCCAGGCGCCAGCGGCTGACGCGGCCTGGTTGACGATCGCCTGGTACTGCTTGGGCAGCGACGCCCACTTCTCGTCGTTGACGATCATGTGCAGCATGGCGCCGCCCTCCCACCAGCCCGGGAAGTAGTAGTATTTGGCGACCTTCTGGAAGCCGAGCTTTTCGTCGTCATAGGGGCCGACGAATTCGACCGCGTCGATCGTGCCCTTCTCCAGCGCCGGATAGATGTCGCCGCCCGCGATCTGTTGCGGCACCACGCCGAGCCGCGCCAGGACATGGCCGCCCATGCCGGCGATGCGGAATTTCAGACCCTTGAGATCGTCGACGGTCTTGATCTCCTTGCGGAACCAGCCGCCCATCTGGGTGCCGGAATTGCCGCAGAGGATCGCATGCGCCTTGAACGGCTTCAGCGCCTCGTTGGTAAGGTCGGCGCCGCCGCCGAAATGCCACCAGGACTCCTGATGGCGATGGTTCATGCCGAATGGCGCGCCGGTCGCATAGGCCAGCGCCGGCTCCTTGCCGATGTAGAAATAGAGCGGGGTCTGCGCCATGTCGACAGAGGCTGTGCTGACGGCGTCGAGCGCCTGCAGGCCGGGGACGAGCTCGCCGGCAGCAAAGGTCTGGATCTGGAATTTGTTGTCGGTGGCCTCGGCAACATATTTCGCAAAAGTCTGCGCGGTGCCGTAGATGGTGTCGAGCGATTTCGGGAAGCTCGACGTCAGGCGCCATTTGATCTCGGGCGCGCTCTGCGCAATCGCGGGTGCGGCAACCAGCGTCGTCGCGCCGGCGACAGCGCCGCCCTTGAGAAATGTACGGCGTTTCATGATGGGTCTCTCCCTGAACTATGTTTCAACGTATCGGCTTGAGCGCGATCTTCGCAGACCATTGCCTGTTGCTATAGCGGAGTTCAACCTGTGCGCGGTAGCCCGGATGGAGCGCAGCGCAATCCCGGCCACGCAGGGTTGCTCCTAGAGCAGCTTTGCGCTCACGAACAGCGCGCGCACGGCGTTGGTCGCCTGCACGACGAGCATGGCGTTCTCGGCGGCGCCTTCGAGCGCTGCGACCGCGTCTTCATGCAGCGAGCGGAATTCCATCCACTCGACCGATTTGAAGTTGGTGAGGAATTGATAGGCCTGGCCGACGGTCGCAATCGCCAGCGTGTCGCCGTTCAGCTTGATCTTGAACGTCGTGCGCAGCGGGGTCTCGGAATTTTGCGGATCACTCATGGGCTGCTTCTGGACGATGACGGCTTAACGAAGGGAAAACGGCAGCCCCGCCGTAGCAGGCAAATATCAGGCGCAGATATCAGGACTCAGTGCTCGCGCGCTGCGAGGCAGTCGCCGACGGGGTCAGCCGGGGCACCACGACCAGACGGTTGAACTCACCGTTGTCGTAGGCCTTCATGAATCGATCATAGTCCTTGATCGAAACGCAACCGTTGGAGTCGCCACGGGGCCCGAGCATGTAATTATGGGTGAGCAAGCCGACGCGGCCGAGCGCGCTGGTGCCCTCGGTGGGCGTCAAGCGCAGTGCGCGGACGCCGTGAAACAGTTTCTCGCGCGGCTTCAGGTCGTAGGTCGCGGGCGGGGTGGCGCCAACCATGCGCTGGTCGACGTGCTCCGGGTCGTCCATCAGCGCGCCCATGCCCGAATGCGCTTCCAGCGCGAGGCCGCTCGGCAGGTAAAGCGCCTTGGCCGAGATGTCGTAGACCGCGGTGCGCGAATCGTAACCGAGCGCGGCGAGATCGGGCGCCTTGCCGAACAGGCCGCTGTCGGGCGTCAGCGAGGCCAGCCTGATCTTGTCGGTGAATTTTTCGAAGAAGTTGCGGTTGTCGACCCGGGGGTTGGTCTCGGCATAGGCCTGGCTCGAGGCGATCTGGGCAGAGATGTCGGCTTGGGGCGGGCGCGAGCGCGGCATCGGGATGGCGTCAGCACGCTGCGAGAGTCTCGCCTCCTCGGACATGTGCCGGTCGTCGTCGGTCAGGGTCGAGCGCCAGTCGTCGCCCTGGAGCTTCTGGGCGAGCATCGCCTTGGCGTCGCGCAGCTTGAGCTGGACTGCACTCACTGCCGAGCGCTCTAGCGTCCGCAGGCCTAGCTCGCGGGCGGGCGGGCTGCCCGATGCCGAAGCGAAACGATCATCGAATGAAGGCGCATTGGCCGGCGGCAGTGCGGCGGTAACGAGCGAGGCCGAACCGCCGATATCCGCGACCCAGGCGGCGGCGCCCAGTGCCAGCGCGACGGCGGCCAGGGACAGCAATATCGTCTCGGCTCGCCCAATACGGCGGCGCGACAATAGCCTCTCGGCTTGTGCCCGGTCGGAAACCATCAGCTCCCCAAAATCGTCCCCCCGGGGGGACCCACCCCCACCCGGAGATTCTATACCAGCTACCACATTGGGAGCCAAAAGTTAGGCATAATCGGGGCCGGCAGGGGTCTGGCAAGGGTCTGGCAAGGCTCCGGCAAGCCATTCCGGGGTATCCCAAGGTATCTTATGACCGATCCGTTCGATCTGGAACGCTTTGTCCGGGCCCAAGACCCGGTCTATGGCGACATCCAGGAGGAGCTGACCCGGGGCCGAAAGCAGAGCCACTGGATGTGGTTCGTCTTCCCCCAAATCGCCGGCCTCGGCTTCAGCGCCATGTCGCAGCGCTACGCCATCGCCTCCCGCGCCGAGGCCAGCGCCTACCTCGCCCACCTCATCCTCGGTCCGCGCCTGATCGAATGCACGAGGCTCGTGCTTGCCGTCGAGGGCCGGACCATCAACGCCATCCTCGGCGCGCCCGATGACGCCAAATTCCGCTCGTCGATGACGCTGTTCGACGCGGTGTCCGATGAGCCCGTTTTCGACGAGGCACTCGCCCGATATTTTTCGGGCAAGCGCGATCAGGCAACGCTCGATATCCTCGCCGCCCTCGACCGCAAGGCCAGGTGACCGCGGCTGCCGGCGGCCACCAGCGTAAACCCAGGATTAACATCGCCTGCCTATTGTCCGTGCAAACAATTTCCCGCGCCAGTTGCCGGACACAATCATGAAAATCGGTACGCTCCTGACCACCGCCATCGTTTCGCTCTCGACTGTGGGCGGCGGCCTCGCCGTCTACGTCGCCGTGACAAAATACCAGACGATGGAGCGGATCACCGAAGCCCAGGGGCGGCTGGCGATCGTCCGGGCCGTCAGCGACATCCCGCGCTACCTCAATCCCGAGCGCGGCTTTTCCACCAACATCCTGTATGGCCCTCCCGCCGTCGACCCGGCGCTGCTTGCCGAGCAGGGCAAGCTGCGAAAGCAGACCGATGCCGCCCGCGACACGATGAACGCGCTGCGCAAAGACCTGCCCGGCCCGTTTGACGACGGCAACACGACCGGCGGCAACATCGACGCCATCAACTCGAAGTTCACCGCACTGCGCGAGGCCATCGACAAGGCGATGTCGGGCCCGCCTGAGGCGCGCAAGGACGCTGCCAAAAAGATCGTTGCCGACAACGCCGTTCTTAACGCCGGCGTGACCGCGCTGCTCAACGAGCAGGTCCGCCGCATGGCGATCCTCAACGGCGATGCCTATCGGCAGGCCAGCTACGCCAACATCGCGATGACATTGCGCGACGTGGGCGGCTTCAACTCCAGCCTGCACAAGAATCTCGTCGGGGGCAAGAAGCCGGCGACCGACACCGAGAAGGCCGAGATCAGCCGCTCGCAGGGCCGCAACGATCAGATCGTGATGTCGCTGCTGGAGTTGCGCGGCAATCCCGCAACGCCGGCGAACGTCGCCGCCGCGCTTGAAAAATTCAACGCGATCTACATCGAGGAGTTCGGCCGCGAGCTCAAGCTGGTGAAGGAGGGTGCGGTCAGCGGCAAGTACGAACACGACATGGACACCTATTACACCGCTACGCAGCGCGGCCTCAGCACTATCATCGAGGTTCGCGACGCGTTCTACGACAACGCCGAGCAGATTCTCGCCGGTGCCTCGACCGCCGCCCACACCAGCTTCACCATCGCACTCGCGGGCCTCCTCGCCGTGCTGATCGCCAGCGCCGGCCTCATCGTCACGGTCCGCCGCCGGGTCTGCGCTCCGATCGTCAACCTGACGACGCGGATGTCGCGGCTTGCCGACGGCGAGGTCGCGGAAGAGATTCCCGGCGCCGAGCGTTCCGACGAAATCGGCGCGATGGCCGCGGCTGTCCGGGTCTTCAAGGACAACATGATCCGGGCCGACAGCCTCGCGGCGGAGAAGCAGGCCGAGAACGACGGCAAGATGCGCCGCGCACAGGCGCTCGACGGGATCACCCGCGCGTTCGAAGCCAAGGTCACCGAGCTCGTCGGCGGACTATCGAAAGCCTCCTCCACCATGGAAAGCACGGCGCAGTCGATGACCTCGACGGCGGCCCAGACCAACAGCCAGGCCGCGGTCGTCGCCGCCGCCTCGCAGCAGACATCGAGCAACGTGCAGACCGTCGCGAGCGCCACCGAAGAGCTGACCTCTTCGATCTCGGAGATCGGCCGTCAAGTGGCCCAATCCACTGAGATCGCGGCCCGCGCCGTCGACAACGCCCGCCGCACCGGCGACACCGCCCGCGCGCTGGCCGAGGGCGCGCAGAAGATCGGCGACGTCGTGACGCTGATCCAGAGCATCGCCGAGCAGACCAATTTGCTGGCGCTGAACGCGACCATCGAGGCCGCCCGCGCCGGCGAGGCCGGCCGCGGCTTTGCGGTGGTTGCTGCCGAGGTGAAATCGCTGGCGGGCCAGACCGCCAAGGCCACCACCGAAATTTCCGAGCAGATTTCGGCGATCCAGGCCGCGAGCGACGAGACCGTGACCGCGATCCGCAACGTCGCCGACGTGATCGGCGAGATCGACCAGATCGGCACCGCGATTGCGGCCGCGATCGAGGAACAGGGCTCGGCGACCAAGGAGATCGCCCGCAGCGTCCAGGAGGCCGCGCGCGGCACCCAGGAGGTCAACACCAACATATCGGGCGTGCAGCGCGCCGCCGACGACACCGGTACGGCCGCGCGGGAGGTGCTGGGCGCCGCCGAGCAGCTCTCGACCCAGTCACGCGACCTCGCCGGACAGTTCGACCGCTTCCTCGGTGAGGTCAGGTCGGCGTAAGCGCGGCAAACGCGCAGCTTCGTAGCCCGGATGGAGCGAAAGCGTAATCCGGGAATCGTGCCGCAAACACCGGCGGCCCCGGATTGCGCTGCGCTCCATCCGGGCTACGGGACCGTCAATACGGGACGTCAATAAGGCGGCGCCTTGCGCGCCCGTTGCGCCTTGGCGGCCTCGATCCACCAGGCGAGATCGTCGGCGAAGCGCGGGAACGAGCGTTCCAGCGCCTTGCCGCCTTCGCCGATCGGTTCGCCCGCCTCCGACAGCGTCTGAGCGATCGGGCCGACGCCGATGGTGCTCGACACCACCACCATGCCCATCTCCGAGAGCGTGCCATGCCAGGCGGTCGAGGCACGCGCGCCGGACAGGCGGCCGGCCGAGTAGCTCACGATGGCGGCCGGACGCCAGAACCACTCCTCGAGGAAGTGGTCGGTAAGATTCTTCAGGCCGGGCTGGATTCCCCAATTGTATTCGCCAGTGACGAACACGAAACCATCCGCGCCGCGGATATCTCCGGCCAGCTTCTCCAGCGCCTCGGGTGCGGTGCCCTTGGGATATTCCTTGTACATGCGATCGAGCATCGGCAGGCCGATCGCCTTGGCGTCGATCAACACGACGTCGTCGCCGCGGGCGCGCAGGCGATCGATGACGAAATTCGCAAGGCGGATGCCCATGCGGTCGGAACGGTAGGAACCGTAGAGGACGAGGATGCGATTGCTCATGACCGGTACTATAGCACGGATCATCAGACCGGCCTCAACGTTTTGACGGCTAGGTTCGCCGTCCGCATTCAAGCGTTTGCGACGGTGTCTCGCCGAACTGGTCCCGATAGCTTCTGGAGAAGTCGCCGAGATGCCAGAAGCCGAACGCCAGCGCAACGGCCTTGACGCTGTCGGCACCGGCGAGCAGCCGCTGGCGCACCAGCCACAGCCGCCGCAGGCGCAAGTAGCGGTGCAGGCTCATGCCGCGATAGCGGCGGACGACGTCGTGCATGGTGCGAACGGACAGACCGAGCTTGCGCGCGATCTCGTCGCTGTAGATGGGCTGCGAGAGGTCGTCGGAAAGCAGCGCGCGGATGTCCTGAAAGACCTTGAAGTTGCGCTCGTCATTGGGGCGCAGGGTCCATCGCGCAGGAACGATGCTTTCGAAAACTGCGTCCACAGCGCCGAGCAGGGTCTCCTTCATGGCGGCCGCCTTCAGCGGCACGTCGGGCGCATCGACCGGCTCCGAAGCGGCTGCCAGCACCTCCCGAACCACACCGCGGAGCCGGTTCAAGCCCGCCGCGGTCGTTTCGAAGATGTTGAAGCAGAAGGCTGCTTGTGGCCAACCGCGATCCGTCACCTCCGGCCTGAACACCACCGAGGCGATTTGCCGCTGCACCTCCTCGATGGTGGTGTAAGCCGCGCCGCCGCTGCCGATGACGATGACGGGTCGTGTGCGCTGCGTGCCGTTGAATCGAACCGGCACATCCAAATCGTCCATCGTGAATCCGATCGCCGTACAATTCTCGACGAGCTGTGCGTCGACGACCCGCGGAAATGCCCGCGTCAGATTCACGTCGCAGCCGGGCAGCGACAGAATGGTCTGCTCGGCCGAAATCCTCCGTACGAAAGGCGTGAACTCGAAGTTCAGGCCTCGTATGGCACTTCGAAATTCATCGACGTCGGTGAAACGAAATACCTTCGGCGCCAGCGTCGGCGCATCATCACTTCTGTTCATGGCAATGTGAAACTTCGCGTCGCAACACACGCGCGTCCGGCGACGATGCTGGCCCAACTTCCCCGTTCCGGTGTCCCCTTAAGTCTGAAAGAATCACTTCGAACTATGCTGACCAGTTGGCGAGCGTTGAAGTCCAAGGACAAGGCGACGCATCAAATCTCGCCAATTTTCGATAGCGTTTCCCGTGTGGCCTGCGGTGCACATATACCTAGACGAGCAAAATCCAAATTTCAAATTAACGTTTGTCGAGCGGAATAGGCGCAGTTCGATAATCCAAATTAATTTTGAGTCAGGCCCCTGCCATGATGGCAAATTCGCCTGCTGATATTCTTGCTGAATTGGAAGAGACGGTCGCAACGTGCCCGGCGGAGCGTTGCGCACGCATTCTCTCCGGCATGGTGCAGTTGCTCATTGGCAGCCGCGACCAGTGCCGGGAATTGCTCAGCAACGTGGTCGACGGCGTTCTGCTGCGATTGACGGAACGGGTCGAGGCCAGCGCACTGGTCCAGCTCAGCACGGCGCTCGCCGAGCTTGACATCGCGCCTCCCGAAACATTGTGGCGTCTCGCCTCGCACGATAATCCGGACGTGGCATGTCCTGTGTTGCTCAAGTCGCGTGCACTTTCCGCAGCCGATCTCGAGGCTGTCATTGACTCCCGTGGCGAGTGGCATCGACGCGCGATCGCCGACCGCAGCGACATCGCGCCGGCCGTGACCGAGGCGTTGATCAAGCACGGCGGCCCGATCTGCCTTGCCCTGATCAAGAACCCGGGAGCGAAATTCTCTGACGCAGCCTATGCAGCGCTGATTGCCAAGGCCGACCAGGACGGCGAGATCACGAAGGCGCTGGTACTCCGGCCCGGCACGCCCGACCTGGTCGTGCGCAAGCTGCTCTCCGTCCCACCAATCCGGAAGGCACCGGCGACGCCCAACCCATCCGCCGCGGCGCCGGTGCCGGAAGCGGAGCCGGCTGCGCCAAAGCGGCCTTGCCGGGCCGACTACGCAAGCGCGAGGCCGGAGATCGTCGTCCTCAACCGAATCGGCAAGCTCAATGATTCCACGGTGAACCGTTTTGCGATCCGCGGCGAGACGGCCAACCTGTTCACGGCGCTGTCGGTGCTTTCAGGGGCGCCGCTTGAAATCATCGAGCATGTCCTGAGCGACGACGATTGCGAGGGGCTGGTCATGGCGTGCCGGGCTTCGCGGCTGAACTGGCAGACCACCCTTACCATCCTGAGCAACCGCAGCGGCAAAAGGCTCTCCTATGCCGAGCGCGAGCGCGCGCAACGGATCTTCGAGACGCTGCTTCTGTCCACCAGCCAATGGACAGTGCGATGGGGGGAAATAGCGGCAAGCGCCAACACGAGCGATCCGGCAAATCGCGGCGCGAAGATGGGGGTTGGCCGATGAAGTTCGACGGTCGCAAGGCGCAGCGCGTGAAAATGGATCACAAGCAGCCGGTCAATCTGATGGGCTCGGACGGCACGTGGCGGCGCAGTTGCGTTCTGCTCGACATATCGCAAAGCGGTGCGAAGATCGAAGTCGAGGGCACACTCGACGTTCTGCGGGCCAAGGAATTCTTCCTGCTGCTGTCGTCGACGGGGCTCGCCTACCGGCGCTGCGAATTGGTCTGGATCGACGGCACCACGGCCGGCGTGCACTTCGTCACCGTAGACGGAAAGAGGAAACCGGCAGCCGCCGCTGCCGCTGCCGCTGCCGCTCAGAGCAAATAGGCCCAAGGATTCATCGGTCACATCCACTCAGCATAATTCAGGTCAACCGTGCAGAACGCGCAAATTATATCCCGCCCCGTCAAAGGCGACGGCGGCATCCGAGAGAAGGAAGCGGCACGCCCGTGCGTGCATGTGCTGGCTGATTCCTCAGACAAATTATCGAGCGTCTGTTCGATTCTCGAGCAGCAGTTTGCCGTCTCAGGCGAACGGCTCGACGCGGAAGCCAAGCTGTCCCAGATGCCGTTCGCGATCGTCATCCGTGCGGAATTGCGTGACGTCCGCACCATTGCGGCCATCAAGAAACGAGCCGTAAAGCTCGCGAAGGCAACGAAGCGCATCTTCCTGGTCGAGCACTCCTCTCACATGAGTATTTCGCAGGCCTACGCGCTCGGGGCCACGCTCGTCCTTCCCGGAACGATCGACAAGATCAAGCTGCTGGCAGCGCTGGCGGAGCCCGCCGAAGTGGCGTCTGCTTTCTCAGGTCACGCGGCGCAGCCGGACGATGCAGTCGAGACCGCGGCGACCGCGATCGCATCGATGTTCACCTCGGTGACATCGGGCCAGCCGATCGACGTCAACGGCGCCAGAGAAGCCGGCCGCCAAATCGCCGATCGCATCAGCCAGCATGGCCTGTCGGAATGGCTCACGACGGTGCGGCGCCATCACGAGGGGACCTATCAGCATTGTCTCCTCGTCACCGGCGTCACCATCGACTTCGGCCTGAGCCTCGGCGTCGGCAGGCCCGATCTGGAGCGCCTGTATACGGCGGCCATGTTCCACGACATCGGCAAGGCCCGGATCCCTCTTGCCATCCTCGACAAGCCCGGCCGTCTCGATCCGGAGGAACGTGCGATGATCGAGACTCACCCGGCAGCGGGCTACGATTTTCTGAAAGACCACGATGATATCTCGCCGGAGATCCTCGATGCCGTGCGGCATCATCACGAATATCTCGACGGCAGCGGCTATCCGGATGCGCTCGGGGCCGAGAGCATTGGCGACATCGTGCGGATTCTCACGATCTCGGACATCTTCGCGGCCCTGATAGAGTATCGGCACTACAAGCCGACGCTGCCACGCGGCGAGGCCTATGACATCCTATGCGGGATGAGCGGAAAGTTGGAGAAGGCACTGCTGATCGCGTTCAGGCAGGTCGCGCTCACGCGATAAGCGCGTCACACCCGTCTCGACTCCAGTCTAGTGCGCGGCGCGATGTCTGGTGCGGCGCGGAACGGACCGGCAGGCGAGCCCGTTGGCCAGCAGCTTCATGTCCTCATGCCGGCCGCTACGGATCAGCCGGCCGAACTCTTCGGGGGTGAAAGGAAGACTTGGATCATCATCGATCGGACGCCGCACTCGCGGGCCGAAGAACCGTCGAACCAGGCTAGCGAGCCGCCGCATGTCAATTCCCTCGCGCCAGCATCAAACCTTTCAGTCCGCACATTGTTCCTCCCGCACGATCGAGATTGCAAGAGGCCGCCAAGCGGTCCGCACCAAAAATTTCAGGCGAGAGAATAATCTCCTCTGCCTGCACTACTCCGCGAATCCGACGTAGCGCACGAAATCGTCGTTGCCCTCACGATCGGAACGCACGGCGTTCGCGGCAAAGTTGTCGTCGGGATAGCCCATCGCGACGCAGGTCATGATCACCTCGTCCTCCGGAATGTTCGCGACCTCGCGCACGATGTCGGAACGCATGATGCCCTGCCCGTTGATCACCGAACCGAGACCACGGTCCCAGGCCGCGAGCACGATGCCGTAGCAGAGCGCGCCCAGATCGAAATGGCAGACCGCGCCGGGATCGAGCACGCGGTCATAGGTCAAGACCAGCGAGACCGGCGCGTCGAACTGGCGGAAGCCGCGCAGCACCCAGTCCTGCCGCATCGGCTTGTCGTCGCGCGCGATTCCCATCGCGCCGAACAGTTTCTTGGCGACGTCGACTTGCCGCGTGCGGTGCACGCCCTGATATTCGCCATGGCTGACGATGTCGCGCTTGACCTTGGCGCCGCCGACCATTTCCTCCATGTTGCGGCGGCGCAGCTGTTCCAGCGGTCCGCCTGTGAGCACGTGGACATGCCAGGGCTGGGTGTTCATCGACGACGGCGCACGTTTGGCGCTGTCGATGATCGCCTCGATCACCGCGCGCGGCACCGGCTCGTTCTTGAAGCCACGCACGCTGCGGCGCGACTGGACCAGCGTTTCGAATTCCACCTCAAGACCTCCCTGCCCGTTCATTCCCGGCATTGCCACATGCGAGCGGTTGCCGATGCGGCGCGCAAAATCTATGCTAACCCTCAACCAAGACCAAGAACCCTGTGAGGATCCCCATGAAAGCCAAGATGGCCGCACCGCTCGATCCCGTCATCGCCCAGATCATTCCGCTGCTGCCGATGCGCGATCACACGACGATGACGCCACAGAGCGCCCGCGATTCCTTGCGCGCACTGGCTGCCTCGCGCGCGGCCATACCGCCGCCGCCGGTCGACATCGTCTCGGATATCAAGGTGAAAGGCGGCGCCGGCCCGCTCGATGCACGTGTCTACCGGATCGGCACCACGCCGGCGCCGACCGTGGTGTTCTTCCATGGCGGCGGCTGGGTCGCGGGCGACCTCGAGACCCACGACCGGCAGGCACGCAACCTTGCGATCGAGACCGGCGCGGTCGTCGTCTCCGTCGACTATCGCCGCCCGCCCGAAACGCGCTTTCCCGGTGCGTTCGAGGACGCCTTTGCCGCGGTCAGCGACGTGTTTGGCCGCGTTGCGGAATTTGGCGGCGATGCAAAACGTCTCGGCGTTGCCGGCGACAGCGCCGGCGGCAATCTCGCAGCCACCACCGCGATCGCCTGCCGCGACGCCGGCATCAAGCTCGCGGCGCAACTCCTGGTCTACCCCGTGACCGACGTCCTCGGGAGTTATGCGGACGCGCGCGAGAACGCACGCTTTCCCTCGCGCGCCGAGAATGCCGAAGGCTACTTTCTCTCACGCGCGGTGATGGAGTGGTTCTGCGGCCATTATCTCGCCGATCCCTCGCACGCCACCGACTGGCGCGTTTCACCGCTGCGCGCGAAGTCGCTTGCCGGCGTCGCGCCCGCGATCGTCACCACCGCCTGGTTCGATCCCCTGCGCGACGAAGGTGCCGCCTATGCACGCGCGCTGGAAGCCGCCGGTGTGCCGGTGAAGCATCATGAGGGCCCCGGCCTGATCCACGGCTATTTCGGCCTCGGCGACGCCTCCGAGGTGGCGCGGGCCGAAGCGCGGCGTGCACGGGCGGACTTCAAGGCGCTTCTCGCGCGGGGCGTATGATGTCGGGAGCGGCAGGGTCGACCGCCGCGCCGGCCAGCGGTCAGACCTTGGCAGCGGGCACCTCGAAGAAACCCGTCGCCTGAACGAGCCGGCCGTCGTCGCCGAAGCGGCCGAAGCTCTCGCCCGTGACGAACACGTCACCGGCGCCGTCATACATTGTCCAGCGAAAAAGCCCCTGATCATGGTGCTCGAGGAAGCTGTCATTCCTGAAATGCGCGCCAGGAAACTTGAGCTGGGTTTGACCAATGCGCGCCATCAAGGCGTCACGTCCCTCAATCTGCGAGCCCGGATCGGTATACACGCAGTCCGCGGCAACGCTTTGCTCGAGCAGCCGACGCCGCTCGTCCTCATCGATGGGTCCCCACGCCGCCTGATAGGTGTTCCAGGTCTTCAATCGCGCTTCATCGTTCATCTCGCAGAACCTCTCATGGCCTCATGCAGCTTTCTGCAAATTGACAATTATCGTTATTTTGTCAATATGGCCGACGTTCAGTTCCGACCCTCGTGAGGCTCATGGCTCGTTCCGGCATTTCGAAAGAAGAGCTCGCCGTCGGGGCTGCGACGGAAGTCTTCTCCCGCTACGGCCATGCCCGCACGACGATGGGCGACATCGCCGCCAAGGCGGGAATGTCGCGGCCGGCGCTCTATTTGCTCTTCCCCGACAAGGATGCCGTGTTCGCGGCGGTGATCCAGCGAATGGACGAGCAGAAGCATCGGGAGATCAGGGCCGCCATCGCGCGCCTCGACGGCCTTCACGCCAAGCTGCTCCATGCCTGTAAATCCTGGGGATCGCATGGCTTCGACCTGATCGAGGCGCATCCCGATTCGGCAGATCTGTTCGACCTCCGTTTCCCCGCGGTTCGGAAGGTCTACGACAACTTCCAGTGTTTGGTCGCCGACCTCATCCGCGATCAGGTGAAGGCCGCTGGGATAGCGGACGAGCCGGAAGTGCTGGCGCGATGCCTGGTGTTCGGCATGCGGGGGCTGCGCGAAACCGCCCGAAGCGGCAAGGAGATGCGGCGGCTGATCGCCGTTCAGGTCACCGTGCTCGTCAGAAGCATCGATGACGGCCGTTGAGCTGCGAAGAGCCGCCTATCGGGCGCTCCGCGCCCGTTGCGCGTCGGTGTGCCCCCACGTCTGGTCCCAATCCTGACCGGCGGCATCGACGACGCGGCCGTCGGCTTCGAAGAACTTGTTCGGCACCTGGAAGATCGCCAGGATCAGGGCGCCCTCCGGGCACTAGGCAGCATGCCGGCTGCCCGCCTCGCGCCAGATGAATTCGCCGGCCTTGCAGGCGATGCCGCTGGCCGGTCCCTCGTTGTCGACGAGAGCGCCCTCGATGACATAACTCTGCTCGACGCCGACATGCTCGTGATCGGGCAGCACCGATCCCGGCGCAAAGCGCATCAAGGCCGTCATCAGACCGCTGCTGCGATCGAACAGCAGCGTCTTGGCCTCGCAGCCGGGAAAGCGCGTCTTTTGCCATTCCATCTCTTGCGGCCGAACCAGGTGAGAATGCCGGTCGGAAGCGGCATTCGGCATGTTCGCAATCAGGGTCTCCATCACAATGCTCCCTCCGGCTAAACTCGCCCGAAGCTAGCAGGATTGCCCGGCCCGGTCAGCGAGCAGTGCAGCAGGCGGTGGGCCCTGTCGCACCCGCGCTCGGAAAATCGCTGGGAAGACCGGACGGCAGGCGCTCATCCAGCTTGATTGCGCCACGATTCCCGGCTCCAATCCGCGCGCCATTTCTGGTTTAGGGAGACAATTATGATGAAGCGGATTTTCCTGGCTGCGATCGTTGCCACGTTTGCAGCGGGTTCGGCCTTCGCGGACGACACCTGCGAAAGCAGGGCCGTCGGCAAGGACGGCAAGGCCCTGGCGGGTGCCGCGAAGACCTCGTTCATGAAGAAGTGCAAAGCCGACGCCTGCGCGCCCAAGGCCGTCAGCGCCGAGGGCAAGCCGCTCGCCGGTGCCGCAAAGAACAGTTTTATGAAGAAGTGCGAGATGGGCGCGTAAGGCGTCGCGAATTCGCTGCATCTTTAGCGGGCAATCGCCAAACGAACACTGTCATGGCCGGGGCTTGTCCCGGCCATTCGCGTTTGTGCTTCCAATGCCGGCGTCCAGACCAAATCATCCGAAAGTCGCCACCCTAGACAGGAGCTCTCGACTGACCGATCATGCGGTGCTGAGCGAAGCGGGGCGCATCGACAGGGCTTTCTAGGAAAGGGACGTCAAGAGGTGGCAACCTCGAGTGCGTCATCACTTCATCGCGGCAATGAGCTTGCTCTTCGCGCTGCTCATCGGACTTGAAGCCGCGAACGCGCGGGGCCCGGGACTGCCCAACGTCATGGTGCTCGCAACCGGCGGCACGATCGCCGGCAGCGGGGCGAGCAGCACCACCGTGGTCGGCTACACCGCAGCCACGGTGGGCATCGAGACCCTCCTGAATGCCGTCCCCGAACTGAAAACGGTGGCCAACGTCAAGGGCGAGCAGGTTTTCCAGATCGCCAGCGAGAACATGAACAATGACTACTGGCTCAAGCTCGCAAAGCGCGTCAACACGCTGCTCGCGCAGGACGACGTCGATGGCATCGTGATCACGCACGGGACCGATACGATCGAGGAAACCAGCTATTTCCTCGACCTCGTCGTCAAGAGCAAGAAACCGGTCGTCGTCGTCGGCGCGATGCGGCCGTCGACAGCGATCAGCGCGGATGGGCCGATCAACCTCTTCAACGCGGTGATCCTCGCAGGCAGTGACGAGGCCGTCGGCAAGGGCGTGCTCGTTGCTCTCAACGATCAGATCAACGCGGCTCGCGATGTCACCAAGAACAACACCTCGACGGCAGACACCTTCCGGACACCGGAACTTGGCTTTCTCGGCTACATGCAGGGCAACAAGCCGTACTTCTATCGTCAATCGACGCGCCGGCACACGGCAGACTCCGAATTCGACGTCTCTGGCCTCGATGTCCTGCCGCAAGTCGACATCGTCTACGGCTACGCCAACATGAACCGGGTCGCGATCGACGCCTTTGTCGCCGCCGGAGCCAAGGGGATCGTGCATGCCGGCGTGGGGGACGGCAGCCTGGCTCGGCCCGCGGTCGAGCCGGCCCTCGACGAAGCCCGCAAGAAGGGTGTCGTGATCGTGCGCAGCAGCCGTGTCGGCAACGGCATCGTCGCGCGCAACGGCGAGGCCAAGGACGACGAACACGACTTCGTCGTCTCGGATACGCTCAATCCCCAAAAAGCGCGCATTCTGCTGATGCTGGCGCTGACCAAGACGACCGACACGAAAGAAATCCAGCGGATGTTCTTCAGTTACTAGACCGTCCGACGTGCGGTCCCTCCACGAACTCGTCATGCCCGGGCTTGTCCCGGGCATCTACGTTCTCGTTTCCGCGTAGAAGGTCGTGGATGGCCGGGACGAGCCCGGCCATGACGGCGAGGCGGTCGCCTACTCCCGCTTGAAATGGTAGTCAAAGGCGGCGCCGAGCGGCTTGATCAGCCCGACGGTCGGCGTTGGAAAATGAATCGGCAGGATCAGCGTGTCGGTATCGGCGACGGAAGCAAAAAACTTTCGCCGCGACACCGCCGACTGCTTCGCATCCCAATCCGGCTTGGCCGACCAGTCCGGCTCGCGGCACTGAATCTGGTGGTGCATGAGGTCGCCGGCGACCACCGCGCGGCGCCCCTTCGAGAAGATGTTCACGCAGCAATGACAGGGCGAATGCCCCGGCGTCGGCGTCAGCGTGACGGTGTCGTCGAGCGCGTAGTCGTCATCGACCAACAGCGCTTGGCCTGCCTCGACGATCGGCAGGCAATTGTCGCGGAACACGGTGCCGGGCGGGTTGCTGCCCTTGGCATGCTCGGCCTCCCAGGCCGCATATTCACCCTTGTGGAAGACGTATTTCGCATTCGGAAACGTCGGCACCCAACGGCCGTCGCGCAAGGTCGTATTCCAGCCGGTATGGTCGATATGAAGATGCGTGCAGAAGACGTAGTCGATTTGGTCGAAGCCGATGCCGAGCGCGAACAGCTCGCTGCGCCAGCGCGCCTTGCCCGGAAAATCGAACGGCGGCGGATGGCCCTTGTCCTCGCCGGTGCAGGTGTCGACCAGAATGGTGTAGCGCGGCGTGCGCACAACGAACGTCTGATAGGTGATCACCATCATGCCGCGCCGTGCGCTGCGTCGAACACCTCCGGCTCCATCGTCGGCAGATGGCGCTTGAACACGCCCTCGTCATAGGCCGGGAAAAAATCCTGCGGCCGCCGCCACGGCCCTTCCCGCTCGATCACTGCATCGATGGTGATGTCGCCGATGCGCAGCTGCTTCATGATTGTTTCGCTCCCGCCTTTTTAAGCAGCGTAGCGAGCGGCAGCAACGCGTCAAGGCGGCGTAGCGGAATGCTAGCTCCGCAACCCCGGCGCTTCGTGCCCTGTGCGCGCGACATATTCGGTGTAGCCGCCGCCGAACTGGTGGATGCCCTCGGGCGTCAGCTCCAGCACGCGGTTCGACAGGACGCTGAGAAAATGCCGGTCATGCGAGACGAACAGCATGGTGCCCTCGAAATCCGACAGCGCCGTGATCAGCATCTCCTTGGTGGCGAGGTCGAGATGGTTGGTCGGCTCGTCCAGCACCAGAAAGTTCGGCGGATCGAACAGCATCTTCGCCATCACCAGGCGCGCCTTCTCGCCGCCCGACAGTACGCGGCAGCGCTTCTCGACGTCGTCGCCGGAGAAGCCGAAGCAGCCGGCGAGCGCGCGCAACGAACCCTGCCCCGCGGTCGGAAACGCGTATTCGAGTGACTCGAACACCGTCTGCTCGCCGTCGAGCAAATCCATCGCATGCTGGGCGAAATAGCCCATCTTGACACTGCCGCCGACCGCCACCGTGCCCTCGTCCGGCTCGCTCGCACCCGCGACGAGCTTGAGCAGTGTCGATTTGCCGGCGCCGTTGACGCCCATCACGCACCAGCGCTCCCTGCGGCGGATCATGAAATCGAGCCCGTCATAGATGCGCTTGCTGCCGTAGCCCTTGAACACCTTTTTGAACGCAACGACGTCCTCGCCGGAGCGCGGCGCCGGCGGGAAGTCGAATGCCACGGTCTGGCGGCGGCGCGGCGGCTCGACCCGCTCGATCTTGTCGAGCTTCTTCACCCGGCTCTGCACCTGCGCTGCATGAGAGGCGCGCGCCTTGAACCGCTCGATGAACTTGATCTCCTTGGCGAGCATCGCCTGCTGGCGCTCGAACTGTGCCTGTTGCTGCTTCTCGCTCAGCGCCCGCTGCTGCTCGTAGAACTCGTAATTGCCGGCGTAGGTGGTGAGCGATCCTGAATCGATCTCGACCACTTTCGAGATCACGCGGTTGATGAACTCGCGATCGTGCGAGGTCATCAGCAGCGTGCCTTCGTAATCGTGCAAGAACTTCTCCAGCCAGATCAGGCTTTCGAGATCGAGATGGTTGCTGGGCTCGTCGAGCAGCATGACGTCCGGGCGCATCAGGAGGATGCGGGCGAGCGCCACGCGCATCTTCCAGCCGCCGGAGAGCTTGCCGACGTCGCCGTCCATCATCTCCTGGCTGAAGCCGAGGCCGGACAGCGCCTCGCGCGCGCGGCCGTCGAGCGCGTAGCCGTCGAGCTCTTCGAAGGCGTGCTGCACCTCGCCATAACGCGCGATGATCTCGTCCATCTGGTCGGCCTTATCAGGATCGGCCATCGCCGTCTCGAGCTCGTGCAGCTCAGCCGCGACCGCACTCACCGGCCCCGCCCCGTCCATGACCTCGGCCACGGCGCTGCGGCCGGCCATCTCGCCGACGTCCTGGTTGAAATAGCCGATGGTGATGCCGCGATCGGTCGAGACCTGCCCCTCATCGGGCAGTTCCTCGCCGGCGATCATCCGGAAGAGCGTGGTCTTGCCGGCGCCGTTCGGGCCGACGAGCCCGATCTTCTCGCCCTTGTTGAGGGCGGCGGACGCTTCGATGAACAGGATCTGGTGGCCGGCTTGCTTGCTGACGTTGTCGAGGCGGATCATGGGGTCTTTTTGGGGGAATTGTTGCGTTGCAGCGTCAATAGGCCATGCGGGCCGTCAGGGGAAGCCCGGCCGGACCCGGATCAGCCCTGCCCGCCGCCAAATTCCCGCAATTCGACCCGCAGCTTACGGCTTATAGACCTCCACGGTCTGCATCATGCCCATCTCCTCATGGTTCATCATGTGGCAGTGGAGCATGTAGACACCGGTGAAATCGATGAAGCGCGAGCGGAACACGACCACCCCGCCCTTGCGCTCCACGATCACGGAATCCCGCCATTCCGGCACCGCCAGCGCCTTGCCATTGGCCGAGATCACCTGGAACGGGTTGGTATGGATGTGGAACACGTGGTCATCATGCTCATGCGTGTTGACGATGGTCCACTCCTCGACCGCGCCCAACTTGACCCGCTGATCGATGCGGCTGGGGTCGAACTTCTTGCCGTCGACGAAGAACTGGAATTCCTGCCAATGGCCGGCCGCATCGGCCTCTGGCGCGGTGGCCGACAGCACCACCTTGCGGCGGTTGGTGATCTCGGAATCCTTGATGGCCGCGAGCGGCGCCGGCGGCAGGGTGCGCGGCAGCTTCATGTCCATCGGCGCGCCTGAGACCACGACCCGGGCCAGCGGTCCCACCGGCGACGGATGCCCCTGGTCGTAGGGCGCGGCATTGAAGGCGTAGGTGCCGGGGGCGCCTGCCTTCACCAGAATGTCGGCGCGCTGCCCAGGCGCGATCAGGACCTGCTTGAGCGGCTGCATGGCGCCGAGCTGGATGCCGTCATAGGCGATCGCATGCAGATCGTGCTTTTCCAGGTCGAGCAGCATGTCGTCCTGATAGGCGGCATTGAGGATGCGCCAGCGCTGCACTTCGCCTGGCCGCATCTCGATCATCGGCCGGCGCTGGCCGTTGATGGCGAGAAAGCGCGTGGCAGTCTCGGGAAACAGCGTCTCGAAATTCTCGACCATGCCGTTGGCATCGTAGACCACCTGGGTGAGCACCATGAGCCGTTCGCGAGCCGTAGCGATCTCGGGAATTTCGGCGAAATCGCCCTCGATGATGACGGCGCCGACCATGCCGGAGGACATCTGGATGTCGGCGCTGCCGTGGTGATGCGGGTGATACCAGTAGGTGCCCCTGGTGTGATCGGCCGGCAGGGTGATTTCGATGTTGTAGCTGCGGCCCGGCGCCATCGACCGCATGACGTTGTCGGAAATCCCGCTCGGGCTGGTATGCGCGCCGTGGAAATGGAAATTGGTGTTGTTGAACTGGTGCGGATGGCTGATGTCGGCCGGCAATCCATCGCGGTTCGGCGGCAAATCGTTGATCATCTTGATGCGCAGGGTTTCGCCGGGCTTCATGCGCAGGGTCGGTCCGGGGCTGCCGCCTTCATAGGATCTGACATAGAGCCTGACGCCGCCGATCTGGCGATAGGCATAGCCGACGCGCAACGTCGTGCTCAGCACGCCATTGACGGACCGCCGCACCTCGGGCTCGACCAGCGCTTGGTCCATGGCAGGAACGGGCGTTTCAGCGACCATCCCCATGCTCGGCGACATGTCCGCGGTGTGGGACGTGCCCGCATGGTCGTGCATGGCGTGCTGGGCATTTGCGGCACCTGCGAACAGCGACAACGCGCCGGCTTTGAGACCGCAATCCAGCAATTGGCGGCGCGACAATGTCGTCGTACCCATCGCCCTGGTGACTGAAGACGCACCGTTCGGATCCTGCTGCATTTGAATTGCGCCCCCCTGTTGCCGGACCGTCTTCCGTTCGATTCGATTCTAAAGCAAGCACGAAACCACAATTCGATCTGCGAGCGCACGACATTCAGCGGTTGTAAACCTTCTCACCCGTTCTATCGTCGCATGATGCATCGTGACGGATTCGCGCTGGCGCGCGCCTATGCCCTTCGGACATCGCATGCTGACGGCATCCCGATGTTCTCGAAATTCTGTACAAGGATATGATCATGGGGACTTCGCGACGCGAGTTCGTGAAGTGGTTGTCGGCGGGAGGCATCTCGGTCAGCCTGTCACATCTGGCGTCCGCGGCCGGTGTGCCCTTCGCAGCGCACGAGACGCTGCCTGGACGCGGCAAGTTCAATCCCGCGACAACGGGCGCCGGCCGTGTCGACGGCGTCGCCAAGGTCACCGGCGCAAAACTTTACGCCTCCGACTTCCGCGCCAACGATCTCCCCGGCTGGCCGCAGGCCACCTCGCACGCCATCCTGGTCCGCGCCAACGACGCCACGCATGTCTATACCGGGCTGGACCTCGCCCGCCTCGGCGGCGCGCTCAAGCCGTCGGTGGTGGTGACTGCCGCCGATCTCGACCGGATCGGGACACAGGTGCCGGAATTCTATGCGGGCGACCTGTTGTGTCCGATCGGCAAGACGCCGCTTTATCTGGGACAGCCGGTCGCGCTTTTGATCTTCGAGAAGTTCGACGCCTTCGACCAGGCGCGTCTGGCGCTGCGCGACGGCACGTTCGTCCAGTTCGGCGAGGAGACCGGGCCCGTCGTCGTCCCCGATTACGGGGCCTTCCGCTTCACCCGCGTGGCCGGTCCCTCACCTGACAAACCGGATGTCTATTCGCCGCTCCAGGCCGGCTGGGTCTCGCCCAAGAAGGTCCAGAGCGCGGCGCTGCCGGTGTGGTCGCCGCTCGCGAAGGACATGCCGGCGGATTACGCCAAGGCGGCGAAATATGGCGAGCAGATCCGCGGCGAGCTTGCCGCGGATGACGCCTCGATGCTGGTGCTCGACCGCGAGTTCGAGACGCAATCGGTCGACCCGATGTTCCTGGAGCCGGAATGCGGGCTCGCCTGGTACGACGGCAAGGGCGGCAATCTCGAACTGCTGCTCGGCGTCCAGTCGCCTTACGAGGCGGCGGAGTCGATCGCGCATCTGCTCGGCAAGGCCCGCGCGCCCTACAAGCCGGCGCACATCAACGCGCAGTTCGCCCATGTCGGCGGGGGCTTTGGTGGTCGCGATCACACGCCTTTTATTCTCTATGTTGCGCTTGCGGCGGTCTGCTTTCCTGGCAAGCCGGTGCGGCTGGCGCATGACCGCTACCAGCAGTTTCAGGCTGGCATCAAACGCCACGCGATCAAGATGCGCTCGCGCATCGGCATCGATCGCGCGACCGGCAAGATCAAGGGGTTCGCCGCCGATCACGTGCTCGACGGCGGCGGGCTCGCCCATTTCTCGGCCAGCGTCGCCGTCGTCGCAGCCACCGGTGCAATCGGCATCTACGACATTCCGAAGGTCGACGTCAGGACCGTCGCGGTGCACTCGCGCGGTGTGAGCGCGGGCTCAATGCGCGGCTACGGCATCCTGCAAGCCATGACGGCGCTGGAGGTCCTGATCGACGAAGCCGCGTCCGAGCTCAAACGCGATCCGATCGAATTCCGGCGGCGCAACGCGCTGCCGCAAAACGGCCGGACCATGACGGGCAATCCCTACATCGTCTCGGTGCGCACGCCCGAAATCCTCGACAAGCTCGAGAAGCACCCGATCTGGCAGCAGCGGGCGCAGTTCAAACAGACCTCATCGGATCGACTGGTCGGCACCGGCGTCGCCTGCGTGACGAAAGACTATGGCTCCGGCGCGGACGGCTCGCTCGGACGCGTGGAGCTTGGACCTGACGGCAAGATCGTCATCTATTGCGATCATGTCGAAATGGGCAACGGCATCGGGACGGCGCTGGCCAACCGGGTCGCCGGTCATCTCGGCGCCATCGCCGACGAGGTCTCGGTCGCCCGCGTCGACAGCTATGACGTGCTCGGGCTGGTCACATCAGGCGATCCCTCCACCATGGACCAGAAGACCCAGGATGCCGCGGAGAAAAATCCGCGCTGGGTGCCCGCGATCAGCTCGCCGACAAGCTCCTCGATCGGCGCGCATGTCGGCACGCATTCCGCCGCGGAAGCCGCCCGCGTGATTTTCCGCTTCGGCCTGTGGCCGGCGGCGCTCGAGCTGTGGCGCATCGCAAAGACTGATCCGCGCGCGCGGCAATGGGCCAGCGCAAGTTGGCAGAATGGCCAGCTCACAATGCCCGGCCTCGAACCGCTCGCCCTTCCCGTGCTCGCGGCAACAGCTCACGCGCGCGGCTTCGTCACCGGTGCGGTCGCGCACAGCTTCTCGCGCTGGGCGTGGTCGCGGGCACGCTTTCCGCTGTCCGGCGAGCAATACCGCGCCGACATCGACGCGCTGGCGATCCGCAAAGGCAACGGCAAGTTCGAGCGGATCAACCGCACCAGCGTCAAGTTTCCGCCGACCGACAACAACCGGATCGGCACCGCCTACACCTCGATGTGCGGCACGGTCGTTCGCGTCGAGATCGAGCGCGCAACCGGGAGCTTGCGCATCGCCAAGGCCTATAGTGTGCTCGAATGCGGCACCGCGCTCGTGCCCGAGGTGGTGATGGGCCAGGCCCAGGGCGGCTTCGCCATGGGCGTCGGCTACGCGCTGCTCGAAACCCTGCCCCCGTTCGAGGGCGGGCCGGGCAACGGCGAATGGAATCTCGGGCGCTATCTGGTCGCACGCGGCTCTGACCTGCCGCTCCGCGATCTCGAGATCGAGATGCTGAAGCCGCAAACGGCAGACGAAGCACCGAAGGGCATGGCGGAGGTCGTGATGATCCCGATCGTGCCGGCGCTGATCAACGCCATCCACGACGCCACCGGCCATCGCTTCCGCGCGCTGCCGGTCACCGCAAGCCTATTGAAGGGAGTGCTCGCGTGACGACCCTCAGCCTCACCATCAACGGCCAGAAGCACGGCCCGATGGACGTCCGCGAAGATCTCTCGATGAACGATTTTCTGCGCGAGATGCTGGGCATGACCGGCACCAAGTTCGGCTGCGGCGCCGCGCAATGCCTGAGCTGCGCCGTCATCATCGATGCGCCCGACGGCACCAGCACCACCAGCCCGACCTGCGTCGCGCCCGCCGTGAATTTCGACGGAAAGTCGATCCGCACCGTCGAGGGGCACGCGAGGGACGGCGAGCTCTCGACCCTGCAAAAGGCCTTCATCGCGCATTTCGCCTTTCAGTGCGGCTATTGCACCGCCGGCTTCCTCAATGAGGGCCAGGTCTTGCTGGAGCGCCTGTCGCGGACACCGGTCGCGCGCGAGGCGCTGGAGCAGACCATCGCGGATGCGCTCGACGGCCATCTCTGTCGCTGCACCGGCTACATCAAATATCACGAGGCGGTGCGCGACGTGATCCTCGCCGACTCGAAGCGCTACCTCATGGCCACCAAGTGACACGCATCATGATCTTCGACGTGCGGTTCAAGATGATTGCCGTGGTCGCCGCCCTCGCCGGCAGTCTCAGTGCGGGCTACGCGGCGTCGGAGACGGCAGGCTACGCCCTCGCCTCACCCGAGAGCTTTGCTTCGATCGGCGACACAGACAAGCGTTCGGCCGCAATCTTCACCGAGCTCGGCAAGGTGCTGACGCATCCGCGCTGCACCAATTGTCATCCGGCCGGCGACAGGCCGCACCAGGGCGACAATGCCCGCCTGCATCAGCCGCCGGTCACGCGCGGCGCTGACGGCCACGGGCTCGAGGCGATGCGCTGCAACACCTGTCACCAGAAGGCCAATTTCGAGCCCGGCCGCATGCCCGGCCATCCCGAATGGCATCTCGCCCCGCGCGAGATGGCCTGGGAGGGCAAGACCGTCGGCGAGATCTGCGAGCAGATCAGGGATCCCGCGCGCAATGGCGGGCGCAAGGTGGAAGACCTGATCGACCATATCGGCAAGGACACCCTCGTCGGCTGGGCCTGGAAGCCCGGCTTCGGCCGCACGCCCGCCCCGGGCACGCAAGAGCAGGCCGGCGCGCTGGTCGAGGCCTGGGTGAAGACCGGAGCGGCGTGTCCGGCGCCGTGACGACGTCGAAGTGGTCCGGTCCGCGAACGGCGTTCAATCAAACTTGTCTTCCACGCCGAGCGTCATCATGTCATGGCGCGGCTTGATCGTTTCCGACGGCACCGCTGCCACCCGAGGAGTTCACCACACATATCGCACCACGCCCTTGCCGGCGTAGCTGCGCGTCACGTTGGAGAACTCGCCGTCGAAAGTCGCGGCGGTCGACCAGCCGTTCATCCATTTGGTTTCGGCGGATGCGGTGAGAAGCGCGGAATCGCTAGCCTGCGGGGCGCCGTTGACGAATAAGCTGGCGCCCGGCAGCGTCTGGAACGTCGCACCGATGCCGCGGTCGGAACTGAAGTCATGCGCCCAGGCCACGCGGCCGCGCAGCGTCAGCATCGCGCTCTGCATGGCGAAGGATTTGTCGGCGCGCACGCCGAGTTCGCTGCGGGTGTCGGTCACGCTCTTCGCCGTATAAGCGAGCGTAAAGGTGTTGTTGCCCGAGATGACACCTTCCGCATAGGCCGGCAGTTCGAACGTGGTGAACTGGCCCGCCCCGTAGGGCGTGAAGCCAATTCCGCCGATCAGGGGCGCCACGAAGCGGTAGCCGCCCTCGACGCGGCCCGACCAGGCATTGGCGTTGAACTGCGCGCGCAGCCGATCGATGCCGGCGACGGTAACGGTGCGATCGGTGGTGACGTCCTGCCAGCCATAGGCGAGCGCGCCGGAGACATAGGCGGCGTCGATAGTGTGCCGAACGAACGCGCCGGCCTGGAACAGGTCGGAACGCCCGGTGCCGTTATTGGCGACGCTGAAACTGGTGCCGCCGCCGGCCAGCGAGAAGCCGGCGATGGTAAACGGCGAGAAGCGATAGTCGGCGCCAACAGCTGTGCCATAGACCTGCGACGTCGCCGCATTGGAGCCGGTCACGTTGTTGCCATCCGTCGTTTGCGAGCCGCCGAAGCCGGCCGCCCATACGCTCCAGCGCTGCTGGAATGGCACCGCAGCTGGCGCCTTGGTGTAAATCGCCGCCAGCGCATCGCTCGGATTGCGTTTCTTCGCGGCATGCGCCAGCGCTTCCGCGTCGGCGTAACCTGGCGCCGTGCCGGGCGTGTTCGCGCCTTCGTCCCTCCCGGCAATGAACGGGTCGGTCATGACGCCCATGAACTGGTTCATCGCGTTGAACGTGGATTGCTGCGATCCCGTTCCGGTCTCGCCGGCCGCCTGCGAGAGCCCCTTCGGCGACATGTTTGCGAACACTGCGGGAATGCCGCCGGTGGTGTTGAAGAACTTCGTCAGCGCGTCGCCGACCGCCTGCTGATTGGGGTTGAGGCCGCCTGGAATGGCGAAACTCAGCACCATGTCCAGGTAGACGTTGTTGGCATCGTAGCTCAACGTCGAAGAAAAGTTCGATGGCGCACCGGAAGTAATCACGCCACCGAAGGTACCGCCGACGCCACCGGTCGCGGTGAGGATGGTGTACTTCTTCTGCACATAGGTCCCGGGCGCAAAGCTGGCGCCCACCGCAGCGCCGCCAAGCGTCGCTGTACCGTTGACGACCGCAAAAGAGGCGGTCGTGGGGTCGATTTGGACCAGATATTGCGCGGCCGCCTGGAACGCGAGATTGCCTGTTATCGCCATCGACGAACCTGGCGTGCCGTTGCCAGGCGCAAAGATGCCGGAGATCGTGCTGTTGGCGCCGGTCACTGTGCCGGCGCCTTGCAAAACGGCGAATGTCTGGTTGAAGCCGTTCAAATCCAGCGTCGCGCCGCCCGCGACCGAAAACTGGTCGCTGGTCCCGAACGCGGCGGCATGTCCGGCGCGCAGCGTTCCGCCGTCTACTATCGTTGCGCCGCTATAGGTGCTGGCCGCCGAGAGCACCAGCGTGCCGACGCCGTTCTTGTTCAGTCCCCAGGTTCCGGCGTCGACACCCGTGCCGCCAGAACCGGTCTGGTCGGCGATGCCGTCCGAAAGCGTTTGCGTCGCACCGCCGCCGGGCTGGAAGTTGAGGATGCCGTTGCCTTGAAGGAAGATGCCGGCTCCGAAGGCAGAACCGCCACTACCCGCCGTGCCATTGTCCACGCCGCCAAAACCGTTGCCGCCGGCGCCGCCGACTCCCCCGGCGACGCTGCCGCCGTTGACGTTGAACGCGCCGGCGATCGTTAGCGAGCCGCCCTCCTGAACGAACAGCGCGCCGCCCAATCCGGCACCGCCGCCTCCGCCGCCGCCTCCGCCACTCCCACCGTTCGCCGCGATGCTGCTGCCGTTTCCGGCGCCGCCACCGCCAAATCCTCTACTCCCGCCCGTTCCGGCCACCTCACCCAAGTGGTCGGCCCCGCCGCCGCCGCCGCCGCCGCCGCCAACGCCACCAGCGCCTCCCTGATGGCCCGCTATCGAGTGCCCCCCTGCGCCGCCGCCGCCAAATCCCCCTGTGCCGCCTCTGTCGTCCGCAGCGCTATGACCGCCGCCGCCGCCGAATCCGCCTTGGCCATTGCTGAATATAGGACTTCCACCGATCCCGCCGGCGCCTCCATCGCCGGCACCTCCGCCGTTAATGCCACCGGGGGAACCGCCGAAACCTTGTCCGCCACTTGCCGCGCCCACGACAATGCCCGCTCCACCTCCGACCCCTGTGTCGCCATCGGCGCCGCGTCCGACACCGCCACCGGCCCCACCCCCTGCATTGCCGCCGAGACCGCCGCCTCCGCCGCCGGCCGTTCCTGCGCCCGGCACGCCGTGACCGCCGACAGCGCCGGCGCCGCCCGTTGCGTTGTTGCCCGAAAGAACGACGTTGCTCACGGTCACATGGCCGCCGCTCGCCACGAAAAGCGCGCCGCCGGCACCGAGTCCGCCAGCGCCGCCCCCGCTACCGAATCCAATGGTGCCCCCATTGCCGCCGAGCGCCTGGGTGTTCTGGATCGTCAGATTGTTGACGGCGACAGTGCCTGCGTAGACAAAGAACCCGCGCTGCACACCACCGCCGTCCAGCCTGAAGCCGCCGCCATTCACCGTGACGTTGCTGGTGGTGTTGAAGGCGCTCAGCGTGTCGGCCGCTGCGCCAGTCAGCGTTATGTTGTTCTGGAAATTGATGACATAACTCGCGCTGGCATTGCTGTCGGCCTGCGCGATCGCCGCCGACAGGCCGGCGCTGTCGGACACATTGATGACCGTCTGGGCGTGCGCACAGGTGCAACCGATCAGGGCATAAGCCGTGCCGCTCAGGAGAGCTGATCGCATTAGAAGCTCGCGGCGCTGTCGACGGGCAGGCAGATTCTTCACTTCATTGCTCCACCGCCGGCACCTTGGCCGGTGGAAGCTGCGAGTGCCGGAATAGCGCCTGAGAGGACGAAGAAAGGGTCGGGCCATCGCCTGTCCGTCCGGCCTTCGCCGGGCCATCTAAGCCGGGCGCGCCCGTCGTCGTACGCATCGCTGATCTCCCAATGTCGCTACGCTGAGAGAATCCGTCTTCCCAGTCACGCCGCCGAATATCGCGCCGCTGGATAGGTCTGAGAACTACCTAGAAAGGTGGTTCGCCGTGCTTTATGTATGCCCGCGCAGGTCGGCGACCTCTGAGGTCGGAGAAACTCTGCACGCGCACTGGGAATGACATGCTTCTCTCCACGGATCCCATCGATCCGCAAAATCAAGAAATCTATGCGCTCTGGGATCAGTTGGCCGACTTCTCGGTTGCCGATGGTGATGCGGCGCTGACCCACCTGATGTCCGCACTGCGAACCATGTTGTCGGCACGCAATGTGCTGTGGGGCGTGGTCGTGCGATTGCCTTCGCCGAAGCGGGCCGATCCCCTGCTCGGCTGGCGTCCGCGCTTCGTCAGGGTGCTGGACCCGATCCCCGCGGTCGCGGCATCCGTGCAGAAGCAGTACGATACGCTCTGGTCCGACGACGTCGACCTGTCGCAGATCCTGTCAATGTCGGGCGATGAGCCGTTCCGCGTCCGCCTGCTGTTCGAAACGCTGCCGCCGGAATGGTTCGAGGGCAAGCACTATCGGCGGCACTATCTGGATGTCGGCTTCGCCGACAGCATTTCCGTGCGCATTGCGCTCAATGACGATTTGAGGATTCGCCTGTTCGTATTTCGTGATGCGCAGCAACCCCGCTTTACGGCACAGGACGGCCAGCGTCTGGGCTTCGTGATGCGCGCCTTGAGATGGTTTCACCGTCAACAATTGCTCAGCCACGGACTGCTCATCGCCAACGCGCCCCTCACACCCGCTGAACGCCGGGTGCTGCTCGGACTGCTCGCCGGGGACACGGAAAAGCAGATCGCACAGAAGCTCGACCAAAGTCCGAACACCACGCATTTCCACGTCAAGTCGATCTACGCCAAGTTCGCTGTGCGCAGTCGCCAGTCGCTCGCCGCGCTGTGGCTCGGCAGGCTGCGATAATGGGCGAGCAAATGTATTGCTGCTCGATTGTTTCGCCGTAGGATGGGAGCACAAGCTGGAGGGGTGAAATGACTTCTTTTCGAAGGTTGGTGATGGGGATTGTCGAAGCAATGGCGGTGCTCTCGATACTTTTCGGCACGATTGTCGGAGGACTTTATGGTGCAGCGTCTGGAGCGGTTTGGTCGAGCATTTTCGGAATTTCTCCCAACGTTGACATCCGGTTGCAAGGCATGGGCCAGGTAGCGACTACTGGAGTCGTGTTAGGGGTTATCATTGGCGCTATTCTAGGATTTGTTGTCTCGTCAACATTTGGAGGCACCGTCTTCTTTTTTGCCCAAATTGAACGGAACACCCGTAGTCCATTGGAAAGAGAACGCTCTGAAGAGCCGACACAGTATCGGATCGCCCCGCGCTTCTAAGCATCCGCTGACGACTCAATGTCGTAGTTGGGTCACTTGCCGATATCGGCCCAAGTCGCACGTCAGGCCTGCTCTACCTTCGCAAGCGGACACCCAGAATTCTAAGCAACCGCCCTACGCCCGCCGCATCAGCTTGAGCGAGGCCGCCAGCCGCAGGCTGCGCTTGCCGGCAAGTGCGATGCCTTCGAGCTCACCGCTGTCGGCGGTGCAGGTTCCGGAGAAGCCGATCCCGACCTCGTTGCCGCCGAACACGGGGTTCTCGCCTTTCGCCGGCGTGTGCTCCTGGTTGAGCATCTCGCCCTTCCAGCGGCCGTCCGCCGAGGAATAGGAGCCGAGGTAGTAGAAGAACGCATCTCCGCCCAGGATGCGGCCGTCCATCAGCAGCATGACGCCGGAGAGCCCGGCATCGACGCCGTCGAGCGCGCGCAGATGGATCGCATAGAGCCCGTTCACGACCCCGCCCGGACCAACCGTCCCCTGCGGCGGCAACCCCTCGTCATCGAGCCGCGTGAGATTGGCCCAGAAGCCGGCGCCCGGCATCGTGTCCGCGCTGCCCGCAAGACGGATCTGGTTGCCGACGAGCCGGCCGCGTGCGCCGATCGAGGCGACGTCAGCCCCCATCAGCGGCTGGTAGTTGGGATCGTCGTTATGCCGTTCGGTGATGACTTCGGCGATGATCTCGCCGTCGCGCTCGAAATAGCTTCCGAGATGCGCGAAGGCCGAATTGCCGCCCAGCAGCTTGCCCTCATGCATGCACATGATGCTGCGGCCGAAGGCATCGTTGACGCCGTATTCAACCTTGTAGAGCCCGTCCAGCAACGCAAGTGACCCGCAAAATCAGAAGGAAAGCACGCGCTACCTAGCACCGCCATCGCATCAAGGCCATCGCGCTTTTTCGCGCAGGGCCATTCGCGAAGCCACACCCTGCAATGATGCCATCATGCGCCTGTTTTGCCCGACGGCGCAACCGATTTCGGCATTTCCGTAGGTGGCGATTTCAACAGCATTGCAGAGCTGTGATTTCAACTACTTGGCTACTGTGCATGGGGTTGTTTTTCGACTTTTTGTTTTGGCCGGGTCGCGAACGGCCCTTATGCACTGACCAAAGCCGGCTTCGAACCCGCCGGCTGAGGCGCACGACAAAGCAGCATGGATCAAATGGAGCCATCAGCCGAGGCGCAGATCGCAACCCTCATCGCAAGCGCGGCGAAGCTGCCGCTGCTCGATGCCGCGTTCGAGCTCTGGCTCCGACGCTATCAGCTGGACTCGATCGAGGGGCGCCCGACCGCCGCAGAGGTCCGCGTCAACCGCACCCTCACGCCGGAGCGGAGCAGCGCGAAGTACCGCCGGGATCGCGACCACGCCCATAAGGGACCGACGTTCGGTTATGTGAAGCGTGCTCATCCCGGCGCCGATGACACTGCGATCAGGCGGGCCATCATCACCGCCGTCAGGTTCGAGGACGCGACCTTCACGCATTTCAGCTGGGACGGCGATTTCTGGGACTGCGTCGTCCGCGCGGTGGCAATGGCCTCCGCGCACTATCCGGATTTTCTCGAGACGAGCTATCGCGACGCCCGCAACAACGTCGCCTACTCCTACAAGTGAAGCTAGAGCATGATCCGGAAAAGTGCGCGGCGGTTTTATAAACCTAAAGCGCGTTCATCGCGCTTTAGAAGCACAGCGTGGTGACGAGCTTGCCCTGCTTGTCCTTGATCGCATAGGGACAGCGCAGCCGCTCCAGCGCCTGCTTGGCATCCTCATCGCCGAGCGCCGCGGCGCGCTCGTAATAGGATTTCGCGGCGTCCTTGTCCTTTGGCCCGCCGCGGCCTTCCTGCGCGAAGGCGCCCATCCGCTCCAGCGCGCCGGGATGGTTTTGCGCCGCCGCCTTCTCGAACAGCGCGCGCGCCGCGGCGTCGTCCTTTGCCCCGCCCGTGCCTTCGGAGAGCATCATGCCGAGCTGATACTGCGCCTCCGCATTGGTCTCGGCGGCCTTGCCGAGCAACGCGCGCGCCTGTGCTGGATCGGCCGGCGCGGCACCGCCGGTGCCGCCGAGCGCGGCGAGATTGCTGATGCCGCGGGGATTGCCGGCCTGTGCCGCCTTCTCGAACAGTTTGCGCGCCTGCGCTTCATCTCTGGCGACGCCGGAGCCGGTGCCGTAGGCCACACCGAGCTCGACCATCGCCGCACTCGATCCCTTGTCGGCGGCCTTGCGCCAGGCAGCCATCGCTTCCGCCGTCTGCCGGTTGGCCGCATAGGCGCGGCCGAGCGCGAACATCGCGCGCCGCGATGATGGCGCAGCCTGCTTGCAGAACTTGATGGCGGTCGCAACGTCGGAGGCCGCAATCTCCGTCACGCCCCTCATATCGGCCGGCTTGTCGGGATCGCTGGGATCGGCGGCGACGCGGTCGCATAGGACGAGATCGGCCGATTGCGCATGCGCCGATAACGGTGCCGCTAGCGTGAGAAGGATGGCAACGAGGAAAGTTCGCATGGACACCAGGTTGCTTCGCAGTCCCGGCAAATTCAAGGCTCGAGTCCCGATTGGCGCAGCACCGGGACGACCTCGGGCGATGCCAGATAGCGCAGCAGCCGATCCGCGGCGTCGGCGTGCTCGGCGCTTGTCATCCTGCCGGCGGAGAACACAGCCGGCGTTTGCAGATCGTGCGAAATCGGGCCGACCAGCTCGATGCCTTCGACCTGCTTCAGCTCGCTGATCTGCTGCACGGCGAGGTCAGCCTCGCCGCTCACGAGCCGCTCCGCGGTAAAGCCCTGCTCGACGATGGTGGCTTTGGCGTTGATCTCCGCCGCGATCCCCATCTGCGCGATCAACCGGGCGAAATAGACCCCGCTCGCGCCCAGCCGCGAATAGGCCACGGACCGCGCCGCGAGCAGCGTGTTGCGCAGTGCGGATTCCGTGGCGATGTCGGGATGTGCTTGCCCTGCCCGCACCGCGACGCCGACGAAGGAGCGCGCGAGATCGGCCGCGCTCCCTGCGACGACGCGGCCCTCGCCTATCATCTCGTCGAGGCCTTCGCGGGTGAGGATGACGAGATCGGCGGCCTCGCCGTCGCGCAACCGCTTGAGCAGTGCCAACGTTGGCGCGAAATCGGCGTCGATGTGGACGCCGGTCGCGGTCTCGTAGGCGGAGGACAGGCTGCGCATCGCGCCCATCAGGCCGAGCGTCGAAAGCATGCGAATCTTTTCCATCAGCAATTCCCGTGGCGATCAGGCGCGGTGCATCAGCTTGAGCGCGGCGGTCAGGCGCAGGCTGCGCTTGCCGGCGAGCGCCGTTGCCTCCAGCACTGCCTGCTCGGCATCATAAGTGCCGGAGAAGCCGATGCCGACCTCGTGGCCGCCGAAGATCGGATCGTCCTTGGCCGGCGTGTGCTCCTGATTGAGGATCTGGCCCTTCCAGCGCCCGTTGGCGGCGGTGTAGCTGCCGAGATAATAGAACGATGCATCGCCGCCGAGGATGCGGCCCTTGTTGAGCAGCATCACGCCGGTGAGACCGCCGTCGACGCCATCGAGCATGCGCAGATGCGCCGAGTAGAGCCCGTCGGCGATGCCGGCCTCGCCGACGCCGCCGGCGATCGGCATCTCGTCCTCGGTGATCGGCGTCATCAACGATTGAAAGGGTACGCCGGGCAGCTCCTTGAGCTCGCCCTTGAAGCGATAGAGATCGCCGTCGGCCCATCCCTTGGCGAGCAGGGTCGCATCGTCCGTGCCCGCCATGGCGCGATAGTTCGGATCGGGGTTGTGGCGGACGGTGTCGATCACGACATCGACGCCTCCTTCGGTCTTCGTGTAGGTGCCGATATGGGCGAAGGCCGAATTGCCGCCGAGCATCTTGCCGTTGCCGGCATGCATCACGCTTCGGCCGACCGTGTCGCCGAGCTGAAATCTCACCTTGTAGAAGCCTTCAAACACCAGCCGTCCCCGGCCTTGCGCGCACCCAGACGCACTCTATCCCGCTTTCGGCGGCGAAGGACAAGTTTTCCGCCATGAGGTCCGAGGAGTCTCCGCAACGGCTGTCATCAGAATGAAAAATCCGCCGAAGCCTTTCGGCTTCGGCGGATCGAAGTCCAACCCGGGCCAGCCCCCCAGCCCGGGCCGGGAGGATCTTAGGCGGCGGCCTTCTTGTCGGCCGGCACGGAGGCGATCGTCTTCAGGATCTGCGAAGCGATCTGGTATGGGTCGCCCTGCGAGTTCGGACGACGGTCTTCCAGATAGCCCTTGTAACCGTTGTTGACGAAGGAGTGCGGCACGCGGATCGAAGCACCGCGATCGGCAATGCCGTAGCTGAACTTGTTCCAGGGCGCGGTCTCGTGCTTGCCGGTCAGACGCTTGTCGTTGTCCGGGCCGTAGACGGCGATGTGGTCCATCAGGTTCTTGTCGAAGGCCGCCATCAGCGCCTCGAAGTACTCCTTGCCGCCGACCGTACGCATGTACTCGGTCGAGAAGTTGGCGTGCATGCCGGAGCCGTTCCAGTCGGTGTCGCCGAGCGGCTTGCAGTGGAACTCGATGTCGATGCCGTACTTCTCGGTCAGGCGCAGCATCAGGTAGCGGGCCATCCACATTTCGTCAGCGGCCTTCTTGGAGCCTTTGCCGAAGATCTGGAATTCCCACTGGCCCTTCGCGACTTCCGCGTTGATGCCTTCATGGTTGATGCCGGCTGCCAGGCAGAGGTCGAGATGCTCTTCGACGATCTTGCGGGCGACGTCGCCGACGTTCGAGAAGCCGACGCCGGTGTAGTACGGACCCTGCGGGGCCGGATAGCCGGAGGCCGGGAAACCGAGCGGACGGCCGTCCTTGTAGAAGAAGTATTCCTGCTCGAAGCCGAACCAGGCGCCGGAATCGTCGAGGATGGTGGCGCGCTTGTTGGTCGAGTGCGGGGTCTTCCCGTCCGGCATCATGACTTCGCACATCACGAGCACGCCGTTGGTGCGGGCGGCATCCGGGAACACCGCGACCGGCTTCAGCACGCAATCGGAGCTGTGGCCTTCAGCCTGCTGGGTGGAGGAGCCATCGAAGCCCCAGAGCGGAAGCTGCTCGAGCGTCGGGAACGACGCGAATTCCTTGATCTGAGTTTTGCCGCGCAAGTTCGGAGTCGGCGTATATCCGTCGAGCCAGATGTACTCGAGCTTATACTTGGTCATTGAGCCTCTCTGTAGATGATGCGAAAGGTGGGGGCCGCAGGCCCCCGCACGATTGTTTACCCGGCCAACATCGGCCGACCCTTTCCAAGCATTTAACGTGCCAAAAGGCCGCAGCGCGGGAGGTTTTCCACCGCAACCGGCCTCCGCTCCCACCCGGCGGGTCATCCAGTCCGCCGTGCGTCATAGCGGCGCACCTTTGCGTGAAGCTGCACCGCAAAAATCCCGCGGAAAACGCCCGATTCTGGAGCAGGCAGGCTGGCGCCTGAGGTTGCCGACTAAACGCGCATCAACGTCCGGCAATATTCGCCAAGTCTGTGCCCGTCGCCCGCAACCTTCGCAATGGCCCACGCGTTAGCCACCCGACCGCTGCCTCAGAGGAAGCAGAATGCAGTCTGCCTACAAAATAGGCCAAGGCTGATTTCCTTTTCAGCACTTTGCATTTCGGAATGCACGGCCGATATGGGGATTCCAGTAACCACAAGCCAACGAGTCGGGCGCACCATGGAGGCCCAGCGCTGCGATCTCGGGAGATACCGCAATGATGAACAATGGACTGAGTCACGGATCTGCACAGATCTATCAATTCCCTGTCGGGGGCCGCTCGGCTCTCGGGGGGCGCCGCAACGGTGAGACCCGCCTTCCCGCCAACCACGCCTCGCTCCCCGCGAACGAGACGATTTGCAGCGGCAGCTGGTACCATCAGGAAGCAGTCGATGAAGCCAAGCCGAAATGGGATCGCTGATGCCTGCGTTCGGTTCAATACCGCCGCGCCCTCTCAAGCGTCCGGCGTCAGTTTGAAAAAGGGTCGAAACAACGAAGTTTCGGCCCTTTCTGATTTTTGTGGAAATGCCGCCGTTCAGATGCCCGCGCAGGCCGTGACCGGCCGCTTCAGATGCTTGACCGTGGTGCTGCCGGTCTTGCCGATCACCAGCGTGATCCCCGCCCCCGAATAGCGCGCGCCGGAGACCGTGATCCGCTTGGCGAGCGTAACAGGCTCGCCGTCGATCTGGAGGAAGGCGCGCTTGTCGGCATCATAAAACCCAACGATGAACTGCGTACCATCGACGCACCGATAGGTCCGGAACGTCTGCGCATCGGCCTGCCGCGCTCCGATCATTGCGCCCGCCAGCATGGCGACCGTCAAAAGAATGGCCTTGTGCCGGCCCATGATCGCCCCCTGTAATAGATCTCAAGGACGCCCGTCGTGCGTCCAATGGAACCATAACGCAAGCTGATCTCATGCAAGACAAGTCCCCGCAAGGCAACTCCGGACAAGACGCCCCTGCCCGCCATCTCGCCCTGCAGGGCGCCAGCAATTTTCGCGACCTCGGCGGCTATCCGACCGCAGATGGCCGTACCACGCGCTGGCGGCACATCTTCCGCTCCAACCATCTCGGCCAGCTCACTGCTGCCGATGTCGAGATCGTCCGCGCGCTGGGCGTGCGCAGCGCCTTCGATTTTCGCGGTGTCGAGGAGCGCGCGGCGGGCGTCTGCGTGATCAACGAGATCGCCGTGCATTCGCTGCCGATCGAGCCGACGGTCGTGGCTGCGCTGCGCGGCGAGCTCGCCAGGGGCAGGCTGACCGCGCCGGTCGCGCTCGAGCTCATGCGCGAGTCCTATCGCAATTATGTCCGCCACAACACAGCCAGTTTCCGCACCCTGTTCGGGCATCTCCTGGAGGACCGCGCGCCGCTGGTCATTCACTGCACCGCCGGCAAGGACCGCACCGGCTTTGCCAGCGCGTTGATCCTGCATGCGCTTGGCGTGCCGGATGACGTCATTGCCGAGGACTATCTGCTGACCAACCAGCACTACAAGCGCGATGCGACGGCTGCCACCGATCTGCCCGAAGACGTACGCAATGCCATCGGTAGCGTAGAGGCGTCGTACCTTGCCGCAGCTTTCGAAGCTGTCGGCGCCGAATATGGCGATCTCGAAACCTATCTGCGCGACGGGCTCAAGCTCGGCGCGGCCGAGCGGAGCGCGCTCAAGGAGCGCTATCTCAAGTCGTAATCAGGCATGGGCATCTTTGCGTTGCACCGGTCGCCGTTAGGATCGCCGAACGCAGAGCCCGCGCGACTTGCATGGTGCTCCAGTCGCTCTGGTGCAGCTTCAACTCGTCGTCCGGCGCGAGCAGTTGCTCAAGCGAGGCGTTGTTGTGCTCGTTCCAGTGCCGCATCAGGGCCCAGCGCTGGAACAAATTGACTTTGGCCTCTTGCGCGGCGGCCCGGATGGCCGAGACCATCTTCTCCGAGAGCTTGGCATTGTCGCCGAGCATGGCCGTGACGTATTGCGGGTTGATAAGAATGACATCTGTGGCCGGATGATCGCGCAGGCGGGCCAATCCCTCGGTGATCTTAGCCACCACCTCATCGAAGTCGAATTCGTTGCTGCGAAACACGGCGTTGGTTCCGACCTGCCAGAGCACCAGCGAAGGATTGTCGGCAAAGATGTCGTCTTTGAACCGAGCCACTTCTTGCGGCGCCTCTTCGCCGCCCTTGCCACGGTTGAGCACGTCGATCCGGATGTCCCGATGGGGATCGTCATCCTTGTAGTGCGTTCTCAAATACAACTCGAGCCGCGCAGGATATGCGACGACGTTGCCAAGTCCGGCCGTCGAAGATGACCCCATCGCCACGATGCGCACGGGCCCCCTTCCGCTCAATGCCTTCCTGAAGTTCGGCAGCGGATACTGCAAATCAACGATCGCAGCAGGAAACTCGAGGGTCGGCAAATTGTCGGTCATGAAACAGCCTCCTCCACGATCTAAAGTTGCATCTTAGCCCAATTTGGAGCCGGCCGCCATTGCAAGTCCAATTCGGGCCGCGCAATAGTCGGCGACAGGTGAAGGACGGAGAGTCTCGTGCAGGGAAAAGTCGTTGTGGTGACCGGCGCACTCGGCTCGCTCGGCAAGGTGGTCGCCGAGACCGCACTGGCACGCGGCGCGCGCGTTGCCGGCATCGACCATGCGCCGTCGCAGATCCCCGCAATGCCCGAGCGCATCGAGATCGGCGGCGTCGATCTGTCCGACGCAGCACAAGCAAAGACGGCGGTCGAGGCGGCGGCGAAGCATTTCGGCAAGCTCGATGCGCTGATCAACATCGCCGGCGGCTTCGCCTTCGAGATGGTCGGCGACGGCGACGTGAAGACATGGCAGCGCATGCATGCGCTCAACCTGCTGACGGCTCTCAACGCCTCGCACGCGGCGCTGCCCCATCTGGCCGCGTCCAAGGCCGGCCGCATCGTCAATATCGGCGCCATGGGTGCGCTTCAGGCCGGCTCCGGCATGGGCCCCTATGCAGCGTCGAAAGCCGGCGTCCATCGTCTTACCGAGGCGCTGGCGAGCGAGTGGAAAGGCAAGGTGACCGTGAACGCGGTGCTGCCCTCGATCATCGACACCAAGGCCAACCGTGCCGACATGCCAAAAGCCGACTTTGCCAAATGGGTGACACCGCAGGAGCTCGCCGAAGTCATCCTGTTCCTCGCCAGCGATGCCGCCAGCGGCGTCACCGGCGCGCTGATCCCAGTCGGCGGGCGGGTGTAGTTGCATACCGGTTTGCTTGTCTCTGCGCCGGCTCCGATTCTATCGAAGCCAGGAAAGCTCTACACTGCCCGCAACTGATTCCCCGATCGGACGTGATACTCGGAAGCCTCCTTTGGAAACCACGCTCTACCTGCCTGTCAAACGGTTCCTCGAAGAGCTCGGCTTCACGGTCAAGGGCGAGATCGGCGGCTGCGATCTCGTGGGCCTCAGCGCCGGCGATCCGCCGGTGGTGGTGATCGGCGAGCTCAAGCTGAGCTTCAATCTCGAGCTGATCCTTCAGGCAGTCGATCGCGCACCGGCCGGCGACGACGTCTGGATTGCCGCAAAAATGTCAGTGCGCGGCAAGGGACGCGAGACCGACGCACGCTATCGCAATCTCTGTCGCCGCCTCGGCTTCGGCATGCTCGGGGTGACCGACCGCGGTCAGGTCGAGGTGCTGGTGAAGCCGCCGACGGCAGCCCCACGCCGCGAGCCGAAGGTCCGTTCGCGCCTCGTCGCAGAGCATCAGCGCCGCCGGGGCGATCCGGTGCTGGGCGGCAGCACCCGCGCGCCGATCATGACGGCCTATCGGCAGCAGGCGCTGGCATGCGCCTCGGAACTCGCGGCGGGCCCGCGGCGGGTGAGCGAATTGCGCCAACGCTGTCCCGATGCCGGGAAGATCATGCTTAACAATGTGTATGGCTGGTTCGAACGCATCGAGCGGGGAGTCTACGGGCTGACGGAAGCGGGTCATGCGGCGCTGAAACGCTGGCCACAACGGCGGGTTGAGGATGTTGCCGCTGTCGCGTCACCACCCTGACACCCAACCCGTGCATAGCTGAGATGCCACACCGATTTCATATTGCAATGCAACATGGACGGCACTAGGTATCCCGGCATCGAAACGAGGCCGTTATGAACGCAGACTGGAATACCAAATATGGCACGCGGCGCGTGCGCCACGATCCCCCGACTTTGGACGAGGCGATCTTCGCCGCCGTCGGCATCACCGACGATCAGGAGCAGCAGGCCGAGATCGCCGCAGCCCTGATGGGAATGCCGCTCGATGTCGTCCAGGCCGAGGTCAAGAAACAGGTTCGCACCAACAGCCGCATCACCTCGACCCGCGTGATCGCCGGCGAACAGGGTGCGCAGCGCTCGGTAGTGGTCGAACGCCGTGTCGTCCGCCGCTTCGGCAACGACAAGCGCACCGGCACCTGAACGCTTAGCTCGTTATTTTGAATACGAAAGCGGACCGGTTTTGCCGGTCCGCTTTTTGATTCCAGTCGGCTTTTTCAGGTCAGGCGGCGCGATTGCCATAGATGCTGGAGATGATCTTCCAGCAGGTCGAGTTGAAACTGATAAGAGCGCGGCCGGCCGTGAATGGCGAGGCCGCGAGATCAGCAAGTTCGTCCCCAGGCGCCTTGGCAAGATCAATCGTACCGGTCGATTCGCCATGACGGAATTGCAGATGCGCCCCGAATTTCCTGGCGAGCGCCCGCATTGCGTGGTTCTCGGCGCCGGTGGTGATGCGCAGGCGCTTGTAGCCTTTCCAGCGCGCTTCCGCGATCAGGCGGCTGAACAGCACGGTGCCGACGTTCTGGCGCCGCGCCGAGGCTTCCACGCTGAAGGCGACCTCGGGCAGCGAATCCCCCTCGGGCGGATGCAGCTCGGCCGCACCGCGGACCACGCCGTCGACGATATAGGCGACGATCACGGTGCCGTCCTCGGCACAGCGGGCGGCGTAACGCTCGATAAAACTGTCATCGAGAAAACCGTTGAAGCGGTCGTGCCGGCTTTCGGCATCGAGCCTCAGCAGGTGATCGCGCAAGAGCGGCAATTCTTCCTGCTGGCTCAAGGTGCGCACGTAGCCCTGAACGGACTTCGGGCGATTGGTTAGTTCAAGTCCAAAATCTGCTGCGAGTGACAAGTCAAAACTCCTCTTGGTATCACTCGAGGAGGCGTTCGAATCCCTAGGCCTCCAATATTGTGCATCGCAACAAACTTTTCAAGACGGGAACCTGCCCAAGTTTCGGGCATTGGAGGCGACTAATTCGTTAATAAAATCAAGCCCCGTATTCATACGAGGACCAGCTGGGTCTGCGTCACCACGGCGACCAGCTTGCCGTCCTCGGTCTCCAGCCGAGTGGTCCAGACCTGCGTCCGCCGGCCCCTGTGGATTGGGGTGGCGGTCGCGATCACGGTGGTTCCCTCCTTGGCCCCGCCGATGAAGTTGGTCTTGCTCTCGAGCGTGGTCGTACCCTTGGCGTCGTCCGGCAGATTGATCACGGTGGCCGCTGCGCCGACGGAATCGGCCAGCGCCATCACCGCGCCGCCGTGGATGGTCTGATGAAGCGTGCAGAGATCGGGCCTGACCGTCATCCGCGCCACCACGCGATCTTTCCCGGCCTCGACGAACTCGACGCCCTTGAGTTCGGCAAACGGCATCTTCATCGCTTTAAGTTTCTCGAGCGGCGTCATCGGATCTCCTCCCAAATCATTCTGCTCGCAGGGTGAATTGCTCCACGCGGCAAAGCAATGACGTCCGAGGTAATCAGTGCGAGCGCGGCGAAGCAATCCAGACTCTTTCCGCGGATACATTTCTGGATTGCTTCGCTGCGCTCGCAATGACGGGGGAGACAGCCTTCGACCTCACGTCACCGCATTCACTACCTGATACTCCGGACGCCGCCACACCTCGCCCGCAATCACCTCCTCGATGATCTCGGCTGCCTTCATCACCTCGGCCTCGCCGATATACAGCGGCGTGATGCCAAACCTCATGATGTCAGGTGCGCGGAAATCGCCGATGACGCCACGGGCGATGAGGGCCTGCATCGCGGCGTAGCCGCCGTCGAAGGCGAAGGAGACCTGAGAGCCGCGGCGCTCATGCGGGCGCGGCGTGACGAGCTTCAAGGACGGGCAGCGGCGTTCGACCTCGGCAATCAGGAGATCGCCGAGCGCCAGCGAACGCGCGCGGACTTCCCTGATATCGACGCGATCCCAGATGTCGAGCGAGGCCTCCAAGGCCGCCATCGCCAGCACCGGCGGCGTTCCGACGCGCATGCGCTCGACGCCGCCGGCGGCCGCATAGGCAAGCTCGAACGCGAACGGCTTTGCGTGCCCCATCCACCCCGACAAAGCGGCGCGCACGCTGTCGGCATGGCGCGGCGCGACGTAGAGGAAGGCCGGCGCGCCAGGGCCGGCGTTGATGTATTTGTAGGTACATCCGGCGGCGAAATCAGCGCCGGTGCCGGCAAGGTCAACCGGCAGCGCGCCGGCCGAATGCGCGAGGTCCCACACCGTGACGATGCCGAGCGCATGCGCTGTTGCAGTCAGCTTCGCCATGTCGTGGCGCCGTCCGGTGCGGTAATCGACCTCGGTGATGTAGAGCACCGCGATCTCCACCGATAACGAAGCCTCGATCTCCTCCGGCGCCACCAGGCGCAATTGATGGCCACGGCCGAGCGTCGCGATCAGGCCTTCAGCCATGTAGAGGTCGGTCGGAAAATTGCCGGTGTCCGACAGGACGATTTTGCGCGATGCGTTCATGTCGAGCGCGGCGGCGAGCGCCTGATAGACCTTGAGCGACAGCGTATCTCCGACCATGACGGAGCCGGCTTCCGCACAGATCAGTCGCGCGATGCGATCGCCGACATGACGCGGCTGGACGTACCAGCCCGCCGTATTCCAGGAGCGGATCAACTCATCGCCCCACTCGGCGGTGATGACGCGGCTGACGCGCTCGGCGACACCAAGCGGCAACGCGCCGAGCGAATTGCCGTCGAGATAGATCACACCGTCCGGCATATGGAACAGCGCTTTGGTGTCGTCGTAGACGCGAAGCTTGGTCATGAAAATCTCTACAGGATCGTGCGCACGCGCCAGAGTTCAGGAAACAGCTCGACCTCCAGCATGCGCTTGAGATAGCTGACGCCACCGGTGCCCCCGGTGCCGCGTTTGAAACCGATGACGCGCTCGACTGTCGTCACATGGTTGAAGCGCCAGCGCCGGAAGTAATCCTCGAAATCGACCAGCTTCTCGGCGAGCTCGTAGAGCATCCAATGCGTTTCCGGCGCCTCGTAGACGATACGCCAGGCCTGCAGCACACCTTCGTTGAAACTGTGAGTCTCGCGAACATCGCGCGCCAGCACGGCCGCGGGCATCTTGAGTCCGTTGCGGTCGGCGAGCCGCAGCACCTCGTCGTAAAGGCTTGGGGTCGCAAGCTCGGCTTCGAGCAGTTGCGTGGTTTCCAGATCGTGCGCGTGCGGCTTGAGCATGGCGTGGTTGCGGTTACCAAGGAGGAATTCGATCAGCCGATATTGCCGCGACTGGAAGCCTGAGGACTGGCCAAGCTGCGAGCGGAAGCGCGTATACTCGCTGGGCGTCATGGTGCGCAGCACGTCCCAGGCGCCGTTGAGCTGCTCGAAGATCCGCGACATCCGTGCCAGCATCTTCATCGCAGGCTGCACCTCATCCTTCGCGATCGAACGGCGTGCGGCGCTGAGCTCGTGGATGGCGAGCCGCATCCAGAGTTCGGTGGTCTGATGCTGGATGATGAACAGCATTTCGTCATGGGCTTCCGACAGCGGATGCTGCGCGCCGAGGATCGCATCCAGCGCCAGATAGTTGCCATAAGACATGCGCCGGGCGAAATCGGTCTCGGCGCCTTCGCTTGCGGGATCGTATTCGCTGGACGTCATGGCAGGCCCTTTCGATCGATCGTTATGGCCTCGTCAGTCGAGGCCGATCAGGCGCGCGGTGATTGGCGACGACGGGTCCTTGAGGGCGTCGATCACGGTGAAATGGTTCAGCCCGGGATCGACGACAAGACGCGTCGGCACGTCGAAGCCAGTCCAGACATTGGCCATCAGATCGGACTGGCGGATGAATTCTGGCCGCTCATTGCCGCCGACCCAGGCGGTCACGGGGGAAGGCCCACGCGGCAGATGCAGCGCTGCGCTTTCCAGCGTCGCCTCCTCCATCGTCATGCGCAGGGTGTCGTTCATCCTGGTCTTGAGCAGCGGACGCAGATCATGCAGGCCGCTGACGGAGAGCGTGCCGGCGATGCGGTTGAAGATGGCGGGATCGAGCCGGCTATCATTGCACAGCATACGCGTGACGAGATGACCGCCCGCGGAATGGCCGGCGAGCCGGATCGGACCCGCGACGAGAGCGGCCGCCTTGGCGATCGCTGCGGCAATTTCCGTCGTAATGTCGGAGATGCGCGCGGCCGGCGTCAGTGTGTAGCTTGGCAGTGCCACCGTCCAGCCATGATGACGCGCGCCTTCGGCAAGATCGGTCCATGTCGATTTGTCGAAGCGCATCCAGTAGCCGCCGTGGACGAACACGACGAGGCCCTTGCTGTCGCCGTCTGGCAAGATCAGGTCGAGGCGCTGGCGCTCGCCGGGGCCATAGGCGATGTCGGCGCGAAACTCCTTCAGCCCGGCACGATAAGCCGCCGCCCGCTCCGCCCATAACGCCGGGATCTTGTCCGAGCCTGGGATATGGGCCGAATTGGCGTAAGCGTCATCCCAATCGCGCATCGTTGCTTCCTCGACGGACTCGGGTCTTGTGCAGCTGGCGCCAGTCTGCCACCGGCGCGGGCGGCATCCTAGTCTTTAGTTTAAGCTTAAAGGATTTGGGGGCGCCGCTGGATTGGGCAGGCGGAAGATGGTTCGTTCCCCGGGCGCAGCGCAGCGTGAAACGATGCGCAGCTGAACCGGGGTCCAACTGTGCGGTGACGTGGGTCCCGGCTCTGCGGCGCACCGCTTCGCGCTGCGCCGCGTCCGGGACACGAGAGCTACCCCTTCTCGACCCCGCACCAATCCGCGATGAACAACGCCATCGCCTTGGTCGTCTTCTTCAGCGAGTCCAGATCGACAAATTCATTGAAGCCGTGCATCTCGCCGCCACTCGCGCCGAAGCACAGGCTCGGGATACCGTGATTGAGGCCGTAGAAGCGGGTGTCGGTGAGCGCGGTGAAGACGAGGTCTTCGATTTCGCCGCCATAGACGGTGTTGAAGGCCTTGCCGAACGCCGCCTCAGGCGCGGCGGCGTCGGTCAGCTCATAGCCTTCCGACAAGAAGCCCGACCATTCGACCTCCGGCGGATTGTTGGCGAGGAAGCGGTGGTTGCGTGCGGCAGCCGCAACGCAGGCCATGATCTCTTTCTGGTGATCGGCGATCGACCAGCCCGGCAACACAGCGATCCGGCAGTCGACGTCGCACCAGGCCGGCACGCTGGAGGCCCAGTCGCCGCCCTTAATGATGCCGGGGTTGAAATTGATGGGATGGTTCAGCGCCTTGAAGTGACGATCGGCTTTCGCGCGCTCGTTCCACTCGATCTCGAGTTTTTGCAGCGCCTGAATCAAATGATAGGCCGCCATGATTGCGTTCGCGCCGGAGCCGGCGAAAGCGACATGGGTCGGATGGCCCTTCACGCGCAGGCGGAACCAGATCACGCCGACCTGCGAGCGCACCATCTTGCCGCCGGTCGGCTCAGGGACGAAGCAAGCATCTGCACGATAGCCGCGTTGAAGCGTCGAGAGCGCGCCGACGCCGGTGCTCTCCTCCTCGATCACCGACTGGAAGTGGATCCGCGCCGTCGGCTTGAGGCCCGCAGCCTTGATCGCATCCAAAGCATAAAGCGCGCCGATGGTGCCCGACTTCATGTCGCAGGCACCGCGACCGAACATCTTGCCGTCCTTGATGACGGGCGAAAATGGCGGGGTATCCCACAATTCCAGCGGCCCCGCCGGTACCACGTCGCAGTGGCCCTGGAGGATCAGCGATTTGCCCGCCTCGGTTTTGGGCCGGTACGTGCCGACAACAGTGCGCGCCTTCGAAAAATCATGCTCGATGGGGCCGAAGCCGCGCAAATCCTTGAGGTCGTCGACATCGATGTGCCAGTCGTCGACCTCGTAGCCGCGCGCGCGCAGGAGGTCGCCGATCATGTCCTGGCATGGCCCCTCCGCCCCACGGGTCGAGGGGATCGCGACGAAATCGCGTGTGGTCGCGAGCTGGGCTTCGAAGCCGGCATCGACGGCGTCAAGAATCCTCTGCTGCGTTTCGGCATTCATCAGGCAACTCCAATCGGGCATTGAGATCATCGAAGGAGCGCAAGCTAGCCGATTTCAGCCGTTCGGGTACTCTGCAAAATAGGCATCCCGCAATGCATCTTCGAGCAGCCGACCCTCCGAATAGCCATTCAGTGTCGCCGGCCGGCGCACGCCGTCGAGCAGCCGCGCGCAAGGCTCCGGCGCGCCCAGCACGGTGCGCACGGGGATGCGCTCGGCATAGATCGGCAATGCATAGTCCTCGTCGTCGTCGGCGACACCCTTGGCCCGGACTTTCGCGGAGGCTTCCTCGATCTCCATCGCGATAAAGGAGGTCGCCTTGATCTCCTGCGCATTGCTCGCCCGCAGGCTCGCGGTCCGATCCGGGAAGAAGCGGTCGACCATGGCAATCACCGCGCGCTCTTTCTCCTCGGGATCGGTCACGAGATAGGCGGTGCCAAACGCCATCACGGCGCGGTAGTCGGCGGAGTGATTGAACCCGCAGCGCGCCAGCACCAGACTGTCCAGATGGGCGACGGTCAGGCACACACGCTCGCCCCTTGTCTGGTTGCGCAGCATGCGGCTGGCGCTCGAGCCGTGCCAGTACAGCTTCGTCCCTTCGCGCCAGAAGAAGGTCGGCGTGCAATAGGGTTGGCCGTCGATCGCGTAGGAGACGTGGCAGAGCATCGAGGAATCCAGGATGCGATGAACGGTGTCGTGATCGTAAAAGCCGCGGTCGTGACGGCGCTTCACCTGGTTGCGCGCGGACGTCGGATAGGAATTTGGGTTCTCGGTCTGGCTCACGGCCGCTCCTGTCGGATTGGAACAATTCCAAGGCAGTTGTAGCCGCAGATTTGGTCTGCGATAGTGCCAATTCCATGCGAAAAATTCCGACCAATTTAGTCCCCTCCCCGGCCAAGGCCGAGCTGCCGCTCGATCTCGCAGGCCCGCACGTCACGGCTGGCGCCTCGTCGGCGCACCGGCTGTACCAAGCGCTGTGCGAGATGATCGTTGCCGGCCTCGTCAAGCCGGGCGAGCCGCTGCCGCCGTCGCGCACGCTGGCTAAACAGACCGGCTTTCGGCGCAATGCCGTCGTCACCGCCTATGAGCGGCTGATCGCCGACGGCTTTGCCGACGCCACCGTCGGCTCCGGCACCTTCGTCGCCGCGCGCATCCCCGCACGCGCGGCCGAGCCGAAGCGGCCGAAGATCATCGTCGAAACGCCGGGGCAAGGCGCGTTTTCGCTCGGCTGCACCCATATCGACGCGCGCGCCGTGCAGCGCTTCCGGGCCTTTGTCGGCCGCCGCATGCGCGCCTTCGGCGCGGAGCATCTGCACTATGGCGACCCCCGCGGCAGCCGCGAGCTGCGTGCGGCGATCGCCGATCATCTGTTGTCGGCGCGGGGCCTGCGCTGCGATCCCGATCAGATCATGCTGACGTCAGGCACGCTGCACGCGCTACGCATCGTGCTGAGCGCGATCCTGAAGCCCAACGACCAGGTCTGGTGCGAGGATCCAGGGTACCCCGCCGCGCGCAAAACCATCGCGCATTGCGGCTATCGTGCCGTGTCCGTTCCCGTCGACGCGCAAGGCATGCGTGTCGCCAGAGGCCGCGCAGCGGCGCCGTCCGCGCGCGCAGCCTATGTGACGCCGTCGCACCAGTTTCCGCTGGGTGTGCAGATGTCGATGCCGCGGCGGCTCGAGCTGCTGGACTGGGCCAGGCAGGCCGACGCCTTCGTGCTGGAAGACGATTACGACAGCGAATTCCGTTACGACGGCGCGCCGCTGATGTCGCTGGCCGGCATCGATCACCTCCAGCGCGTGATCTACATGGGCACGTTCGCCAAGACGTTGTTTCCGGGCTTGCGCATCGGCTATTGCGCCCTGCCCGAGCGCTTGATTGCGGATGTCACCGCGGCGCGGGCCGCGCTCGACCGCTTTCCCGGCACGCTGATGGAGGGTGCGGTGGCCGACATGCTCAATTCCGGCGCGTTCGCGGCGAACCTGAAGCGCGTGCGCAAGCTCTACCGCGAGGCGCGCGACGCGCTGGCCGGGACGCTCGAAGCCGCATCCCACGGCGTGCTGTCGGTGCCGGTCCCATCGCAGGGCCTGCATCTTGTCGCCCGGTTCGATTCCTCGGTCGATCTGGCTGTGGCGGCAGACGCCAAGCAGGCCGCCGGCGCCGAAGGCTGGCTATTGGCCGACACCTATTCACGCGCGCGTCCTCTGCCCGGTTTCGTGCTGGGATTTTCCGGCCACGCGATTCCGAAGCTCGTGGCATCCGCCGAGCGGCTCGCGCGGGAATCGAGAGCGGCCTTGCGTGCGAGGAGCAAGCCGGCCCGGTGGGCATGACGAACGTTCACTATGAGAATCGGCTGCCGCTCCCTACATTGCGGCATCGATGCCGGGAGCGAGCTCACACCATGCTGCTACGCCGTGCGACTTGCCTCTCGCTCCTGATCTTCATCGCACTCGCCGCGACGGCGCGCGCAGGCACGGTCGGACGCGAGCAGGACATCGTCGATCTCAAGCTCGGCCAGCGCGTGCAAGTGGACGACGGAACCTGCCCCGCCGGACAGGTCAAGGAAGTCCGCGGCGCCAAGATGACCGACAAGGGCGTCGCACGGACGAGCACCTGCGTGTCGCGGTTTGGTCCGAAATCAAAGCGATGAGCGCTACTTCGCCGGATCGAACATGCATTGCAGGGTCGGCTTGGCTATCTTGGTGAAGGTCGGGCCGATTTCGGTCTGCTTTGCGGCCGGCACCCAGTCGGTCTCGATCGTCGGCACCCCGGTCTCGCTGATGCCCCGCAGCAGGGCCTCGCGGAGATCGCGATCCTCGACGACGGCGGCAGCATGATCGTGCAGGCAGCCGCAGACCTCTTCCGGATGCTCCCATCGTCCGAGCATGCGCGGCGCGCATTGCCTCACGAACTCAGTACGTGGATCGGGTAATCTGGAGGGAGAGCGCACCTGCGCCTGAGCGGCACTGATCGTCAGAAGGGATATGAACGCCGCAGCGCAGAAACGAACAAGCATGACGGCCTTTATCGGCTGATTTTTCTTGTTGACGATCAGAAGCGCGCGGCAACCACGATCGGCTGCGGCGCCGGGGTCGTGATCGGCGAGCCGCTGTACTGGAAAGTACCGATGCCCGGGACATTGCCATCCGGCGAGCCTGCGAACGAGGAGCCGGCGAGCACGAAAGCGAAAGCAAGGATGAGGCTGAGCGTGCGCATGGAGTTCTCTCTGAATTCGGTGGCCGGCGTGCGCCGTCGTCGTTGTGAGGTTGATAACCATGGGCGGTTTCGCGCGTGATGCGCCAAAGCCGGAAAATGGTTTCATCTCCGTGAGAATTGTTTCGTCCCGCTCGCGGCGACGACATATTCGACGGAAAATCTCAATCTTTTCAGATGGGTCATGCGGCCACCCAATATGGCCTGGCAGGTTCCGGGCGAGTTCGGATGCGCGCCGGAACGCCGGCGCCGTCATCATCCCGCCTCACACCCTTCACATGCGTTTTACGTTTTTCTGTTGAAGAGAAGCCGAACGACGGCTGGGTCCTGTCGAACCGGGGGCGCTTCGACTGCGACCCAAGCTACCGAGACCGAGACGCCCGGGCATCGCCGAGCGCGTTCATGTGAGGAACGGCCATCATGACGGCGCAGAATCGCGCAACGACGCGCGATGCGGACCAACGAACGGACCGCCGGGAGCAACAACCTGTTCGCAGCAGCGCCAATTCGCCTGGCGAAATGGCGCTGCAATCGAGCCGGGGCTTTGAGGCAACGCCGCAGTCATTCGTGCGGCTGACCGGCTCCCATCTTGCAAAACCGCGTGGCAGCCGGGCTGACGTCACCGGGTGAACGCAAGCGCGTCACCGTGAACGCAAGAGCGTCACTGAGTGAAGAACTCGCCGCACTTCTGGACGTTCGCGTCCGCCGGTCCCCACGGCATGACCGGGACGGTCGAGGTCGAGTTCTTCGGCGAACCCTCGATCAGCCTGTCTGAATAGACCATGTAGACCAGCACGTTGCGCTTAGCGTCACAGCCGCGCACGATCTGCATCTTCTTGAAGAACAGCGAGCGGCGCTGGCGGAACATGTCGTCGCCCTGCTCCATCTTGTTCTTGAACTTGATCGGGCCGACCTGACGGCAGGCGAGCGAAATGTCCGAGACCTCTTCGGCAAGGCCCAGCCAGCCCTTGAAGCCGCCCTTCTCCGGTACCGTGAAATGACAGGCCACGCCCTCGACTTCGGGGTCGTCGAGACCATAGGTCGCAAGCTTGTCGTTCGGGCTCATCCATTTGAACACGGTTGAGCGGCGGAAGATCAGATCCGGCTCGTCCGCGGCGAAGGCGAACGCTGCCGGCACGGTCAGCGCCAGGAGGAATAAAGCGAGGCCTTTCAAGCGGATGCTGGAAAGACTGGGGAAACGAGATGACATGAAGTTCTCCGATAACAAGTCCCAGCAATGTAGGCATGAGGCGACCGATCAGGAAGACGATCGGCAGGCCGATACGGCCGCCGTTTACCGCTCCGTGAGGCTTTTTTGCTACGCTTTGGACAAAATTAGCTGATCGCAGAACCGCCGTGCTGGTGAACGCGTATCCCCTCTGAGAGACTAACATCTGATTTGGATTGTGGATTCGATGATGAACAGCGTGAACGGGTCTGGTTTTTCTGCCAAGCCGGCGCGATTTTGGCAGGTCGCCATTTTGACGGCGGCGGGTGCGATCGGCACGGCGAGCCAGGCGGACGCAGCATTTTATTACTGGACGGATTATTCCGACGGATCGTACGGGCGCCAGGAGCGCCATCCCGAAGTCCCGCGCCAGAAGCCCCAGAAGCGCGGTGCGGCCGGCAAGAAAGACCTCGTTTCCGAAAAAGAAGCGGGCACAAAACCGCAAGGTCCCCTCGTCATCGTCGTCTCGATCGACCGGCAGAAGGTCACGGTCTACGATACCAACGGCGTGTTCGCGGAATCCCCGGTGTCGACCGGCATGAAGGGCCATTCGACGCCGATGGGTGTGTTCAGCGTCATCCAGAAGCACAAATTCCACCACTCCAACATCTATAGCGGCGCGCCGATGCCGTACATGCAGCGGATCACCTGGTCGGGCGTTGCCATGCATGCCGGCGTGCTGCCGGGGTATCCGGCCTCGCACGGCTGCATCCGCATGCCGATGGCGTTCGCCGTGAAGATGTGGAACTGGACCAGGATGGGCGCGCGCGTGATCGTTTCGCCCGGTCAGATGTCGCCGCAGAACTTCTCACATCCGCTACTTGCCTCGGTGCGGGTGCCGCCGCAACCCGCGGCCAGCCTCGAGCCGCAGACCAATGCCGGCGACAAGGCCGATAAGGTCGCGGCCAATACCGGAGCCGCCGAAGCAAAGCCGGTTGAAACGAAGACCGCCAGCGCGGACGGCGTGCTCGAGCTGCGCTCGTCGGTCGGCCACACCGTGATGTCGGACGTGACCACCGGATATGCCCCGGGCCGCGAGGAGTCCGCGACATCCGCCGACCAGACCGAGACAACGGCAAAGCCCGAGACCAAGACCGCTGAGGCGGCGGACGCGGCCAAGTCTCAGGCCGGAGACGCCGCGCAGCCCGCGAGCACTGAAGCGAAGCCTGTCGAGGCCGCGGAGACGCCGAAATCCGAAACGGCCAAGTCCGAACCCGCGAAGACGCCCGATGCGCCGGCCGTGGCGCCAGCGCAGGCGGCAACGCCCGACGTCAAGAAGGACGAAACCCGCGTTGCCGATCCGGCGCCCGTGGCAAAACCTGACGCGCCCAAGCGGGCGGGCCAGATCGCGGTCTTCATCAGCCGCAAGGATTCCAAGCTCTACGTGCGGCAGAACTTTGCGCCGCTGTTCGAGGTGCCTGTCACGATCGCCGCGAGCGATCGGCCGCTCGGCACGCATGTCTTCACCGCCGAAGTCGACAAGGCCGATTCCAATGCGCTGCATTGGTCGGTGGTGTCCTTGCCAGTGTCCGTTCGCTCTGCCGCGCGCCAAGATGACGGCCGCCTGACAGGCCGCCAGCGTGGCGCGGCCGTGATTCCCGTCGCTGCCAAGCCTGTGGTCACGCCGGACAGCCCGGCCGAAGCCCTCGACCGCGTCTCGATCCCCGCCGACACGATCGCGAAGATCAACGAAATGCTGACGTCAGGCGGCTCGATCATCGTCTCCGACCAGGGCATCAACCAGGGCGAGACCGGCGAAGGCACCGATTTCATCGTCCGCCTGTACTAACGCGCTTTATCGCGGCAGATAACGCGGTGTTGACGACGCCGCTCGCACCGGAGGGGTAACATCCGCCCGGATCATTTCGGGGGACGCCGTCATGATGAACCGCAGGACCATGCTCATCGCCGCCTTTGCAAGCACGCTGGCGCCGGCGACGCGTGCACTGGCGGATGGCGGCATGAGCCGAATCTCCGCCTACGCCTTCTCTTTCCCGGCATTGTCAGGCGACGACATCCGGCTTGCGGCCTTCACCGGCAAGCCGCTGCTGGTGGTCAACACCGCTTCGCTTTGCGGTTACACGCCGCAATATGCCGGTCTGCAAGAAATTTGGGGCGAGTTTCGCGAGCGCGGCCTCACCGTCATTGGCGTGCCCTCCAACGATTTCGGCGGACAGGAGCCCGGCGGCACCAGCGAGATCTCGGAGACCGCCCACCACCAATACGGCGTTACCTTCCCTATTGCGGCCAAGGCCGTCGTCGTCGGTGCAAAGGCGCATCCGTTTTACAAATGGGCGGCAGAGGCACGCCCGCGGGAAGTTCCGCGCTGGAACTTCCACAAATATTTGATCGGCCGGGACGGCTATATTGCCGACGTCTTTGCATCCACCGTGGAGCCGGCCGACACGCGGATCAAAACGGCAATCGCCAAGGCTCTGGCCGACACTTGACGCCACACGTCTCCCCAACCCGGTTGGGCACAATTGTGTTGGGGCGCCAAACAGCCGTTGCAATGGCGAGGGCCCACCATCTAGGCTAGGATCGTTAGGGGCAGGATGGTTTTGCCGGAGGCGAAAAGCCGCGGCGGAACAACGGGATCAATCTCGAGGACAACACCATGCGTGTGGCGGCAGGACTGATTTTGGCAAGTGCGATGTCTCTTGCGATGACGGGCGCGGCATGGTCGCAGACCCCACCTGCAAAGCCCGCTGCCGCGACGCAAGCCCCTCCGGTGGCAACGCCGGCTGCGGCTGCGCCCGCTCCGGCTCCGGCACCCGCTCCTGCAGTAGCGGCCGCCGCGCCGGCGGGTTTCGTCAATCCTCCCCCGCCCAAACAAGCTCCGCAACCCGCCCGCGCAGCCTGCAACACGCCGGGCGCGCTCGGCGTCGCCCGCACTGTCGAGATCGACACCACCGGCGGTCCCGGCTTCGGCTTCGAGCATTTCAAGGAGCTCGATTTCCTGCGCGACCACGAGGTGGTGCTGACCTTCGATGACGGCCCCTGGCCTAAAAACACGCCCGCGGTGCTGAAGGCGCTCGCCGACGAGTGCACCACCGGCATCTTCTTCTCTATCGGCAAGCACGCGACCTACGAGCCGGAGATTCTCAAACAGGTCTACGCGGCCGGCCATACCGTCGGCACCCACACCTGGTCGCACGCCAACCTCAACAACAAGAAGCTCACGGAAGCGCAGCGCAAGGAAGAGATCGAGAAGGGCCTGTCTGCCGTGAAGTGGGCGCTCGGCGGCATTTCGCCCTCGCCGTTCTTCCGCTTCCCGGCGCTCCAGCATCCGCCGGAGATGGTCACCTATCTCGGCAACCGCAACACCGCGATCTTCTCCTGCGACATCGACTCCTTCGACTTCAAGGCTTCGAAACCCGAGAAGGTGGTCGAGACCGTCATGAAGAAGCTGGATACCAAGGGCAAGGGCATCATCCTGATGCACGACTTCCAGAAGCACACTGCGGAGGCCCTCCCCGAATTGCTCAAGCGCCTGAAGGCCGGCGGTTATAAGGTGGTGGCGATGCGCGCCAAGTTCCCGGCCTCGACGCTGCCGGAATACGACCAGGAGCTGCTCAAGGACGTCAAGCTGCCGACGGTGAGCACCCGGCCGGTCAACAGCGTCGTGACGACGGTTTCCGAATAGCCGCGCCATTGTCCTTTCGGATCGAAGGCTACGTCATCGTCTCCGCGGACGGCATGCTCGCCGACGCTGACCATGTCATGCCCGACAGCCTGAAATTCGAAGGCGACAAGCTGTTCTTCGAACAGGCGCTCGATCGCGCGGCGCTGATCGTGCACGGTCGTCACTCGCACGAGCAGCAGCCGAATTCACCCAAGCGCAAGCGCCTGATCCTGACGCGCAAGATCAAGGCGCTGACCGTCGATCCCGAGATGCCGAACGCGACCTTGTGGAATCCGGATCACGCCAGCTTCGAAGACGCCTGCGCGTTCGCCGATGTCGCTTCCGGTACCATCGCAATCATCGGCGGGCCCGTCGTGTTCGACATGTTCATGGACCGCTACGACACGTTCTGGCTGTCGGAAGCCCCGCATCTGCGGCTGCCCGGCGGCGAAGGCTGTTTTGTCGAAGTACCGTCGCGTACACCTCGGGAAGTGCTGGCCTCACACGGGATGAAGCCGGGAGCGCCGTATCTGCTCGATGCGGCGCATGACGTGACCGTCACGCCGTGGCGCAGGACGTAGTGGTTTAACCTTCACACGTCCCCGTAGGCTGCCTCCGCCGGACGCGTGACGCGGCCGTAGCCCATGATCATGAACAGCGCGCCGATGATCGACAGGTTCTTGAGGGCGTCGACCAGCATCTTGCCGTTGTCGGGCGGAACCTGGTTCCAGAAGTCGTAGAACAGGAAGGTCGCGACCGCGAGATAGACGATCATCAGCATCGCGAAGAAGCGCGCGCCGAAATTCAGAGCGATCATCACCCCCGCGACGATCTCGAGCACGCCGACCGCGATCGCCAGCAGTTGCGGCGTGGTCATGGCCGTCGCCGTCTCGATCTGCTTGGTGTAAGGCGCAATCATGTCCGGCACGACAACCTTGGCGGCGATGAAATCAACCGTCGACTGCATGGCAAACAGTCTTGCCGCACCCGTGTAGATGAACAGCACGGCGAACAGGATCCGCCCGAAAGTCACGAACGCTGGCATGATCGGCCTCTTTGCTCAGGCTTTTTGAAACCGGATTTTTGGCGAAAGCACTAAGGGATTATGGAGAGTCATTCGCCGGTTTACAAACGGGGAAATGGAAAACTGCGAGCAATTCAAAGTTGGTGGCGCGCTATTCGCTTGGCGCTCCCTAGCGGAATCGAAAAAAGCAGCGACCGCACCGCGCTCGGCGTCATGGCCGGGCACGACGAGCCTGCGGAACGATCGCGGCTCCGAGAGACGCCCAACGCGCCGCCCCGCCCCTTACGTAAACAACGTCGGCTGCTGCCGCGACGCGCGCTCCTGCGCTTCCACCACAGCCACCGCGGTCATGTTGAGGATGCCTCGCGCCGTCACCGACGGGGTCAGGATGTGGGCCGGGCGCGCCGGGCCGATCAGGATCGGACCGACGGGCAGCGCGTCCGCCAGCGACTTGATCATCTGGTAGGCGACGTTGGCGGTGTCGAGGCTTGGCATGATCATGATGTTGGCCTCGCCCTCGAGATCGGAGTGCGGCAGCACCATTTTGCGCGCAGCGGCCGAGAGCGCGGTGTCGCCCTGCATCTCGCCGTCGGCCTCGAGTTCCGGATGCTTCTCCTTCAGGAGCTGGGTTGCCCGGCGCATCTTGCGCGAGGATTCCGTGTCGTAGCTGCCGAAATCCGAATGCGAGACGAAGGCGATCTTCGGCTTGATGTTGAAGCGTTGGACGTGGACCGCCGCGAGCGAGGCGATCTCGGCGAGCTCTTCGGCGCTCGGATTGGGCCGCACCTGGGTATCGGCGATGAAGAAGGCGCCCTTGCTCGTGATCAGCAGCGCCAGCGCCGCATAGTCGCTGATCCCCGGCGTAAACCCGACGATCTCGCGGACATGGCGCAGATGACTCATGTAGCGGCCCTCGACGCCGCAGAGCATGGCATCCGCCTCTCCGCGCACCACTGCGAGCGCCGCGATGACGGTGTTGTTGGTGCGCACCACCGTGCGCGCCGCATCCGGCGTCACGCCGCGGCGGCCGGCGACCTCGACATAGGACTGCACGTAGGAGCGGTAGCGCGGATCGTCCTCGGGATTGACGAGGTCGAAGTCCTTGCCGGCCTTGATCGACAGGCCGAAACGCTTGATGCGCGCCTCGACCACCGAGGGACGTCCGACCAGGATGGGGGTCGCCAGATTCTCTTCCAGCACCACCTGGGTCGCGCGCAGCACGCGCTCATCCTCGCCTTCGGCGTAGATCACGCGCACCGGCTGGGTCTTGGCCTTGGCGAACATCGGCTTCATGACGAGGCCGGAGCGGAACGCGAAGCGCTCGAGCAGCGCGGTGTACTCGTCGAAATTGGTGATGGGCCGGGTCGCAACGCCCGATTCCATCGCGGCCTTCGCCACCGCCGGCGCGATGCGCAGGATCAACCTCGGATCAAAGGGACTCGGGATCAGCGAGCCCGGGCCAAACCCTTGCGTCTCGCCGGTGTCGAAGCCTTGCGCGACCGCATCGGACGGCGCCTCGCGCGCGAGCTGCGCGATGGCCTCCACGGCCGCGTGCTTCATCTCCTCGTTGATGGCGCTGGCGCCGACGTCGAGCGCGCCGCGGAAGATGAAGGGAAAGCACAGGACATTGTTGACCTGGTTCGGAAAATCGGAGCGGCCGGTGCAGATCATGGCGTCGGGACGCACTTTGCGCGCCTCCTCCGGCATGATCTCCGGCGTCGGGTTCGCGAGCGCCATGATGAGCGGCTTGTCGCCCATCGCCTTGGCCATCTCGGGCTTGAGCACGCCCGGTGCGGACAGGCCGATGAAGATGTCCGCGCCGCCGATCACGTCGGCGAGCGTGCGCTTGTCGGTCTTCTGCGCATAGACCGCCTTCCAACGATCCATGGTGGTGTTGCGGCCTTCGTGCACGAGGCCGTCGATGTCGCAGACCCAGATGTTCTTGCGCTGCGCGCCCATCGACACCAGCAGGTTCAGTGTCGCGAGCGCTGCGGCCCCTGCCCCCGATGCCACGATCTTGACGTCCGACAGGTTCTTGCCGTTGAGGCGCAGCCCGTTGGTGATCGCGGCGGCGACGATGATCGCGGTGCCATGCTGGTCGTCATGAAAGACCGGGATCTTCATGCGCTCCTTGAGCTGCGCCTCGATCTCGAAGCATTCCGGTCCGCGGATGTCCTCGAGATTGATGCCGCCGAAGGTCGGCTCGAGCGCGGCCACCGTCTCGACCACACGCTCGATGGTGTCGGCCGCGATCTCGATGTCGAACACGTCGATGCCGGCGAATTTCTTGAAGAGGACCGCCTTGCCCTCCATCACCGGCTTCGAGGCCAGCGGGCCGATATTGCCGAGGCCGAGCACGGCGGTGCCGTTCGAAACCACGGCGACCAGATTGGAGCGGATTGTCAGCGTCGCCGCTTCCGCGGGGTTCTTGGCGATCTCCATGCAGGCGGCGGCGACGCCCGGCGAATAGGCCAGCGCGAGGTCGCGCTGGTTGGCAAGCGGCTTGCTTGCCTGGATCTCGAGCTTTCCGGGGCGCGGCAGCCGATGATAGGCCAGCGCCGCCTGGTGGAGATCATCAGAATAGGACGACATGCGGTGTCTTGCCTCGCGTTACCGGCCTCAAACTACATTGTCCTGACCGGTCCGCCTTCGGGTGGTATTTCCGGGTCATGGAAACGGGATGAAGCACGCCGGGCGCCCCGGTGGCAACATCCGATTGCGGCCCCATCAACAGGGCGCGCGGTCAAATATCTGATAGCGCTAGCTTTCCCTGGACCGCGCGTTGCTTTGCGAATATGGCAGGTTGCCTCGTGCAACGCGGGCAACTGGAGCTGGGAATGAAGCGAATCCTGATCGGCCTGATCGTCGTGACCGTGGTCGCCGCGAGCGGATGGTTCGGCTTCAGCTTCTACGCAAAACATCGCGTCACTGCCGAGATCGAGGCGGCGTTCGAGCAGATCCGGGCCAGTGGCGGCAAGGCGAGCCACGGCAAGGTGGCGTTCGATCTGACGAGCCGGACGTTGACGATCGAGGATATCGCGGTTGAGCCTGCCAACCAGCCACAGGCTCATGTCAAGATCGCCGCTATCAAGGGCGTGGGCATTCGTCAGGTCGAAGAGACACGCTTCGCGGCCGACAGCATCGATATCTCGGGCTTCGAGGTCGCGCTGGACGAAATCGGCCCCGCGAAGCTGAAAGTCTTCTACAAGGTGCCGCAGTTGACCATGCGGGATTACGTCGGTCCCATTCATGCTCAGAACGCGCCGACGTCAGGCTCCCTGATCGACATGTACCGTTTCGTGCTCGATCAGTACGCAAACGTGACGGCTTCTTCCATCATAGTGCCGACCCTCGCAGTCGCCTTCGATGCGGGCAAAAGCGCCGGAGGCAGTGGCGAGGTCGCCTATTCGGGTCTTGCGATCCAAAAGCTCGGCCAGGGCAAGATCGCCACGATCAAGGCGGAGCGCGCCAGTTTCACGATCAACGTGCCGCAGCCGGGCAAGGCGGACAAGCTGACCGGCGAGGTGTCCGACATCATCATCAATGATTTCGATTCTACCGCGATGGCCGCCGCGCTCGATCCCCAGAAGGCCAACGACGACAGCTATCATCGTGTCTACGGACAGATGTCCAGCGGCACTTATGTCGTGACGTCGACGCTCGGCATCCGGATGCAGGTCGATGGGATCGCCATCACCGACATTGCGGTGCAACCGTCGAAATTCCGGCCCGCCGAGATCCTGGCGCTGCTGCCGGCGGACAGCTCGGTCCCGCCGACGCCGGCGCAATCGCGCTTGATGATGGAAAAGCTCGCCGGGTTCTACGAAGGCCTTCGCGTCGGCAAGATCGAGATCGGCACCATGTCGATGACGACCCCGCAAGGAACGCCCCGGCTGAGGGCCATCAGATACCAAGAGGGCGAGTTCGCGCTCGAGGGCCTCGATGCGCCGACGCCGCAAGGTCAAATCAAGATGGAGCGCTTCGCACTCAAATCGCTCAGCATCGCGAATTTGATGCGTTGGGCGGCAAGCCTCACCACTCCCGGGCGGGCGCCCTCGCCGGATCAGATGCTCGGGCTGTTCGGCGTGCTCACAGGCGCGGAGATCAAGGGCGTGACGGCGCCGTTCAAGACCACCAAGAAGCTGGTCACGATCGACACGCTGAGCCTGGACTGGGGGCAGCTGGTCGGCTCGATCCCGAGCAAGGCGCATGTGGTTGCCAAACTTGTCACGCCCACCGATCCTTCCGATCCGAATCAGCTTCCATTGCTAGCCGCCGGCGTCGACAAGCTCGCCATCGACCTCGATCTCGGCGCCGCCTGGACCGAACAGTCCAACAGCTTCGCCCTGACGCCCGCGACCCTCGACATCGGAGGGATCGCAAGAGCGCAACTGCGTATCGGCCTCGGCAACGTACCACGCGAGGTGTTTTCGGCCGATCCCGCCCAGCTCATGGGCCAGGCGGCCCAGATCGAGGCGGGCACGCTCGAATTTTCATTGCGCGACGGCGGCGTCGTCGATCTCGTCGCGGCACAGTTCGCGCGCATGCAGAATGTCAGCCGCGATACCGCACGCCAGGCGCTCGTCGAGAGCATCAAGGCTAAACGCGAGCAAGTTGCTTCCGCCAATCCGGATGCAAACGCGGCCGTGGACGCGATCGCCCGCTTCGTCGAGACACCGGGCCAGACGCTTTCCATCAAGCTGTCCCCGCGCGCCAAGGCACCGCTGATGCAATTGATGCAGCTCTTGCAAACCGACCCACAGAGCGCGCTTGCGCAGTTCAGGATCGAGGCGTCGACGGGGCTGTAGGGCGAGCCGGCCCGCGCACGCCTCACTTGCCGTCATGGCCGGGCTTCTCCCGGCCATCCACGTTCTCTCATGCAATCCTAAAAACGTGGATGCCCGGGACAAGCCCGGGCATGACGAATCCGTGGCCCTCTCCCGCGTGAGAGGAGAGGCGTTGCATTCACTTCTGCGGCAGATTCACCTTCACATGCAGCTCGCGGAGCTGCTTGGGGCTGGGCTCCGACGGTGCGCCCATCAAGAGGTCCATAGCCTGCTGGTTCATCGGGAACAGCGAGATCTCGCGCAGATTGTTGGTGCCGCACAAGAGCATGACGATGCGGTCGACGCCGGCGGCCATGCCGCCATGCGGCGGGGCGCCGTACTGGAAGGCGCGGTACATGCCGCCGAAGCGATCGACGACTTCCTGCTCGCCATAGCCGGCGATCTCGAACGCCTTCACCATCGCTTCCGGCACGTGGTTGCGGATTCCGCCGGAGGCGATCTCGTAGCCGTTGCAGGTGATGTCGTACTGGAACGCCTTGATGGTCAGCGGGTCCTGACCCTTCAGCGCCTCGAGGCCGCCCTGCGGCATCGAGAACGGGTTGTGCGAGAAGTCGACCTTCTTGTCTTCCTCGTTGTACTCGTACATCGGGAAGTCGACGATCCAGGCGAGCTCGAACCGCTCCTTGTCGGTGAGGTTCAACTCCTCGCCTACCTTGTTGCGGGCCAATCCTGAAAACTTCCAGAACTTGTCGGGATCGCCGGCGACGAAGAACGCGGCATCGCCTTCCTTCACGCCGATCTGCGCGCGGATCGCGGCGGTGCGCTCAGCACCGATGTTGTTGGCGAGCGGACCGGCCCCCTCGCCGCCCTCGCGCCACATGATGTAGCCGAGGCCCGGCTGTCCCTCGCCCTGCGCCCAAGAATTCATGCGGTCGCAGAAGGCGCGAGAACCGCCGCCCGGCGCCGGGATCGCCCACACCTGGTTCTTGGGGTCCTCCAACATCCGCGCGAACACCTTGAAGCCGGAGCCGCGGAAGTGTTCGGAGACGTCCTGCATCTCGATCGGGTTGCGCAAGTCCGGCTTGTCGGAGCCGTATTTGCGCAGCGCCTCGGCGAACGGAATGCGGCGCCAGCCCTTGGTCACCGGCTTGCCCTTGGCGAACTCCTCGAACACGCCGGTGATGACAGGCTCCATCGCGGCGAAGACGTCGTCCTGCGTGACAAAGCTCATCTCGACGTCGAGCTGGTAGAACTCGCCCGGCAGACGATCCGCGCGCGGATCCTCGTCGCGGAAGCAGGGCGCGATCTGGAAGTAGCGATCGAAGCCCGACATCATCAGGAGCTGCTTGTACTGCTGCGGCGCCTGCGGCAGTGCATAGAACTTCCCGGGATGAATGCGCGATGGCACCAGGAAGTCGCGCGCGCCCTCCGGCGAGGACGCGGTCAGGATCGGGGTATTGAACTCGAAGAAGCCCTGCCCCTCCATGCGCCTGCGCATCGACTTGATGATTTCGACCCGCGTCATGATGTTCTGGTGCAGCTTCTCGCGACGCAGGTCGAGGAAGCGGTACTTCAGGCGGATGTCTTCAGGGTATTCCTGGTCCCCGAACACCGGCAGCGGCAGGTCGCCGGCCGGGCCCAACACCTCGATCTCGCTGACATAGATCTCGATCTTGCCGGTGGGCAAATCGTCATTGTCGGTGCCTTCGGGACGGCGGCGGACCTTGCCGTCCATCTTGACCACGAATTCCGAGCGCAGCTTCTCGGCCTGCGCAAACGCCGGCGAGTCCGGGTCGACCACGCACTGGGTCAGGCCGTAATGGTCGCGCAGGTCGATGAACAGCACGCCGCCGTGGTCGCGAACGCGATGGACCCAGCCTGACAGGCGGACCGTCTCGCCGATGTTGCTCTCGCGGAGCGCGCCGCATGTATGTGACCGGTAGCGATGCATGGTCGTCCCAAATTCAATGTCGGAGGATCGAATCGAACCGCCGAGACGGCAGGCCCAAAGTTGCGGCAGGGTTTACCCGACGAGGCCGGGTGCGGCAACCAATGGAACGGCCCGTTTTCGGCTGGAAGTGCCCATTTTTGCCCAATCTGGGCTCAAGCCTTTGCCATCAGGCGTTCCACGCCTATCTTGAGGCCATGACAGTCCATTTCCCGTTCCAGAACTCCTATTCGGCGCTGCCCGACAGCTTTTTCGCCCGGGTCGCACCGACGCCGGTGGCGGCGCCCCGGCTGATCAAGCTGAACCGGCCGCTGGCGGTCCAGCTCGGGCTCGATCCAGATGTGCTGGAGACCCCTGAGGGCGCCGAAATCCTGGCGGGCAAGACGGTTCCCGCCGGTGCCGATCCAATCGCCATGGCCTATGCCGGCCACCAGTTCGGACAGTTCGTGCCTCAGCTCGGCGACGGACGGGCGGTGCTGCTCGGCGAAGTCATCGACAAGGATAGCATCCGCCGCGACATCCAACTCAAGGGCTCGGGACCCACCCCGTTCTCCCGCCGCGGCGATGGCCGTGCCGCGCTCGGGCCGGTGCTGCGCGAATATATCGTGAGCGAAGCGATGTTCGCACTGGGCATCCCGACCACGCGCTCACTCGCTGCCGTCGTCACCGGCGAGCACGTCATCCGCGAAACCGCGCTGCCCGGCGCGGTGCTGACCCGCGTCGCCTCGAGCCACATCCGCGTCGGCACCTTCCAGTTCTTCGCGGTCCGCCGCGACACCGACGCCATTCGCCGGCTCGCTGACCATGTGATCGCCCGCCATTATCCGGAGCTATCAGGCGCCGAGCGGCCCTATCACGCGCTGCTGTCCGGCGTGGTCGCGCGCCAGGCCGATCTGGTCGCACGCTGGCTGCTGGTCGGCTTCATCCACGGCGTGATGAACACCGACAACAGCTCCATCTCCGGCGAGACCATCGATTACGGCCCGTGCGCCTTCATGGACGCCTACAACCCTTCGCAGGTGTTTTCCTCGATCGACGAGATGGGCCGCTATGCCTATGCCAACCAGCCGCGCATCGCGCTGTGGAATCTGACGCGGCTGGCCGAATGCCTGCTGCCGCTGTTCTCCGACGATCAGGAAAAGGCGGTCGCCGAGGCCCAGGACATTCTCGGCGCCTTCTCCGACACGTTCAGCAACGCCTATCAGGCGGGCCTGCGCAAGAAGGTCGGCCTGTTCACGGAGCGCGACGGCGACGATGCGCTGATCCAGGACCTGCTCGACGCCATGGCGAAGAACCAGGCCGACTTCACCCTCACCTTCCGCAAGCTTGGTGATGCCGCTGGCGATCCGGCTGCGGACGATGCACGCGCCCAGTTCATGGACCCCGGGGCGTTCGATGAGTGGGCCAGGCGCTGGCACGAGCGCACAGCCCTGGAGCCGCAGAGCGCAGCCGAACGGCAAGCCGCCATGCACGCCGTCAACCCGATGTTCATCCCGCGCAACCACCGCGTCGAGGCCGTGATCCAGGCCGCCGTCAACAACGACGACTACACGCCGTTCGAGGAATTGGTGAAGGTGCTGGCAATGCCGTTCGAGGACCAGCCGGACTACGCCGCCTACGCCGATCCCCCGCTGCCAGACCAGCGAGTGCTGCAGACGTTTTGCGGGACCTAGAGGCAAATTCGGTGCGTAGGGTGGATTAGCCGAAGGCGTAATCCACCACCTGTCTCTCAACAAGCGGAAGTAAAGCGGTGGATTACGCTTCGCTAATCCACCCTACGACTGACGCTGCCGCGATCATCAAGCCCGCTCTCCGAACTCGCCTGTCATGTTGAGATCGCCACCCCAATCCTCGGGAAACAGTCCGTCGCGGACATCGCGATGAAACGACGAGTACGGCCAGTCACCCACGTTCGAAACGTGCCCGTGCTTGACGGGATTGTAGTAGCAGTACTCAACGTGACGTGCGTAATCGGTCTCGTCGCGGATGAGATGCTCCCAGAAGCGGCGCTGCCAGATTCCGCGCTCGTTTCGTGCAGCGCGGACGGCACTTAGACGCTCGTTCATTGGTAGCGCTTTGGCGAAACGCGTCTTGATCAATCGCCAACGTACCGAAAAATTCGCATCGTCTGGTGGCAGCTTCCAGATTGCGTGGATATGATCCGGTAGAACGACGAAAGCATTGATGGAGAACGGGTGGCTTTGGCGCGTTGCGGCGACTGCATCTCGCAACAACTCGATCCGGTCAGTCAGCAGAGCTTTCCGCCTATCAAGCAGATTCACCGTGAAGAACCAGCAACCTCCCGGAACGAATGCGCGGCGGTAGTCCGACATAGAGCAGCAAATACCACAACTTGCAGTTGGCTCACAGTGGTGGATTACGCCTTCGGCTAATCCACCCTACCGAGCCGAGCTTGTGGACGCCTCGCGCCACCGGAACCGCTGTCATCAAACTGAAACACTCGCACTCTAACGGCCTGTCAGGGTCGTCTTGCCGGAGGCGCCCACCCTCCAACGATCCTGACAAGCGCCATGCCCTTCAAGTTCATCCACATCACCGACACGCATCTCGCGAACCCCGGGTTGAAGCTGTATGGCCTCGATCCGCGCGCCCGGCTTGACGCTGCGATTGCCGACATCAACAAGCATCACGTCGATGCCGCCTTCGCGGTCGTGACCGGCGACCTCACCCATTGGGGCGAGGCCGAATCCTACGCCAATTTCGCCGACGCAATGGCGGCGTTGAAAATCCCCTACATCGCCATGGTCGGCAATCACGACCGCCGCGTCACCTGCCTCGATAGTCTTAAGTCCGCCCCGCGCGATTCCAACGGTTTCGTGCAGGGCACGCGCACCACCGAGCACGGCCTGTTCGTGTTTCTGGACACGCTGGACGAGACCAGCCACGCCGGTGAGATGTGCGCCAAGCGCCTGGGGTGGCTCGCAAGCACGCTGGCAGCCGCGCCGGCGGACATGCCCTTCGTCGTCTTCATGCATCATCCGCCGTTCCCGGTCGGCGTCCACGCGATGGACGAAATCTCGCTGGCACAGAGCGCCGAGTTCGCCGAGGTGATCGCGCCCTATCGTTCGCGCATCCGCCACCTCTTCTTCGGCCACGTGCACCGGCCGATCTTCGGCAGCTACGGCAAGATCCCATTCTCGACGCTTCGCGGCACCAACCACCAGGTCTGGTTCGAGCTCGACGCTGCTGCGGCCGAGCATCTCGCCAGCCATGAGCCGCCGGCCTACGGCGTGGTGCTGATCGACGGCGAGAACCTGGTCGTGCACAGCCACGACTTCCTCGACACCAGTCTGCGCTTTCCCTTCGAGCCACCGGCGGGAGTGGACGGCCGCGACTATGCGCTCAATTTCCCGGCGCGATGAGATGAGCTTCGCAGAACCCGCGGCTCTCCCGGTCGCGGCCTCGGCGCCACCGCGCCTGCATATCCTGAATCGGTTCTCTCACCGCTTCAAAACCTCGCTGCCGGCCTATCTGCTACTGCTGCCATCGCTCGTTTTCCTAGCGCTGTTCACCTACGGTGCGATGGGCCGCGTCCTCGTCGACGCGCTGTATCAGCGCGCCACGCCCAGGGCGCCGGTCCGTTTCGTCGGTCTCGACAACATCGCAGCGGTGCTTGCGGATCCCGCCTTCACCGGCGCGGTCGTCAACAATCTCGTCTATGCCGTCGGCACCGCGGTCCCGAGCATCGGACTTGCGTTGCTGTTCGCGCTGGCGCTGTCGCGCACCAACGCCGTGACCAGCGTGCTGCGCGCCGCGCTGTTTCTGCCGGTGCTGATTCCGATGGTCGCGGCCTCTGCGCTGTTCCTGTTCATCTTCCTGCCCAATGTCGGACTGCTCGACTATTACATTGGCAGCCTGCTTCCGGTGCTGCCGAACTGGCTCGGCGATTCCGACATCGCGCTTTATGCGATCATGGTCATCACGATCTGGAAGAACGCCGGCTACTACATGCTGTTCTTCCTGGCCGGCCTGCAGGCGGTGCCGGAAGATGTCATGGAAGCCGCCCATCTCGACGGCGCCGGTCCGTACCAGCGGCTGCGCCACATCATCCTCCCCGAGCTCAAGCCCACCTTCCTGTTCGTCACGGTCATCGCCACGCTCAACGCGGTCACGCAGGTCGACCACGTCTTCGTCATGACCAAGGGCGGCCCGTCCAACGCGACCAATCTCGTGCTGTTCTACATCTACCAGCAGGCGGTCGAGCACTACGACATCGGCAAGGCCTCGGCAGCGACACTGCTGACGCTTGCGGCGCTGATGGGCCTCACCGCGCTCTCTTTCCGGACCATGGCAAACCGCGAGGGGTCATGAAGCTGGTCGACCGTCTGTTCAGGGACGCCCCGCTCGCCACGCGCCGCGAGATCACGCCAAAGCTCGGCTTTGCGCTGACCGTGCTGCTCGCGGTCATCTGGCTGATCCCGTTCCTGTGGATGGGCGTGGCGACGTTGCGCCCGGCATCTGACGGAATCAATCTGATGGCCGAGCTGATGCCGAGCCTGAAGCCGACACTCGACAACGTCAGGGACGCCTGGGAGATCGGCGATTTCCCGCGCTACACCCTCAACACCATCATCATCTGCACCGGCATCCTCCTGGTGCAGGTCTTCACGATCACGCTGGCGGGCTTTGCCTTTGCCCGGCTCGACTTCGCCGGCAAGACGCTGATCTTCTATCTGTTCCTGATGCAGCTGATGCTGGTGCCTGTGCTGCTGATCGTGCCCAATTTGAGCCTGGTGGCGCAGCTCGGCCTCTACGACACGCTCACCGGCGTGATGATGCCGTTCTTCGCTTCGGCCTTCGGCACCTTCCTGATGCGGCAAGCGTTCGAGGCTATACCGACCGAGCTGGAAGACGCCGCCCTGATCGACGGCGCCAGCCTTCTCCAGCGCATCCGCCACATCTACGTGCCGCTGTCGATGCCGAGCTTCTCGGCCTTCGCCATCATCTCCGTGACCAGCCATTGGAACGACTTCCTGTGGCCTCTGATGGTGATCAACTCGCCGGACAAGCGGCCGCTCACGGTCGGGCTCTCGGTATTCACCGCGACCGCGGAAGGCACGCAGGCCTGGGGCACCATCGCCGCCGGCACGCTGATGGTGATCGCACCGCTGCTGATCACCTTCCTGATCTTCCAGAAACGCTTCATCAGCTCTTTCGTCACCTCAGGCATCAAATAGGAGATTTCTCGATGCAATTTTCCCGCAGGCTCATGCTTGGCCTTGCCATCGCAGGCACTTTGGCAAGCGCCCTCACCTTCCCGGCGCTGGCCGAAGGCCCGACCGAGATAGACCTGTTCTTTCCCGTTCCCGTCGACGGCAAGCTCGCCCGCGACATGGGCACCCTGATCAAGGAGTTCAACCAGACCCATCCCGCGATCAAGGCGACCGCCGTCTACACCGGCTCTTATGACGACACGCTGATCAAGACGCGCGCCTCGATCAAGGCCGGCAAGCCGCCGGCTGCCGTGATCATGTCGGCGAACTTCCTGCTCGATATGCAGATCGAGAACGAGCTCACAAACCTCGATCCCTTGATCGCCTCCGACGGCACCACCAAGGAGCAGTTTCTGGGCCAGTTCTTTCCGGCGCTGCAGGGCAACGCGGTGATCAACCGCTCGGTCTACGGCGTGCCATTCCATAATTCGACGCCGCTGCTCTACATCAACGCCGACAAGGCGAAGGAAGCGGGCCTCGATCCGAGCAAGCCGCCGCAGACCTGGGCCGAATTGACCGACTGGGCCAAAAAGCTCACCAAGCGCGAGGGTGACAAGGTGACCCAATGGGGCATCGCGATCCCCTGCGCCTACGACTATTGCGGCTGGATGATGGAAACGCTCACCATGACCAATGGCGGGCGCTACTACAACGAGGAGTTCGGCGGCGAGGTCTATTACGACGCGCCCTCGATGCTGGGCGCGCTGACCTGGTGGAACGACCTCGTCACCAAGCACAAGGTTCACGCACCCGGCGCTACGCCCGGCCCTGCCGTCAGCACCTCTTTCATCTCCGGCAACGCCGCGATGATGATGCTCTCGACGGGCTCGCTGACCTATGTGCGCGACAATGCCAAGTTCGCCTACAAGGTCGCGTTCATCCCGCGCAACGTCCGCAACGCCGTGCCGATCGGCGGCGCCTCGCTGATCGTTCCGGCGGGCCAGGAAGCCGACAAGCAGAAGGCCGCCTGGACGCTGATCAAGTGGATGACCTCGCCCGAGAAGAGCGGCTGGTGGAGCCGCGCCACCGGCTATTTCGCCCCGAACATGGCCGCCTACAAGACGCCTGAGATGGTCGAATTCCTGAACAAGAACCCGGACGCCAAGACCGCCGTCGAGCAGCTCGACGTCGCAAAACCGTGGTTTGCGACCTACAAGACCGTGCCGGTGCGCAAGACGCTGGAGGACGAGGTCATGCTGGTCCTCAACGGAAAGAAGCAGCCGAAGGAGGCCCTCGTCGCCGCCCAGAAGGCGGCGGACGAGACGCTGAAGCCGTACAATGCGGAGACATCGCTGAAGCTGCCGTAAGGCCGGCGACATCGGCAAGACAAGCCTCGGCGCTCCGTCATGCGGGGCGCCGAATTCGTTGGACGGCCGCCCCCGTTAACCCCGCGTCCACCATCCGGCCCACCCCGGGCGCCGGTAACCACGAGAATTAACAAACCCTCAATTCGCCCCAGACAAGTTTAGCGATGTTTCTGAGGGGTTTTGCCGTGGATCTGTTGGTTTTCGAGTTCCTGGGGCTGGCGCTGGTCGCCATGTGCGTGGTCGTGGTGGCGCTGCCTTGTGCGCGCAAACCCTCCCGGCGGGTCCGCTACGAATAGGATTTTCGTCGGAAAATGCGATTCCGGCCCAAATGCAAGGCTCGAATTCGCTTCGAGCCCCTTGACATCACAGCGCTTTCGGCAGAACGGCTGATGGACTTGTCATGGGCCGTTCATGGATTTAATTACCACCACCGCTGACCTTGCGGCTGCCTGCAGCCGGCTGGCCAAGCACCCCGTCATTACCGTCGATACCGAGTTCCTGCGCGAGACCACCTATTACCCGCTGCTGTGCGTGGTGCAGATGGCCAGCGCCGAGGAAGCGATCGTCATCGACACCCTGGCCGCGGGCATCGACCTCAAGCCGTTCTTCGAGCTGATGGCCAATGAGGCCGTGCTGAAGGTGTTCCACGCCGCCCGGCAGGACATCGAGATCATCTGGCACCAGGCGGGCATCATCCCGCACCCGGTGTTCGATACCCAAGTCGCGGCCATGGTGCTCGGCTACGGCGACAGCATCGCCTACGACGCGCTGGTCGAGAAGGTCACCGGACACCGTCCGGACAAGACCCACCGCTTCACCGACTGGTCGCGCCGGCCGCTGACCAAGGAACAGATGCATTATGCGGTCTCCGACGTCACGCATCTGCGCGACGTGTTCGCCGCGCTCGATGCCGACCTCAAGAAGCGCCGCCGCAGCGAATGGGTCTCGATCGAGATGGAGGTCCTGACCTCGCCCAAGACCTACGACTTCCACCCCGAGCGCGCCTGGGAACGGCTCAAGACGCGAGTGCGCAAACCCAAGGACCTCGCGGTCCTGATGGAGGTCGCCGCCTGGCGCGAGCAGGAGGCGCAGAGCCGCGACGTGCCGCGCGGCCGCGTGCTGCGCGACGAGGCCGTCAGCGACATCGCGACCCACGCGCCGAATACGATCGAGAAGCTCGCAAACCTGCGCTCCGTGCCGAAGGGTTTTGAGAAATCCAAATGGGGCGCCGACATCGTCGCCGCCGTCGAGCGCGGTCTGGCGCGCGATCACGCCACGCTGCCGAAGCTGGAAAAGCCGCGCAACAACAACAATGGCGCCGCGATCGTCGAGCTGTTGAAGGTGCTGCTGCGCATGACCGCGGAGCGCCATGCGGTCGCCAGCAAGGTGATTGCGACCGTCGACGATCTCGAGGAGATCGCGGCCGACGACGAGGCCGACGTGCCGGCGCTACGCGGCTGGCGCCGCGAGCTGTTCGGCGAGGCCGCACTGAAACTGAAGCGCGGCGAGCTGGCGCTGGCGGTCGAGAAAGGCCGCGTGATCGGGGTCCAGCGGGCGGAATAGGCCCGATGCCTCCTTGTCGTCATGGCGAAGGCCGGGACCCATACCACGGAATCTATCGTGGCGGGCGGTGGCTGTACCGAACGACCAATCTTCGCCAAACCACTCCCTGTGGTGATGGGGTCCTGGCTTTCGCCAGGACGACACCGAGAGCGCGGCGGATCGCTCCGCCTGCACTGACGTTTCCCTTACGCCGGCGTCAGCTTCGCCACTTCGCCCTTCATGTCGTCCAGCACGCCTGATATCGCCGTAACCAGCTCGTCGATCTGGGCCTTGGTGACGATCAGCGGCGGGCAGATGGCGATGGCGTCGAGCATGTTGCGCGAGATCACGCCGCGCTCCTGCAGCATGCGGCTGGCCATGCCGCCGACGGCGCCCGGCGTTGTCGCTGCGGTCTTGCGCGCCTTGTCGAGTACCAGTTCGATCGCTGCGATCATGCCGACGCCTCGGACTTCGCCGACCAGCGGATGGCTGGTGAGTTCACGCAGCTTGCCTTGCATGTAGCCACCGAGTTCGGCGGCGTGCGCAACCAGGCCCCGCTCCTCGATGATCTTCAAATTCTCCAGCGCAATCGCCGAGCCGACCGGATGGCCGCCCGCGGTGAAACCATGGCCGAGCACGCCGATCTTGTTGCTCTCATCGGCGATCGGTTCGAACATGCGATCGTTCATCATGATGGCCGACAGCGGGAAATAGCTCGAGGTGATCTGCTTGGAGACCACGATCGCGTCGGGCTTGATGCCGTAGGTTTCGCAGCCGAACATCTTGCCGGTGCGGCCGAAGCCGCAGATGACCTCGTCGGCGACCAACAGGATGTCGTACTTGTTCAAAACCTTCTGGATCTTGTCCCAATAGGTTGCCGGCGGCACGATGACGCCGCCCGCGCCCATCACCGGCTCGCCGAAAAACGCCGCGATCGTGTCCGGGCCTTCCTTCTGGATCAGCGCATCGAGCTCTTCGGCTCGCCGCGTCGCGAAGGCTTCCTCGCTCTCGCCGGGTGCACCGTCCTTGTAGAAATGCGGCGAGCCCGTGTGCAGGATGTTCGGGAGCGGCAAGTCGAAAGAGCGGTGGTTGTTCGGCAGGCCGGTGAGGCTGGCGGACGCAATGGTGACGCCGTGATAGGCGCGCATCCGGCTGATCACCTTCTTGCGCTGTGGCTGGCCGAGCGCATTGGAGCGATAGGCAATCAACTTCAGAACGGTGTCGTTGGCCTCCGAGCCGGAATTGGTGAAGAACACCTTGCTCATCGCAACCGGCGCGAGCGCGACTAGCTTCTCGGCGAGATCGATCGAGGGCCCGTGCGATTTGGCGGAGAACGTGTGATAGAACGGCAGCGCCTGCATCTGCTTGTGCGCAGCCTCGACCAGCCGCTTCTCGTTGAAGCCGAGCCCGACGCTCCACAGGCCTGCCATCGCCTCGAAATAGCGCTTGCCCGAGGCGTCGAACACGTAAGGGCCCTCGCCGCGTTCGATCACGAGGGGACCGGCCTGCTGATGGGCGCGCGCGTTGGTATAGGGATGGAGCTGATAGGCCACATCCCGGGCCTCTTGCGAATTGGGTAGCATGGACATTTGCAGGCATCCTTGAAAGCGTCACGTCGCCGGCGCGGCCGGCGTCATCACTCGATGATCCAGCTCCTTGGCTATTGCCACCGCGCAAAACTTGCAACGTCAATCCGTGGGCGGCAAGCGCTCAGCAGCGTTGCACAAAGCCGCACATCGGGAAGCCGTCACGCCGCGCCGTCGTCATTCCCCTCATTAACGGCGGCAGCGGCCTCCCGCACCTCCACCAGTGCCATCGAGAGCAGATACACCGTCGTGGGCAGACCAAGACGGCGCGCCGCCTCGGCGGCATGCGACAGGTCGCTTGCCAGCTCCTCGAGCTGATCTCCCCGTGACAATGTCCCACTCCATCCGTCGATCGCGGCCGCCTACACCGCAACGGCGCCGCTGGTTCTGATCAGTTCGGCGCTGGACTGGATTGTAGCAAAATTCCCGATCACATTCACTACCGCATGCTTGTAGGCGGCAGCATCGCCTGTCCCCGGCTGCCGGCAGGCCACCGCGTCGGCCACTATCTGGTAGCGATGGCTGCGGTGAAACCCGTCGATAGCGGTGGCCAGAATGGTTTCATCCAGGGAAAAGCCCGCGAGCACGCAACGGACATTGCGGATATTGGACATGTAGTCCACAAACCGCGACGAGCTGTAGGCCGACGGCAGCGGGTGCTCGAACGTCATTTCTCCCGGCCGCGGCTTCGCCTCCGCGATCCAATCGGTCAGCCTGGATGCCGGATTGAACCAGGCCGCCTGCGCGATGCGCTTCAGATGCATCACCGGCCAGAGATTGACGCGCCACAGCGTCAGCATTTCCACGCAGCGCGCGGTGGCGTCATCGCCGTCGAGGATGACGTGGCGACGTCCTGGGGTCAGGTATTCGACCTGGAGATCCGCGCAGACCAGGATCGGCGGATCGTCGGTGATGGAAACCAGCATGGTTTTGCGCGCAGCTGCACCAGTTTCAGCGGCCGGCGAGCGCGACGTCCCGCAGCGGCGACGTCACGGCCCGTCCTGCCGAGGCGTCGAGCACGCCCGGCCGGTCCCAATCGCCTTCGGGGCGGATGATCACGTATGGATCGCTGTCCAGGGTAATGGCATCCGGGCCCGGCTCGATCTCCAGCAGCATTTCCGTATAGGAGAAGTCGGAGAAGGTGATCTTGCGATTGTGGCCGAGCGGCTTGGCGCCGAAATGGGCCCAGAAATCGACCAGACGGTCCTGCGCCTGGCCGTAGATCTTGCGAAAGCCCTTGCGCTTCACATAGTCGACGCTCGCCTGTACCAGCTTGAACGAGACGCGCGAGCGCCGATATTGGTGCCGCACCGCAAGCCGTTCCACCTTGGCGAAATCGCCGAAGAACCGCACCCGCAGACAGCCCGCAGGCTCGTTGCCGACATAGCCGATGAAATGCGCGGCGACCATGTCGTTGCCGTCGAACTCCTCATCGAACGGGCAATCCTGCTCGGCGAGATAGACGGCTGAGCGGATCGAGGTGACCAGCATGAGATCGCTGAGATCGCGTGCGAGGCGAACGGTGATGGCGCGGGAATCGGGCTTCGCGAGAGGAATCCTAGTACCGTGCATCTGCAAAACTCCTTGCTTGAATGATCGCGCCGGGCATGCGCATCGGCTGCCGATGCCAGGGCCGCTCGTAGCACCACAGATCGGGTTGGAAGCTTGGAACAGGCTCGAAGCCTGTCGCCTTCATGATGTCGCGTCCGGCCACGGTTGACGGCTGCGCATAGCAATCCGAGTTGCGAAACCTTAGCTGTCTCAGATGAGCCGCGGCTTTGCCGAGACCGGCGACGCCGCGCCCCGTCGCCGCGATCGCCCAGATGTAGATGGCGGAAACGTCCTCGTTCGCGGACGCGAGATGGCGCGTCTCCGGCGCGGTGAGGCAGATCTCGTCGAGCAACAGCCCATCATGCCCGCGATCGTTGAGAAACAGGAAAGCCATTCCGCCGACGAGGTTGCCCTTCCGGCTGAAAGTCAGGATGCTGTCGGGATCGAAGGCGAAATATTTTGCAAGCTCAGCCGCCCCGATCCGAACGCCCGGCACCAGCCGGTGCGCCAACTGCGAAAGCGCGGCTATTTCGGAAAATTGGGCGCGACGGACGTCGACATCCGGACTGAGCGGCAGCGCGTCGAAATCATGCCTTGCGGCAAACGAGCCCCTTTCCATACCCATGTCACCCCTCTATCGTTCGCGGCTTTCGTGCCCCGCTATGACAAAGAGCTTAGCGGCTGGGGATCAGGCGTATGCAGCAGTTATTGCACCGGGGTGCTGCGATGATGCAGCACCGTGAAGAAGCCCTGGACATGTCCTGGGACGATTTGAAACTGTTTTTAGCTTGCGCAAAATATAAAAGTTTCCGCAACGCCGCCGAAGAGCTCGGGCTCACCTCCACCACCCTGATGCGCAGGATCGACCGGCTCGAAGAGAGCATCGATTGCAAGCTGTTCCTGCGCGACCAGAGCGGGCTCACGCTCAGCGACGAAGGCAGCGCGATGATCGCCGACGTCGCGCACATGGAGCGTCATGCCTTCAACGTGTTCCGGCGTGCCTCGCGATCGTCGAATGACATGTCAGGCACCGTACGCGTCGCGGTGACGGAAGGCCCCGGCAATTTCTGGATCCTGCCGCGACTGATCGACTTCCAAAAGACCTATCGCAAGATCACCGTCGACCTGCGCTGCGCGATGGAACAGGCCGATGTCGCGCGGCTCGAATCCGATATCGCGATCCAGCTCGAGCCACCGACCAATCCCGATCTGATCGTCGCCAAGCTCGGCCGGCTGCACATCTATCCGTTCGTCTCCAAGGAGTACGAAAACCTCTACGGCGTGCCCGCGAGCCTGGCCGAGCTGAAGAACCACCGCATCATCAAGCAGAGCGCCCCGCAGGTCGACGACGGCGCTTATGCCCGCGTACTCGGACTTAAGTCGCTCGAGGGCATCGTCGGGATCAAGACCAATTCCTCGGTCGGCGTGCTCTATGCAGTGGAGCGCGGCGCCGGCATCGGATTCCTGCCGACGGTCTCAATCGCGCTCGGCGCCCCGCTCGTTGCCGTCGATCTCGGCGTCAGCCACCATGCCGATCTCTGGCTCACCTATCACAAGGAGTTCCGCACCTCCGAGCGCCACAAGATCGTGGTCGATTGGCTGAAGAAAATCTTCGATCCCAAGACCCACCCCTGTTTCCGCGACGAGTTCATCCACCCGAACGCGCTTGCGCCGATGATGACGGCCGCGCGCGAGGGCTTTGGATTGACGGGATATGTCGCGGCAATGCCGACGTAAAGCTTGAGCGTGATCTTTTCGGAAAACCGCTTCGCGGTTTTCCGATCCTGCTCTGGGCGGACGTGGGCAGGCTTCGCCTCACCAACGATATTCAAAGCCGACCGTGCCCTGATGCGACGTCAGTTCGTTGCGGAACTTGCCGTCGTAATTGACGTAGAGCCGCGCCGTGTTGGTCAGGCTGAGCGAGGCCGAGGCGCCGGCATCCATGCCGTAGCGGCTCTCGCCGATGCCGGGCACGACGATGCTCTGGGTCCCGAGGCTGACCTGCACCGATCCCAGGTCCTGATGGAAATTGTCGACGAACTTGCCATAGGCGGACAGGTCCAGGATCTTCTGGTCGAAGATGAAGTAGCGCCCGATCTCGGCTCCGATCATGACACGCGCGCGCGAGAGCGCCGTCGAGCCGACATTGAGTGGATCGAGGCCGCCAACCTCCTGGAATGCGACGCTGGTGGCGCGGACATATTCCAGTGCGCCCTTGGGCACGATGCGCATCTGGTCCTTGGTCCAGTAATAGCTGATCTCGGTCAGCGCGCCGTCAACTGCGGCGCGATAACCCGCGGTCGCCAGTCCCAGGCCGGTGTCCCGGCTGGAGCGGACCTTGCCGAAGCCGTGCACCACCGCGAACGCCCAGGTCCAGGGACCCTTGTCGACCGAGCCGCTGAAGCCGAGTTGGGTCAGGTCCAGCGTCGCGGACTGAAGTGCGAGCGGCACGTCGACGTCGGTGTGGCTCTGGTCGACGGAGAAGCCGAGATTGACACCCGGCGCGAGCCGCGCGCCGAAGCCTGCGACACCGCCAAACGTCTTGCGCTTGTCGCCGACAAAGTCTCCTTGCGCATCCGTCCGAACCGTGATGCCGTAACCCTCGAACCAGGTGCGGTAGCGCGGGTCTTCCGTGCTCGCCGACGCGCCGCCGCCGCCGGGATTGGTCCGAAACGCCCGGTTCACGCCGCCAGATGCTCGGTCGCCGAGCCGCTCCAGGAAATTCGAGCCGAGATTGAGCGCGCTGTTGCCGGCCGACTGGTCGTAATTGGTCGCGGTCGGCATCGGAATCGGCGTCGGTGACGGCGTGGGTGTCGGGGTCGGCGTGGGCGTGGGCGTCGGACTTTGCGCAAAGCCTGACGTCGTCGACAGCACCATGATGAGCGCAAACGCCACGGCAGCCGCGATCCGGCGGACGCGGTTCAGCCTGATCGCCTGCCGTGTCTCTGAGGGCTGCGACGTGCAGCACATGGCGACAAATCCCGAAGCAAAGGGCGGCGCGCAAAAATGCAACAGGAGCGGCGCACGCGTGCCGCGATTTGTGCCGAACTGTTACTGAGGGTCAACCGGCTGGCGCGTCAAGGCAAAGGCATTGCTTTCGATTGTGGTTCCGCGGCCACAGGTCGCAAATTGCGGACGGGCACTCCGGTCGGGCTCTTGAAATTCGCGCGCGGCTTGCTAACGGGCGATTTTCATGTTGCAATATCGGACACAATCGGAATTGGCCGCTCGACTGTGCGTTTCGCGACATTGAGACTCAAGACTCGAACAGACTACCGGAAGCCCGTTTGTGGCGTGGCACGCGAAAAGCGGCCGCGTCGTTTTTGTATCTAGCGGAGGAGACTGAGGATGCCGCAAAAGGGCACCGTCAAATGGTTCAACCCGACCAAGGGCTATGGGTTCATCAAGCCGAACGGCAGTGACAAGGACGTCTTCGTCCATATCTCCGCCGTCGAGCGCGCCGGACTCTCGACCCTCAATGAAAATCAGGTGGTTGAATACGACCTCGTGGAGAACCGCGGCAAAGCATCCGCGGAGAACCTCAAGGTCTCCTGATTTCTCTCGCGGTCTGCGCAAGAGATCATGACGTTGCCCCCGGCTCTGCCGGGGGTTTTTTGTTTGAGTATGACGAAGTATTCCGAGTGCGACGGCGCTTCACCGCGCCAAAGGCGCTATCAGAAAATTCTCCGACGGCCCGCTGCCCGCGGTCTTGCACACATCGCCCTCGATCCGGACCTTGCCGGCCGCGAGCAGGCTCAGTGCTGCGGGATAGATGCGGTGCTCGACTTCGAGGATGCGCTCCGACAGCGTGTCCGCCGTGTCGTGGTCGCTGACGGGAACCGCGCCTTGCATCACGATTGGGCCGGCGTCGGTCTCGGGGATCACGAAGTGCACCGTCGCGCCGGACAGCTTGACGCCGGCGCGCAACGCTTGGCCGTGTGGGTCGAGACCGGGGAACGACGGCAGCAGCGAGGGATGGATGTTGAGCATCCGCCCGTACCAGGCCCTGGTGAACTCGGCCGTGAACAGCCGCATGAAGCCGCCGAGGCAGATCAGCTCGATGCCGTGCTGATCGAGCGATGCTTGCAGCGCCTTCTCGAAGCCGGCGCGGTCCTTGCCGAATGGCTTGCTTTCGATCACGAGTGTCTTCACGCCGCTCGCTTTGGCCCTTTCCAGCCCCTGCGCATGGGCCTTGTTCGAGATGACGAGCGAAATCTCCGCCGGAAAATCCGGCGCGGTCGCGCCCTTGATCAGCGCAGCCATGTTGGAGCCGCGGCCGGAAATCAGGATGGCGACGCGGCGTTTCATCACAGCGCCGGTCACTACAGCGCCAAATCGAGATGGCCGTTATAGACGACGCGATGCTCGCCCTCGGCCGGGATCACGGTACCGAGCTGGGCCACGGTCTCACCGGCATCGGCGAAGACCTCCACGACCTCGTCGACCTTGTCCGGTTCGACGATCGCGATCATGCCGATCCCGCAATTGAAGGTCCGCAGCATTTCGAGTTCGGCGATGCCGGCCTGCGCGGCCAGCCATTTGAACACCGGCAGCACTGGCAGACGCGCCAGATCGATACCCACACCGAGATGCTTCGGCAGCACGCGCGGAATGTTGTCGGTGAAGCCGCCGCCGGTGATATGGGCAAGCCCCTTCACCGCGCCGGTCTCGCGGATCGCGCGCAGGCAGGATTTGACGTAGAGCCGCGTCGGCGTCAGCAGCGCGCCGCCGAGCGTCATGACGGGCGCAAACGGCGCCTGCGCTCCGAAGCCGAGGCCCGATTGTTCCACGATCTTGCGCACCAGCGAGAAACCGTTGGAGTGCACCCCCGACGAGGCCAGCCCGATCACGGCATCGCCGGCGGCGACGTCCTTGCGCGGCAAGAGCGTGCCCCGCTCCGCGGCACCGACGGCAAAGCCGCCGAGGTCGTAGTCGCCGTCCTTGTAGAGGCCGGGCATCTCGGCCGTCTCGCCGCCGATCAGGGCGCAACCGGATTCGCGGCAGCCTTCGGCGACACCGGCGACGATCGACGCGGTCGCCTCCGGATCGAGCTTGCCGCAGGCAAAATAGTCCAGGAAGAACAGCGGCTCGGCGCCCTGCACCACGAGGTCGTTGACACTCATGGCGACGAGGTCGATGCCGATCCCGCCATGCAGGCCGGTCTCGATCGCGATCTTGACCTTGGTGCCGACGCCATCGGTCGCGGCCACTAGGATGGGGTCCTTGAAGCCGGCGGCCTTGAGGTCAAACAGGCCGCCAAAACCGCCGATTTCGGCGTCGGCGCCAGCACGCGCGGTGGCGCGCACCATCGGTTTGATCAGGTCGACCAGGCGGTTGCCCGCGTCGATATCGACGCCTGAATCGGCGTAAGTGAGGCCGTTTTTGCGGTCGGTCATGCCCGATTTCCAGTGGGTTTGCGGCTGGTTACGTCGAATTCCGGGGACACGCAATGGCTCGCATGGCGCGCCTCCGTATACTATGTAGAGATATCAACCGGTTCAGCCTCCAAAGGGCCGAATTCGAGGTCAGGCCGGGTGCCGGGAAGCGCCGTGTGAGTATACCGAACATCATTACTTTGGGCCGCATCATGCTGGTCCCGATCATCGTCTGGGCCATCGTGTCGAGCCAAATGGAGGTGGCGTTCGCCGTCTTCCTGATCGCCGGTATCAGCGACGCGGTCGACGGCTTCCTTGCCAAGCGCTTCAACATGACCAGCGAGCTCGGCGCCCTGCTCGACCCGCTCGCCGACAAGGCGCTGCTGGTCTCGATCTACATGGCCTTGGGCATCTGGGGCGCGATTCCGCGCTGGATCGTCATCTTGGTGGTCTCGCGCGATATCATGATCGTCGCTGCCGTGATCATATCTTGGCTGTTCGACCGCCCTGTGGAGATGAAGCCCTCGAAGGTATCCAAGCTCAACACTGTGGCCCAGGTGGCATTCGCGGCGCTGGTGCTGGCCGCCCTCGCCTTCGGCTTCAAAGCCGGTCCTTATGATATCATCCTGATGGGCCTCGTCACGGTCTTCACGCTTTCCTCCGTGTCGCTCTATCTCGTCGAGTGGTTGCGGCACATGAGCACGATCGAGGCCAAATGAGTTGGGAAGCGGCCCCGCAAAAGGCCAACTCCCGCTCGATGAAGTCGCATCTCTTGAAACGAAGCCGGCCCGCCGGCACGGAGCAAAGCAAGCGTGCCAGGCCGCGTTCATCCCCGACAATTGGCGTTTTCGCTTCCGCACGCGGAGAGCCTGAGCCGGGACAATTTCCTCGAAGGCCCCGTCAATGCCGCCGGTCTTGCCCTCATCGACGCCTGGCCGGAATGGCCGAACCGGATCATGTGGCTGGCCGGCCCGGAAGGAAGCGGCAAGAGCCATCTCGCCGCGATCTGGGCCGAGGCCTCAGGCGCCCGCTCGACCACGGCGAATGGGCTGACCGCCGAAGCCGTCCCGGCTGCGCTCGCCACCGGCGCGCTGGTGGTCGAGGATACCAAGGCCGGGGAATTCGACGAGCGCGCCCTGTTCCATCTGATGAATCTGGCCCGCGAGGACGGCGCCTACGTCCTCTTCACCGGACGCGAGGTGCCCGCATCTCTCCAGATCGAGCTCCCCGACCTGCGCTCGCGGCTCCGCGCCGTCCCCGTTATCTCGCTGCTGCCGCCTGACGACCAGCTCTTCCGCGGCCTGATCGTCAAATTCTGCGCCGACCGCCAGCTCGCGGTGGACGAGAGCGTGGTCAGCTACCTCGCCACGCGCCTGGAGCGGTCCTCGGCCGCCGCCCGACGGGCCGTGGACCTGCTGGACAGCGAGGCCCTGCGCCTCGGCCGCCCCGTCACCCGGGCCTTGGCCGCCGAGCTGCTCCGGGATGTCTGACAAGGCGGCTTGACGCGGCCGGACGGCGGAACATCAATGTCATCGAAACGTCATCGCTCTAACACATGCTCCCGCGGGTTTTGCGCGTAAGTCGCAAATTGGGGCGAACTGGATGGACCGACTTCTGATGGATTCTGCGCAAGCTGTTGAAGTTAAAGAAAAAGCCCCGGAAGCCGAGGGCCCGCCTGCGATCGCATCGAACCCCGAGCGGTTCATCAATCGCGAGCTCTCCTGGCTGCACTTCAACCGCCGCGTCCTGGAGGAATCGGTCAATCCCAGCCACCCCATGCTGGAGCGGGTGCGATTCCTGTCGATTTCGGCGAATAACCTCGACGAGTTCTTCATGGTCCGCGTTGCCGGCATCAAGGCCCAGGTCCGCGAGGGCATTGCCGAGCGCAGCCCCGACGGCCTGACGCCATCCGAGCAGCTCGCGCTCATCAACCGAACCGTCTCGCAGCTTGCCTCGGACCAACAGGCAATCTGGCGCGACCTGCGCGGCACGCTCGCCGACGAGGGCATCGTGCTGGTCGAGGGCAAGGAGGTCACCAAGGCGGAACGAACCTGGGTTGAGGACTACTTCCTCAGTAACGTGTTCCCGCTGCTGACCCCGCTCGCGATCGACCCCGCCCACCCCTTCCCGTTCATTCCGAGCCTCGGCTTCACCATCGCGCTCCAGCTCACGCGCGCCGCCGACGGCAAGCAGATGAACGCGCTGATCCGCATGCCCGGCAAGATCGACCGCTTCATCCGTCTGCCGGCTGACGGCAAGGTCGTCCGGCTGATCTCGCTGGAGCAGGCCACTGCGCTGTTCATCAACCGCCTATTCCCCGGCTACAATCTGCACGGCCAGGGCGCCTTCCGTGTGATCCGCGACTCCGAACTCGAAATCGAGGAAGAGGCCGAGGATCTCGTCCGCCTGTTCGAGACCGCGCTGAAGCGCCGCCGCCGCGGCTCGGTGATCCGGCTCGAGATCGACGCCAAGATGCCGGAGCAGCTGCGCAACTTCGTGCAGCACGCGCTGTCGACCGCCGACGACGAGGTATTCCTGGTCGACGGCGTGCTCGCCATGAACGAGCTCTCGCAGCTCACCCGCCTCGACCGGCCCGATCTGGAATTCACCCCTTATGTACCGCGCCATCCCGAGCGCGTGCGCGAGCAAGGCGGCGACATCTTCGCCGCGATCCGGCAGAAGGATCTCGTCGTCCATCACCCCTACGAATCCTTCGACGTCGTGGTGCAGTTTCTCCAGCAGGCGACGCGCGACCCCGACGTCGTCGCCATCAAGCAGACGCTCTACCGCACCTCCAGCAACTCGCCGATCGTGCGCGCGCTCGTGGAAGCCGCCGAAGCCGGCAAATCGGTCACCGCGCTGATTGAGCTGAAGGCGCGCTTCGACGAAGAGGCCAACATCCGCTGGGCACGCGACCTCGAACGCGCCGGCGTGCAGGTCGTCTACGGCTTCCTCGAATTGAAGACGCACGCGAAACTCTCGATGGTGGTGCGGCGCGAGGGCGGAAGCCTCACGACCTACGTCCACACCGGCACCGGCAACTACCACCCGGTGACCGCGCGCATCTACACCGACCTCTCCTACTTCACCTCGGATCCGACCATCGGCCGCGACGCCGCGCGCGTGTTCAACTTCATCACCGGCTACGCCGCGCCGAGCGACCTGGAAAAGATGGCGGTCTCGCCGCTGACCTTGCGCAAGCGCATCATCGAGCACATCCAGGGCGAGACCGCGCATGCGCGGCACGGCCGGCCCGGTGCGGTCTGGATGAAGATGAACGCGCTGGTCGACCCCGACATCATCGACGCGCTCTACGAGGCCTCACAGGCCGGCGTGCAGGTCGAGCTCGTGGTGCGCGGTATCTGCTGCCTGCGACCCGGCATTCCCGGATTGTCTGAGAACATTCGCGTCAAGTCGATCATCGGACGCTTCCTCGAACACGGCCGAATCTACTGCTTCGGCATGGGCCAGGGCCTGCCGAGCGCGAAAGCGGCTGTGTATATCTCCTCAGCCGACATGATGCCGCGCAACCTCGACCGCCGCGTCGAGGTGCTGTGTCCGCTGCAAAATCCCACGGTGCATCAGCAGGTTCTCGAACAGATCATGGTCGCCAACCTCAAGGACAACGAGCAGAGCTGGCAATTGTTGCCGGACGGGTCCTCAACGCGTATGAAGACCGCGAAGGGCGAGGAGCCTTTCAACGTCCACAACTACTTCATGACAAATCCGAGTCTGTCTGGCCGTGGTAAGTCGCTCAAGGAATCCTCGCCGCGCCGCCTCACGCGCCGTAATGAACGTCATCAATCCTGATCCGGGATCGTCGACGTGAAGCGGCCGCGCAAGCGCGGCTCGAGCGTCGCGGTCATCGACATCGGCTCCAACTCGGTCCGTCTCGTCGTCTACGAGGGACTGACGCGGAGCCTGATTCCGATCTTCAACGAGAAGACGCTGTGCGGCCTCGGGCGCGAGGTGCAGAGCACGGGACTGCTCGCGCCTGACGCCGTCGACAAGGCGCTGACCTCGCTCAAGCGCTTCCGTGCGCTGTGCCGGGTCATGCAGGTCGGACGGGTGTTTGCGATTGCGACCGCCGCCTGCCGCGACGCCTCGAACGGCCCCGACTTCATCGCGAAAGCCGAGCGCATCTGCGCGGTGAAGATCGAGATCCTGTCGGGCCCGCGCGAGGCGCGGCTGTCGGCGCTTGGCGTGATCTCCGGCATCCATCATCCCGACGGCATCGTCGGCGACCTCGGCGGCGGCTCGCTCGAACTGATCGACGTGCGCAAAAACACCGTGCGCAGCGGCGTGACGCTGCCACTCGGCGGCCTCGCGCTGCAGGACCTCGCGCATAAATCCCTGAAACGCGCCGACCGCATCGTGCGCGAAGCGCTCGACGGGGTGCCGCAGCTCAAGGCAGGGAGCGGCCGCAGCTTCTACGCGGTCGGCGGCACCTGGCGCGCGCTTGCGCGCATCCACATCATCCAGAGCGGCTATCCGCTCCAGGTAATGCACGGCTATTCGATTTCGGCTGCCGAGGCGCTCGATTTTTCGCGTCGTCTCCGCCGGCTTGCAGCCGCGGGCATGCTCGCCGACATCGAGATCGTCGCCGATGCCCGGCGCCCGCTCCTCACCTATGCCGCACTGGTGCTCGAGCACATCATCCGGGTGGCGAAGCCGAAAACGATCGTGTTCTCGACCTTCGGCGTGCGCGAGGGCCTGCTGCACGAGAAGCTGCCGGAGTCCGAACGCAACAAGGACGGACTGATCTGCGCGGCCGAGGAGCTGAACCAGCTGCTGTCGCGTTCGGCCAAGCATGCGCGCGAACTGATCGCCTGGACCGACCGCCTCGCGCGCGTGGTGAAGCTGCGCGAGACCCAGGAGGACCGCCGCCTCCGCCACGCCGCGTGCCTGCTGTCCGACATCGGCTGGCGCGTGCATCCCGACCATCGCGGCGAGCAGACGCTGAGCCTCGTCGTCAACGGCAATTTCGGCGCGATCACCCACACCGAGCGCGCCTTCGTCGGGTTGTCCGTGTTCTATCGCTATGCGGGCCTCAGCGAGGAAAACCAGCCGCCGGTCGCCATGCAGGAGCTGCTGACGCCGGCGCAGCTCGAACGCGCCCGCCTGCTGGGCGCGGCCTTCCGCGTCGCGCATCTAATCTCGGCGGCGCGTCCGGGCGTCTTGCCCGCGACGCATTTCCGCAGCCTGGGCCGCAAGCTGTTGCTGGTGTTCGAGCACCGCCTCGGCGACCTCGTCGCGGATCGCGTCGGCAGCCGCTTCCGCGCGCTCGCCCGGCTGATCAACCGCGCCGGCTCGATCGTCCGGCGGTAGATCGGCTAGCCTAACCTGATCCTGCCCGGACGTTTCTTGAGCCACATGATCCCGCCGCTGATGAACAGAACGAGGGGAGCGAAGCCGGCTGCGAAGACGAACAGACGCCCGACGAGTCCGAACGTCGCACCGTTGTGGATCCAGAGCTGTTCGGCCAGATAGCGATCGCCCATCGACGTGGCGCCCGAAGTGCGATCGTGCACCACCGCACCGCTCCATGGATCGAGCCAGATCGCCCCCCGCGCACGTACCGCGGCATCAGCGCCTTCGGCCCGGAACTGCACGCGCCAGGTGTTGCGCGTTTCGGTTGGCGGATCGAACATGGCAATCGTCGTATCCGGCCTGGCCGCTTGCACGATTCGCACGATCGCATCGGCTGAGAGCTGCGGCGTCCCTGCGGCCGGCAGTTCGATCCGCGGCGAAGGATCAGGTGTCGGTTGCGACACGAGCCCGATAATGGGACGCACTACGCCAGGAAAAATGATCCCGACACCAGTGATCGAGATCATCGTGAGCGCGAACAGCGCCCAAAAACCAGCCATGCCGTGGACGTCGAAAACAAATCGAAGAAGCGAAACGTCCTTGCTCACCGATACCGAGCGCCAGAACCGCCCCGGTTTCGGCCACCACAAGAACAGGCCCGAGACGGCCAAGCCGAGCAGTACGAACCCGACAGTGCCGACCAGCTCCTTGCCCCACCACTCATGGAGCAGCAGCGTATAGTGGAGACGGTAAACCTGGAGGGCGAACGCATTTATGTAGTCACGCCGTCCGAGAACCTTCCCGTTCGACGGATCGACCATGGTCGTCCAGCGATTGGGGTATCGACCTGTCGCGGTTTCGTGCGCGTGTATCACGACCCAGACCGGCCAAGTCCGGTCCGGAGCCAGGATCGTGGAAATCGGCGCGGTATCCGCCGCCGCGGCGGCGCGCATCACCTCGCTCAAGGTGACCTTTTGTGCGGGACCGGCGGGGACGTAAAGCGCGGAATTAAGAACAGCGTCGATTTCCCGATAGAAGACGATGAAGCTTCCCGTGAGGCCTATCAGCACCACGACGATGCCGCCGGTCAACCCGAGCCATCGGTGAGCCCAGAGAAGCCTGCGCCTTACGCGTCCAGGCCGCTTCAACTCAGAAATCCGTGGACATCGACAACAGCAGGGTCCGCGGAGCCCCCTGTGAGAGCGCGGAGAAGCTTGCCACGCCCGACCAGTAATTTTTATCGAACACGTTCTGGACCAGCGCCCGCAACGTGACAGGCCGGTTGTTGATGCGCGTGTTGTAGCGGGCACCGAGGTCGAGCCTCGTCCACGCCGGAACGACCTGCGTGTTTGCCGCATCCAGATACTGGTATCCCGTATAGATGGTGCTTGCGACCAGCGTCAGCCCGGGCGCGAATGGGGCGTCCCATTCGGCGGACAAATTGGCTTGCACCTGAGGTACACCGATCGGCGTCTTGCCGAGATTGGAAGGCGTGCTCGTCTTCGTCAGCTCCGGGTCGATCAGCGTCACGCCGCCAAGCACGCGAAGGCCTGTCTGCACCTCTCCGAATACCGTGAACTCCAGGCCGCGATTGCGCTGTTCGGCGTCGGCCCGGAAGACTTTGTCGACACCCAACTGCCCCGACGGCTTGGTGATCTCGAACAGGCTGATCGTGGTGGCCAGCATGCCGAAATCGATCTTGACGCCGGCTTCGTGTTGCTTGCTGAAATAAGGTGCAAGAACTTCTCCGGAATTGCTCGCCGTCGTTGGTGCGACATCCCCCTTGCTGAGTCCTTCGATGTAGTTTGCGTACAGGGAGACGTGGCTCCAGGGCTTGACGACCAAGCCGACCATCGGCGTAAGCGCCGTTTGATCGTAAGAAGCGCTAACGGCACCCGTGGCGGTGTTGTAGTTGTTCGACTTCACGCCCTGTTGCCGGACGCCGACGGTCAGCTGAATGCGCTCCTGAAAGACCGACAAGGTGTCGGCCAGCGCGAGGCCGGTGAATTCGGTATCGGAAAGCTTTGGAACAGTCGCGGGAGCCGGAACGAGCTGCTCCGGACGGGCGATCGGGGCATAGATATTAGACAGCACCGGCGCGCCGGAAACAGAACCTCGCGACAATTGATCGGTGTAGTAGCTCCCCTGGAAGCTCACGGCATGATTGATCGCACCGGTCTCAAACCGGGCGCGCACGCCGGCGTCGGCGACGTTCCTGTCAATATCGAATTTGAAGCGGCCGGGTGTCGAACTGGTATTGCCGACCGAATTCAGGATCGTCGGCGTACCAAACAGACGATCGACCTGGGTCCTGCCGCCACCGCCGTCGGCGAACACCGTCACGGAATCGGTCACGTCGTATTCGGCGCGTGCTAGCAGCGAGTTGTCATGGACCTTAGCGAACTCCCAGGCCTGCGTGACATTGCGTCTCCCGACCGGAGCGGCCGGGACAGCGACGCCTGTCGCAACCAGAAACGGCCTTGCGGGCGCGTCGAACTTTTCTTCCTGGTCGATGAAGTCGAGCGAAGCCCTGAACTTCTCGCCGCGATAATCGAACGCCGCAGAGCCGACATGCGCCTGGCGGCTCTGGTTGTCGAGCGGCGTATCGCCGTTGTGATAACTGCCATTGACGCGAATTCCGAATTCGCGGTTCTCGCCGAACCGTCGGCTCACGTCGAGATGCGTGCCGAACTGGGAGTTCGTGGCGTAGTCGGTGGTAACCCGCGTGAGATCGACGTCACCTGCGCGTTTCGGAACGATGTTGATGGTGCCGCCGACGCTGCTGTTCGGAGCCATACCGTAAAGCAGCGCGGTCGGGCCTTTGATGATTTCAATGCGTTCGACGTAGTCGGTGAACACACGGTAGTTTGGTGCAACACCATAGACGCCATTGAAGGCAATTTCTCCGACATTCCCCTCGCCGATCGGAAAGCCGCGGATGAAGAAGGAGTCGAGAATGCCACCGGTCTGCCCCGTGAAACGGACCGAGGGATCGTTGCTGACGACATCGGCGACCGTGGTGGCCTGTTGATCTTCGATCTTCTTCGCCGTGTAACTGGTGATGTTGAACGGGGTGTCCATGAAGTCCCTGTTGCCCAGCAAGCCAATTTGCCCTCCGCGGGCCACCTGCCCGCCTGAATAGGCCGGCGGCAGCGTGCCGGGCTTCGGCGCTGCGGGAGTTCCTTCCGCTTGCGTCGTGACCTGCCCAACTGCGGGCGAGCTTCCGCGGGCTGCTCTTCGGCCGGGATTGGAACGTGCGCGTGCGCGCTGCTTCGGCACGTCTGCCGTAACGGTCACCGCCGGCAACGTTGTCGCCCGCTCTGTCTCCGGCACAGCGCTCTGCGCGTTGCTGCCGTGAAGGAAGCCGTCGCTGAACAAGGCGATGGAAATCACAGAGGCCGCGAAAGCTGTCGGTCTGGAGATCCTCGGTCGGGATCTGAAGGCAACAGCAAGAACAGCAACAGGGCGGCAAGTGACTCTCGGCGGCATCTCTTAACAGCTTCCGGTTTGATTAAATGAATACCGGAGCGACGTGCAGCGGGAACAGTCACCGAGTCAACGAAAACGGTTTTGTTTTCAGTACTTTAGAATAAGACAACGTCTAATTATGGAAGGATCGCCATGGCAATGCTGCGCCGTTCCAGTCCGGCGCGGCTTCCGTAGGCGACAACAGGCTTGGTGCGGACGGAGGCTGCCGCAGAGATCACTCCGCCGATGCCTTGGCGTGGCGTTCGGAGGACTCCAGAGCGGCCGCGCTCATGCTGCGGCGGCGCCAGATGGAGCCGACGACCAGCACGACGACGACCCCGAGAGCTGCGCAGAGATATTCGCCGCCTCCGCCGCCATGGGCGAATTGCGGCGGGATGCGCAGGGCGCCGAGCATGTTGTCGAGCGAGGCGCCGAACGGACCGTCGAACAGCGTGTGCAGCCTCGGCGCGATGCCGGGATCGGTCGCGATCACCTCGCCCGCGATCCAGCCGAGCAGCGCCGCGCCGGCCCACACCAGAACCGGCAGCTTCGCAAGCAGCGCCATGATCAGCGCCGCACCGGCAACGATCAAGGGCACGCTGATGGCAAGACCGAGCACCAGCAAGGGCGCGCTGCCATTGGCGGCCGCGGCCACCGCAATGACGTTGTCCAGGCTCATGACGATGTCGGCAACGACGACGATCTGCACGGCCTGCCACAGATGCGAAGCCGACTCGACGCCGTCCTCGTCCTCCTGTTCCGGCACCAGCAGCTTTGCCGCAATCACGATCAGCGCAAGACCGCCGACCAGCTTGAGGTAGGGCAGCTCCATCAGGCTCGCGACGATGCCCGTGAAGATGATCCGCAGCAGCACCGCGGCGCCGGCACCGAAGATCATGCCCCACAGCCGATGCCGCGGCTTGAGCCCGCGGCAGGCGAGCGCGATCACCAGCGCATTGTCGCCGGACAAGAGGATGTTGATCCAGATGATCTTGCCGACCGCGACCCAGAAGGTCGGTTCGGCCATCTCAACGCGGAACTGGGTGAAGAATGCCCCGATCGTAGCGGGATCGAAGATCTGCCAGAGCCAGTTCACACTACGTCCTTTCGCCGCGTCTCGTTAAATTATCGGCTGACGGATCAGCCGACGATCTCGTTGCCCGAAAAGAACTGCGCGATCTCGATCGCGGCGGTTTCCGGGGCATCCGAACCGTGCGCGGAGTTCTCGCCGATCGACTTTGCGTAGAGCTTGCGGATGGTGCCGTCAGCCGCCTTGGACGGATCGGTCGCACCCATCACGTCGCGATACTTGGAGACGGCACCCTCGCCTTCCAGCACCTGCACCACCACGGGACCCGACGTCATGAAGTCCACGAGCTCGCCAAAGAAGGGGCGCGCCTTGTGGACCGAATAGAAGGTCTCGGCCTGTTCCTTGGTCATGCGGATGCGCTTCTGCGCGACGATGCGCAGGCCCGCCTTCTCGATCACGGCGTTAACCGCACCGGTAAGGTTACGCGCGGTGGCGTCGGGCTTGATGATCGAGAAGGTGCGTTCGATGGCCATGATCATGTCCTTGAAGAGAAAACGGTGGTTCGGAGTTGCCGGGCTTATATCGGCGCCTTCGCCATACGGCAAGCGACCGCCAAAACCGACTCGCGGGCGCTTCGCCGCAGGCCAGGCGCCGAATTCCAACATGGATTACAACGATTTCACCCAGATGAACCCAATCTGAAGGCCTCGTCAGGGTTTGGTTCAGCCTCGCTCGGATAACCTCAGGTCCATCGAAACCAAAGCCTCTGCCCGAGGCGGACCATTTCGGCGGCCTTTCCATCGACGCGATAGCCCCGCGCCGGCAGTTTTGAGGAGATCACCATGTTGAGGAAACTTTCGCTCGCCGCGGTCGCCGTGGTCGCGCTCGGTGCCGCGCTGGCCCCGACCTCCGCCTCCGCGCACGGGCATGGCGGCGGCTGGCATGGCGGCGGTGGCTGGCACCACGGCCACAGTTGGGGTGGACCGCGCTTTTATGCCCGCGGCCCCGTCGTCTCCTACGGCTATGGCGGCTGCTATGTGCGCCGGCTGGTCCCGACCCCCTGGGGACCCCGCTGGCGGATGATCAACCGCTGTTACTGAGCCCGACAGCACCTTTCCAAGAGCACCAACCAAGGGTACCTGTGCCCCCCAAGGTACCTTCCGAGCGAAGCCCCGGCGTCCCCCAGCGCCGGGGCTTTGTATTCGGAGCGGGATATTGCACGGCTTCACACAATTTTTGCTAGAATGCCGCGCAATCGCCGCGAGTGGCGAAACCATTTGGGGGCCAAGGACTTGGTACCGTGTCGCTTCTATGAGAACACGGAACCCTGCGATGGTTAGCCTTTTCGCCGATGACAGCGAGCAAATCGACCGGCGCACCAGCCGCTCGATCCGCGATGCGGTGGGTGAACGGCTCCAGCAGAGCCTGCGGCCCGAGGCCAGGCTGCCGACGCACCTCGAGCAACTCCTCAATGAGCTGAAGCAGCGCGACCGCGATTCGCACTGACTTCACAAGAACCGGCTTGCGGACACGGAAAAACGGGGTTGCGTTTGACCCCGGCTGCGGTGACAAGGCCGCATGCTCTCGATCACCGACCTCTCCATCCGCCTCGCCGGACGCCTTCTGATTGACCAGAGTTCCGTGCAGATCACGCCCGGATCCCGCGTCGGCATGGTCGGTCGCAACGGCACCGGCAAATCGACCCTGTTCAAGGTGATCCGCGGCGAGCTTGCGGCTGAGCACGGCACAGTGACCCTGCCGCCCCGCTGGCGCGTCGGCAGCCTTGCGCAGGAAGCGCCGAACGGCCCCGAGAGCCTGATCTCGGTCGTGCTCAAGGCCGACCTCGAACGCGACGCGCTGCTCAGCGAGGCCGAGAGCGCGACCGACCCGCACCGGATCGCCGAGATCCAGACCCGGCTGGTCGACATCGACGCGCATTCGGCACCGAGCCGCGCCGCAGCCATCCTCTCCGGCCTCGGCTTCTCGGCCACCGACCAGCTCCGCCCTTGCGCCGAATTCTCCGGCGGCTGGCGCATGCGCGTTGCGCTCGCCGCAACGCTGTTCGCGGCTCCCGACCTGTTGCTGCTCGACGAGCCCACCAACTATCTCGACCTCGAAGGTACGCTGTGGCTCGAGGATCACCTCGCGCATTATCCGCGCACCGTGATCGTGATCAGCCATGACCGCGACCTGCTGGAAAGCTCGGTCGACCAGATCCTGCATCTGGAACGCGGCAAGCTCACGCTTTACAAAGGCACCTACTCCTCCTTCGAGGAGCAGCGCGCCATGCGCGAGATGCTCGATGCCAAAGCGGTCAAGCGCCAGGAAGCCGAACGCGCCCGCCTGCAGGCCTTCGTCGACCGCTTCAAGGCCAAGGCCTCGAAAGCCCGCCAGGCCCAATCGCGCGTCAAGATGCTGGAGCGGCTGAAGCCGATCACGGCGCTAGTCACCCAGGACGTGCGCGAGATCAGCTTTCCCGCGCCCGAGAAAATCCTGTCGCCGCCGATCATCGCCGCCGACAACGTCGTGGTCGGCTACGACCCGAACGCGCCCGTCCTTAACCGCGTCACCTTGCGCGTCGACAATGACGACCGCATCGCGCTGCTCGGCTCTAATGGCAACGGCAAGTCGACGCTGGTGAAACTGCTCGCCGGCCGCCTCGCGCCGTTCTCGGGCAAGGTGACCCGCGCCGACAAGCTCTCGATTGCCTATTTCGCCCAGCACCAGCTCGACGAATTGAACGAGGATGCCTCGACCTACGACCACGTCCGCAAGCTGATGGGTGAAGCGCCTGAGGCAAAGGTGCGCGCACGCGCCGGCGCCATCGGATTCTCCGGCAAGGCGGCCGACACCAAGGTCGGAAAATTGTCGGGCGGCGAGAAGGCGCGGCTCCTGCTGGGGCTTGCGACCTTCTTCGGCCCCAACATGATCATCCTGGACGAGCCGACCAACCATCTCGACATCGACAGCCGCGCAGCGCTTGCGGAAGCCATCAACGAGTTCCCCGGCGCCGTCATCATGGTCTCGCACGACCGCTATCTCATCGAGTCCTGCGCCGACCAACTCTGGATCGTCGCCGACCGCACCGTGACCAATTACGACGGCGACCTCGACGAATATCGCCGCCTGGTGCTGTCCGCGCGCAATGGCGAGCCCGCCCCGCGCGAGCGCAGCGCGGTGAGCGAGAAGCCGCAGCGTCCGAGATCGGACAATCGCGGCTCGCTGAAGAAACGTATCGCGGAAGCCGAAACTGAGATCGCCCGCGTCAGCGAGATCATCAGCAAGATCGACACTGCGCTCGCCCTGCCCGACATCTTCACCCGCGATCCCAAGCAGGCCGCGCAACTGTCGAAAGCACGCGCGAACGCAGCCGACGCGCTCGCGCGCGCCGAGGAGCAGTGGCTCGAGGCGAGCACGCAGTTCGACGCGGCGGCGGGTTGAAGCTCCACGACCGGGCCGACATTAAAATCGCGAAAACAACCCCATGCACAGTACTGGTATTTTGCTACCCGGTACTTAACTCTTGAACAGACAGCTCTTTACCGTGTTGGCTTAGCGCGTCCACGGAGCGATGTCGGCTCGAATTGCGCAGGAATGGCTCAGTCCGCAAACTGGCCGGCGGCCTTGATCATCGGAGCCCAACGGTCGACTTCACTCGCCAGCGTCGCGGCCAGCGCCTCCGGCGTCGCCTTCTCCTGCGGGACCGGCTCCGTGTTGATGTCGTTGAACCGGGCGATCAGCGCGGGATCCCTAAGCGCGGACTGGAGCGCCGCCGTCAGCTTCTGAACGACCGCCGGCGGTGTGCCCTTCGGCGCGTAGATGCCGTGCCACACGCCAAGTTCGAACCCCTTGAGGCCGGCCTCATCAGCCGTCGGCAAATCGGGCAAGCTCTTCAACCGCTCCTTGGTGGTGATCGCATAGGCCTTGACCTGCTTCGACATGATCGGGCCGGTCGTGTTCGTCGCCTGGTCGCAGGTGAGATCGATCTGCTTGCCGAGAAGATCGTTCATGATGGGGCCGTTGCCCTTGTAAGGCACCGCGGTGAGCTGCTTCTGGATCGCCGTCATGAACAGCATCCCGCAGAGATGCGAGGCCGCTCCGAGTCCGGCATTGGCATAGGTCAACTTGTCGCCCTGCTGTTGGGCGTAGGCGACCAATTCCTTCAGCGTGTCGGCCGGAAAATCCGCACGCGCGATGATGGTCATCGGCGCATTGGTCACAAGCCCGATCGGCGCAAAGGCGGTCTTGGTGTCATAGCTGAGGTTGCGGTACAGTGTGGCGGCGGTCGAGAGGCCGACATGATGGATCAGCAGCGTGTATCCGTCGGGCTGGGCTCGCGAGGCGCGGGTCGTCGCGATGGTGCCACCGGCGCCAGGCGCGTTCTCCACGATGACCTGTTGGCCGAGCGATTTCGCCATGCCTGCCGCCGTCAGGCGAGCAATGGTGTCCGTAGGTCCGCCGGCGGCGAACGGCACCAGCAGGGTGACGGGCCTGACTGGATAGTCCTGGGCGAGCGCCGCGCCAAACGGCAAGAGCAGAGCCGACACGAGGGCAATGAGCCGCATAGTTTCCTCCAAATTTTTGCTTGCTCCTATGTACGCATTCCGGGCTGCGCGGCCACACGAAAACGACCTCGTCGAGAGTGGAGCGCCCGCGGCATGGTGTAGCTGCCGAAAAGCCCGATCGGTTCTCAGGGCGCCTGCGAAGCTTCGTCGGCAACAGGCGGGAACTAGCGCTCCCGCATGATCTCGTGCCGGTAGCGCTGCAGCGGCGATAGCAGGTAGCTCAGGATGGTGCGCGAACCGGTCCTGATCTCGACGGTCACCGCCATTCCCGGCGACAGGTTGACGAGGCGGTCGTCCACCTGCATCTGGGTGCGATCGAGCGAGATACGGGCGCTGTAACTCAACTCCTGCCCGCTGGGCTCGCTGCTGTCGCGTTGCGTCGCGGGCGCACGCTCGCTCCCGCGCTCCTGCGGCCGGTCACGGACGATGGCATCCTGCGAGACGCTCAGGACCCGGCCTGCGAGAAGCCCGTAGCGGGTGAAATTGAAAGTGTCGATCTTGATGGCGGCGCCCTGCCCGGCCTCGACAAATCCGATATCGCGATTCGAGATCATCGCCTCGATCTCGAGCCGCGTATCGGTCGGCACGATCACCAGCAGCGACTGTGCGGGCGTGACCACGCCGCCTACGGTGTGGACCGCGAGCTGCTGCACGACGCCGTCGACGGGCGACGTCAGTTGCTGAAGCCTCGTCCTCTGCTGCGCCTTGATCAGATCGCGTGCGACGCCATTGGCTTTCTGTTCGCTCTTGGCAAGCTCATCGGAGAGACTTTTCCTGTACTCGGCCAAGGCCTGGATGCGGGTCTCCCGGATCGCGGCGACGGCCGCCTCGGCCTCCTTCAAGCGGCTGCTCTGGACGCGAAGCTCCTCCTGCTGCTCGATCTGGAGCTGGAGGGTCTCATAATAGGTCAGCTTCGAGCCGATCTCCTTCTCCATCAGCGTCTTGCGGATCTCGACACGCTGCTGGGTGACCGGCAGCAACGCATCAAGCTTGTGAATCGTCGCAGCAATCGTCTGATGTTCGGCCTCCTTCTGCGCTTCTTGACGGGCGAGCGCCGCGAGCTTGGCCCTGTTCTCGCTGACCTGATTGGCGAGGAGCTGCCGTTGCGTCGCGACCAGCATGGGATCGGCGTCCTCTGGTACGACGAGATCGGCGGATACCCCTTCGCCGCCCGCCAATGCGGCGCGGAGGCGCGCGACGTTGAGCCGCTCGGCCATGAGATCGTCGTGCAGACGATCGCGCTCTGCGGCGTTCACGGTCGGATCGAGCTCGATCAGCAGGTCGCCCGATTTGACCGATTGCCCGTCCTGCACGTGAATGGCGCGCACCACGCCGGTCTCGAACGGCTGGACCACCTTGCTTCGTCCGCTCGACACGACCTTGCCGGTTGCGGACGCCACGATGTCGATCGTGCCCCAGGTCGACCAGGCCAGCGCCGCGCAGACGAGCAGCATCAGGGCCATGGCGATGGCGCGGCCGATCGGCGACGGCGGTGTTTCCGTGATTTCCAGCGCCGCCGGCAGGAAGGCGACTTCCTCGGCGCGCCGGCCCTTTCCATTCCGGAACGGGATCACGGTCTGCTCCGGCCGAGCGGCCGGCACAGTGCTAGCCGACCTCATAAATGCCTCCCTGGAGACGATGCAGGGCGGCGTAGCGGCCGCCGGTCTTGATCAGCGCATCATGCGTGCCGTCCTCGACCAGACGGCCGCGTTCCAGGGTGAAGATGCGATCGGCGCCGCGGACGGTGGACAGACGGTGCGCGATGATCAGGACGGTGCGGCCTTTCGCGATCTCCTTCATGTTGTCATGGATGATCCGCTCGCTTTCATAGTCGAGCGCGCTGGTGGCTTCGTCGAAGATCAGGATCCGGGGATTGCCCACCAGTGCGCGGGCGATCGCGATGCGCTGGCGCTGGCCGCCCGAGAGCGTCGAGCCGCGCTCGCCGACCACCGTATCGTAGCCTTCGGGCAGCTCCAGAATGAAATCATGCGCGCCCGCCAGCTTCGCCGCGTCGATGATGCGGTCCATCGGCAGGCTTGGATCCGCCAGCGCGATGTTGTCGCGCACCGACCGGTTGAACAGCATGTTGTCCTGGAGCACGATTCCGATCTGCCGACGGAGCCCTGCCGGATCGGTCGTCATCAGATCCATTCCGTCGACGAGTACGCGGCCGCCTTGCGGAACGTAGAGCCGCTGCACCAGCTTGGCGAAGGTGCTTTTGCCCGAACCGGACGATCCGACGATGCCGACGGTTTGTCCGGCTGGAATGTCGAACGAGACATTGTGCAGGATCTCCGGCCCATCGAGGCGGTAGCGGAAAGAGACGTGCTCGAAGCGAATGTTGCCCCGGATCGACGGCAGCCCCGCGCGGGCGGCGGAGTAAGCAGGCTCCGCCGCGCTGTTGAGGATGTCGCCGAGCCGCGCGATCGACAGCCGCGCCTGATGAAAATCCTGCCAGACCTGCGCGAGCCGGAGCACCGGGGCCGACACCCGCCCCGCGAAGATGTTGAAGGCCACGAGCTCGCCGACCGTCAATGCGTCACCGATCACCAGCCTGGCTCCGACATAGAGAATGGCGGCAGTGACAACCTTACTGACGAGCTGCACCAGCTGGCTTGCCGTGTTGCCGAGGCTGGTGACACCGAAGCTCGCGGAGACATAGCCGGCGAGCTGCTCTTCCCAGCGGCGCTGCATCTGCGGCTCGACCGCCATCGCCTTCAGCGTTTCGATGCCGCTGACGCTCTCGACCAGGAAGGCCTGGTTCTCCGCGCCGCGGCGGAATTTCTCGTCCAGCCTGCGGCGAAACAGCGGCGTCGCCACGGCAGAGATCGCGATGTAGAATGGAAATGATGCCAGCACGATGAAGCTCATCTGCGCCGAATAGGCGAACATCACCGCCAGGAACACCGAGGTGAAGACCAGGTCGATGAGAAGTGTCAGTGACGAGCTGGTGATGAAATTGCGGATGTTCTCGAGCTCACGGACCCGGGCCACGGAATCTCCGACGCGCCTGGCCTGAAACCAGGCCATTGGCAGCGCCAGCAGATGGTGAAACAGACGTGCCCCGAGCTCGACGTCGATGCGGTTGGTCGTGTGCGCAAACAGGTAATTGCGCAGGATCCCGAGCACGGTGTCGAACAGGGAGACGACGACGAGGCCGACGACGAGAACGTCGAGGGTGGACAGCGAGCGGTGCACCAGCACCTTGTCGATGACGATTTGGAAGAACAGCGGCGAGACCAGCGCAAAAAGCTGGATGAAGAACGAAGCCGCCAGCACCTCGCCCAGCAGCCGCCGGTATTTGCCGATTGCGCCGATGAACCAGGTGATATCGAAGTGCCGTCCGAGATCGGACAGGCCGGCGCGCCGGACCATCAGGATCAAGCCGCCGTCCCAGATCGCGCACAGCTCGTCGCGATCCATCAGCACCGGGCGCTGCGCCTCCGGAGACTGCACCAGCACCTTGTCGGCGGAGGCCTTTGCGATGACCATGAAGCCGCCGTCCCGCAGCATTGCGATCCCGGGCAGCGGGGTGTCCGACAGACGGCTCCACTGCGTTCGATAGGTTCGCGCTTTAAGTCCGAGAGACCTGGCGCAGCGGACAATATCCGCTGCGCCGAAGCTTGCCGCGCCCAGCCGGTGCCTGAGCTGCGCGCGATCGGCCGCGACACCTTGCAGATGCAGCAGCGTCAGCAACGCATCGAGCCCCGTATCGGAGGAGACCGCGTTGGTCATAATGAGCGTTCTCCGGGCCGATGCCGCCGGCTTCAGGCGTGCTGCGGCGATGCGAGCACCTGGCTTTGCGTCGCGTGCGGATCGGGCAGCGGCATCTCGCCGTTGCCCTCACCTGCCGGGACGAAGCTGGCCGCCATGGCCTGGTTGAGCAGCATCGCGGCCGCGAACGCTCCGCCCTGGATGACAACGTTGTTGCCGGTGCCGCCGTCCAGGATGTCGAGGCCGCCGCCGCCGATCAGCACGTCATCACCGGCACCACCGGCCAGCGAGTCGTTGCCGGGGCTTCCGATCAGCACGTCGTCGCCGTTGCCGCCATTGGCGACGAGCTGGATGCCGCCGTGCAAGCCGGAAGCCGTGATAACGTCGTCGCCATCGAGGCCGTTGATGACAATCCTGTCGCCCGCGCCGGCATCGCTGATGTTGATGTCCTGGCCAAGCCCCGACACCGTGATGATGCCGTCGTGCTCGGTCACCATGATGACGTCGTTGCCGCCGGTTGCGTTGATGGTCACGGTATCCGCGGCGCCGTCATTGGCGCCGAGATCGAGGTCGACCTGGCTCACGCCAGTGCCGGAGAGGTCGCCGACCGTAATGTTGTCGGCACCGCCGAGGGCATTGAAGTCGACATGTTCGACCCCGTTCAGGTCCATCGCAATGGCGGCGACATCTCGGGTGAACAGCACCCGGCCGCCATTGGCCGAGATGTTGATGGTCTCGCTGATATTGGCGCCGTTGAATGCCAGCGTGTCGGTGCCCTTGCCGCCTTCGACGGTGTCGCTGCCGTCGCCGGGATTCCAGACGAAAGTGTCGTCGCCCGCACCGAGATTGGCGAAATCGTTGCCGCGTCCGCCGTTCACAATGTCATTGCCGGCACTGCCGGTGATGGTGTCGTTGCCGTCGCCGCCGTTGATGTTGAGGCTGAACGACTGTCCCGCCTTGATGGAAGACGCATTGATGACGTCATTGCCTTGTCCGCCGTTGATGCCGAGCACATCACCGGCGTCCGCATGCGCAATCGACACCTGCGCAGCGAGGCCGTTGACCACGATCGATCCGCCGGCGGTCACGACCGATATGTTGTCGTCATCATTCGTGCCGTTCACGGTCACGCGGTCCGCCGCGCCATCGCCGCTCTGGCTGCCGGGGCCGGCGCTGAGGTCGATGGCAACCTGCGTGATTCCTGTCCCGGTCAGATCGTTGACGGTGATGTTGTCGGCGCCGCCTGCTGCCGCGATCTGCACGTGCTCGACGCCAGCGAGGTCCATGACGATAGCACCGACGTCACGGGTGAGTAGCGCACGGGTTCCGTTCGCCGAGATCGACATGTTCTCGGCCACATTGGCGCCGTTGAACACCAGCGTATCGGCTCCCGTGCCGCCTTCGACGGTGTCGCTGCCGTCACCGGGATTCCACGTGAAGATGTCGTCGCCTGCGCCGAGAAGCGCGACGTCATTGCCGCGGCCGCCGATGACCTTGTCGTTGCCGTCGCCGCCGATCAGGGTGTCGGCTCCCTGGCTGCCGGTGATGGTGTCGTTGCCCGCACCGCCGTCGATGGTCAGCCCGATCGCCGCGCCGAGCGTGGATGCATCGATCGCGTCGTTGCCGCCGAGCGCCTGCACGACCAGCCGGTCGTTGCCGGCCTCTGCATTTGCGATCGTCACGACCTCCGGCAGCCCCGTGACCGTTACCGTTGTGCCCGTGGCTGTGACCTCGATGTGCTGATTGCCGTTGCTGCCGTTGACGGTCACCGTATCCGCTGCGCCGTCGCCTTGCGTCCCTCCCGGAACGGCTCCGAGATCAACCAGCACCTGCTTGACGCCGGTCCCGGTGAGGTCGCCGATGGTGATGTTGTCGGCGCCGCCACGCGCATCGAATTCGATCTGCTCGACGCTGTTGAGATCCATCGTAATGTTGGCGACATCGCGGGTGAAGCGCACCCGGCCGCCATTGGCCGAGATGTTGATGGTCTCGTTGATGTTGGCGCCATTGAAAAGCAACTTGTCGCTGCCCGAGCCGCCTTCGACCGTGTCGCTGCCGTCGCCGGGATTCCAGATGAAAGTGTCGTCGCCACTCCCGAGCTGGGCGACGTCGTTGCCGCGTCCGCCATTGACGATATCGTCGCCGCTGCCGCCGATGATGAGGTCGTTGCCGTCGCCGCCGATGATCCTGTCGTTGCCGGCGCCGCCATCGAGCGTCAGCGAGATCAGGCTGCCGAGCCCGTTGCCCGCGGTGATGACATCGTCGCCGCCGCCGCCGTGCAGGACGAGATTTTCCGTCGTGCCTATGTCGAGCGAGAACGGCGCCGCGCCCGTCCCGTCGAGCCGCACGCGGGTGCCGTTCGCCGTGATCGTGAAGGTCTCGGCGCCGTTGCTGCCGTTGACCTGAGCCGTATCGTTGCCCTCACCACCCTCGAACAGGTTGGTGCCGCCGCCGGGATTCCAGATCATGACATCGTCGCCGGCCTGACCGAACAGCTGGTTGTCGCCGCTGCCGCCATCCAGGACGTCGTTACCCGCTCCGCCGAACAGCAGATCGTTGCCGCCGCCGCCCTTGATCAAATCGTCGCCGGCCTGACCAAACAGAAGGTCGGCTCCCGAGCCGCCCGTGATCCTGTCATTGCCGTCGCCGCCGAAAATGTGCACCGCGGGCATCGGTCCGTGGCACTCGTCGACGGTGATCGTGTCGTCACCGCCTTGACCGAAGATGTCGATCGCCGTGGTGTTGTCGACCGTGGGTTCGCCACCAACCGTTTTCACGTGCCCGTTATTGACAAGGATGCGGCCGGACTTGTCGCGACTTATCACGAGGCCGTTATTCGCGCTGTCGCCGAAAATGGTGAGCTGCCCCGTAACCGGGGAAAACACAGAGGTAATGGACATCCAAATGATCCTTCCGACCTAGCCCCTCCCCTCGGTGCGTAGCATTCGCGCACATGACGTTCTTGAACCGTTGCTTGAGACGCGCGTGATTATTCTGGAGATTTCCTCCAGTTTTGCTTCGGAGCAGTTTTCGACAGCGGACGCGAAGGCTCGCTGATCACGAACCGCGTGATCACGGATCACGCGTAACGCCCCCGTGATTTTCGACGCGCGCGGAAGAACGCGGCCCGAGGCAATGAAGGCGCTTTGGGCGAAGGTCGGCATCCCGCGATGTCGAAACTCGCGAATGAGATCGCCGGCGGGTGCGAGCGGAGAGATAACGGTTCACGCCTCCGCCATCGCAATCAAGGGATGCAAAGCCGCTTGACGATGGGGACGAGCATGCGCGGCTGATCGCTTCGACAGCCGCAACCACCTTCAGGGCAGAAGGCGACCCGTGTTACGCCGCCGACTTCTTCTTCGGCTTTGGCTTGGTCGCCTTCGGCATGACCGGCGCCTCCGGCGTGCCCTCGATCGAGGACAGGCGGCCGGACGTGAAGGTATAGATGCCGGCGCGCGGACCGGTCGTCCACGTCACGACCGCAACGCGTCTGCCCGCGGCATCACCGGAGAGGTTGACGCTCGAGGGCGCGCCGATGCCGCGCACCACATCGCATTCGGTGTGACCGAGCGCGACGGTGCCGCCCATGGGCGCCGGCGCGGTTGTCGACGCATTGGCATCGGCCGGTCCGGGCGGCGGCGCCATGCCGGCACAGCCCCCGTCGGCGCTGACCAGATCCTCGGCGCGAACCGGCTTGTCGGGTGTCAGCGGCGGCGACTCGATCGAGATGCTTTTGATGAACAGGCGGCTGGGCGTGTTGAACCACTGGGCATCCCTGGACAACAGATCGGTCCCCGAACAGCCCGCGACCAGCGGTGCTACGGCCACCAACGCAACTATGAGCGAGCTGGGAAGCTTTTGATGTCGCACGATAAACTAAATTCCCCGAGTGAAGGATCGGCCCTAAGCAATTGTACCAACACCACTTTGCGGCACGAAGGTGACAAAAGCCATCATCACCCGAAAAGTGCAAATTATCATTAATTGCGAGCGACCGCTAATTCCGCTTCTGCCACCGCCCCCGCTCGTCGGCCTGCCAGTAGGTGACATCAAATCCCCGCGCCTTGCAATCCGTCCAGGCGCTGCGGGCGAAAGCAAGCGCGTCCGGATCGTCGCCATCGAACAGCAGCACCATGCGCTCATAGCCCTGCGCGTCCTGCGGCAGCGCGGCGTTGTCGACGAGGAAACGAACATTGGCACCGTTCGGATTGTCCTCCTCGACCGCCAGCACGATCGGCTGATCGGCAGCGTCGCTCACCCGCCATGTCGCGTGCGGCAGGAAGGAATCGTCGCGATAGGTCCACAAATGGGCGTCGAGCGCATCGGCGCGCTCCGGCGAATTCGACTGCACCACGACGCGCCAGCCGCGCTCGAGCGATTTCTCGAGAAGCGGCGGCAACACGTTCTCCACCGTCATGTTTTGCAGATGGTAGAAAAGGACTTCAGTCATCCCGGGTCATTTGCGCTCGTAATGGTCAGCGACCAGACGGTCCAGCAAGCGAACGCCATAGCCGCTTCCCCAGCTGTGGTTGATGTCGGTCTTCGGCGCTCCCATGGCGGTACCGGCGATGTCGAGATGCGCCCAGGGCGTGCCGTCCACGAAGCGCTGGAGGAACTGCGCCGCGGTGATCGAGCCGCCATGGCGTCCGCCGGTGTTCTTCATGTCCGCGAACTGGGAATCGATCAGCTTGTCGTATTCGGGGCCAAGCGGCAGGCGCCAGACCTTCTCGCCGCTCTCGATGCCGGCCGCCAGAAGCCGCTCGGCAAGCTCGTCATTGTTGGAGAACATGCCGGCATGCTCGGTGCCGAGCGCGACCACGATGGCGCCGGTCAACGTCGCCAGGTCCACCATGAATTTCGGCTTGGTTTTCTTGGCGACGTACCAGAGCACATCGGCAAGCACCAGACGGCCTTCCGCGTCGGTGTTGATGATCTCGATGGTCTGGCCCGACATCGAGGTGACGATGTCGCCCGGGCGCTGCGCGTTGCCGTCCGGCATGTTCTCGACGAGGCCGATGGCGCCGACGACGTTGACCTTGGCCTTGCGTGCCGCGAGCGCATGCATCAGGCCGACGACGCAGGCAGCGCCCCCCATGTCGCCCTTCATGTCCTCCATGCTGCCGGCCGGCTTGATCGAAATGCCGCCGGTGTCGAAGCAGACGCCCTTGCCGACGAAGGCAACCGGCGCCTCACCCTTCTTGCCGCCGTCCCAACGCATGATCACGGTACGGCTCGGCCGCGCCGAGCCCTGGCCCACGCCGAGCAGCGCGCCCATGCCGAGCTTGTCCATCGCCTTGACGTCGAGCACCTCGATCTTGACGCCGAGTTTGCGGAGCAGGCCTGCGCGGCGTGCGAACTCCTCGGGAAAAAGCACGTTCGGCGGCTCGTTGACGAGGTCGCGCGCAATGATCACGCCGTCCACGATCGCAGCGGCCGATGCGAACGCCTTCTTCGCGGCGACGACATCGCCGACCCCAAGCGAGACGTCGGCGCGCGAGCCGCCCTCCTCGCCGTCCTTCTTCTTGGTCTTGTAGCGATCGAACTTGTAGGTGCGCAGCCGCAGGCCCGAGGCGATCGCGACCGCCTGCTCGCTCGTCATGGCGCCATTGGGCAGTTCCGCCATAATGGTCATGGCCGCCGTCCCGACCGGAAGCTTGCTCGCCGCCACGCCGCCGAATTTGAGGAGGTCGTTAGCCTTCAGGCCGGTTGCCTTCCCGGCGCCGATCACGATCAGGCGGGTGGCCTTCACGCCCTCGGGTGCAAGGATGTCGAGCGCGGCGCCGCTTTTGCCTTTGAAGGCGGCGGCGGCCGCCGCCCGCTTCACGAGTTCGGTGGCGCCGCCGAGCGCCTTTGCGGTCGCCGGGCCGAGCTTCAGAGCGTCGTCGCAGAACACGACCATGATGCCACGGACGGCGGCAGATAATGGAACGAAGCCGACCTTGATGGCATCGGACATGAGTAACTCCTCAAAAACATTGCGCTTTTTACCGATCGGCGGTCCCGGTCACGGGGGCAGAGCTGAACGGCGATTCACTGAGCGTGCCGCACTATGGGCCACCGGCCCGGCAGATGCCAAGCACCCCCCGTGGCCGAGGGGCCACAACGAGGGAAATATTAACCATATATTGAGGGTGCCACGGGGCAGCCATTTTGTTGACGGATCAAAGGGATGGTACTGAGAGAGTAAGCCGGCGGATGAGACGGTTGGCCGACCTTGGGGATCCCCTTGCGGGGATTGGTTGGACAGCCGGAATTCCGGCCGGCATTGGGGACTTGGTGGGATTCGTGCGGTAGCGCATGGGGTCAATCGATAGGTATATCTTCCGCACGACGCTCGCGTCGTTTGCGCTGGTCCTGGTCAGCCTCACGGGCGTGATCTGGATTACGCAGGCGTTGCGCGGCATCGACCTGATGACGAGCCAGGGTCAGACCATCCTGACCTTCCTCGGCATCACCAGCCTCGTTGTGCCCGCACTGGTCCTGATCATCTCGCCGATCGCGCTGATGATCGCGATCTCGCATACGCTGAACAAGCTCGCGACCGATTCCGAGATCATCGTGATGAATGCCGCCGGCTTCTCGCCGTTCCGGCTGTTCTATCCGTTCTTCTACGCCACCTGCGTCGTGGCGCTGCTGGTCGCCTTCATCGCGGCCTATCTCGCTCCCGACGGCATGCGGCGGATCAAGCAGTGGGACGCCGAGATCACCGCCGACGTGCTCACCAACATCCTGCAGCCCGGCCGCTTCGCCCAGCTCGACAAGAACCTGACGATCCGGATTCGCGAACGCCAGCCCGGCGGCATCCTCGCCGGCATCTTCATCGACGACCGCCGCGATCCGAACGAGCGGGTCTCGATTGTCGCCGAGCACGGCGAAGTCGTGAAGAACGAGACCGGATCGTTCCTGGTGCTGGAGACCGGCAATCTCCAGCGCTTCGAGGCCGGCAAGCGCGATCCGGCGCTGGTGGCGTTCGGGCGCTACGGCTTCGACATGTCGAAGTTCTCGGGCCAGGGCCGCGACGTCACCCTCGGCATCCGCGAGCGTTATCTCTGGGAGCTGCTCTCGCCGTCCGAGGACGATCCCGTCTACAAGCAGATTCCCGGTCAGTTCCGCTCGGCCCTGCATGACAGCCTGCTGGCGCCGATCTATCCGTTCGCCTTTGCCGTGCTGACCTTCGCGTTTCTGGGTGCGCCTCGCACCACGCGCCAGAGCCGCAACTTCTCGATCGGCTCCTCGATCCTCGCCGTGTTCGGCCTGCGCATGGCCGGCTTCGCCTGCTCGGTGATGGCGGTGAAATCGCCGGGCGCGGTGCTGGTTCAATATGCGATGGTTATTGGTGCCATCGGCATCGGGCTGGCGATCATCATTGGTGGCCTCGTGGTCGAACCGCCACCGCGCCTCATGGAGGCCATCAACAGGTCGAACGCGCGCATCGCGCGGCTGTTCGGACGGCCGGCCACCGCATGAGCATGCTCACCAACACACTCGGGCGGTATTTCGCCGGCCGTTTCGTGGTCGCGGCGCTCGGCGTGTTCGCCAGCATTTTCCTGCTGCTGGTGCTGGTCGATTACATCGAGATGGTGCGCAAGACCTCAGGGCTCGCATCCGCCTCCGCGGTCATGGTGGCCGAGACCTCGCTGTTCCGGGTGCCGCAGCTGCTGGAGAAGCTGACGCCGTTCTGCATGCTGATCGGCGCCATGACCTGCTATCTCGCCCTCTCCCGCCGGCTCGAACTCGTGGTCGCGCGCGCCGCCGGCGTCTCCGCATGGCAATTCATCTCGCCGGCGCTCGGAAGCGCGCTGCTGATCGGCGTGATCGCCACCGTCGCCTACAATCCGATGTCGGCCAATCTGCGCGAGCTCTCCAAGCGCATGGAAGCCGAGCTGTTCGGTTCGGCGCCCGGCGGCGGCATTCAGGACGCCTCCGGCTTCTGGCTCAATCAGGTCACCAATGACGGCCAGACCATCATCAACGCGGCGCGCAGCGAGCAGCAGGGCGTCCGGCTCACGGGGCTCACCCTGTTCCGGTTTGACACAGAGCAGCACTTCAAGGAACGGGTCGAGGCGCGCGAGGCGACGCTCGAGGCCGGCCGTTGGCTGTTCAAGAACGTCCGCCGCTTCTCGCTGGATTCGCCGCCGGTCGATCAGGCCAGCCTGGAGATTCCGACGACGCTGACGGAGGCGCAGGTCCGCAACAGCTTTTCCACACCCGAGACTGTGTCCTTTTGGCAACTACCGAGCTACATCCGCTCTTCCGAAAGCTCGGGCTTCGCGACAGCCGGATACCGACTCCAGTATCAGAAGCTTCTGGCACAGCCGTTTTTGCTTGCGGCCATGGTGATGCTCGCGGCCTCCGTGTCGTTGCGCTTCTTCCGGATGGGCGGCGTGCAGAAGATGGTTTTGAGTGGCGTGGGCGCAGGCTTTCTGCTCTACGTCCTGTCGAAAGTGACTGAAGATTTGAGCAAGGCTGAGTTGATGCATCCGATCGCTGCGGCGTGGTTGCCTGTGGTGGTGGGCGGCCTCACCGGCTTTTTGGCCTTGCTGTATCAGGAGGACGGATAGTGACGGCCGTCCACCGAGGGCCCGTGTCTCGTTTGACGCGGCGCACATTGGTGCGCGCGAACGGGTGTGGCTTGTCCATTCGCAGGTTCCTGCTTGCCGTCGCCGCCGCGGCATCGCTCGGTGGCCTGATGGACGTTGCCGCCGTGGCGCCGGCTTCCGCCCAGAGCTTCACCTACAATCCGCTGCCGCCGCGTGCGAAGCCGCCGAAGGCCGTCAACGACAACCAGATGCTGGTTCAGGCGACCGAGGTCGACTACGACTACAACAATTCGCGCGTCTCCGCGGTCGGTAACGTCCAGCTGTTCTACAACGGCACCAGCGTCGAGGCCGACAAGGTCATCTACGACCAGAAGACCAAGCGGCTCCATGCCGAAGGCAACATCCGCATGACGGATGCCGACGGCAAGATCACCTATGCCGAGATCCTGGACTTTTCCGACGACTACCGAGACGGTTTCGTCGATTCGCTGCGCGTCGACACGGCCGACCAGACCCGCATGGCGGCGAGCCGCTCCGATCGCTCCAGCGGCAACTACACGGTGTTCGAGAACGGCGTCTACACGGCCTGCGCGCCGTGCAAGGACGATCCGAAGAAGCCGCCGCTATGGCAGGTCAAGGGTGCGCGCATCATCCACGACCAGCAGGAGAAGATGCTGTATTTCGAGACGGCGCAGCTCGAATTCTTCGGCGTGCCGATCGCCTATATGCCCTATTTCTCGACGCCCGATCCGACCGTGAAGCGCAAGACCGGCTTCCTGATGCCGGGCTTCACCTCGAATACGCCGTTCGGCTATGGCGTCGAGGTTCCGTTCTACTGGGCGATCGCGCCCGACATGGACGCGACCTTCAACCCGCGCATCACGTCCAAGCAGGGCGTGCTGTTCCAGGCCGAATTCCGCCAGCGCCTGATGGACGGCGCCTATCAGATCCGCGTCTACGGCATCGACCAGCTCGATCGGAGCGCGCTCGCCGGCCAGCCCGGCGACAAGCAGTTCCGCGGCGCCGTCGACACCAAGGGTCAGTTCGCGCTGAACGACAAATGGGTCTGGGGTTGGGACGGCGTCCTGATGTCCGACTATTATTTCTTCTCGGACTATCGGTTGTCGCAATATCGCGATCCGCTGGGCTCGTTCCTGTATCTGCCGACGGATGCGCTCTCGCAGCTTTACCTGACCGGTGTCGGCAATCGCAGCTTCTTCGACGCGCGCACGATGTACTGGCTGAGTTACTCCGGCAACCAGAGCCAGGTGCCGATCGTCTACCCCGTGATCGACTACTCGAACGTGCTGAACTATCCGGTCTTCGGCGGCGAGTTCAGCTACAAGACCAATTTCGTGAACCTGTCGCGTGACACCGCGGTGTTCGATCCGATCACGACGCTCGCCAACACCAATGGCCTGTGCACGACGGTGTCGGCCGATCCGCTCGCGCGCACGCCGTCGCAGTGCCTGCTGCGCGGCTTCCCGGGCACCTACACCCGCCTGACGGCCGAAGCGCAGTGGCGCAAATCCTTCACCGATCCATTCGGTGAAATCTGGACCCCGTTCGCCATTCTCCGCGCCGACGCGATCAACTCCTCGGTCTCCAACCAGCCGGGCGTGTCGAACTATCTTCCTGCCGGGGACACCCAGGCGCTCCGCCTGATGCCGACCGTGGGCCTCGAATACCGCTACCCCTTCATCAACGTTCAGCCCTGGGGCTCGACCACCATCGAGCCGATCGCGCAGATCATCATCCGGCCAAACGAGACCTATGCCGGCAAGCTCCCCAACGAGGACGCGCAGAGCATGGTGTTCGACGCCTCGAATCTGTTCAGCGTCGACAAGTTCTCCGGCTACGACCGTGTCGAGGGCGGCGGCCGCGCCAATGTCGGCGTGCAGTCCACCACGCAGTTCGACAGGGGCGGCGCGATCAAGACGCTGTTCGGACAGTCCTACCAGCTGTTCGGCATGAACTCCTTCGCGGTCCAGGACTCCATCAATACCGGCGTGGATTCCGGCCTGCAAAGGCCGCGCTCCGACTACGTGGCGAGCGCCGCCTACTCGCCCAACAGCACCTATACGTTCAGCGTTCGCTCCCGCATGGACGAGCAGACCTGGAACATCCAGCGCTTCGAGGCGGAAGGCCGCGCCAACTTCAACCGCTGGTCCGTCAGCATGCTGTACGGCAATTACGCGGCACAGCCGGAACTCGGCTATCTGACCCGCCGCGAGGGCATCCTGACGTCGGGCTCGATCAAGGTCGCGGCCAATTGGGTGGTCACGGGCTCGGCGCGCTGGGACCTGGAGGCCAACAAGATCAACCAGTATGTGCTCGGTGCCGGCTACGTCGACGATTGTTTTGTGCTCGGCTTGAACTATGTAACCGCGTATAGCTATTCCGCAGGCGCGACGCCGCCCACCCTGAACCACGCGATCATGTTCCAGATCGGCCTGCGCACGCTGGCGAACACAGCGACGACCAGCAGTTCCGGCGGCGGCCTCCAGTGAACGGTTTGAAGGTGCCGGCCGCGTGTTCCCGATCGCAGGTTCACCACGGCTGAGATGCGAGCGACAAATATGACGATCCCGTTGCCTGTCTTCCGCCTGTTCCTCGTCCTCGCCGCCCTGCTCCTGGCCGGCACGCCGTTGCGCGCGCAGAACATCGTCGTGATGGTCAACGGCGATCCCATCACCGACTTCGACATCGAGCAGCGCTCCAAACTCGACCAGTTGACGACGCAGAAGACCCCGTCCCGTCAGGAGGTCATCAACGAGCTGATCGACGACCGGGTGAAGATGAAGGAAGGCAAGAAATACGGGGTCGACCCCGGCGTCTCCGACATCAACCAGTCCTACGATGGCATGGCGCAGCGCATGCGCATCTCGTCGGACCAGCTCACCAAGACGCTCGAGGTCAAGGGCGTCCGCCCCGAAACCCTGAAGAGCCGCATGAAGGCCGAGATGGTCTGGACCAGCCTGGTGCGCGGCCGCTTCAAGGAGAAGCTGTTGGTCGGCGAGAAGGACGTCGCGCAGGCCGTGCAGGCCCAGACCGGCGACAAGCTGCAGATCGAGGGCACCGAATACAAGATGCAGCCGATCGTGCTGATCGTGCCGCGCGGATCGTCGCAGGCGTTCCTGGAGACGCGGCATAAGGAAGCCGAGCAATATCGCTCGCGAGTCGGAAGCTGCGAAGAAGCCAATTCGTTGTTCCGCTCGACGCCGAACGCCACCATCCGCGATACCGTCACCAAGACCACGGCGGAATTGCCCGAAGCGCTGCGCAAGGTCCTCGACGACACGCCGATCGGCCACCTGACCGCGCCCGAGATGACCAAGGCGGGCATCGAGATGGTGGTGCTGTGTTCGCGCAAGCCGACCATGATCGACACGCCGAAGAAGCGCGAGGTCCGCGAGAAGATGTATCAGGAGAAGTACGAGAAGACCCAGAAGGCCTATCTCGAGGACCTCCGAAAGGCGGCGATGATCGAGTATCGCAACCGCTGATGGCCCAGCAGCCTGCCAAGCCCCTTGCCCTGACTCTGGGAGAGCCTGCCGGCATCGGCCCCGACATTACCATCGCAGCCTGGCTCAAGCGCCGCGAACTGGACCTGCCCGCCTTCTATTTGCTCGGCGACGAGGCGCTGATCGCCCGCCGCGCCAAGGCGCTCGGTGCCGAGATCCGGCTTGCCTCCGTGAACGCGGGCGAGGCCGCGGCCGTCTTCACCGAGGCCCTGCCCGTGGTCGCGACCGGCGAGCCCGCGAGCGCCGAGCCCGGCAAGCCCGACGCATCGAGCGCCCCGGCCGCGCTCGCCTCGATCCGCCAGGCGGTCACGGATGTCCGCGAGGGCCGCGCCGGCGCCGTCGTCACCAATCCGATCGCCAAGAGCGTGCTCTATCGCGCCGGCTTCCGCCATCCCGGCCATACCGAATTCCTCGCCGAGCTCGCCGCGGACGACGGCCGCGCGCCGCAGCCGGTGATGATGCTGTGGTCGCCGCGGCTGGCCGTGGTGCCCGTGACCATCCACGTCTCCTTGCGCGATGCACTGGCCCAGCTCACCAGCGAGCTGATCGTCTCGACCGTGCGCATTGTCGCGAGCGAACTCAAATCGCGCTTCGGCATCGCCAATCCGCGCATCGCGATTTCCGGCCTCAATCCGCACGCGGGCGAGGACGGCTCGCTCGGCCACGAGGAGCAGACCGTGATCGCGCCGGCGATCAAGACGTTGCGCAGCGACGGCATCGAGGCGAAGGGGCCGCTCCCCGCCGACACCATGTTCCACGAAGCCGCGCGCAACAGCTATGACTGCGCCGTCTGCATGTACCACGACCAGGCGCTGATCCCGATCAAGACGGTGGCCTTCGACGACGCGGTCAACGTGACGCTCGGCCTGCCCTTCATCCGCACCTCGCCCGACCACGGCACCGCCTTCGACATCGCCGGCACCGGCAAGGCCAATCCGGCAAGCCTGATCGCCGCGTTGAGGCTTGCGAGCCGGATGGCGGCTGCGAAAACCCGATGAGCGCGATCGACGACCTCCCGCCGCTTCGCGAGGTCATTCGCCAACACGCCTTGTCGGCCCGGAAATCGCTCGGCCAGAACTTCCTCCTCGACCTCAATCTCACCGCGCGCATTGCGCGTGCGGCGGCACCGCTCGAGGACTCCACCATCATCGAGATCGGCCCCGGCCCGGGCGGGCTGACGCGCGCCTTGCTCGCGCTCGGCGCCAGACGCGTCATCGCCATCGAGCATGACGAGCGGGCGATCCCTGCCTTGCAGGATATTTCCGCGCGCTATCCCGGCCGTCTCGAGATCGTGCATGGCGACGCCATGACCTTCGATCCACGCCCGCTGCTATCGGGCGAGAGAGCAAAAATCGTCGCGAACCTGCCCTACAACATCGCGACCCACCTTCTCGTCGGCTGGCTCACCACCGAGCCCTGGCCGCCCTGGTACGACATGATGGTCCTGATGTTCCAGCGCGAGGTCGGCGAACGCATCGTGGCGCGCGAGGGCGAGGAGGCCTTCGGCCGGCTCGGCGTGCTCGCCAACTGGCGCTGCGAGACCAAGATCCTGTTCGACATTGCGCCGTCCGCCTTCGTGCCGCCGCCGAAGGTTACGTCTTCCGTCGTGCGACTGATCCCGCGCGAAAATCCTCTCGCCTGCGAACGCAAGCTGCTCGAACAGGTCGCCGCCGCCGCCTTCGGCCAGCGCCGCAAGATGCTGCGGCAAAGCCTGAAGTCGCTGGGCGCCGATCCCGCGCGGCTCGCCGCAGCTGCCGGCGTCGATGCGACGCGGCGCGCCGAGACCGTTCCGATTTCCGGCTTTGTTGCCATGGCGCGTGAATTGGCCAATATACGCAGCGAAATAGAGAGATAATTTCGGAGGAAGAAATATGGCGTTGATGCGTCGGCAGTCCCTGGTCAAGTTCGATGCGCCGCTGTGCGAGACCATCGTCGACACGCCGAAGCCGCAAGGGCGAGAGGTGCTGGTGCGCATCGAGCGCTGCGGCCTCTGCCACTCCGATCTGCACATCCAGGACGGCTACGCCGATCTCGGCGGCGGTAAGAAGCTCGACACCACGCGCGGCATGACGCTGCCCTTCACGCTCGGCCACGAGATCGCGGGCGTGGTCGATGAAGTCGGTCCCGACGTGTTCGCCGGTCTCGTCGGCAGCAAGAAGGCGGTGTTTCCGTGGATCGGTTGCAGCCAGTGCCGCGACTGCGCCAATGGCGACGAGAACCTCTGCGCCAGGCAGCGCTTTCTCGGCGTCTCCATCGACGGCGGCTTCGCCACCCACGTGCTGGTGCCCGACGCGAAATATCTGCTCGACTACGATCCCCTGCCCGTCAACCAGGCCGCGACGCTGATGTGCTCCGGGGTCACCGCCTATGGCGCGCTCAAGCGCCTGGTCGACCGTCCGCGCCAGCGCAATCTCCTGCTGATCGGCCTCGGCGGCGTCGGCATGATGGGCCTTTCCTTCGCGGCGGCCATGTTCAAGCAACCGATCACGGTCGCCGATCTCAGCGCTGCCGCGCGCGAGACCGCGCTGAAGAACGGCGCGGCGGTGGCCTACGATCCGGCCGAGCCCGACGTGATCAAGCGCATCCTCAAGGAAACCGATGGCGGCTTCGACGAGATCGTCGATTTCGCGGGTAACGAGAAGTCCATGGCCTTCGCGGTCGCCGTCGCCGCGCGCGGCGGCAAGATCGTGGTCTCCGGCCTGATGGGCGGCCAGTTCACGCTGCCGATGGTGCAATGGGTCTACAAGCGCATGACAATCGAGGGCTTCATGGTCGGCACGCTCACCGAGGCTCACGAATTGATGGCGCTCGCCCGCGCCGGCAAGATCAAGCCGACGCCGATGCGCGAGGAGCCGATGGGCGACGTCCAGACATGGATCGACGAGCTTCGCGCCGGCAAGGTCGTCGGCCGCATCGTGCTCAAGAATTAGGATGCGCGAGAAGAACGAGGCGGCGGGGTCGGTATTTCGCCGCCGGCTTCACAATGTCAGCGATTAACTCGATATTGACGCAAGCCGGTGTTCCAAATTGGGGAACCTGCTCTCTGCGGATTATGCTCGTCGCCAGCTCTCTTTTTGGAATCCTGGCAAGACCATGCAGACCATCCGCCGCTTCCTCGCCGACGAGTCCGGCGCCACCGCGATCGAGTACGGCCTGATCGCCGCCGGCATCGCGCTGGCGATCATCGCCGTCGTCAACAACCTCGGCGCGACGCTGAACAAGAAGTTCACCTCGATCAGCAGCTCGCTGAAGTAACGCGGGCACGCGCGCTAATTCACGGCATTCGTCTGTCCCGCGGAACGGCAACGGCCGCCCCGCGTTGGCAGCCATGTCCATTCGCTGCACCGTCGAGAACGCATTCTTCATCGCCTGGAGCTTCCTGGAGCAGAGCGGAGAGCTCGGCTCTCCGGACGAGACGGCGAACGTCCTGCTCGACGCCATTGAGGCCCAGCTCAGGACCGGTGAACGCCGGCAACTGATGCTCGCCAACAGGGCGATCGATGCCTATCGCGCCCACGCGGAAAAAAGCCGGCCCGCGCACGATTGCGAAGCACGCTTCGGGTGACGAACTTCGGGTGATCAATATCCTCGCCGCCCTTGGGCCCGCCGGCCCGGCGGCGTTTGAGGTATAGGCCGGCGGTCCGTCGGGCAGAGCGCACGGGGTGCGGCGCTCCGCGACGAGGACGCTACGCCGATCCGCGCCCTGCTGTGTGCACTCCTGCACAGAGCTCGTGAAGTTGAAGGCCGCTGGGTTCGGCCGCGCCATGTGCCTCGCGTGCCATGCGCCTCGCCAGTAACTTCCGGATTTCCGCAAGCGGGAGGCCACTTTTTCAACGTCTGAAAAACGCCTTGTGTGCACTTTGGAACCGTCGGCTCCGCCACGGAAACGTAGGGTTCTGGCCGGTGCCGATTCCCGGCCAGAGCAAGACATGTGACCGGTCGGCCCCAGAACGATCTTCTCCAGCGGCTCAGCCGCCCGGATTTCGAACTGCTCGCGCCGCACCTACAGCCGGTCGAACTCGAGGCGAGCCACATCCTGTATCACGCCGGCGACGAGGTCGCGGCGGTCCATTTTCCCTGCCGCTCCACGCTCGTGTCGTTCGCCGTGCCGGTCGAGGACGATCGCGAGGTCGAAAGCCTGCTGGTCGGCCGCGAGGGCGCCGTGGGCATTGCCGCCGGCCGCAGCGTCTCGCTGGCCTATTCGCGCATCGTGGTGAAGCTGGGCGGGACCCTGGTGCGGCTGCCGCTGCGCGCGCTCGAGCAGGCCCAGCAGAGGTCGGCCACGCTCCAGCGGGTGCTCTCGCGCTATGGCGACTGCCAGTTCGCGCAGCTGCTCCAGACCGCGGCCTGCAACGCCGCGCATTCGATCGAGCAGCGCGCCGCCAAGTGGATCATCTCCGCACAGGAGCATGTCGGCGGCCCCGAGATCCCCCTCACCCACGAGCAGCTTGCCGGCATGCTCGGCGTGTCCCGCAGCTATGCCAGCCGCGTCATCCAGATGTTCAAGGCGAGGCGGATCCTCGCGACCGGCCGTGGCGCCATCCTGATCCTCGACGCCCCGGCGCTCGAAGCCAGAGCCTGCCGTTGCAACGATTGGGTGAAGAAGCATTTCGAGGAAGTGCTGGGCGCGCGGCATCTGCCAGCGGCTGACGCTTTGCGGCCTCACGCGCGCGGCGGCGACTGACGCTTGAGGTGCAGATAGCTCGGACTGAAGTTTCCGAGCCGCTGCAGATCGCGCCATTTCAGGACGATCAGCTCGCCCTCGCGCATATCCATGGTCCCGCTCCGTCTGAGGTCGGCGAGCGTCCGGTTCACCGTCGCGATCGCCATGCCCAGCGTTTCGCCGAGCTGCGCCAGGCTGATCGGCAGACGGCAGCGATTGCCGCGGACAAGCTGCGCTGCGCGGGCGCGGTAGAACAGCTCGCAGAACAGGTGTGCCATGCGCGCGTGCATCGGCCGGGCGCTGTTGTTGGTGATGGCCTCGCGAAAGATCGCGGCATCGAGCAGCGTCTCGCGCCAGACCGACAGTGCGAAGGCCGGCCGTCGCCGGAAGGCAATAAACAATTCGCGATGCGGGATGAACGCCACGGAAGCGGGCCCGAGCGCGCAGAGGCCATGGTCCATCTGGTCGATGAACAGTCCCTGGGAGTCCGGCAGGTCTCCAGACAGATGGAACGCGAGATATTGCCGCCGGCCGCTGTCGAGCAAATGGTAGCGCGCGACCATGCCGGAGACGACCAGCGCGGAATGCTCAGGTTCGTCGCCCTGACGGATGAAATCCTCGTTCGGCGCGAACTCGCGCTGCACAAAGGTCAGCCCGCGAATTTCAGCGACATCCTCGTGTGCGAGTGCGGTGTGCTCGCCCAGGTTCCGAATCAGCACGTCATGCGCTTTTTCCATGTGACCCGCCAAAAACCCTGCCGGTTCGATCAAATGATACATCTGGCCCGCATCCAGCGGACTAGAACGCTGATCGGAAGCACAGGTTGCTACCGGTCTGCGACATTGCTGGGTCGCGGCCCCCGTCCCTCGATCGCGGACTGCGCCCGCCCTTCGCATGAGCCCTACGACGATCCTGAAACGCATTCGCCACCTGTTCGCATCGGATTCGGGCGAGCACCTGGACAGTATCCGCGCTGCCTTCCTGCATGGCACGTTGAAGGAGCCGGCGCGGCCGATGTCGGACCAGGAGCTTGCGCGCGCCATCCGCGAGTTCCAGGCGGTTCCCGTCTCCGATTGGACCATCGCAAAACTCTCACGACGCCTGCTCGAGCAGGCGATGCCGCGTGACGACTGAAACACCTCTTCCTCTCCATGCCACACCCGAAGTTCATCGCACATCTCCAGGCGATCGAAGGCCTCTCCGAAGACGAACGACGCCAGGTCGCGGGTCTGCCGTCCACGCTGCGCCAGGTTTCGGATGGCGAGATCGTGCTGCGCCAGGGTGAGGATCCCTCCCGATGCGTCTTCGTCGTCAGCGGCTTCCTCTACCAGGCTCGCCTCGTCGGCGATCGCAGCCAGATCCTCGCCTTCCACGTTCCCGGGGACATGCCGTGCCTGCACACGCTGCTGGTCTCGCCGATGGATGCGGACCTCGTCGGTCTCGGACCCTCCATCGTCGGCTACGTCGCACACAGCCAACTCAAGCAGCTGCTTGACGGCTCCATTCATCTGACCCGCGCGTTCTGGCGCGAGACGCTGATCGATGCGGCGATCTCACGACAATGGATCGCGCGCCTGGGCGCACAGGCGGCGCTGCCGAAGGTGGCGCATCTGATCTGCGAGCTCGCCGCAAGGCTGGAGGTCGTAGGCCTCGTCAAGAACGGCCGCTTCCAGATGCCGATGACGCAGCGGCATGTTGCCGATGCGTGCGGACTGTCGATTGTCCATGTCAATCGCACCATCCAGGAGCTGAGAGGGCGCCGATTGATTGCCTGGGAGGGAAGCGAGATCGAGCTGCTGCTACCCGACGAGCTTCGCGCGCTCGCGGATTTCACGCCGGATTATCTGACCTGACAAAGACCGGTGAATGTGCCTCGGTCGGGGCGCCGGACGCGCTACCCGCTCCGTCGAATCTCCTCCCGCTGCGTCTCGACCTCTTCGGCGTCCTCGTCATCGACGTTCATCTGATGGGCACGGCCGCTCGCCTTGAGCAGTTCGTCGAGCTTGGCGTGAATCGCCTGAGTATCGCGATGCTCGGCGCGCTGGATCACTAGCGTCATGCCCCATGTCGCCAGCGTGGCGAACGAGTGCCATTCGAGCCCGTTGCCCAACGTGACCCAGGCAACGGCATAGGCCGCGAACACGGCAAACGCGGCGGGCCGCGACGTGGCAACGCCAATCTCGGTGAGCCAGCCTTTTGATTTGGGAAGGGACATGCGCGGCAACTCGCGCCATGGGGCGGCGTTCCAATGGAAGACGCTCGAAACCGGCACAGCGAAAGCGATCCCCCCGCGTCACGATCGCGACGACTTTATCCGCCATGATTTGAGCAACGGGCCGCCGGCACCCAGCACGGGATCTGTCTTCGGCTTGCGGGCCTTGGCGATGCGTTTGCTGGCGTCAGGACGCTCTCGCGTGTCGGTGCACTCGTCGTACGTCCCCTCCTGCGGATACGCTCCGACGACCAGGAAGTCCCGACTGGACTCGATCAGACGGTGTCCGGTGCCTGCGGGCAGGACCAGAACATCTCCGGCTTTCACGCTCAAGATTCGCCCCTTGATCCCGCCGCACTCGATCCTGGCCGTGCCGCGCGCCACGCCCATCACTTCGTGGATCTGCGAATGATAGTGGACAAAGTCATAGACCGTATCGCGCCAAGAGCGGCCCCAACCATGACTATCGAACAGCGTGTCGACGATGACCTCCGGAGCAAAACGCCGGGTCTTCAGGTTCACCGCGCCGCGATAGAGCAACACGGGAAAATGCGGGTTATTCGGCACGATGCCGTCGTCCCGGAAACGGATGGCTGTCGGCTTCCGAGCCCGCACAAGCGCCCGCAGTGTTGCCGCGTCGGGGTGCTCCTCAACGAGCTTCTTGGCGAGATTTTTGATCTGGTCCTTGATCGGCATGGCGTCTCCTCAGCCGCAATGAAACGTCTGGCGCCTGAGGAAGTTTCCGGACGCGGTATCTGGCCGGCGATGAACCGCGGAGATGTCGGCCAGCCCACAAGGCGTCGGGCAAAACACCTCGTCAAGCCCTCCTCACACAAGCATTTCGCTTTTCCGAATTTCGGATTTGTGGCATACAACGCGCATCCTGGCCCTGCGAGGGGCGTTCGCGACCGTCACGACATGCGGGCCGGGTGGCGGTGGACGCGGCAGCGACGGCGCGGGCGGCGTGATGACAGGGCGGGAAACGGTGAGTCCTCACGCGACGCGTACGACACGGCGCTGGAGAGCGGGTTCGTCGGTCATCGGGGGTGAGCACACGCAAGCCCTCGACGCTTTGGGCGGGACCGTCCGCGGACGGAGAAGTCGTGTGGTGCTGACGCCCGGGGTCTGTGCGTCAAGCCTCGCGGTGATGTAGCGGCCCAACCGGGCGCGGGCATCTGGTCTCCTCAGGCAAGGTGATAGGCCAAGGCGTCACGGGTACCGTCAGCGCGAGCGGCGCGGTCAGCACGTTCGGTCAAGGCGACGGCGTGACCTTCACCGGCTCCGGCCGCCTCGGTGGACGCAGCGGCTCCGGATCCTTCCGCCGCTCGGACGGCTGCGGCGGAACCTGGACTTCGACCAAGCATAGCAGCGAAAAAGTCTGATTCCGCGGCGGAACGAACGCCGCGCAGGCCCGATTCAGGCCACATCCTCTCCGGATTTGCGGCTCATTGCCACCTAAGTCTTTGACGAGAAAGGGAAGGTAACGAGTTGCGTCGCGCGTAATCGGGAGACCAGGATGGGCAACCGCACCGCAAAGTTCTTATCCGCCCTTGTGGGCAGCATCATTGCCGGCGCGCCACTTGCCGCCGTGTCGCAGAATGCACCGACGGCACCGAGCAAGGCAAATGCCGCGAGCGACTGCCTTGCCTCGCCAAAGGGCGCCGCGCCGCAGGGCCAGCATTGGCATTATCGTCTCGAGCGCGCGACCAAGCGACAGTGCTGGTATCTGCGCGCCGAAGGCGGCAAGGCCACTCAAACCGCACAGGCTGCGCCCGACACGCCTGCAGCGGATTCAGCCGTGCCGCAGCAGCACTCGGTCCAGGACGCGCGCGCCGAATATCTGACGCCGCAGAGCATCGCCACGGTGAAGACGCCTGCACAGGCGGGACCGGCGCCGACGCAACAAGCTGCGAGCCCCGCCGCCGACGCCAACGCGCAGCAGCCCGCCGTCGCCGGGCGCTGGCCCGACGCCTCCACGGCGTCCGCCGCGCCCACGGAGCAGCCGTCGCCTGCACCTGTCGCGGCCGCCGCGCAGCCGACCGCGAAACCGGCGAAGTCCCCTGCTCCGTTAGCTCTGGCTTCGGCGGACAGCACCGCCGACAAGCAGACCGGCTCGCTCCAGATGCTGCTGCTCGTGATTGGCGGCGCGCTGGCGCTTGCCGGCATCCTCGCCAGCGTCGTCTACCGCTTCGCCGGTGGACGCGCCCGCGTCCAGGGTGCCGACCAGCGCCGCGTCAACTGGGACAGTTTTGAGCCGCACGATCACGACGAGGGCCGTGCGCCCTGGCTCAACGCAGCGCCGGCCGGCGCGCCGCACGCTCAGCAGCCGCGCCCGGTGGATTTCGATGCCGTGCGTCCGCAGACAGCCAAGACCGCGCAGCTCGCCGCGATCGATCGCGAGATTGATGTGATCGACGAGCGCACCCCGCAAGCGCACCAAGATGCCGCAAAGCTCGACGATGCCGATATCTTCAACGGAGAATTCCAGATCGAGGCCGCGCCGCGGCTCGCGACCGAGGACGTCAATGACGAAGAGGCGGCCGATCGAGATAAAGATGCGGGACCCGAGGACGTTATCGACATCGACGTGATCACGACGATGCTGGAACGGCTGGCCAAGGACGGGCCGCGGCTGACGCAGCCTAACCTTGAAGCTGACCTTGCAGACCTCGCACGAAGCCCACGAGGCCGGTCTGCCGCTCGCGCTTGAGGCGTTCGGCCTTCAGGATCGACTGCACCTCGGCGAAGGCCTCGTCAACGTCGTGGTTGATGACGATGTAGTCGTACTCGGCCCAGTGGCTCATCTCGTGGCTGGCGCGGCTCATGCGCTTGCGGATCACCTCGTCGGAATCCTGCGCGCGCGAATGCAGCCGCTTCTCGAGATCGGCAGCCGAGGGCGGCAGGATGAACACGCTGACGACGTCGGCGCGTGCTTTCTCTCGAAGCTGCTGCGTGCCCTGCCAGTCGATGTCGAACAGCACGTCCTGCCCAGCTGACAGCGCCGCCTCAACCGGCGCACGCGGCGTGCCGTAGCTGTTGTCGAACACGGTCGCCCATTCCAGCAGCTGGTCGGCCTTCACCATCGCGTCGAAGGTAGCCTTGTCGACGAACGAATAATCCCTGCCGTCGACCTCGCCCGGCCGCATCGCCCGCGTGGTCGCCGACACCGACATTCGGAGGCCGGGCATACGGTCGATCAACATGCGCGACAGCGTCGTCTTGCCCGCGCCCGACGGCGAGGACAGCACGAACATCAATCCGCGCCGCTCGACACCGTCAGTTCCGTGACCGCCAATCGTCATCGATCACTCCAGATTCTGGACCTGCTCGCGGAACTGCTCGACCACGTTCTTCATGGCGAGCCCCGTATTGGTCAGCTCGATGTCGTTCGACTTCGAGCAACAGGTATTGACCTCGCGGTGAAACTCCTGCGCCAGGAAGTCGAGCTTGCGCCCGACCGGGCCGCCCTTGCCGATCAGCTCGCGCGCCTGCGCGATGTGCGAGGCGATGCGGTCGAGCTCCTCGCGGATGTCGGCCCTGGTCGCAATCAGGATCGCTTCCTGCATCAGGCGGTCGGAATCGAAACGGTCGGAGGTGTCGAGCAGGCTCGCGATCTGCTCGGCGAGTCTCGCCTTGATCGCCTCGGGCTTGCGGCCGGGCGCGGCCTCGGCCTTCTTCGCCAGCTGCTCGACCTCGTCGACGCGCTGGATCAGGATCTGCCCGAGCGAGGTCCCCTCACGCTTGCGCATCTCGACGAGTTCGGCGAGCGCCTTGTCGAAGGCGTCCGCGGCGGCGGCGCGCGCGGACTTGTCCTCCTCCTCGTCGCCCTCGGGCTCGGCGACCTCGATGACACCCTTGATGGCCAGAAGCCCGTCGACGCTCGGCGCGACCGCATCGACCTTGCCGGCGATCACGGCGGCGGCCTTGAGGACGGCGTTGAGCACGTCCTCGTTGACGCGGACGCTGGTGGCGGCATTGGCGCGCTTGACGGTCAGATTGGCGTAGACAGTGCCCCGCGAGAGCAGCTCGGCGGCGCGCTTCTTGGCATGAGCCTCGAGCTCGTCGAACCCCTGCGGCAGCCGCACCCTGAGATCAAAGCCCTTGGCGTTGACCGACTTCAATTCCCATTCGAACGTATACGGCCCGCTCGCGCCGTGGCTTCGGGCAAAGCCCGTCATGGACGACAACGCCATCAGGTCAATTTCTCCAGAAGCACGGGATTCGCGCGGCCATCAAGCCACGCGAATCTTAAGACTATTTTGCAGGAAAATGTAATCCGCAAAGTCCCGCGGGGCAGGTCTGCGCGCAGGCCTAGCGCTGCACCACCGGGGGCGAGGCCTGCACGGCACCTTGCCGGGCCGGCGGCGGACCCGCGGGGCGAGCCGCCGGCGGCTTTTTCTGCTGGTTGGGCCGCGCCGGCGTGGTCGCCGTCGGCGTATCGGCGGCACCCGGCGCGGCGGCGGCCGGTGGCTGCGCGTCCTCGGCCGGCTCGACCGTGTCGTTCTGGATCTGCTTTTCCATCGCGCGCAGCTTGGCGACGTTCTTCTGGTGCGCGTCGTAGGTCTCGGTGAAGGAATGCCCGCCGGTACCATCCGCGACGAAATAGAGGTCACGGGTGCGGGCCGGGTTGGCGGCAGCCTCGAGCGAGGCACGGCCGGGGTTGGAGATCGGGCCCGGCGGCAGGCCCTCGATGACATAGGTGTTGTAGGGCGAGGGCTGCGTGATCTCGCTGCGCTTGATCGGACGGCCGAGCGTGCCCTTGCCGCCGACGAGGCCATAGATGATCGTGGGATCGGACTGCAGCTTGATCCTCTGCTTCAGGCGATTGACGAACACCGCGGCGACGCGGCTGCGCTCGTCCGGCTTGCCGGTCTCCTTCTCCACGATCGAGGCCAGCGTCACCAGTTGCTCCGGACTCTTGACCGGAATGTCCTGACTGCGGCGCTCCCAGATCTCGGTCAGCACGCGCTTGTGCGCCTGCTGCATGCGCTGGATCACCTGATCGCGCGGGGTGCCGCGCGGGAACTTGTAGGTCTCGGGCAGCAAGGTGCCTTCGCGCGGCAGCTCACGTACGCTGCCGGTGAAGATGTCGTTGTCGGACAGGCGCGCCACGATCTGCTCGGAGGTGAGGCCCTCCGGGATCGTCACGGCATGCTGCACCACCTTGCCCTCGACGATGGTGGCAATGACGTCGCGCAAGGACGCGTTCTTCTGGAACGAGTATTCACCGGGCTTGAGGTCCGAGCTCGCCTTCAACGCAGCGACGCTGGCAATGAACGCCCACGGATTGACGTCGGTCACGCCTTCCCGGTTCAGCGTCTCGGAGATATCGCGCTTGCCGGCGCGCTGCGGGATGTTGACGATCTTGTCTTCCTTCAGCGGTCCCGGCGCCTCGAGCACCTGTCGGCCGTAATAGTACACGCCGCCCGCACCGATCATCGCAATCAGCAGCAGGGTGATGATGGCGTTGCCGACGATCACGAAGGGATTGCGCGCGCGGTCCGATCGCTTCGGCGGCGGCGGGACCTGCTCGGGCTCGAGCGCTGCCCGCGGGCTCCGGGGCGAAATGGGCGGCCTTTCACTCATCGAAGCAACCTGAATCCTGCCGGTTCAATCGCGACCTGACAATCGCTTGCCGAGCCAAATGCACGCGCCCGCTTCCATGACTATCGCCGAATACGGCAAAACGGTGGATTCGTCGCAACAACAAACTAATGGACCAGACGCCGGAAGATGACCGACGCGTTGGTACCGCCAAAACCAAAAGAATTCGACAACGCGACGTTGACCTCGCGCTTCTTCGCCTGATGCGGCACGAGATCGATCGCAGTCTCGACTGACGGATTGTCCAGGTTGATGGTCGGCGGCACGACATTATCGCGAATCGCGAGAATGGCGAAGATCGCCTCGATCGCGCCGGCCGCACCCAGGAGATGACCGGTCGACGACTTGGTCGAGGACATCGCGACCTTGGAAGCGGCATTGCCGAGCAGGCGTTCGACCGCACCGAGCTCGATCTCGTCACCGAGCGGCGTCGAGGTGCCGTGCGCGTTGATGTAGTCGAGATCGGACGCGGTGAGGCCGGCGCGCTTGAGCGCCGCCGCCATGCTGCGGAAGCCGCCGTCGCCGTCGGGTGACGGCGAGGTGATGTGATAGGCATCGCCCGAGAGACCGTAGCCGATCACCTCGGCATAGATCTTCGCGCCGCGGCGCTTGGCGTGTTCGAGCTCTTCCAGGACCAGAACGCCGGCGCCCTCGCCCATCACGAAGCCGTCGCGGTCCTTATCGTAGGGGCGCGAGGCCTTCTCGGGCGTTTCGTTGAAGGCTGTCGAGAGCGCACGCGCGGCGTTGAAGCCAGCAATGCCGATGCGGCCGATCGGCGATTCCGCGCCGCCGGCAACCATGACGTCGGCGTCGCCGAGCGCGATCAGGCGGGCGGCATCGCCGACCGCGTGAGCACCGGTCGAGCAGGCCGTGACCACCGAGTGGTTCGGCCCCTTCAGCCCATGCTTGATCGAGACATAGCCGGAGGCGAGATTGATCAGGCGGCCTGGAATGAAGAACGGCGAGACCCGGCGCGGCCCGCGTTCCTTCAGCAGGACCGCGGTTTCGGCGATGCCGTTGAGCCCGCCGATGCCGGACCCAATCATGGTGCCGGTCGCGCATTTGTCCTCTTCGGTCTCGGGGTGCCAGTTGGCATCGTCGAGCGCCTGGCCGGCTGCGGCCATGCCGAAGGTGATGAAGTCGTCGACCTTGCGCTGGTCCTTCGGCTCCATCCAGATGTCGGGATTGAAAGTGTCGTTGGTGCCGTCGCCGCGCACGACCGTGCAGCCGATCTTGGTCTGAAGATCGGAGACATCGAAGCTCTCGATCTTGCGTGCGCCGCTTTCGCCGTCGAGGATGCGCTTCCAGGTCGGCTCGACACCGCAGCCGAGTGGCGAAACCATGCCAAGACCCGTGACGACAACCCGTCTCATATCCGAAAACTCCGCATCGAAAGATTCACGGCCAATAACAAGAAACCGGCTGACCGCTGTTGAGCGGTCCGTCCGGTTTCAATGTTGTCCCCGCGAAAATGAAGAGCCTTAGCTCTTCGCGTTCTTCTCGAGAAACTTCGTGGCGTCGCCGACGGTGAGAATCGTCTCCGCGGCGTCGTCCGGAATCTCGCAACCGAATTCCTCTTCGAACGCCATCACCAGCTCGACGGTGTCCAGACTGTCGGCGCCGAGGTCGTCGATGAAGCTCGCAGCGTCGACAACCTTCTCGGGTTCAACACCAAGGTGTTCGACCACGATCTTCTTAACCCGCTCGCCAATCTCACTCATTGCATAACCTCGTGTTGTTCCCTGTAGACCCGACCCCCCGGGACGATACGAGCCGTCGTGGTCGTTGACTGCCTTCGCTTACGAACTTTGATCTGGCCCCATCCTAACCGATGCAGGCCCGGCGAATGACGGCCAAGGCTCCGCATCGCCAATATACAGGGTTTCAAAAACCTGCAATGGCGTTCTTTGCCCATCCGTTGAAGGTCCGGTTATCATACTTCAATTGCGTTGACTACAAGCCTCATTTCGCTCCGAAAACGGCCGTTTGCCGCATTCCGCGCCGCCAAGGGGGCAGTGCGGCATGAAGCGTCAGATCATGGCCATGCCGCCGTTGACGTGGATGGTCTGGCCGGTGACATAGGCCGCTTCGTTCGAACTCAGGTAGACGGCGGCCGCCGCGATGTCCTCTGGCGTCCCCAGGCGATTGGCCGGAACCTTGGTCAGAATCGTTTCGCGCTGCTTGTCGTTGAGCGCGTCGGTCATCGGCGTCTTGATGAAGCCTGGAGCGATGCAATTCGCAGTGACGCCGCGCTTGGCGTATTCGGCGCCCAACGTCTTGATCATGCCGATCAGGCCCGCCTTCGACGCGGTATAATTGCCCTGCCCCGGATTGCCGGTGACGCCGACCACCGAGGTGATGGCGATGATGCGGCCGAAGCGCTTGCGCATCATCAATTTGGTGGCGGCGCGGGCGAGCCGGAAGGTCGAGGTCAGATTGATGTTGATGACCTCCTCCCAGTCCTCGTCACGGAGCTGCACGAAGAGATTGTCGCGGGTGATGCCGGCATTGGCGACGAGGATGTCGACCTGTCCCATCGCCGCTTCCGCAGCGGGCACCAGCGCCTCGACCTCGTCGGCCTTGGAGAGATTGCAGGGCAGCACATGGGTACGCTCGCCGAGCTTGCCGGCAAGCTCATCCAGCACTTCCTTGCGCGTCCCTGATATCGCAACGGTGGCGCCCTGCGCGTGCAGCGCCTGCGCGATGGCACCGCCGATGCCGCCGGTAGCACCAGTGACGAGCGCCTTTTTGCCAGTCAGATCGAACATCGATAACTCCTCCAAGGCACGATCCGGAAAAGTGCGCAGCTGTTTTCCGAAAGCATCGTGCGTCAACTAAAGAACCCGCGCGCGACGACGAATCATCGCGCCTCAGGCCTGCTTCGCAGCGACCAATGCATCTTTGGCGGCAGCAATGTCGTTGGGGCCACCGACCGCAACGCCGACGGCGCCGTCCGCAATACGCTTGACGAGGCCGGTCAGCACCTTGCCGGCACCGATCTCGAAGAAACGGGTGACGCCCTGTTCCGCCATATAGGCAACCGACTCGCGCCAGCGCACGGTGCCGGTGACCTGTTCGACTAGGCGGCGGCGGATCTCGTCGGGATCGGTGATCGCGCTCGCCAGCACGTTCGACACCAGCGGGGCCGCCGGCGCCTTGATCGTGACCTTGGCCAGCGCCTCTGCCATCGCGTCCGCAGCCGGCTGCATCAGCTTGCAATGGAACGGTGCGGACACCGGCAGCAACATTGCGCGCTTGGCTCCCCTGGTTTTGGCGATCTCGAGGGCGCGATCGACCGCGGCCTTGTCGCCGGAGACGACCACTTGCCCGCCGCCATTGTCGTTGGCGGCCTGGCAGACCCGCCCCTGAGCGGCCTCGTCCGCCACCGCCACGGCGGCCTCGTAGTCGAGGCCGAGCAGAGCGGCCATCGCACCGACGCCGACCGGCACGGCTTTTTGCATTGCGAGACCGCGGATGCGAAGCAGCCGTGCGGTATCGGAAATCGTCAGGCTGCCGGCCGCAGCCAGTGCCGAATATTCACCGAGCGAGTGGCCGGCGACGAAGGCCGCATCCCGCCCCACGGAAAACCCGGCTTCGGCCTCCAGCACGCGCAGGGTGGCGACGGACACCGCCATCAGGGCCGGCTGGGCGTTCTGGGTAAGCTGGAGGGTTTCGGCCGGACCATCCCAGATGGTCACCGTCAGCTTCTCCCCCAGCGCGGCATCGACCTCGTCGAACACGGCGCGCGCCACTGGAAAGGCATCGGCCAGGGCCTTGCCCATGCCGACCGCCTGGGAACCCTGCCCCGGAAATGTGAATGCTGCCGTCATCGGCGCTCCCTGCTTGTCGGGCGTGATCCCTGCGAGAACCGGCAGCCGTTTACGCTCGGCCTCAGGACATGGTTCCGGATCATACTCCAAAGGGCGCCGTAGACACTGTCCGGGGCCGGAATGTCAAGCCAAGTTAGGAACTTCGATCGGCCTTCAAGTGGCAGCCTTCAATTGGCAGCCTTCACTGTAGAGACGGGTCGCTAGAATCCGCCGGCCGTCTGATTGGCGTCGACCTCGGACCCCGCCTGCGCACGGCGCGCGCTGTTGACCAATTGCCCCGGCCGGTCATCGCGGTTCGGCTTCGCGGTCGCAAGCCGCAGCACGGCTGCGTAACTCGGTTGCACCTCCATACGGCCCGCATGCCGGCTCTCGCTCAGCAGGCGATGCACCTTCGGCAGATTGTAGCAGGGCACGTAGAACAAGAGATGATGTTCAAGGTGGTAGTTTACGTAATACGGCGCGATGAACAGACGTTCGAGGAAATTGGCGTAGGTGGTGCGTGTATTGCGCAAGGGATCGCTGCTGTCAGGCACAACCGCGTGCTCGGCGATGTTGCGGATGCGGGTGATGACCATCATCCAGGTCAGCAGCGGCACCAGCCATAGCAGCGGATAGGCCCACCATACGCCGGCCGCCGCGAGCGCGGCGAGCATCGCGCCATTGACCAGACATTGCGGGCCAAGCTTCTCCCAAAAATGCGCCGCGCGCTGCCGCAACGGCCAGTCCTTCGGCCCCAGCGCATTGAGCAACTGCGCCTTGCGCTGCTGGTAGCCCGTCTGCCCGGTGAGGTCGCGAATGAACTTGCGGCGATAGCTCAGCTTCGTGATCGGGAACGGCGCCGACAGCACGAGGTCAGGATCATCCTCCTGCTGCGTGCGCGCATGGTGCTGAAGGTGATAGCGCCGATAGCTACGCGTCTCCGCAAACAGAGGATAGGCGCAGAACCACTGGCTCAGGGTCAGATTGGTTTTCTCGTCGGCGGAGAGGCAGCCATGCGCGCCGTCATGCATGAGGATCGCGAGCCCGAGCTGGCGCGAGCCGATGATGGCGACCGCGAAGATAAAGGTGATCGGATTGGGCCACCACGCGACCAGGGCGATTGCGGCGATGATGAGCGCCCAGGCGTGCGCGATCAGCGCGACGCCTTTCCAGGTCACGCGCCGGCGCACGTCGGCAAGTTGATCGTCGGTCAGGAAATCGCGGGCACGCATGCGAAGCGCAGTCATGGCCTAACTCTCCTCATTTCGAATCGCTCGATGCGTCGCGCGCGTCGACGAGGCGCAGCCGCGCGGTGTCATTGTTGGATTTCGCCTGTTCGCCCAGCACGCGCAGCATCTCGGCGCACAGCGCCTCGGGCGAACGGCCCATGGCGTAGCCCTCGAGTATGACGCCGATCGCGACGGCCCAGAACCGCCGCGAACTCTCATCGGGCGCGCGCAGGGACCGCCAGCCGTGTCGTGCGACCTGGCTCGCATAGGCCCGCGCACCTTCGCTGTGCAGGCGCTCGATCGTGCGCTCGACCAGCGGCGCGAGATCCTGGCGCCGCCGCGTCAGCGTCAGCGCCTCGGCGAAGAAGGTCACCGAATCGCTCGCCGTCACGGTCTCGGCCAGCGCGTGGGTATAATCCTGAGGCGTGCGCGCCTTCAGCGCCGCCTGCTCGGTCGCCCGCGCCAGGTACAGCAGCTCGCGGCAGGCGCACTCGACGAACAGCGCCTCCTTGGTGCGGAAGTAATAGGTGATCTGGCTCGGGAACGCGTTCGCAGCGGCTGCGATGTCGGTGATCGCCGTACCCGACAGCCCCCGCTCTCGAAACAGCGGGCTCGCGGCATCCAGGAGCAGCGAGCGCATTTTGCGGCCGGCCGACCGCGTGGCGCGGACGGCGTGCTTGGGGTCGCCTGCCGCCCCGAGCGGCTCATGGGCCGGCTTTTCTGCCATTGGGGTTCGCTCCCGTTAGACTTGTTTGTATGATATACAAACAAACAAATCAAGCCGGTGGTGGTAGCCGGCGGCGGAGTCCGCCGCCCGCATCGAAACCCTCCGCGCTGAAGACGCCCCTGCAACCTTGCCAAAAACCTTGCCAAGTCAGCCGAAATCCGTATAACGCGCCCATCCGCAGACCCCGGCCGGGAGCTGAACGGACGGTCTCAGCAAATCATTCGTGATTTTGGTGTGGCAGGGCCAGTCGGCCCGTCGTCCCGTGTTTCCGCCTTCTGAGCTTAATCCCAGAGTCCTTTCCGAAGGCCTCTTAAGGGCTTGACGCCGGGCGATGCGCCAACATGAGGAAAGGACTTCCATGGCTCTCTATGAGCATGTTTTTCTCGCGCGCCAAGACGCGAGCACGCAGCAGGTTGAAGAGCTGACTGCGCAGATGACCGGCATTGTCGAGGGTCTCGGCGGCAAGGTTGTCAAGACCGAGAATTGGGGCGTGCGCTCCCTCACCTACCGCATGAACAAGAACCGCAAGGCGCATTTCGTGCTGCTCAATATCGACGCGCCGTCCGCGGCGATCGCCGAGATCGAGCGCCAGGAGCGCATCAGCGAAGACGTGATCCGCTATCTCAGCGTCCGCGTCGAGGAGCTCGAGGAAGGTCCGTCCGCGATGATGCGCAAGGCCGACCGTGACCGCGAGCGTGACGACCGTGGCGGCGGCTTCCGTGGCGATCGCGAAGGCGGTGGCTTCCGTGGCGACCGCGAGGGTGGTTTCCGTGGTGGCGATCGTGAAGGTGGCGGCTTCCGCGGTGACCGCGGCCCGCGCCGTCCGCGCGAAGACGCTGAAACCACCACCACCACCACCACCACCACCACGACGGATGGGGAGTAAGAACAATGGCTGAAGCTGGTGCACGCCGCCCGTTTTTCCGTCGTCGCAAGAGCTGCCCGTTCACGGGCGCGAATGCTCCGAAGATCGACTACAAGGACTCCAAGCTGCTGATGCGTTACGTCTCCGAGCGCGGCAAGATCGTGCCGAGCCGCATCACCGCGGTGTCCGCGAAGAAGCAGCGTGAGCTCGCCCGCGCCATCAAGCGCGCGCGGTTCCTGGGCCTGCTGCCCTACGTCATTCGCTAAGACGAATACGGCCGGCGGCGACATCGCCGCCGGCCGTACGACCCAGTTTCTCATAAGGCTTCCGGGTTGTCCGGTCGCCGATGGTTGGGGCGAGATGCCTCTAACCGCTCGAAGGGAGCGGGACAGCTGATGATGGCCTTTGGACTGATAGCCCTGATCGCCGGCGCTGCGTCGGCCCTGATGTTCGCCTCGATCATTTCGGGCGCGCTGATCTCGCTCGTCCTGTTCTATCTCGCGCCGCTGCCGCTGATGGTCGCCGCGATCGGCTGGGGACCGCTTTGCGCGAGCCTCGGCGGCATCGCCGCCGCGGTTGGCCTCGGCGCGCTGTTCGGCCTGCCCTACTGCATCGCCTTCGCCCTCACCGTCGCATTGCCGGCCTGGTGGCTCGGCCATCTCGTCCTGCTCAGCCGGCAGGTCGGACCTGCCGCGCCGAAGGCCGCCGCCGAGCCGCCCACTGAGCCTGTGCTCGAGTGGTATCCGGTCGGCCGCATCCTGCTGTGGATCGCGGGCTTCGCCACACTGACCACGATGGCCGCCCTGCTCACGCTCGGCACCGACGCCGAGACCATCACCGGAACGCTGCGCCGTGGCCTGATGCGCCTCCTCCGCGCCACCGACCCGCAGAGCTCCGGCGAGACCGACCAATTCGTCGGCGCACTGCTGCGGATCTTGCCGGCCGGCGCCACCATCGTCGCGATGATGACGCTGACCCTCAACCTCTGGCTCAGCACCAAGGTGACGGCAACGTCGGGCCGGCTGCGGCGCCCCTGGCCGGACCTGATGACGGCGGAGCTGCCGCCGATGACGCTTGTGGCGCTCTGCATCGCGCTCGCCTTCTGCTTCACCGGCGGACTGCTTGCGATCGTGGCGCAGATCGCGACGGCGGCGCTGATGATGGGATATGCGCTGACCGGCTTTGCCGTGCTGCATACCCTGACGCTGGCGCTGAAGAGCCGCACCTTCTGGCTCGGCTCGACCTACGCCGTCGTGGTCGTGTTCGGATGGCCCGTCATCGCGATGGTGATCCTTGGCCTCGCGGATGCCGTGTTCGGCCTCCGCGAACGCTTCCTTCGTACGCGCCAGCCACCGCCGCTGCCGACCTCTTGAGTTCAAGTCCGAAAGTTCAAGTTCGAAATTCCAACTGACCCAACACATCAAAGGAGAACGAATATGGAAGTCATTTTGCTGGAGCGCGTCAACAAGCTCGGTCACATGGGCGAAGTCGTGAAGGTTCGCGACGGCTATGCCCGCAATTTCCTGCTCAAGCGCGGCAAGGCGCTGCGCGCCACCGCCGACAACCGTGCCAAGTACGACGGCATGAAGGCCGAGCTCGAGGCTCGCAACCTTGAGTCCAAGGGCGAGGCATCCAAGGTCGCCGAGAAGATCCAGGGCAAGAACATCATCGTGATCCGTCAGGCTTCGGAAGCCGGCCAACTGTTCGGCTCGGTCAACGTGCGCGACATCGTCGTGGCGTTCGAAGCCGACGGTGTTTCGCTGTCCCGCCCGCAGGTTCAGCTCGACGCGCCGATCAAGACCATCGGCAAGCACACCATCACGGTCGCCATCCACCCCGAGGTCGAGGTCGAGATCAGTGTCACCGTGGCGCGCAGCCAGGACGAGGCCGAGCGCATCAACCGCGGCGAGGACATCTCGACCCGCAACGAAGACCGGGATGCCGCGGCCGAAGCGATCGCAGCCGCCGGCGAGTTCTTCGACCCGGAAGCCCAGCAGGACGACGCCGAACCGGCGCCAGCTGCCGAAGAGACCGAGAAGTAAGCCTCGCGTTCGCGCAAGGCTTGCGAAGCCCGGCCGCCTCAGGCGGCCGGGCTTTTCGTTTTGGCGGCAACGTCCTCGCTCAGCATCGCGATCGAAGCGAGCGCCGTTGCCGTATGCTTCTCGACGCCGTCGCTGACGCAGAAAACGTCGGCTGCGACCACGGAGACCTGACGCCCCGGCTTGATCACCCTCGCCCGGCAGATCAGCTTCTCGCCCGCCGCGGGCGACAACAGATTGAGCTTGTATTCCGCCGTCAGCGCCGGCTGGCCTCGCGAAGTCGCGGCTGCGATCGTCGTGGCGTTGTCGATCAGGAACGCGGTGACGCCGCCATGGAAGAAACCGTGCTGTTGCAACAGCTCCGGCCGGCGTTGCACCGCGATCGTGCAGGTGCCGCGCGACAATTCGGACAGCTCGGCGCCGACCAGATTCATAAAGCCCTGCCGGCCGACATTGGCGTGGATGCGCTCGGCGATCGCTCCGAATTCGGGATCTGCTTCGGGTCGCATGAGGCCTCTCCTTATTGCTTGTTGATTCGATCGAGCGGCCGTAGCGCGCGGCTGGCGCAGGCGATCAACGTGTCGGTCTCGGCGCGCGGATCGGCGCGGTCGCGTCCCGAAAGGAAAGCGCGGCAAAAAATCTGCGCCGGACCGATGAGCTGGCTGACGAACATGACCGGCGTCATCGGCAAGAGCTCTCCGCGCGTGACCAGCGGCGCGCGCCAGTGCTCGATGCCTTCGGCAAGGCGCGCATTCTGCGCGCGCTGGGCATCGCGAACGTTCTCGCCCCATTCGCCGCGTGATATCTCGAAGAGATAGCGCGCCTCGCGCCGGCTGGTGACGACCCAGTCCAGATGCGCCCGGATCAAGCGATCGATGCCCTGCTCGGCATCGGGAAGAGGATCGAGGGCTGCCAGCATCGCGGCGTGATAGTGCCGCAGCACCTCCAGGAACAGCGCACCCGCCAGCTCCTTCTTCGAGCCGAAGACGTGGAAGAAGCTGCCGTTGGAAGCGCGCGCCCGGGCGCGGATCGCAGCCACCGTGGCAGCTTCGAAGCCGACGCGATCGAAGACGAAAAGCCCCGCCGCCAACAAATCCTCGCGCACACCAGCCGCCATGAACGCTCCTGGAGAGCTACTCTAGAGCAACACTCTAGATACGGTCAAGACGACGAAGGCCGCGCCAGAGCGCGGCCTTCGCATGTCTAAAAAACGTGGTCGTTTATCGCGAAATCGGCGGCGTTGGCGGACCCGACGATTCGGCTGGCGCCGGTGGCGTCGCAGCGGTCGCGGGCGGCGCCGGCTCCTGCGACTTCGCTGGCGGTTCGGACCTCGCGGCGGGCTTGGGAGCAGCCTCTTCCGCCGCCTTGGGCGCAGCCGGCTCGGCGGGCTTCGCGGCGGACGGTGCCGCCGGCGTCACCTGCGGCACCGGATCAGGCCGCAACGCCGGAGCCTCGCTGCCGCGCGGCTCAACCTTGGCGCTTTCCGGCTTGGCCTCGGCGGGCTTCTCGGACGGCTTGCTGCCCTCAGATTTTCTGCCTTCGGATTTGGCCTCGCCGGTGTCCCCCTTTGCAGTCTCGGGCTTGGGCTCGACCTTCGGCTCGCTCTTCTTGTCGTCTGCCGCCGGCGCCGCGGCATCGACCTTCGGTGCCTCATCACTTCCCGGCTTGCCGCGCTTGCCGAGACGCTTGCCCTTGCGTCCTTCGGGTGCAGCCTGGCCCTCGAGCTTCACGCCTTCCTTCGTTCCTTCTTCGGCCGGTCGCGCGGCGCGCTTCTGACGCGCGCCCTCGGCGGCGGGCGCGGCAGCCTCGCCTTCCGGCTTGGCGGATTCCTGAGAACGTTGCCGACGGCCCTGATGTTCAGGGGGCTGCGCGGGATTGGTATTGGCTTCCTTGTCCTTGTCCTTGGCCCCGTCTTTCTTGTCCTTGCTGTCTTTGGCCTGGTAGCGGGTGTCGGTGGCTCCATTGGAGACAAGGTAGGAGGCGAGCACGCCGGCCATGTCGGAGCTGGTCGTGTAATGCTGACGCAGGAAGCCCGGCAGCGAGCCCGGCGCCACCGTCTTCAACAGGCCGCGCGGGCTCTTGTGACATGCATTGCAGGTCTGCGCGAAAAGCTGGGATGGGGCCTTGCCGGCCTCGAGGTTCGTCGCCTGCGCGAGAACGGTCTCGGTCGAGCCGAAGCCGATCAGAAGCAAGATCATCGCGAGGCTGAGCGCTCGGCTCGACATTCCCATCATCTCCATTGAATTCCGAGAGGTGCAGCCGGCAGGCGGCGCCACGGCGGGTCACCTTTTATCCGATTGAGCCGCGAATGGAAGCAGGCTCCGCGCGCAAGGATGTGATTAAGCGGTTTTGGAATATCCGCTTTGAGCACAGCGCAATAGCGGGCCCCGGACACCTCACTAGATTTGGATGCAAACGCATAGGAACCGCTGAGATGCCCGGGCGTAGGGTGTGAAGGCCGGGTTAGTCGCATCTCTTCGGGTTCGCTCGAGAGGATGGGTGCCGATGGACCGATTGTTGCGTCAATTCCTGTCTCAGTTCATCCGCCGCGGGTCGATGACGGTGACCACGGCGAACGGCTCGAAGTTCACCGTCGGCGACGGCTCGGGCGAACCGGTTGCAGTCCGCTTCGTCACCGCGGACGCAGAGCGGAAGATCCTGGTCAATCCCGAACTCGGGCTTGGCGAGGCCTACATGGACGGCGAGTTCATGGTCGAGCGCGGCACCATAGCTGATGCCCTCGCGATCCTGCTCGATCAACCCGACCTATTGCCGCACTGGGCAAAACCCTGGTGGCACCTGCGCTATCTGGTGCGGCACCTGAAGCAGTTCAATCCGCGCCCGCGCTCCCGCAGCAACGTCGCACATCACTACGACCTCGATGCAAGGCTCTATTCGCTCTTCCTCGACGCGGACAAGCAATATAGCTGCGCCTATTTCGAGACGCCGGAGAGCACGCTCGACGATGCGCAGCTCGCCAAGAAACGGCACGTCGCCGCAAAGCTGCTCGTCAAAGGCGGCCAGCGCGTCCTCGACATCGGCTCGGGCTGGGGCGGACTTGGGCTCTATCTCGCCGAGATCGCAGGTGCTGACGTCACCGGCATCACGTTGTCGACCGAGCAGTTGCAGATCGCCAATGCGCGCGCAGCCGAAAAGGGCCTGACCAGATCGGCCAAATTCCTGCTTCAGGACTATCGCGACATCGCCGGCCCGTTCGATCGCATCGTCTCGGTCGGCATGTTGGAGCATGTCGGCGCTCGCTTCTACGAGACCTACTTCCAGCGCTGCGCCGAGCTGTTGGACAAGGACGGCGTCATGCTGCTGCACTCGATCGGCCGCTCGCAGGGCCCGGATTCCACCAATCCGTGGATCGCCAAATACATCTTTCCCGGCGGCTACATCCCTGCTCTCTCGGAGGTGCTGCCAGCCATCGAGCGGGCGGGCCTGCTGGTCTGCGACATCGAGATTCTTCGCCTGCATTACGCCGAAACGCTGAAGGCATGGCGCGAGCGCTTCATCGCGCGGCGCGAAGAAGCCGTGCAGCTGTATGACGAGCGCTTCGCGCTGATGTGGGAATTTTATCTGGCTGCCAGCGAGATGACGTTCCGCAAGCAGGATATGATGAACTTCCAGATTCAACTCACGCGGCGCCAGGGCGTGGTGCCGATGACGCGCAATTACATCGCGCGTGAAGAAGCCCGGCTGCGGGCTGTCGAAGCCGGCGCCAAGCCGAGGCTGAAGCTGGCTGGTGAATAGATCCTAGTGGCGCAGGGTCGAAATCGGAGCGGACCCGAAAGACGCCGTTAAGGCCAATTGCATCCGCAGTGCCTTCAGGATTTCGGGGGCGACCGGCTCCCGACGCACTTCCGGCCGCTCAGCGTGCTCCATGGCCGCGATCAGCCCCGACAGCCAAAGTCTGCTGCCTGCTTCGCTTCGCCAATTCCGGGGCTGCCGTTCTGGCCGCATCGCTTGCCTCATTCCCTGGTGGCAGATCGGGAGACAACCCCCCGCCCGCTTGCCTGTTCCCGGCTGTACTCCCGAAAGAATCCGGGGAGATGTGATCTGCTTCACATAAGTCTCGTCGGCCCTGGCCTAGACCGTCGCCATGAGCAACGAGACCAAAACCTCATTCGACTTGCAGGACGACCTCCGCACCGATTACGCCCTGATCGCTACCGGCGTCGGGGCGGCCCTGGTTGCGCTGGTCTACCTCCTGCTGGTCTGAACCGAGCCAAAAGCGCCCAGCGTGCGTCATTTCGCGCGCGTCTCCATATGTCGGCCCGCCAACCTATCAGGTTCACTTCATCCGACGCTTTCCGCGGCGCGGCAGCCGCCGCTTCCAGGCCGCGACCTGGTTCCACGAAAGTCCGTCAAGCGCGGCGCATGCTGCGGCGGCCAATCATCCACCATTTTAATGATCGGTTGATAGCGGCGAGCTTTTGCTTCCGCTTTGGGCTGAGGCGGCGCTTTATCCCGGCCCCGCATCCGCCCCAGAAAATTGCTATCGCTCGACCATGGCCCTGACTGATTCGAACGTTCTCAAACTCGCGCCCGAAGCCGGAACTCCCGCCTATCGAAGCGCGCCGCATAATATTGAAGCGGAACAGAGCCTTCTGGGCGCAATCCTGGTCAACAACGACGCGTTTTACCGCGTCTCCGACTTCCTGGAGCCGAAGCATTATTTCGAGCCGCTGCACCAGACCATCTTTGAGACCGCCAGCAGCCTGATCCGGATGGGCAAGATCGCGACGCCCGTCACGCTGAAGACCTTCCTGCCCGCCGACACCGACATCGGCGGCATGACCATCGGGCAGTATCTGGCACGCCTCGCCGCCGAAGCGACCACCATCATCAATGCGCAGGATTATGGGCGCACCATTTACGATCTGGCATTGCGACGCGACCTGATCGGCATCGGCGAGGACATGGTCAATGTCGCCTATGACGCCCCAGTCGACTTCGCGCCGCGGGCGCAGATCGAGGATGCCGAGCGCCGCCTCTACGAACTCGCCGAATCCGGCCGCTATGACGGAGGCTTCCAGAAATTTTCGCAGGCGCTCACGCTTGCGGTCGATCTGGCCGCGAAAGCGTTCCAGCGCGATGGAAAGCTGTCGGGCATCTCGACGGGCCTGCGCGACCTCGACACCAAGATGGGCGGGTTGCAGCACTCCGACCTCATCATCGTCGCCGGCCGTCCCGGCATGGGCAAGACGTCGCTCGCAACCAACATCGCCTACAACGTCGCGCGGGCCTATGTCGGTGAACTCCAGGCCGACGGCACCATGAAGGCCGCCCATGGCGGCGTCATCGGCTTCTTCTCCTGCGAAATGTCGGCCGACCAGCTTGCCACGCGTATCGTCGCCGAGCGCACCGGCATCCCCTCCTCGTCGATCCGCCGCGGCGGCATCTCGGAGGCCGATTTCGAGAAGATCCGCGAGGTCTCGATCGAGCTGCAGTCGCTGCCCTTCTATGTCGACGAGACCGGCGGCCTCTCGATTGCGCAGCTAATGGCGCGCGCCCGCCGGCTGAAGCGGCAGAAGGGCCTCGACCTCATCGTCATCGACTACATCCAGCTCTTGTCAGGCTCGGGCAAGCGCAGCGAAAACCGCGTGCAGGAAATCACCGAGATCACGACCAGTCTGAAGGCGCTCGCCAAGGAACTGAGCGTGCCCGTGATTGCGCTCTCGCAGCTCTCGCGCCAGGTCGAGTCGCGCGACGACAAGCGGCCGCAGCTCTCGGACTTGCGCGAATCGGGCTCGATCGAACAGGACGCCGACGTTGTGCTGTTCGTCTATCGCGAGGAATATTACCTCGGGAACAAGGAGCCGCGCCCGGGCACGCCCGAGCACGAAAAATGGCGCCTGGATATGGATCTTGCGCATGGCAAGGCCGAAGTCATCATCGGCAAGCAGCGCCACGGCCCGACCGGCACCGTCGATGTGGCCTTCGAAGCGTCGATCACACGGTTCGGCGACCTCGCGCCGGACAGCCAGGTGCCGGACCGCAGCGGCAACGACTACTGAGTTCTCTGGGTTGAACCCGACCGGCCTCTTGCGTAAAACGGCGCCATGACAATGGCGTCCGACCCGAAAATCATTCCGCAATCCGGCCTTCTCTCCGCGGAGGCCAATCAGGCTGCCGCGCTCGCGACCTTCGGCGGCGTGCTCACCGTCGATCTCGACGCCATCATCGCCAATTGGCGCAAGCTCGAGAAGACGGCGGTGCCGGCCGAATGCTCGGCGGTGATCAAGGCAGACGCCTATGGCTGCGGCGCCGAGCAGGTCGCGCGTGCCCTGAACAAGGCCGGCTGCAAGACCTTCTTCGTCGCCACCATCGAGGAAGCGCGCAAGGTGCGCGCGGCGGTGCCGGAGCCTACGATCTACGTGCTCGGCGGCTATTTCCAGAACACCGGCGAGCACTACGCCCAGATCAACTGCCGCCCCGTGATCGGCGATCTCAACGAACTCGCCGAATGGGACGTGTTCTGCCGCCGCACCGGCTGGACCGGTGGCGCCGCCATCCACATCGACACCGGCATGAACCGGCTCGGCCTGACGCTCGCGGAAGCGCAGGCCATCATTCCCCGCATCAACGCCGGCGATCACGGCATCACGCTGGTGATGAGCCATCTGGTTTCGGCCGAGCAGCTCAACAGCCCGGTGAACGCCAAGCAACTCGCGGCCTTCCGCGGCATCGCCAGCGAATTCTCCGGCGTGCCGGCGGCACTCGCCAATTCGTCCGGCGTCTTCCTCGGCGCGCCCTTCCAGTTCGACATGGTGCGGCCGGGCGCCGCGCTCTACGGCGTGAACCCGACGCCGGAGGCCGACAATCCGATGCAGCCCGTGGCCGATCTCAAGGCCCGCATCGTCCAGATCCGCAACGTCGAGCGCGGCGAGAGCGTCGGCTATGGCGGCACCTGGACCGCACGGCGGCCGACGAAACTCGCGATCATCGCGGTCGGTTATGCCGACGGCTATTTCCGCGCAGCAAGCTCCAATGACGGCACCCGCGGCGCCGAGGTCATCGTCGCCGGCAAGCGCTGTCCGGTCGCCGGCCGCGTCTCGATGGATCTGATCGCGATCGACATCACCGATCTGCCGCCGAACGCGGCGCGGCGCGGCCACATGGTGACGCTGCTTGGCGAGGGCATCACCGTCGACGAGCTCGCGCATCATTTCGGAACGATCGGCTACGAGGTGCTGACCAGCCTCGGCCGCCGCTACGCCCGCATCTACAAGGGCGGGAATGTTGTGGAGCCGCTGGCCAAGCCGGCTCCCGCGCAGGCGGTCGAGCAGCAGACGCCCGCTCCGCCGATCGAGCAGCCCGCAAGCCCGCCGCCGCTGCCGGGCTGAGCGGCTCGCCGCCTACTTCTTTTTCCTGCTGTCCAGCGCCGTCTTGCAGGTCGCGCTGAGCTGATCGCGCTTGCTGTTGAGGCAAGCGACGATGCCGCCGCCCGGCGCAAGGCCGGCGCAGAATTTGTCATAGTCCGCCTTGCACGCGCCGCGCGGATCGGATGATTGTGCCGAGGCGCCCCCGGAGAACGCAACGGCGACGGCGATAACGGCAAAGCTCAACTTGGACATTGTTTCTCCGGTAACGGAAGGCAGGAGCCGGTAGCTCTACATGAAGATCGCGACGTTCAACATCAACAACATCAATCGCCGTCTGCCCAATCTGTTGGCATGGATGCGAACGGCGAAGCCCGATGTCGTCGCACTTCAGGAGTTGAAGGCAAGTGATGGCGAATTTCCGGCAGCCGCGATCGAAAAGGCCGGTTACGGCGCAGTGTGGTGTGGACAGAAGACCTGGAACGGCGTCGCCATCCTGGCCCGCAATGCCGAGCCCATTCTCACCCGCGATCGCTTGCCGGGAAAGCCCGGCGATCACGAAGCCCGCTACATCGAGGCCGCGGTACGCGGTGTCATCGTCACCAGCATCTACCTGCCGAACGGCAATCCGCAGCCGGGACCTAAATTCGACTACAAGCTCGACTGGTTCGCGCGCCTCAAGCGCCATGCCAGAACGTTGATCAAGCAGAACCTGCCCGTGGTGCTCGCCGGCGACTACAACGTTGCGCCTGATGAGATCGACATCTATCCGACGCGCTCGTGGGACAAGGATGCCTTGATCCAGCCGAAGAGCCGTGCGGCCTTTGCCTCGCTGGTGGCACAAGGCTGGTGCGACGCGATCCGCGAACTGCATCCGGAGAAGCGCATCTACACCTTCTGGGATTACAAGCGAAACCGCTGGCCGCGCGATGCGGGCCTGCGGCTCGATCATCTCCTGCTCAGCCCTGCCCTCGCCTCACGACTGGCAAAAGCCGGCGTGGACAAGAAGGTTCGCGGCGAGGAAGGCGCGAGCGATCACGCACCGGCATGGGTCGTGCTGCGCTAGGTCAACGCCCGTAATACTCTTGCACCGTGTCCCACGCTGCTTTCTGCAGCAGCTCCACCGTCGGCGCATCGAGTCCCATCGTGTAGGAATTGCCGACCGGTGAGCGGCCCGTCAGGGCAGCGAACGTCACGCAGGTCGACAGATACGTGCCTGCGGGGCTCGGGTGCCGCTTGTCCGGCGCATACAGATTGAGCTCGGGCTGCAGCTTGCGCACGCGTGCGAAGGCCAGGCCTGCGGGGATCACCAGCGCATCATTGGCATTGCCGGCGATCGTGTAGGCCTCGGCCAACGCTTCCGTCATCTCAGGCTTGTCGGCGTACGCCCAGGACATGAACAGGACCGGCCGCATGCCATGGGCGCGGACGATCTCGCTGTCCTTCTTCACGAAGGTCGCGAACGCGTCCTTCAATTGCGGATGGATCGGGCACTGGCTGCAATCCATCATGACGACGGCGTCGTACTGCCTGCCCGGCTTGTTGAAGACGACGTTGTTCTGCTCGTCGAACGAATAGGCGCCGAGGCCGCCCGCCCGCAGCAGGTTCTCCATGTCGTGCCAATCGAGGCCTGAGCCGCCGATCGTCGCCATGGTATTGCGATAGGCCGCCTTGTTTTCGGGATACGCAGCCCGCTCCATGAAGGAGAGATGCCCGGGCATGCCGTTGTTGTAGTAGAAAAAGCTATTGCCGACGAACAGCGTGGCTTTGGGGAAATCCGGTCCTGATGTGGTGACCTTGGGCTTGGTCTGCGCCTGCGCATTGAAGCCGGCTACAACGGCCAGACACATCGCGAGCATCACTCGCGCGAAAAGACGCATCATCGGCTTCCTCCCTGTTCTATCGGGCCGGAAACAGATCAGCTTTTCAAGAAGGCCTCAAGAGCACGGGCGAGCAGCAGACATGCGTGAGAAGCCCATGCTCACCACAAATTCTTGCCGTCGATCATGGTCACCGGCACGGCCTCCAGATCGAATTCGTCGAACAGGCGCGCGTTGACGCCGACCCTGGGATTGTCGAAATCGGGCTTGCCGGTCGACCAGTCCGGCGACTCCGAATAGGTGCCGCAGCCGCAGCTTGCGCAGAAATGGTGTTTGACCGTGCGGCTACCCCAGAGATAGGTCGCGACGTTCTCCGCGGGCGACAGCAGCCGAAACTGCGCCGGCGTGTAATAGGCCCACAACGCGCCGCGCTTGGCGCAGAGCGAGCAGGTGCAACGGGTCACGCTCGAGGGCGCCTCCGTCACCTCGAACACCGTCTCACCGCAATGACAGCTTGCCTCGATCGGCATGACCCGCTCTCCGTTTTGTCAGGAGATGGTCGTAGCCGGACCCTGCTGCCAACATGCTGTCAGCAGCGCGCGGCCGGCCTTGTCCCAAGTGCTGCGAGCCCCGACTTTGCGCGCCAACTCAACAAAAACCTGAAAAACAACCCCATGCACAGTAGCCGACCGCTGGCGAATCAATGGGTTACGCATACTCCGAAACGCAGGTTTTCACCGGTCGAGACACTTCGCCCGACACGCAAACGGTGCGATGGGCCAGGAGCTGACCTCGTAGGCGCCTTGCATTGGCGCCTTGTCCTCAGTTGCAGGATGGCGACGGAGGACGCGTTACCGGGCCTCGGCGATCCTCGGTCCAGATGACGGCATCTGCGCGTGAGTTGCCGAGAACCGGTTCGACGGCGATGCCGGGTCCGGTAATCGGAAAGCGGCGTCGGCCGGCGCTCCCTGGGGTGGTCGGCGGGCAACGGTCGTCGGAAGCACGATCACCTTCGCGCCGACTTTCACGCGATCATAGAGATCAACGACGTCCTCATTGGTCAGCCGGATACAGCCGGACGAGACACGCTTCCCGATCGTATCGGGCTTGTTGGTGCCGTGAATTCGATATTCGGTCTCGCCCAGATACATCGCCCGAGCGCCGAGCGGGTTGCCGGGACCGCCTGCCATGAACCGCGGCAGATAAGGCTGACGCGAGACCATCTCCGCAGGCGGATGCCAGTCCGGCCATTCTGCCTTGCGAGCCACCGTCTGCTCACCGGACCATGTGAAACCTTCGCGGCCAACACCGATGCCGTAGCGCAGTGCTTGCGCGTCGTTCAGGACGAGATAGAGGAATGTGTTCTTGGTATCGATGATCACGGTGCCCGGAGACTGGCGGCTGGCGTAGTCGACCACCTGCCGAACGAATGCTCCGGGAACGTCGGCCGCTTTGGGCGGTTCGACCAGAGGGGCCGGAAGCGGAGCCGGAGCCGGGGCTGACGGTGGTGCATGAACTGGCGTTGCGACGTAAACCGGAGTTGACGACGCTTGGGCTTCGTGCGCGGACGGCTTTCGTGTCGGTTGCACGTTCGCCGGCCGGGACAGCAAACCGTACCCCAACGCGCCAACAGCCACGGCGCCAATTGCAACTCGTGCGGCCATCGGGATTGCGAACGTCTCCGCCTTTCCGCGTTTGGCCCGCTTACCCATACTCTTTCCCCCTGGTCACTATGCCCACGAGAGGTACCCATTAAAATTTAAGAAACTTCGAAGCGATTTCGCTGAGGCTGGAACCATCCTCGATGGTTAACGCCGGGCTCTCGTTCGCAAGATAGGGTTCCCTCGCCTCGCGGATCGCCCGCGCCGCTGGCCGCGGCTAAACTCTCCCGATTCGTGGAGACCGTTTTGGCTTTCCTCTTCGTCCTCATCGTCGGCCTCGTCGCAGGCACCATTTCCGGCATCGTCGGCACGGGCTCGTCGATCATGCTGATGCCGGTACTGGTCTATGCCTACGGGCCAAAGGAGGCGGTGCCGATCATGGCGGTGGCCGCTGTCATGGCCAACTTCTCACGAATCCTGGCCTGGTGGCGCGAGGTCGACTGGCGGGCCTGCGCGGCCTATTCGGTGACAGGCATTCCAGCCGCCGTGCTCGGCGCGCGGACGCTGCTGGCCCTGCCCTCGCACGCCGTCGATCTCGCCATCGGCGTCTTCCTGATCGCGATGGTGCCGGTGCGGCATTGGCTGGCGCGGCACGATCTCAAGGCCAATCTCTGGCATCTGGCGATCGGCGGGGCCGTGATCGGCTACCTCACCGGCATCGTCGTCTCCACCGGCCCGCTCAGCGTCCCGCTGTTCCTGTTCTACGGCTTGTCCCGGGGCGCCTTCCTCGCCACCGAAGCGGCTTCTTCGCTCGGGCTCTATATCGCGAAATCAGTGACCTTCGAACGGTTCGGCGCGCTGACCGGCGATGTGTTCGTCAAAGGCCTGATCGCTGGATCTTCGTTGATGGCAGGTGCCTTCATCGCCAAACGCTTCGTGCTGCGCCTGAAGCCGGAGATGTTCCGCGTGGTGATGGACGCGATCATGATCGCGGCCGGCCTCTCCATGCTCTGGAACGCGGCGCAGGCGTAGCCGGGCTTTCGGGGTGCGCCCGGGCTCACTCTCTCGACCTGTCATTCCGTGCTATCAGCAAACCTGAAACCCCGACTCGCTGTCCCGAACTCGCTGTCCTCATGGCCAAGAACACACTTTCCTTCGTCTGCCAGAACTGCGGCGCGGCCTATAACCGCTGGCAGGGCAAGTGCGAGTCCTGCGGCGAGTGGAATACGCTCGCGGAGGAGGACACGACCGGCAGCGTGCCGGTGTCGATCCGCTCCAAGCGCAAGGGGCGGACGTTCGCGCTGGAGAGCCTGTCCGGAAAAACCCAGGACGCCCCGCGCCTGTCCTCGGGCATGACGGAGCTCGATCGCGTGACCGGCGGCGGCTTCGTGCGCGGCTCGGTGCTTCTGGTCGGCGGCGATCCCGGCATCGGCAAGTCGACGCTGCTGACGCAGGCCACGAGCCTGCTCGCGCGCGCCGGGCACCGCGTCGTCTACATCTCCGGCGAAGAGGCGGTCGCGCAGGTGCGGTTGCGCGCCGAACGGCTCGGGCTGTCGGATGCGCCGGTGCAGCTCGCCGCCGAAACGTCTGTCGAGGACATCGTCTCGACGCTGTCTGAGGGTGCGGTGCCCCGGCTGATCGTGATCGATTCGATCCAGACGATGTGGACCGACACGGTGGAATCGGCACCCGGCACGGTGACGCAGGTGCGCGCCTCGGCACAGGCGCTGATCCGTTTTGCCAAAAGGACCGGTGCGGCCATCATCCTGGTCGGCCATGTCACCAAAGACGGCCAGATCGCAGGCCCTCGCGTGGTCGAGCACATGGTCGACGCCGTGCTGTCGTTCGAGGGCGAAGGCTCGCAGCAATTCCGCATTCTGCGTGCCGTGAAGAACCGTTTTGGGCCGACCGACGAAATCGGCGTGTTCGAGATGACCGGGCTTGGCCTGCGCGAAGTCACCAACCCCTCTGAGCTGTTTTTGTCCGAGCGCGATCTCGGCACGCCCGGCACCGCAGTCTTCGCGGGCATCGAGGGCACAAGGCCCGTTCTGGTCGAATTGCAGGCGCTGGTGGCACCCACTTCGCTCGGCACCCCGCGCCGGGCCGTGGTCGGCTGGGATCCGAGCCGGCTGTCGATGGTGCTGGCGGTGCTGGAAGCCCATTGCGGGGTCAAGCTGTCCGGCCACGACGTCTATCTGAACGTCGCGGGCGGCCTGCGCATCCACGAGCCCGCGGCCGATCTGGCCGCCGCCGCGGCGCTGGTGTCCTCGCTGGTTAATGCGCAGTTACCCACCGATGCGGTCTATTTCGGCGAGATCTCGCTGTCCGGCGTGGTGCGCCCGGTGGCGCAGACCCCGGCCCGGCTGAAAGAAGCGGCAAAACTCGGCTTTCAGCGTGCCGTGCTGCCCGAATCGGCCCGGGGCGAAGCCGGCGGTGATGCCGGCCTGTCGCTGAACGCGATCAACAGCCTGACGACATTGGTCGCCGAGATCGCCGCACGCGGGTCCCGGCGGGGCGACTCGAGTGCGCCGGCAGAGAAAAATGCCACACCGGCAAGATTCCGCCGTGGAGAGGGTTAGCCGGTGGTGACGTCCCCCGCCCTCGCCGCTATACAGCCGTCACAAAAGCAGCATGGGATTGCGTGGTTGCGGCCTTGCCGGGAACGTCGTCTGGCCCTCACTTAGGGCGGGCGGCCAAACACCGATTCGCTGAGCACCTTGAAGTACGAGCGGACCAGACCAGCCGATGCCAGTAACTATCCTCGACCTGATCCTGCTCGGTGTGATGCTGATTTCGGGCCTGCTCGCCATGGTTCGCGGCTTCATGCGCGAAATCCTGTCGATCGCGGCCTGGGGCACGGCGGCAATCGTCACCCTTTATTCATTCTCGAAGCTGCTGCCGACCGCAAAGACCTACTTCAACAACGATACCGTCGCGAGCGTGGTCGTGGTCGCCGGCGTGTTCGTGGGCACTTTGGTCGTGGTCTCCGTGATCACGGTCCGGATCTCCGACATGATCCTGGATTCGCGCATCGGCGCGCTGGACCGCACCCTGGGCTTTCTGTTCGGGCTGGCGCGCGGGCTTTTGATCGTCGTGGTCGCGTTCCTGTTCTTCACCTGGCTGGTGCCGGACAAGCAGCGCCCGGATTGGGTCACGGGGGCCAAATCCCGCGTGGTGCTGCAGGGAACCGGCGATTGGCTGATGGCCCTCTTGCCTGACGACCCCGAGAACACCATCTTGAAGAGATTCAAGAAAAACAAACCAGATGAAGAGCAAACTGATTCCGAGCAGCAGCCTTCGGGCAGTGGCGACGGATACAGCAAACCGGCTCGTGACAGCCTTAAAAAGCTGATCGAGAAACCCGCGGCGCGTTGATAAGCCCTAACGAGAGGCTCGGACGAGATGCGAAATCCTGACCAGGACGCCCTACTTGATCTCGGCCCGGCCGCGCTGGAACTTCAAGACGATCTGGAGGGGGATACGCTGCGCGAGGAATGCGGCGTCTTCGGCATCTACGGCCACCCCGATGCCGCCGCCATCACGGCGCTCGGCCTCCACGCCCTTCAGCACCGCGGCCAGGAAGCCGCCGGCATCGTCTCCTATGACGGCGGCCGCTTTCATTCCGAACGCCGCCTCGGTCTCGTCGGCGACACCTTCTCCCGCCGCGAGGTGATCGACCGCCTGCCCGGCACAATGGCAGTCGGCCATGTCCGCTATTCCACCACGGGCGCGACCATCCTGCGCAACGTGCAGCCGCTGTTCGCCGAACTGAATGCCGGCGGCCTTGCTGTCGCCCACAACGGCAACCTCACCAACGGCCTGACGCTGCGCCGCGAGCTCGTGAAGAACGGCGCGATGATGCAGTCGACCACCGACACCGAGGTGATCCTGCACCTGGTCGCGCGCTCCAGGCGCAGTCGCTTCATCGAGCGCTATATCGACGCGCTGCGCGAGATCGAGGGCGCCTATGCGCTGGTGTCGCTGACCAACAAGAAGCTGGTCGGCGCGCGCGATCCGCGCGGCATCCGTCCGCTGGTGCTCGGCGAACTCGATGGTTGCCCGATCCTGACCTCCGAGACCTGCGCCCTCGACATCATCGGCGCACGCTTCGTCCGCGACATCGAGCCCGGCGAGGTGATCGTGTTCGACGAGAACGGTCAGGACATTCACAAGCCGTTCCCGCCGATCGCGCCGCGGCCCTGCATCTTCGAGTACATCTACTTCTCCCGTCCGGACTCCATCGTCCACGGACGCTCGGTCTACGAGGTGCGCAAGGCCTTCGGTGCCCAGCTTGCGCGCGAGAGCCACGTGCCGGTCGACGTCGTGGTGCCGGTGCCGGATTCCGGCGTGCCCGCGGCAGTCGGCTACAGCCAGCATTCCGGCATCCCGTTCGAACTCGGCATCATCCGCAACCATTATGTCGGCCGAACCTTCATCCAGCCGACGCAAGCGATCCGCGAATCCGGCGTACGCATGAAGCATTCGGCCAACCGCGCCGCGATCGAAGGCAAGCGCATCATCCTGATCGACGATTCGCTGGTGCGCGGTACCACCTCGAAGAAGATCGTGCGCATGATGCGCGATGCCGGCGCCAAGGAAGTGCACTTCCGCCTCGCCTCGCCGCCGATCCTCTATCCCGACTATTACGGCATCGACCTACCGGACCGCGGTGGTCTTCTTGCGGCGACGCACTCGCTCGAAGAGATGCGCGAGATCATCGGCGCCGACTCGCTTGCCTTCCTGTCGATCGACGGCATGTACCGCGCCATGGGCGAGCCCGGCCGCGACCCCGCCAATCCGAAATTCTCGGATCATTGTTTCACCGGGGCCTATCCGACCCACCTCACCGACCAGACCCAGACCGAGCAGCAGCCCCGGCAATTGTCGCTGCTGGCGGAGGCGAGCTGACGGCGCAGCCGTCATCCCGGGGCGGTCCGCAGGATTTTCTTGCAACCTCTGGATTCCGGGTTCGATGCTTCGCATCGCCTCGGAATGACGGCGTATTGGGGGCTTGTCCCGGCCATCTACGCCTGTAAAACCCGGCCATGACAAATCCCCTCGCCAACCGCATCGCTCTCGTCACCGGCGCCTCGCGCGGCATCGGTTTTGCCACGGCAAAAGCGCTGGCCAGGGCCGGCGCGCATATCGTCGCCGTGGCGCGCACGCAGGGCGGGCTGGAAGAGCTCGACGACGAGATCCGCAAGGACGGCGGCAGCGCAACGCTGGTGCCGCTCAACCTGACTGATTCCGACGGCATCGCGCGGCTGGGCGCCGGCCTGCACGAACGCTACGGCAAGCTCGACATCCTCGTCGGCAATGCGGGCGTGCTCGGCCCCTCCTCGCCGATCGGCCATATCGAGCTGAAGGCCTTCACCGACGTGATGGCGGTCAACGTCGCCGCGAACTTCCAGCTGATCCGCTGCATGGAGCCGCTGCTCAAGCAGTCCGACGCCGGTCGCGCGGTGTTCGTCACGTCCGGCGCTGCCAACAAGGCGACCGCCTATGTCAGCCCCTACGCCGCCTCCAAGGCGGCGCTGGAAACGCTGGCGCGCGCCTGGGCGCAGGAGACCGCGAATACCAAGCTGCGCGTCAATTTGTTCAATCCCGGCCCCGTCCGCACCCGCATGCGCGCGACGCTGATGCCGGGCGAGGATCCGGCGACGCTCGATACAGCCGAGCAGGTCGCCGAATTGATCGTGCCGATGTGCGCGCCTGATTGGACCGAGACCGGCAAGTTCTACGACTACAAGAGCCGCAGCCTGATGAGCTTCCGCTCGCCGGCCTGATTGACTTGACGGCCTCCCCGCGATTGACTGCCCGCGCTCAAGCGGCAGCAAGCTGCAGGCCAAAAAAGGGAGGTTGCCATGGCGTCATGGCGGAATCGCGCAGGCTCAACGAATGCGCTCGCAAATGTCTCTCGCATCCGCTCCGTCCTGATCGCGGCCGTGGCGTTTGCGCTCCCGGGCGCGGCAACCGCCGGCGATGTCCCGACCTTCGCGGTCGATGCTTCCTGGCCAAAGCCGTTGCCGAACAACTGGATCCTCGGTCAGGTCGGCGGCATCACCGTCGACTGGCAGGGCCACATCTGGGTGATCCATCGGCCGCGCTCGCTCACCGACGACGAGAAAGGCGCGAGCCTCACCCCGCCGCGCTCGAAATGCTGCGTCTCGGCGCCGCCGGTGCTCGAATTCGACAGCGACGGCAATCTGCTGCGATCGTGGGGCGGCGCGGGCGAAGGCTATGAATGGGTCGGCCGCGAGCACGGCATCGAGGTCGACGAGCGCGGCTTCGTCTGGGTCGGCGGCAATGCCGACAATGACAACGCGATCCTGAAATTCACCCTCGACGGCAAGTTCGTCGCCCAGATCGGCAAGATCGCGCCGAGCCTCGGCAGCAACGACACGACGCAGCTCGGCAAGCCCGCCGAGACCGCGATCGACAAGACCGCCAACGAAATCTACGTCGCCGATGGCTACGGCAATCGCCGCGTCATCGTCTTCGACGCGACCACTCTCGCCTACAAGCGGCATTGGGGCGCCTACGGCAACAAGCCCGACGACACCAAGCAGGCGGCGTACGATCCCAAAGCGCCGGTGTCGCAGCAGTTCGGCAATCCCGTCCATTGCGTAAAGCTCGCCAATGACGGTCTCGTCTACGTCTGCGACCGCATCAACAACCGCATCCAGGTCTTCAAGAAGGACGGCACTTTCGTGAAGGAGTTCTTCTTCGAGAAGAACACGCTCGGCAACGGCGCGGTGTGGGACATCGCGATCTGGCCCGATCCGAAGCAGACCTGGCTGCTCAGCGCGGACGGCGAAAACAACGAGATCAGGGTCATCAAGCGCGAGGACGGCAGCGTGGTCGGAAGCTTCGGGCACAGCGGCCGCAACGCCGGACAATTGCACTGGGTGCATGCCATGGCGATCGACGCCAAGGGTAACGTCTATACCGCCGAGGTCGACACCGGAAAGCGCATCCAGAAATTCAAGTTGACGTCGGACGCGCTGAAATAGCGTCTCGACGCATTTTACCCAAAAGTTAACGGAGGGATGACGCTGCGACTCAGCGTCATCCGGCTTTAGGCGCATTGCCGCCGGCCGTGGGACACGGTAGAGCCATCAGCCGGAACAAGGCTCCCATCCAAGAGAGCTGTCCGCATGTTTGACAATGGAGGAAACCTTTTATGACGACGACGTTCGCGCGCCGCTCCGCGGCCCTTCTGGCCTGTGCCGCCTTCGGTTTTGCCACATCCGCCTACGCCCAGGACAAGACCGTCAAGATCGGCGTGCTTAACGACATGTCCAGCCTCTATGCCGACATCGGCGGCCCGAACTCCGTGGTCGCGATCAAGATGGCGGTCGAGGATTCCGGCCTGCTCAAGAAGGGCTGGAAGATCGACGTGCTGAGCGGCGACCACCAGAACAAGCCCGACATCGGCGTTAACATCGCCCGGCAATGGATCGACAACGACAAGGTCGATGCGATCGCGGACACGCCGAGCTCCGGCGTGGCGCTCGCGGTGAGCAACCTCGTCAAGGAGAAGAATGCGGTGCTGCTCAATTCGGGCGCCGCCACCGCGGACCTCACGGGTAAGGCCTGCACACCGAACACGGTCTCCTATACCTACGACACCTACATGCTCGCCAACGGTACCGGCAAGGCGTTGACCAAGGCCGGCGGCGACAGCTGGTTCTTCCTCACCGCCGACTACGCGTTCGGACATGCGTTGGAGCGCGATACCAGCGCCGTCGTCACCGCCAATGGCGGCAAGGTGCTCGGTGGTGTCAAGCATCCGCTCAACACCGCAGACTTCTCCTCCTTCCTGCTGCAGGCCCAGTCGTCGAAATCAAAGATCGTCGGTCTCGCCAACGCCGGCGGCGACACCACCAATGCGATCAAGCAGGCCGCCGAGTTCGGCATTGTGCAGGGCGGGCAGAAGCTCGCGGCGCTGCTGCTGTTCATCAACGACGTGCATTCGCTGGGTCTGAAGACCGCCCAAGGCCTGACCTTCACGGAATCCTTCTATTGGGACATGAACGACCAGACCCGCGCCTGGTCGAAGCGCTTCTCGGCGCTGGCCAGCAAGAATGCGATGCCCTCCATGACCCAGGCCGGCAATTACGCGATGGTGCTGCATTATCTGAAGGCGATGGACGCGCTCGGCGGCAACCCGCATGACGGTGCCAAGGTCGTCGCCAAGATGAAGGAGCTGCCGACCGACGACCCGCTGTTCGGCAACGGCCCGCTGCGCGCGGACGGGCGCCGTCTCATCCCGGCCTATCTGTTCGAGGTGAAGAAGCCCGAAGAATCGAAGGGACCGTGGGACTACTACAAGCAGATCGCCACGATCGCGGCGGAAGACGCAGCCAAGCCGCTCAAGGACAGCGAGTGTCCGTTGGTGAAGAAGTAAGAAGTCGTAGGGTGGGTTAGCTCTGCGGCTGCGCAAAGCGCAGTCTGCAGGACGTAACCCACCTCTTCTCGCGCGTCGGACAAGGTGGCGGATTACGCTTCGCTAATCCGCCCTACGGTTCTGATCTCGCCGCTCCCAGCGCCCGCACCGCGATCGCCACGCACACCACCATCAAGACCGCCGCGAGCAGGAACGGCGCCCCGGGCAGCTGCCATGGCGCGCTGGCGCCGATGAAGTATGAAAACGTCAGCGTGAACAGGAACGGGCCGACGAGCTGCGACACGCTCTGCACGCTCGCGGTCGCGCCCTGCAACTGGCCCTGCTGATCGGGCGCGACCAGGCGCGTCATCAGTGATTGCATGGCGGCGCCCGAAATGCCCCACAGCGACATCACGGGAATGCCGATCCAGAACAGCGGCCCGGTCGGCGCCGCGCCGAAGATCACGAAGCCGATCGCGCCACAGCACAGGCCCATCAACAAGGCGTTGCGCTCGCCGAGCACGCGCACGATCGGGCCGATCGCGAGCCCCTGCACCACCATGGCGCAGATGCCGACCATCGCCAGCGTCAACCCCACGGTTTTCGAATCCCAGCCGTAGCGATAGGTGGCGTAGAGCACGAAGGTCGAGGGAAGCACGACATGCGCGACCTGCGCGATGAAGTTGACGACGGACAACGCAGCGAGCACCGCGTTGGAACGCAGCAGGCGGAGCGCACCGAGCGGATTGGCGCTCCTCCAGCGGAACGGCGCACGCTTGTCCGGCGCCAGCGATTCCGGCAGAACGAAGAGCCCATAGAGCGCGTTGGCAAAGCTCAGGGCCGCCGAGGCCCAGAATGGCAGGCGCGGATCGATATCGCCGAGCAGGCCGCCCAGCGCCGGGCCCAGCACGAAGCCAGCGCCGAACGCAGCCCCAATCCTGCCGAACACCGCCGCGCGCCGCTCCGGCGGCGTGATGTCGGCGATATAGGCAAAGGCGGTCGAGATGCTCGCCGAGGTAATGCCCGAGATGACGCGGCCGATGAACAGCCAGACCAGCGACGGCGCCAGCGCCATCAGCACGTAGTCGGCCGCGAGCCCGAAATTCGACAGCAGCACCACCGGCCGCCGCCCGAAGCGATCCGACAGCGCGCCGAGCACCGGCGAGAACACGAACTGCATCAGCGCCCAGGCGGTGCCGAACAGGCCGAAGATGCGGGCCGCATGCGCCGTGTCGTTGTCGACGAAGCTCTCGATCAGTTTTGGCAGGATCGGCATGATCACGCCGAGCGCGAGCATGTCGAGCAGGATGGTGACGAAGATGAAGGCGACCGCACCGCGCCGGACTGGCGCTGCGCCCTGCGCCATCGCCTCGCCGGCATCGTTGCTCACGACGGCCGCTTGCGCTTATGGGCGAACGGATTGGCCTTCTCGCGCAGGGTGATACGCACCGGCGTGCCCGGCAGCTCGAAGGCCTCACGCAGCGAATTGGTGAGATAGCGCAGATAGGACTGCGGCACCGCGTCTGCGCGCGAGCAGAACAGCACGAAGCTCGGCGGGCGCGCCTTGGTCTGCGTGATGTAATTCAGCTTGAGGCGTCGGCCGGACACGGCCGGCGGCGGATTGGCCTGGACCGCCTCCTCGAACCAGCGGTTCAGCGCCGCCGTCGACACACGCCTGTTCCAAAGCGCATAGGCATCCTGGATCGCCTGCATCAATCGATCGATGCCCTCGCCCATCAAGCCGGAGACGGCGACGATCGGCACGCCCTTGATCTGCGGCAGCAAGTGATCGGCATCGCGGCGCAGGTTCGAGATCGCGCCGCCACCCTTGCTCTCCATCAGGTCCCATTTGTTGACGGCGAGCACGACGGCGCGACCCTCGCGCTCGATCAGGTCGGCGATGCGAAGATCCTGCTCCTCGAAGCGGTTCTGCGCATCCATCATCATCACGACGACTTCGGCAAAGCGCACCGCGCGCAGTGCGTCGGCGACCGAGAGCTTCTCGAGCTTCTCCTCGATCCGCGAGCGCCGGCGCAGACCTGCGGTGTCGAACACGCGAAACTCGCGGCCCTTCCAATTGATCTCGACCGCGATGGAATCGCGCGTGGTGCCTGCCTCCGGGCTCGTCAGCAGGCGCTCCTCGCCGAGCAGATGATTGATCATCGTCGACTTGCCGGCGTTGGGCCGGCCGACGATCGCGACCCGGATCGGACGCGTAGCGGCCTCTTCCTCCGTCAGCGGCTCGTCGTTTTCGAAGTCATCGTCCTCCACCGGCTCCGGCATAAGCACTCTAAGAGCGTCGTAGAGCTCACCCATGCCCTCGCCGTGCTCGGCCGAGATCTGGATGGGATCGCCGAGGCCGAGCGCGAAAGCCTCCATCGCGCCGGCATCGCCATGCTTGCCTTCGCTCTTGTTGGCGACGAGCAGCACCGGCTTGTTGGCTTTGCGGGCGAAATCGGCGAAGGCGCGATCGTTGGGCGTGAGGCCCATACGGGCATCGATCACGAAGAACAGCGCGTCGGCCTGAGCGATCGCGGCCTCCGTCTGCTCCTGCATGCGGGCAGTCAGCGAACCCTTGGCACCTTCATCGAGGCCGGCGGTGTCGATGATCGTGAAGTCGAGATCGCCGAGCCTGGCCTCGCCCTCGCGGCGGTCGCGGGTGACGCCGGGCAGGTCATCGACAAGCGCGAGCTTCTGCCCGACCAGGCGGTTGAACAGCGTCGACTTGCCGACATTGGGTCGGCCGATAATGGCAATCTTAAAGGACATGGGTCATTCGTGCGCTGCCGGAGCAGCGCCTGTCAATGAAATGAAATTATCAGCGCGAGAAGCTGCCGCTCGGCATCGGCGCCGGGAAGGCGCCCTGCGTTTGCTGCTGGGTGGTCTGGGTCGGCTGCGCCTGCTGGACCGGCTGATCGGGCGGCGGCGCGGTGGTGCGCTTGCGCACGATCTTCTGCCTGGGCGGCGGAGCGGCCGCGGGCGGCGCGGCCTCGGGCTGGGCCTCGCCATCGACTTCGCCGGCGGGCGCCTCAGCCGGCGCGACGGCCGCGCTGGCCGGCTGCCTGGTCTTTTTCGCCTTGGCCCCCTTCGCCGGCTTCGGCTCGGGCTGAGGCTCCACAGGCAAGGCCGCGACGGCGGGTCCGTTCGGATCGGGCAGTTGCTGCGCGCCCTTGTACATATCCTTGGGCACACCCTGCTCGAGTCCCGGCACGCCTTCCGGGAACACCGGCTTACGGTCGCCCGGCAGCTTCTTCTTGGTATCGAGGAAGTCGAGCATGTCGCTCGGATCGAAGCTGGAGCAACCGCCCAGCACGCCCGTGAAGGCGATCAGGACGGCGGCTGCGATCAAGCGTGGCGTGCGGCGCATATCGGTATCTCGTCTCAGCTCTCGGCTCAGCTCTTCGCTACGGGCGGCAGCAGGGCCTGCAGCGCCTCGGCCCGTGAGCGCAGGCCGGGCGGCGTTTCGCCATCCTCGGCAATCGCGTCGAGCCATTTGCGGGCCGCGGTCATGTCGTTGTTGCGCCAGGCCGACAGCGCCAGCATCTCGCGGGCGGTATGACGGAAGGTTGATTTGGGCGCGGTGGAGGCGTCCAGCCGCTGCTGCATGTCGGCATAGCCGGCGCTGTCGAGCAGGAGGCCTGCGGCGCGGATCTTTGCCAGATCCTGCCACTCGCCGCCTGTGCTGCGGTCGGCGGCGATGTCGTCATACAGCTTGGCGCCTGCCTTGGGATCGCGGGCTGCCGCCTCGGCCGCAGCACGCAGCCGCGCCAGGGTGCGATAGCCTGATGGAGCCTTGGCAGCGAGCTCGGTGAAGGCCGCCTGGGCCTCCGCATGCTTGTCCTGATCGGACAGCTCGGCGGCCTTCTCGAAGGCGGCGCCGGCCTCGGCAGCCTTCCTGGCCTCCACATACTGGTAAGCGCGCCAGCCACCCACGGCGGCGACGATCAGCACCATCAGGGCGATGAAGACAATCGAATATTTGTCCCACAGCTTCTTGAGCTGTTCGCGACGTACTTCCTCATCAACTTCGTCAAATAATTCAGACACTTATGCTAATCCCATGCCCGTCCGGGTGCGCGCGCCAAAGCGTTCGCGTCAGGAATCCCGTCCCCACGTGGCGGCGGGGTACCCTAACGATATGGCGGTGGCAAGGCAAAGCGAGCCCGATCAAGGCGTTAACCACCCGGGACAGCCCGGAGAGACCGCCTCCCCGGGTCAGGTCCCCAACAGCTCCCGTAGCTGCCGCTTCAGCACTTTGCCATTGGCATTGCGCGGCAGCGGCTCCGCGGTGATCACCATCGTTTCCGGGACCTTGTAGTCGGACAGCCGCTCCGCGCACCAGGCGCGCAAGGCCTCGCTGTCCACCGGTGCGCGCGCCACGACCACAGCGTGAACGCGTTCGCCCAGCACCGGGCACGCCTTGGCGACGATCGCACTCTCGACCACGGCGGGATGGCCGGCCAGCACGGATTCGACCTCGGCCGAATAGATCTTCAGGCCACCGCGATTGATCATGTCCTTCTGCCGGTCGAACACCCGGACAAATCCCTCCGCGTCGACCGAGCCGAGATCGCCGGAATGCCAGAACCCGCTGGTGAAGCTTTCGGCCGTGGCTTTCGGATTGTTCCAGTAGCCCTTGATCACGGAGGCACTCTGGATCCAGAGCTCACCGATTTCGCCAGGCGGCAGCTCACGCCCGTCCGCCCCCATTGCCAGGATGCGCGCACCCGGACACGGCAGGCCGACGCTGTCGATGTGGGTCGCCGTCAACTTGCCGGGCGTGATCGTGGACGGCGATGTGGTCTCGGTCGCGCCGTAGCAATTCGCAAGCTCGAGGCCGGGAATGATCGCCTTGAGCTTCTCGATGGTAGCGACCGGCATCGGTGCGCCGCCAAAGCCTCCGATGCGCCAGCTCGACAGATCGTAGCTCTCGAAATCGGGCTGGAGCAGGCAGAGATTGTACATCGCCGGCACCATCACCGTGTAGGTGACGCGCTCGCGCGCGGCGAGCTTGAGATATTCGCCGGCTTTGAACTCTGGCATGATGATCAGCGCGCCGCCGCAGCAGATCATCGTCGTGATATTGGCGACGACACCCGTGACGTGGCCGAGCGGCACCGCCGCGATCGAGCGATCGGCCGCCGTCAATCGCAGGCAGGACACGAAGATCATCGAGGAATGGACGATGTTGCAATGGGCCAGCATCGCGCCTTTCGGCTTGCCGGTCGTCCCCGAGGTGTAGAGGATCATCGCGGTGTCCTCCTCGCTCGTCTCGACCGGCGCCGCGGCCGGTGCGTTGTCGACGAGCACCGCGAAACGTGACAAAGCCGGATCGTCGTCCACGGCGATGCGGTGGACCATTTCGGGCACGTCCAGCGCATCTGGCAGCCGTTCTGCGAGTGCCGCCTCGTGGATCAATGTCTTTGCGCCGCAATCGCTGAGGACATAGGCGATTTCCGGTTTCTGCTGGCGCGTGCTGAGCAGCACCGTGACGAGCCCCTCATGCGCGGCAGCAAACAGAAGCAGCGGAAATTCGAGGCGGTTGCCGAGCAGGATCGCGACACGATCGCCGCGCTGCAATCCGAGCTTGCGAAATCCCGCCGCGATCCGCGCAGCCTGCTCCGCGGCCTCCCGCCAGCTGAGTCGGATATTGCCCGAGATCAGCGCTTCGCCATCGGGATTGCGGGCGCAGGCGTCCGCAATCATCGCCCACAGGCTCGATGGCCGATCGCAAAATGCCGGTACCACCCGATCGCCGAAGCGCGCCTCGAATCGCAGCGGCGGGATCTGAGAATGCGACCAGTCCATCGGGATGCCCTCGGCTTGTTGCTCTTGTTACCTTCCGCGCATGGGCATGCCGGTGCTGTCTTGTGCTGATCGGCTAGCCGCCGATCACGGGAACACCGATCACGACCGGATGGAACGCAAACGCCAGCGCCAGATATGCGACGATTCCAACCACGATCGCGATCAGATCGTTGGTGACGCCGCCCACCGGAATCGGCGGACCGCCGCCATCGGTGCGACGCTTCAGCGTGATGCGGTCATACACCGCCCAGCCCAGGAAAGAGCCGAACAGGATGATGGAGCCGAGATCGCCATTGGCCAGAAGATGCGCCGCCGCCCACAGCTTGATGCCGGCCAGCATCGGATGCTTCAGCGTCGCATAGATGCGGCCGCGCAGATAGGACGCAACCACCAGGATGACCGCCGGCAACATCAGCGCGAGCGTGATGTGCTTCAGCGCCTTCGGCGGATACCAGACGTCGATCCAGCCCGTCGCACGATAATGCGCGAAGCCCCAGATGATCAACGCGAGCCCCGCGAGCGAGGCGAGCGAGTAGAGGATTTTGTAGGTCCCCTCGCCCAGTCTCGCGATGGCCTGCGCGCGCGCCTCGCGTTTCGTCGTGAACACATGCGCCGCAAAAAACAGCGCAAGCCCCAGGATCATGACCAGCAGACCCACGAGATTCTCCCCTCAACCAGCGCCCCAGCCCATGGCGTATCATCGATTGGCCGCGGGTCGCAACTGATGGGCTACTTGCCGATCTCGCGATTGTCGACATACCGGATCGCGATCGGCCGCCCGGCCAGGGCACCGCCAAGACCGCCGGTGAATTTCAGCGGCAGGCAGGCGTTCAACGATGAATTGATCGCCTTGAGATAGGTGGTTCTCGTCTCGGCGGGCACGCCCGCGGTCGCAAAGGTCAGGCGCGGCGGGCCGATCAGGCCGCCCGATTTGTTGAAGCTGAAACGCACGGCGATCTGCATGCCCGCGCGCGCATTGTCCGATGGCGGCGACCAGCAGCTGCGCAGCTCGGCGAAGAGATCGCCGATCGTGTCGAGATCGTGATCCGGCTTTTGGTATTTGGCGCGATCGGCCTCCGTCGGCACGCTTTGGATCGTGAGCTGGAGGTTCTGGCCGTAGGGATAGTCGATCTCGGGAATACAGGGACCAGGCTCGAGCGGGCTGCAATAGGACGGCGTGCAGGGCCTGCCATCGAGGACGCTGCACGGCTCGTGCGAAAACGGAATTGGGTTGATTTGTCGCGGCCGCGCGTCCGCGGCGATCGTCGAGATCGCCAGCAGGAGGAAAACAAGGATGCCGCGCCACATGACCAGAACGTGGCATCGCCGGAGAAGCCGTCAAGCCCGCAAGCGTTCACATGCTCGCGCGTACACGCGGTGTCGTCGTCCGGCTTGACCGGACGACCCAGTATTCCAGAGGCGTTTGTGATTGAGCCGAGAGGCTGCGGCGTGCTGGATGCCCCGCTTTCGCGGAGCATGACAGCGGGGGGAGTGGCTGCAGAGCGGGCGAAGCCCCACCCTACCCCTTCTTCTTGACGTCCTTGACGTTGGTGAACTCGATGCCCTCGGCCCGTTCCCTGGTGTAGCCGAGATAGAACTCGTTCCGCGCCAGATAGACGGGATCCCCGTCGACATCATCGGCGATGCTGGAGGTGTTGGCCGCGATGAAGGTATCGAGCTTCTTGCGGTCCTCACAGGAGACCCAGCGCGCGAGCTGAAACTCGCTGACCTCGAATTCGACCGGCAGCGAATATTCCGCATCCAGCCGCGCCTTGAGCACGTCGAGCTGGAGTGCGCCGACGACGCCGACCAATGCGGGCGCGCCGTCGCGCGGGCGGAACACCTGCACAACGCCCTCTTCCGACATCTGCTGAAGTGCTTCCTTCAGCTTCTTCGCTTTCATCGCATCGGTCAGACGCACGCGGCGGACGATTTCCGGTGCAAAGCTCGGCACGCCGACGAAGTTGAAATCCTCACCGTCGGTCAACGTATCGCCGATCCGCAGCGTGCCGTGATTGGGAATGCCGACGACGTCGCCGGCATAGGCTTCGTCCGCAACCGAACGGTCCTGCGCGAAGAAGAATTGCGGGCTGGACAGCGGCATGCTCTTGCCGGTGCGCACCAGCTTCGCCTTCATGCCGCGGCTCAGCTTGCCGGAGCACAGCCGCGCAAAGGCGATGCGGTCGCGGTGGTTCGGATCCATGTTGGCCTGGATCTTGAACACGAAGGCGCTCATGCGGGGGTCGGTGGCTTCGACCTTGCGCTGATCGCTCTCCTGCGCGCGCGGCTCGGGCGCGAACTTGCCGAGCCCTTGCAGCAAGTCGCCGACGCCGAAATTGCGAAGCGCGCTGCCGAAATAAACCGGCGTCAGATGGCCCTCGCGAAATGCTTCGAGCTCGAACGGTTTTGAAGCCGCGGTGACGAGCTCGAGCTCGTCCTTGACCGCGGACACGTCGAGATTGGCGTTGAGCTTGGTGAGCTCGGCGATCTCGATCTGCTGCGCCGCGCCGGTCTTGGCGCCGCCGCCTTCGAGCAGGCGCACGCCGCCATTGACGACGTCGTAGGTCCCGAGGAAATCGCGGCCGCGGCCGACAGGCCAGGTCATTGGCGTGGTATCGAGCGCCAGCGTCTTCTCGATCTCGTCGAGGAGCTCGAACACGTCGCGGCTCTCGCGGTCCATCTTGTTGATGAAGGTGATGATCGGGATGTCGCGAAGACGGCACACCTCGAACAGCTTTCGGGTGCGCGCCTCGATGCCCTTGGCGGCGTCGATCACCATGACGGCGGAATCGACCGCCGTGAGCGTGCGATAGGTGTCTTCCGAAAAGTCCTCGTGGCCCGGCGTGTCCAGCAGGTTGAACACGAGCCCCTCGAACTCGAAGGTCATGACCGAGGTCACGACAGAGATGCCGCGCTCGCGCTCGATCTTCATCCAGTCCGAACGCGTATTGCGCCGCTCGCCCTTGGCCTTGACCTGGCCGGCCAGATTGATGGCGCCGCCGAACAGCAGCAGCTTTTCGGTCAGCGTGGTCTTGCCGGCGTCCGGATGCGAGATGATCGCAAAGGTACGCCGCCGCGACACTTCAGCGGCAAGCGAGGAACGGGCCGTCGATTCGGCTGTGGTGGCGATGTCGGACATTGCGGCAGCGTTTGGCAGGGAAAATGAGCCTGATCAAGCCTCATCTGGTGATTGCGGAGCCTTCCGGCCAGCCCCATATCCGGCCTGGGATCAGGTTGGGAGGGACGGCCTTCCCTTCCCATCACCACGCCAGTCGCGGGGACGACCCTGCCTTGAATGGAGGGTCGTCATGGCCTGGAGCATCCTGTTCGTCGCCGGTCTGCTGGAGATCTCCTGGGCGATCGGCCTCAAATATACCGAGGGGTTCAGCAAGCTCGTTCCGTCGGTCCTCACGCTCGGCGCCATGGCCGGCAGCATCATCCTGCTCGGGCTCGCCCTCAAATCGCTCCCGATTGGAACCGCTTATGCAGTCTGGACCGGAATCGGCGCAGTCGGTACCGCGACGCTCGGCATCATCCTGTTCGGCGAGCCGGCCACCGCGTTTCGCCTCGCCAGCATCGGACTGATCGTCGCCGGGATTGTCGGACTGAAGCTGGTTACCTGACGAAGATCTTGACCGCCCACCAGCTCAGCGCGGCGACGATGGCCGAGGCCGGCATCGTGATCACCCAGGCATAGACGATCGAGCTGGCGACGTTCCAGCGCACCGCCGAGAGGCGGCGAGCAGCGCCGACACCGACGATGGCGCCGGTAATGGTGTGGGTGGTCGAGACGGGAACACCGAGGAAGGTCGCCATGAACAGGGTCGCGGCACCGCCGGTCTCGGCGCAAAATCCCTGCATCGGGGTCAGCTTTGTGATGCGCAGGCCCATGGTCCGAACGATGCGCCAGCCGCCCATCAGCGTTCCCATCGCCATCGCGGCCTGGCAGGAGAGCACCACCCAGAAGGGGACGAAGAATTCGCCGCCGAGCTGGCCCTGCGAATAGAGCAGCACGGCGATGATGCCCATGGTCTTCTGCGCGTCGTTGCCGCCATGGCCGAGCGAATAGAGCGAAGCGGAGGCGAATTGCAGGATGCGGAAGGCGCGATCCACGGCAAAGGGCGTGGAGCGCACCGAGGCCCAGGAGACGATCGCAACCAGCACCATCGCGAGCAGGAAGCCGACCAGCGGAGACAACACGATGGCGATCACCGTCTTGGACAATCCGCTCCAGACCGCCGCCGAAAGCCCGGCCTTGGCTACGCCTGCACCAAACAAGCCACCGATCAATGCATGAGACGAGGACGATGGGATGCCGAGTGCCCATGTCACGAGGTTCCAGACGATGGCGCCGACGAGCGCGGCGAAGATCACCTGAGCATCTACGATCGCGGGATCGATGATGCCGGTGCCGATGGTCTGGGCGACGTGGAGCCCGAACACCAAGAAGGCGACGAAATTGAAGAACGCGGCCCAGAACACCGCGTATTGCGGCCGCAACACGCGGGTCGAGACGATGGTCGCGATCGAATTGGCGGCGTCGTGCAGGCCGTTCAGGAAGTCGAACAGCAGCGCGACGGCGATCAATCCGACCAGGACGGGAAGACCCAACGCAACATCCACGGCGTGGCCCTGCCCTATACTTGCTCGATGACGATGCTGTTGATCTCGTTGGCGACGTCGTCGAAGCGGTCGGCGACTTTCTCGAGGTGGTCGTAGATCTCTGCGCCGACGATGAAATCCATCGCGTTGCCGTCGCGATGCTTGAGGAACAGTTCCTTCAGCCCGATATCATGGAGGTCGTCGACGCGGCCTTCCAGCTTGCCCAGCTCTTCCGTGATCGCGGTCAGCATCGCCACGTTCTGACCGATCTTCTGCATCAGCGGCAGCGCACGGCCGACCAGATTGGCGCATTCGATCAGGAGCCCGCCGATCTCCCGCATCGGCGGCTCGAAGCTGCGGACTTCGAACAGCATCACGGCCTTGGCGGTCTGCTGCATCTGGTCGATGGCGTCGTCCATCGAGGTGATCAGGTTCTTGATGTCACCACGGTCGAACGGGGTGATGAAGGTGCGGCGCACCGCCGTCAGCACCTCACGGGTGATGTTGTCGGCATCGTTCTCGAACTGGTTGACGCGCTGGCAATAGACCGGCGTCTCCTCGCCCCCGTTGAGCATGCTCTGGAGCGCGATCGAGCCCTGGATCACGGTCTGGGCGTGGCGGTCGAACAGGTCGAAGAACCGTTCTTCCTTGGGCAGGAAAGCGCGAAACAATCGCATCATGGGGGAGAGACTACCGGTTGGATGATGGCCTGGCCCAAGCGGGCCGTCATGAAACTGTCATAGACCATTTTCGATCCACGCGCGTGCCACCTCACGCCCGTGGAGCCGGATCATCCACCGCTTTCGCACGTCAACACATCTTCCAATATATCAATGACTTACAGCGACCGCCGGAAGTAATGCGCGATTTCGCCGATGACGCCGCGGCGGAAGGTGAGCACGCAGATCACGAAGATCGAGCCCTGAATCACGGTCACCCATTGGCCGAACCCCGCCAGATATTGCTGCATGGCGATGATCACGAAGGCGCCGACCACGGGACCGAACACGGTTCCGAGTCCGCCGACAAGCGTCATCAGCACGACTTCGCCCGACATCGACCAGTGCACGTCGGTGAGCGAGGCATTCTGCGCCACGAAGACTTTCAGCGCACCGGCAAAGCCGGCCAGCGTGCCCGACAGGACGAAAGCCAGGAACTTGTACTGATCGGTCCGGTAACCGAGCGAGATCGCGCGCGGCTCGTTTTCGCGGATCGCCTTCAGGACTTCGCCGAACGGCGAGTTGATGATGCGGAAGATCAGCAGGAAGCCGGCGAGGAAGCCGACCAGAACCACGTAGTAGAGCACGGTCGGCTTGGTCAGATCGAACAGGCCAAACATGCGTCCCTGCGGGATGCCCTGGATGCCGTCTTCGCCATGGGTGAACGGCGCCTGGAGGTAGATGAAGTACAATAGCTGCGACAGCGCCAGCGTGATCATCGAGAAATAGATGCCCTGGCGGCGGATCGAGATATAGCCCGTGATGAGCGAGAGCACGAACGCACCGGCGACGCCGACGAGGATGCCGAGCTCCGGCGGCAGCGCCCAGACCTTCAGCGCATGCGCGCTGCAATAGCCGGCCGTCCCCAGGAACATCGCATGGCCGAAGGACAGCAAGCCGCCATAGCCGATCAGCAGGTTGAAGGCGCAGGCGAGCAGCGCGAAGCAGAGCGCCTGCATCACGAAGAACGGGTAGACTCCGGTGAATGGCACCGAAGCCAGCAGCAGCGCCATCACCACGAACACGATCATCTCGTCGCGGATCGAGCGCGGGGTTACCGGCAGCGTGTCGTCCGTCAAGGCTGTCATATCAGGCCGCCCTTCCCGTCAATCCCGTTGGCTTCACCAAGAGCACCAGCACCATGAGCACGAACACGACGGTGTTAGAGGCCTCGGGGTAGAAATATTTGGTCAGGCCCTCGATCACACCGAGCGCGAAGCCGGTGATGATGGAGCCCATGATCGAGCCCATGCCGCCGATCACCACCACCGCGAACACCACGATGATGAGGTCGGCGCCCATCAGCGGCCGCACCTGGTTGATCGGCGCCGACAGCACGCCGGCGAGCGCGGCAAGGCCGACACCGAGGCCGTAGGTCAGCGTGATCATGCGCGGCACGTTGACGCCGAAGGCGCGCACCAGCGTCGGGTTTTCGGTGGCGGCGCGCAAATAGGCGCCGAGCCGGGTCTTCTCGATCAAGAACCAGGTCGCGATGCAGACCACCAGCGAGAAGATGACGACCCAGCCGCGATAGACCGGCAGGAACATGAAGCCGAGATTCATGCCGCCCTTGAGCTGATCCGGAATGGCGTAAGGCAGGCCGGAGGAGCCGAAGTAGTTCTGGAACACGCCCTGCACGATCAGCGCAATGCCGAAGGTCAGGAGCAGACCGTAGAGATGATCGAGCCCGGTCAGCCATTGCAGCATGGTCCGTTCCAGGATCATGCCGAAGATGCCGACAATGATCGGCGCAAGCAGCAACGCCCACCAATAGTTGATGCCGCCGAGGTTCAGCAGGAAATAGGCGACGAACGCGCCCATCATGTAGAGCGCGCCGTGGGCGAAATTGATGATGTTGAGCATGCCGAAGATCACGGCAAGCCCGAGACTGAGCAGCGCGTAGAACGAGCCGTTGATCAGTCCCACCAGTAGCTGAGCGTAAAGAGCCTGCATCGATCCCGCACCCGGTCCCTTCGGCGTTCCCTGAAAGTCGCCCGCAGGCCTGATGGCCTGCGGGCGGTTATCTTACTTCTTCAAGAGAGCGCACTTGCTCTCGGACAGCGGCGTGAAGGCCTGGTCGCCCGGCACCGTGCCGACCAGCTTGTAGAAGTCCCACGGTCCCTTGGACTCGGAGGGCTTCTTCACCTCGAACAGATAGGCATTGTGGATAGTGCGGCCGTTGGGCTGGATCTCGCCCTTGCCGAACAGATCGTCTTCCGTCGGCATCGACTTCATCTTCTCGACGACCTTGGCGCCGTCATGCGGGTTGCCGCCGAGCGCTTCCAGGGCCTTGAAATAGTGACGCACGCCGGCATAGACCCCGGCCTGCACCATGGTCGGCGGCGCGTTGTTCTTCATCTTCTCGGCGAAGCGTTTAGAGAACGCACGGGTCTGGTCGTTCATGTCCCAGTAGAAGGTCTCGGTGAAGTTGAGGCCCTGTGCGGTCTCGAGGCCGATCGCCTTCACGTCGGTGAGGAACAGCAGCAGCGCCGCGAGCTTCTGGCCGCCCTTGACGATGCCGAATTCAGCCGCCTGCTTGATCGTGTTGGTGGTGTCGCCGCCGGCATTGGCAAGGCCGATGATCTTGGCCTTGGAGGCCTGCGCCTGGAGCAGGAAGGACGAGAAGTCCGGCGTGTTCAGCGGGTGCTTGACGCCGCCGACCACCTTGCCGCCATTTGCGGTAACGACAGCGGTGGTGTCGCGCTCCAGCGCCGCGCCGAAGGCGTAGTCCGCGGTCAGGAAGAACCAGGTGTCGCCGCCGGCCTTCACCAGCGCCTGGCCGGTGGTGTGGGCCAGCATGTAGGTGTCGTAGGTCCAGTGCACCGTGTTGGGCGAGCACTGCGCGTTGGTCAAATCCGAGGTCGCCGCGCCCGAGTTGATATAGACGCCGTTCTTTTCCTTGATGACATTGTTGACCGCAAGCGCCACGCCGGAATTCGGCACGTCGACGATGAGGTCGACCTTGTCGACGTCGAACCACTGCCGCGCGATCGCGGTGCCGATGTCGGGCTTGTTCTGGTGATCACCCGAGATGATATCTATCTTCCAGCCCTTCGCGACCAGGCCGGAATCTTCAATGGCCAGCTGCGCGGCGAGCGTCGAGCCGGGTCCGCCGAGGTCGGCATAGAGCCCGGACTGATCGGACAGCGCGCCGATCTTGACGGTCTTGTCCTGCGCGAAGGCTGCACCGGTGGCAGTCACGGCCAGCGCCGTGCCGAGCAGAAACGACGCAATCGACTTTGTGATCATGCTACTTCCCTGTGAATCTTATTGTTCTAGACGCCGAGATAGGTGTGGAGCTTGTCCATGTTGGCGGCAAGCTCCGCATTGGCAAATCCGTCGATGATCTTGCCGTGCTCGACCACGTAATAGCGGTCGGCGACGGTGGATGCGAAACGGAAGTTCTGCTCGACCAGGAGGATCGTAAAACCCTCCTTCTTGAGCCGCGCAATGGTGTGGCCGATCTGCTGGATGATGACGGGCGCGAGACCCTCGGTCGGCTCGTCCAGCATCAGGAAGTTCGCGCCGGTGCGCAGGATGCGCGCGATCGCGAGCATCTGCTGCTCGCCGCCGGAGAGTTTGGTTCCCTGGCTGTTGAGCCGTTCCTTCAGGTTCGGAAACAGATCGAATATCTGCTCGAGCGGCAATCCGCCGGGGCGCACCACCGGTGGCAACAGCAGGTTCTCCCGGACATCGAGACTGGCGAAAATTCCCCGCTCTTCCGGGCAGAATGCGATTCCCATCCGCGCGATCTTGTCCGAGCTCGTGCGGATGATGTCCTGGTTGTTGAACTTCACCGAGCCGGTGCGCTTGCCGATGATGCCCATGATCGACTTCAGCGTGGTGGTCTTGCCGGCGCCGTTGCGCCCGAGCAGGGTGACGACCTCACCCGCGTTCACGTCGAAGTTGATCCCGTGCAGGATGTGGGACTCGCCGTACCAGGCTTCGAGGTTGCGGACCTGGAGGAGGTTGCCGCCGCTCGCGGCCTTTGCGGGAGCTTCCGCCGATGCAGTCTCAGCCATGACCGGCTCCGAGATAGGCTTCCTTGACGCGTTCGTCCTTGGTGAGCTCGCTGTAATGGCCCTGCGCCAGCACCTGCCCGCGCGTCAACACGGTGATGATGTCGGAGAGATTGGCCACGACGCTCAGATTATGCTCGACCATCAGGATGGTATATTTCGCGGAGATGCGCTTGATCAGCGCCGCGATCTTGTCGATGTCCTCGTGGCCCATGCCGGCCATCGGCTCGTCCAGCAGCATCATCTCTGGGTCGAGCGCGAGCGTGGTTGCGATCTCCAGTGCGCGCTTGCGCCCGTAGGGCATCTCGACCGCGGGCGTATTGGAAAACTCGCTGAGGCCGACATCGTTCAACAGCTCGCGCGCGCGATCGTTGAATTGGTTGAGCACGGATTTGGAGCGCCAGAAATCGAACGAGCTACCGTGCTGGCGCTGAAGCGCGACGCGGACGTTTTCCAGCGCGGTGAGATGGGGAAATACCGCCGAGATCTGGAACGAGCGAACCAGCCCCAGGCGGGCCACGTCGGCGGGCGCCATCGCGGTGATGTCCTGTCCCTTGTACAGGATTTTTCCGGCAGACGGTTTGAGGAACTTGGTCAAAAGATTGAAGCACGTCGTCTTGCCGGCGCCGTTCGGGCCGATCAACGCGTGAATGCTCCCACGGCGAACCTTGAGCGCAACGTCGCGGACGGCGAAGAAGCCCGCGAACTCCTTGGTCAAGCCTTCCGTTTCGAGAATGAACTCATCGGCCAAACAGTTTTCCCCCTGCCCGCACAACGCGCGTGGCTATCCTTGTTGCTTCGGCTTTCCGGAGGCCTTGGAGCCACTCCTTGGAGCCCATCCGGAACGCCGCCTCCGGGCGCGGAATATGCCGGAGGTGACGGGGGTTAGGCAAGGCGGAAAGCTGAGCAGGTCAGGCCTCCGGCCGGGAGACTTATGCTCCCTTAGTCGGACGTGTTTTGATGTCGCGCCTGCCCGGCCTCCCGGTTCGCAAAGCGCCGGTCATCAAGCCGTCGTTAACGGTCTTTCGTTCCCTGCGCCAGCCTTCATAGAAAATTTTCCCGCAGCGAGGATCATGCGCGGGTTTCATGCGTCCGGAATTTCTATTCGCCGGGAATATTGTCTTGGATTTTGCAAGCGCGGCTCCTTCCGTGGTCAAGTCGATCAGGCAGCGTGATCTCCTGAACACGTGGCTGCGGCTCTATGCGCGCCAGCAGACGGCCCCGGCGATCTGGGAGTACCAGCCTGCGCGGCTCGAGGAAGAGCTCTCCGATCTGATCTATTATACGGTGGATGCGTCGACGCCGACGCCGCGTCTGACCATCCAGAGCGAAGGTACGAGAATCTCTCGCGCCTATGGGCACACCGGCAAGGGCGTTCTGCTCGACGAGTATATCGGGCCGCGTCTCGTGCCTTTGGTGATGCCGGTCTATCATGAATGCGTGGCGCGCGGGCTGCCTGTCTACAGCGTTGCCGACGTCGATGACATCTACGGCCGTATCGTCGCCTATGAGCGCCTGCTGCTGCCTTTCCAGACCGACGGCAAGGTCTGTCACATCATCGCATCGCTCAAGACGTTCTGCGAGGACGGCGGCTTCGAGATCAAGAATCTGATGCGCGGAAATGACGCGCTGCCGCGCCCGAGATTGCGCGCGGTGATCGACCGCGACCTGTTCCATCGCCCCCCCGGCCGCATCGCGCCCGCCGAGCCGATCGAGTTCGCGGACCAGCAGGGCTCCGGTGTTCCCACCGAGATCATCGAGCTGAACTAGCGCTCAGCGCGATTTGACGGCGGCTTCCTTGGTCGTGACTTCCTTGGCATAGATCTCCGGCTTGAAGCCGACCAGCAGCTTGCCGCCAACTTCAAGCACCGGCCGCTTGATCATCGATGGTTGCGCTAGCATCAACGCCAGCGCCTTTTTCTCGGAGAGGCCTTCCTTGTCGGCATCGGGCAGCTTCTTGAAGGTCGTCCCGGCGCGGTTGAGCAGCGTCTCCCAACCGACCTTGTCGCTCCACTGCTTGAGCTTGTCCTTCTCCACGCCCGCCGTCTTGTAGTCGTGAAACGCGTAGGCGACGCCATGGGTGTCGAGCCAGGCGCGCGCCTTCTTCATGGTGTCGCAGTTCTTGATGCCGTAGATGATGTTGGGCAAGACAGTCCTCGCGCGTGCGTCATATCGTGATGCTTCGGCGTTGTACGCAACTCCGGTTCGCGCGACAATATTGCGAACGACGCCAGCTCTCCGAACGGACACTCCATGCACGTCACCCACGATCCAGCCGCGACCGCGTCGCCGACCATCGACTTCAACGCCTTCCTCGCGGTCGATATCCGTGTCGGCACCATCATCGATGCAAAGCCGTTCCCGGAAGCGCGCAAGCCGGCCTGGCGGCTGTGGATCGACTTCGGTCCCTCGATCGGCGTCCGCAAGAGCTCGGCCCAGATCACCGAAAATCATCCGCTTGAAACGCTGGTGGGCCAACAGGTAGCTGCGGTCGTGAATTTCCCGCCGCGCCAGATCGGCCCTGTTGTCTCGGAGGTGCTGACCCTCGGTTTCCCCGATGCCGAAGGCAAGGTCGTGCTGGTGCAGCCGAGCAAGCCGGTGCCAAACGGCGGACGGCTGTTCTAGCCTCAAGCCGCTTCGAGCCTCACGGCCGCTTCGGAATGTTCAGCCCGCGCTCGACCGCCGGACGCGCAAGCCCGCGTTCGAGCCAGGCAGCGACGGATTGGAACTGGCTGAACTCGACGAGATCGCCTGCGCCGTAGAAACCGATGAGGTTGCGCACCCAGCCGAGCATGGAGATGTCGGCGATGGTGTAATCGTCGTCCATGAACCATTGCCGGCCGGCAAGATGCATCTCCATCACCCCGAGCAGCCGCTTGGCCTCGCCCACGTAGCGCTCGAGCGGCCGCTTGTCCTCGAAATCCTTGCCGGCGAATTTGTGGAAAAAGCCGACCTGGCCGAACATCGGCCCGATGCCGCCCATCTGGAAATGCAGCCACTGGATGGTCTGGTAACGGCGCGCGGCATCCTGCGGCAGCAGCTTGCCGGTCTTCTCCGCGAGGTATTGCAGGATCGCCCCGGATTCGAACAGCGGCAGCGGCCTGCCGCCGGGACCATCGGGATCGAGGATCGCCGGGATCTTGCCGTTCGGATTGAGCGAGAGGAATTCCGGCGTCTTCTGGTCGTCCTTGCCGAAATCGACGAGATGGACTTCGTAGGGAAGCCCGATCTCTTCCAGCATGATCGAGACCTTGACGCCGTTCGGCGTCGGCAGCGAATAGAGCTGGAGCAGCTCCGGGTGCTTGGCCGGCCAGCGCTTGGTGATGGGAAAGGCGGACAGATCGGACATCAGGACCCCGGCTTCGTTCACGAGATGCCGCCTAGTCTAGGCGAGCGAACGACGCAAGGTCGAGTGGTCAGATCATTTTCCCGCGCAGGTCACAACGGCCGCAGCAAATGGTTGGTGGCGTGCATCACATCGCGCTGTGCGCGTTGCTCGATGAAGAGCTGGCCGGTGACGAGCAGTGCTCCGGTGAAGACGAGCGCAAGCATCGCGGTCGCGAATTGACTGGCATCCCTCATCGGACGAGCTTCTCCCTGGTCGGTTCGCAGGGGAACGCGGGCCGGCCGTCGTCAGTTCCTGCAAGCTTCAAATAAATTGCAGCTTTTTCCCGAACCGCCACACAGACGGCCTCAATAATTGATCTCCATCCGCAAGCCCCGCGGATCGGCCTCCTCCCCTCCGACACATTGCGTGCTGTCGCGCGCTGCGACGGCGCAGGCACAGGCATCGATGAGATCGTCACGGCCGATGCCGGTGCCATGTCGCTGAATCAGCCATTTTGGCAAGCGCGCGAAGCCGCGCTGCTCCAGGAGCGCGATACGCTGCTCGCGGCCCTCCGCCGATGTCTTCTTTGCAAGCCGGACCTGCTCAGCCAGATTCCAGAAAATCAATTCCGGATGCGCTTCGCCGAAGGTCGCCTGCCGCGTCGGCGTCATGATCTCGTCGACCTCCCTGATCTTGTCCCTGATGTTCCAGAGCTGCGCCGACACGCCCCTGCCCTTGCCCTCGCGCTCCCAGTAGTGGCGATTGGCTGCCGGCATATCGGCGAATGTCCAGAGGTCACGGCGCGCGCCGAGAAACACGGCGGGACCGACCAGCTCGCGCGCGCGCAAATCGCAGATGCGATAGCCGCTCGGCTTCAAGCCGACCGGCATGTCGATCATCGCGCGCGCATGCGGCAGCGCGAGCAGCCGCGCGAGACCCGGCGAATAATCGAAGCCGTGATCGCCGCGCTCGTTGATCCAGGCGGCGACCCAGCCGAAGCGGAATCCATCGAGGCCGAGATAGTTTGGCAAGCTCCTGATCCCTGACGGGCATCCGCCCGCTCCTCTATCCCAGTTCCTCGCCCCGATGCCGCTCGAACAGGCGCTGCGCCAGCAACGCATGGCCGAGCGTGCCGCCGGCGCGAACCGGCGCCGCGATCAGCGCGGCTTCCGCGATTTCTTCGCGCGTTGCACCGGCCTTCGCCGCTTGCGCCGTGTGCACGTCGAGGCAATAGGCGCACTGCGTGGTGAGCGCGACAGCGAGCGAGATCAGCTCGCGATATTTTGGCGGAATCAATCCGTCCGTCCGCTCGACCGCGTGGTTGAACGCAAGAAACGCGTTGGCCTCTACCGGCGCCAGCGCCACGAAGGCCGGGATGGATTTCAGATCGTCAGGGCTTTGATAACAGGTCATGGCTCATCTCGTCAGATATTCGCGCATCAGCGCGCGGGCGCGATGCAGGCGGGCCTTCACGGTCTGCCGGGTCGCGCCGAGTGCGACGGCAATCTCGTCGATGGTCATTTCCTTGACATCGCGCATCAGCGCGACATCGCGGTAGTGCGACGGCAGCGCCTCGAAGGCCGCTGCGACGTCGAGCCGCAAATCGGCTTCAGGACGCGACAGCAACAGCGCCTCCGCCTCTGCGTCTTCGATCGCCGGCGCGAGGCCTGCCTTACGGGCGAGCCGCAGGCATTCGCGGCGGACAACACTGAACAACCAGGCCGAAAACGCCAGCCATGAGCGGATCGTGCCGACATGGCGAAACAGGATCCACAGCACCTCCTGCGTCGCATCCTCGGCATCCGCCGAACTGCGACAGGCGGCCCGGGCGTAGCGGCGGATGTTCGGCTGCGCCGTCTCGAGCAGAGACGCGATCGCCTGGGGATCGCCGAGGCGCGCGGCCTCGAACAGGTCCGGCGAGATCACAGTGGCGCTCACGACACGCCTCCCCTTCCGATGCCGGCCATCGCGCACATCGGACAATAGCCGACGAGGCCGGTCAGCGCGAAGCCGCCGCCGCCGAGCGCCACCAGCCACGCCGCGGCGCCGGTCAGATAGACGAATGCCGCGGCGGCCACCGCGACGCCCAAGGCGATCCGCACGGCCTGGTGCAGGCCGCCGATGTTCTTCCTGTAAAATGCCATCACATCCTCCGACATAAGCCGAAGCAAAATGCCTCGGCCGTCAAGAGAGGGCGCGACGATCAGAAAGGATTCGCGGCGACGTGCAATTTTCTTCGCGATCAGCCTCCGACGGCCTGATAGGCCAGACGCTTGAATTCGAAGAAGAATGGATTCCAGAAGCCCATGTAGCGCTGCGCCATCAGCACACCGGCGGTATTGGCCTGCGGGCAGATCCACCAATGGGTGCCGGCAAGGCCGCCCCACTGGAATTCGCCGGTCGAGTTGGGAGGATCGAACGGCATCGGCGCGAAGGTGACGGCGCCGCCGAGGCCAAAGCCCTTGCCGGGGATCGGGCCGAGATTGGCGAAGCGGATGTTCTCGCCGGCGGGCAGCTGGTTCGTCATCATCTGCCGCAGCGTCTCCGGCTTCAGTAGCGCATCCGAGCCGGGGAGCAGCGCCCGTATCAAAGCGAGCATGTCGGGCAAGGTCGAGACCAGTCCGCCGCCGCCCGACAGCCGCGGGAATTGCCGCCGATAGGCCTGCGGATAAGGCAGGTCGTCGGCCCGGGTGAGGCCTGGCTTCATGGGATCGAGCACATCCGTGCCGTTGTAGAGCGCGACCAGCCTGCCCTGCTGCGCGTCCGGCACGTGGAAGCCGGTGTCGGCCATGCCAAGCGGATCGAAGATGCGCGCCTTGAGGACGGCGTCGAGCGGCTTGCCGGAGACGACCTCCACGACACGCCCGAGCACGTCGGTCGCCACCGAGTATTCCCAGGACGCGCCCGGATGAAAGGACAGCGGCAGATCGGCGAGCTGGTCGATCATGGCGGCCAGCGGCGTCAACGGATTGAGAACGCGCGCCTCGTTATAGCCTTTGAACACCACCGTACCGGGATCGAAGATGCCGTAGCTGAGGCCGGAGGTGTGGGTCAGAAGCTGCCGGATCGTGATCGGGCTCTTCGCCGGCTCGACGTCGGCAAGGCTCAAAGCACCCGGCTTCAGAACCTTGCGATTGCCGAGTTGCGGCAGGAATTTCGCGACAACGTCATCGAGCCCGATCCGGCCGTCCTCGACCAGCAGCATGATCGCGCAGGTGACGAAGATCTTGGTATTGGAGAACGCGCGAAAAATGTGATCGGGCCGCAGCGCGGTGCTGGCCTCGCGATCGGCGAAACCGATGCACTGCTGATCGACGACCTCGCGGCCCCGCAGCACCGCCCAGGACGCACCCGGAATGATCTCCTGATCGACGTAACGCTGCATTGCTGTCCGCGCGGCGGAAAAATCAGGTGTTCTGGCGTCCATGTGTTTCCCTAATGATGGCCGGGATCGATATAGCGTGAATTCGCCAGATGAGAAGCCTGTCCGGACGGCGCAGCTCATTCCTGCTTCATGAACGCAGTCACGTGCAGGCTGCGCCGAATCCACATCCCCTGCCGCTGATACAGCGCGATGGCCGATGAGTTGCTCGAGAACACGTGCAGGAACGGAATTTCGCCGCGCGCCTCGATCTGGCGCGCGACCGCCGCCAGCAGCGCCTGCGCGTAGCCCCGCCCGCGATGGTCGGGGTGGACGCAGACAGCCGTCATCTCGACGAAATTGCCGGGCCTCATTCGCTCGCCGGCCATCGCGACCAATTCGCCGCCGGCGCGCATGCCGAGAAACGTTCCGAGCTCGTGCGTGCGCCGGGCGAATGGACCGGGCTTCGTCAACTCCGTCAATGCCATCATGGCGGGAACGTCGGCCGCACCCAGCTGGACGATCTCGGCATCGCGAAGCGGACTGTCGGCCGGAGCACCGATCATCTGCTCGCAGGGACCGGCCAGCACGACTTTGAAACCTGCGGGAACATCGACGGCCTCCGGTGTGAACAGTGCGGCGACCTGTGAGCCCGACAGGAGATCACGGAGCGCGGCAAAGCTCGCCTCGGACATGTCGACCATGTCGGCAAAGGGCGTCACGTCCACCGGATAGCGCAACGCTCGCGGGCCACCTTCGGCCAGATGTTTGTGGCTGGTCGTCAGCGCGCTCCAGATCGGGCGATCCAGCAGCGTCACGTCACCGTTGGACACCGGCCTAGTCCTTTTCGAAGCTGACGATGACGGCGGCATTGGCGATGAGGATGGGGTCGTTGCCCTGTTCCGGGGCTGAGGGAATTTCCAGCCCGCCCTTCACCGCGTTGACGGTGACCGTGCCGTAAGGCAGCTCCTTCGCGACCGCGTCCTTGTCGACGGCTTCGGGATTCGGCACCGCAATCGTGACGTCTACGAACATGTCGTTCGCAGTCTTGTCGATCATCCGGAAGAAGCCGAGGCTCGAATGCCTGATGGCATCGTAGACGGCACGCTTCGCCGCCTTGGTGGCGTCCCTGCCATGGACGTCGACACCCATGCCCATCTCGGTGATACAGCGAACGCGAGCCATGTCTTTGTCCTGTGATTGATTAGATTGGGTTGATGCAAGTTGTTATCGCATTTTGGTTGATCGTCATACTCCGTCATTGCGAGGAGCGAAGCGAGGAAGCAATCCAGACTGCCCCTGCGGAAGCACTCTGGATTGCTTCGCTACGCTCGCAATGACGGTGTGGCTTGAGTGATGAGCACATCACGCCTTCGACTTCTCCCGCCCCCGCAGCTCCTCCACGAGCACCCGCACATTCTCCGAATAATCGATCGGAATCACCACCAGATGCACGCCGCCCTCCTTGAAGGCGGCATCCAGCGTCGGGCCAAAACTGTCGATGCTCTCGATGCGATGTCCCTTCGCCCCATAGGCCTTCGCGTACAGGACGAAATCGGGATTGCCAAAGGTCATGCCGAAATCGGCGAAGTGATCGACGGCCTGTTTCCAGCGGATCATGCCGTAGGCGTTGTCCTCGAGCACCAGGACGACCAGATTGAGCTTGAGGCGGACGGCGGTCTCCATCTCCTGGCTGTTCATCATGAAGCCGCCGTCGCCGGCGACCGCGAGCACGCGGCGCTCCGGATACAGCATCGCGGCCATCATCGCCGACGGCAGGCCGGCGCCCATCGTCGCCAGCGCATTGTCGAGCAGCAGCGTGTTGGCGACGCGGGTCCGGTAGTTGCGCGCGAACCAGATCTTGTACATGCCGTTGTCGAGCGCGACGATGCCGTTCTCCGGAATGACCTGCCGGATATCGTGCACGATGCGTTGCGGCGTCGGCGGCCAGCGCGCTTCGGTGGCGCGGTCGGCGATCTGCGCGAGAATCTTTTCGCGCAGTGGCAGCAGCGCGGCGGCTAGCGGCAGCTTGCCTTCGAGCCGGTCGGCGAGCAGCTCCAGGCTCGGGCCGACGTCACCGACGACTTCCGCATCGGGGAAGTAGACCAGCTCGACGCTGGCCGGCGTGTAGCTGACGTGAATCACCTTCGGGCCCGACGGCCCCATGATGAAGGGCGGCTTCTCGATCGGGTCGTGGCCGATCGCGACGATCAGATCGGCGGCGTCGATCGCGTCATGAACGTAGTCGCGCTCGGACAGCGCGGCGGTGCCCATGTAGAGATTGGTGCCGCCGGGCACCGTGCCCTTCCCCATCTGCGTGGTGAAGAAGGGAATGCCGGTCCGCCGCACGAAGCTGGCGATGCCGTGGGTCGCGCGCGGCCGGCTGGTCGCGGCGCCCATCATCACCAGCGGGTGCTTCGCGGCCAAAATCATCTCGGCGGCGCGGTCGAGCGCGGCGCGATGGGCGACCGGGATCTCGATCGGATGAACCGGGATTATCGGGACATCAGGCACTTCATCGCCTGCGATGTCCTCAGGCAGTTCGAGATGCACCGGCCCCGGTCGCTCCTCCATCGCCACGCGAAACGCCTCGCGGACCACGGTCGGGATGCTGGAGGCGCTGATGATCTGCCGTGACAGTTTCGTCAGCGGCTTCATGGTGGCGACCACATCGACGATCTGGAAACGCGCCTGCCGGCTGCTCATGATCGGCTTCTGGCCGGTGATCAAAATCATCGGCATCGCGCCAAGATGCGCATACGCCGCGCCCGTCGACAGATTGAGAGCGCCCGGGCCGAGCGTCGAAAGACATACTCCGGGCTTGCCGGTCAGCCGTCCGTGCGTCGCGGCCATGAAGGCGGCGGCCTGCTCGTGACGGGTCAGGATCAGTTCGATTTTGGAGGTGCGGAGCGATTCCACCAGATCGAGATTCTCCTCGCCGGGCACGCCGAAGATGCGGTCGACACCTTCGTTCTCCAACGCGGCGACAAACAGGTCGGATCCTTTTGCTTTGCGTTCCTGCCCACTCATGTCGCCTCCCGGTCACAATGTCGGCTCCCGTGTTCCACGGCAGCCGGTGCATGGTAACGGTCCGCGGCGCGGGCACAACTCACAAAGAGGCGCGCAGCTGCATCATCCCCGTGGCGACAAGCTCGTCCCTTCGTGTCCTTGCAAGCCCCATGCGCTGTGCTATCGCTCAGGCGATGACTCCCAAAACTTTCGAAACCCGCTGCCTGCGCCTGCCCGCCGTCACCAAGGTGGTGCAGTGGGAGGGCACCTCCGTGTTCAAGGTCGGCGGCAAGATGTTCGCACTCGGCGGCGGCTTTGCCGCGCGCTCCGGCGGCTACATGTTCAAGGTCTCGAACATGGCCTATGCCATGCTGATCGAGCACGGCCTCGCGCGGCCGGCGCCGTATCTAGCGCGCGCCAGATGGGTGCAGCTCGTCGGCAACAACGCACTGCCGGACGCCGAGCTCACGGGCTATCTGGCGCAGGCGCACGCGCTGATCGCGGCGAAACTCACGCGGAAGTCCCGCAAGGCGCTGGGCCTCGACTGAAGCGCAGCCGCAGCTGAAGCGAAAGCCTTGCACAGATTGACTCCGATGATATGCCTGACTAAAGTCAGACATCATGCTCGACCCTGTTTCCCGCGTCCGCCGCTTCAACCGCGCCGTCACGTCCGCTGTCGGCGCGCTCGACACGTCGTTCCTGGGACGCGGACGGCCATTGGGGGCGGCGCGCGTGCTCAACTCGATCGGGCATGGACGTTCGGACGTGGCCGAGATCCGCGACTATCTGGCACTCGATTCCGGCCTGATGAGCCGTCTGCTCCGCAGCCTCGAGGATGAAGGGCTGGTCGAGACCAACGCGCATGACGACGATGCCCGCCGCCGCGTGGTATCGTTGACGCGTGCGGGCCGGCGCGAGTTCGCCGCCTATGAGGCGCTGTCGAACACGCAGGCCGAGGGCTTCCTCGCACAACATTCGCAACGCGAGGCGCTGCTGGCGGCGATGGATTTGATTGCTTCCGCATTGACGCGCGAGCGCGTCGCGCTGGAGGAGATGGATCCGCGCAGCGAACAGGCCCGTTATTGTCTCGGCGAATATTATGGCGAGCTCGGCCGCCGCTTCAAGCAGGGGTTCGACGTCTCCCTGTCGCGCGATCCTGACGCCAAGGACATGCGCCGCCCGCGCGGCACCTTCATCGTGGCGATGTCGGACACGCTGCCGGCCGGCTGCGTCGGGCTGAAGGGCACGGATCACGGCTATGCCGAGATCAAGCGGCTGTGGGTCGCACCGGCGGCGCGCGGATTGCGGCTCGGCCGGCGCCTGATGGACGCGACCGAGGATGCCGCGCGCGGGCTCGGCATCAAGCTGCTGCGGCTCGACACCAACAGCGCGCTGGCGGAGGCCGGCCAGCTCTACCGGCGAAGCGGCTGGAGCGAGATACCCCGCTTCAATGACGATCCCTACCCGGACCTGTTCTTCGAAAAACGTCTGTGAGCGCGGGCGCCGATCGCCCTGTTGCCGCGTTATGGCCGAAGCCGCAGGAGCAACTCCATGACCAGGTCCGATCTCGCCGACATCTACCGCAACTACATCGCCTGCCTGAACCGGCAGGATTGGCCCGCGCTCGGACAGGTCGTCCACGATGACGTCGTCCACAATGCGCGACCGTTCGGACTGTCCGGCTATCGAGCCATGCTGGAGCAGGATTTTCGCTCAATTCCGGATCTGCATTTCAACATCGAGCTGCTGGTCTGCGATCCGCCCCACATCGCGTCCCGGCTGACGTTCGATTGCACGCCGGCTGGAAAGTTTCTGGGGCTCGATGTGAACGGTAAGCGCGTGTCATTCTGCGAAAACGTGTTCTATCAATTTCGCGACGGAAAAATACGGCAGGTGTGGTCCATCGTCGACAAGCCCGCGATCGAGGCGCAGCTCTAGCGCTACGCCTCGATGAACCTGCTTACGCCGCCGCCGGCGCCAACTCCGCTCGCGGCTTCGGGAACGGCTTGAAATTCATCGCCATCAGGAAGGCGCCGAGACCCATCGCCCAGGAGGCGATATAGAGCCAGACGTAGCTCGAGAACGCATCGTAGATCAGGCCGCCGGCGAGCGGGCCCGTGGCCATGCCGAGACTGCCGGCCATCGCGGTGCCGCCGATCACCGTCCCCATCATCTTGAGCGGAAAGTTTTCGCGGATCAGCACCGCGTATAGCGGCATGGTGCCGGCATAGATGAAACCGAAGACGGCCCCGACCGCATAAAATGTCGTGAGCTGGTGCGCGAAGACATAGGCGAGTGCGCCAAACGCCTGCAGCAGCAGGCCCGAGACGAGCACGCGCTTGGCGCCGAAGCGGTCACCCATCAGGCCGAAGGCGATGCGTCCGCCGAGGCCGGCAAAGCCCTCGATGCTGTAGATCGTCACCGCCGCGACCAGCGGGATGCCGCAGCTCACGGCATAGGAGACGGTGTGGATGATCGGGCCGGAATGGGTGGCGCAGCAGAAGAAGTTGGTCGCGAGCAGGATCAGGAATTGCGGTGAGCGCAGCGCCTCTCCCATCGACATCTCACCTTGCACGGCGCTCTCGCCCGCTGGCGCGACGGCGGCGTGCGCGAGCGCCGGCGGGCGGCGCACCAGGAACGAGACCGGGATCATGATGGCGCCGACCACCAGCGCCACGATCTGCATCGAGGTGCGCCAGTCGTGGCCGGAGACGAGCCAGGCCGCGAGCGGCGCCATCGTCATCGGCGCCATGCCCATGCCGGCCGAAACCAGCGAGACCGCAAGGCTGCGATGGGTGTCGAACCAGCCGGTCACGGTCGCCATCATCGGCGCGAAGATCGCGGCACAGGACGCCCCGACCAGAAGGCCAAAGACGAACTGAAACGCCAACAGCGAGGTGGCATGGCTCGCCGCGAACAGGCTCACGGTCAGCGCCGTGGATCCCGTCAGCACCACCGGCCGCGGCCCGAACCGATCCGTCAACGTGCCCCAGGCCATGCTGGTGCAGGCCATCGCCAGAAAGCCGATCGTCATCGCGCTCGAGATGCCGGTCACGGACCAGCCGGTATCCTTTGCGATCGGCTGCAGGAACACCGGCAGCGAAAACATGCCGCCGATGGCGACGCAGCCGAGCAAGCCGCCCGCGGCGACGATCACCCAGCGATAGGAGGAAGAGTTCATTTTGGTCTCCCGTCAGGTCTGTCTGGGTGGAAGACGAATGGGAACATGGTGGACCGACAGCCCGGCGCAAGTTTTTGCGGCACGCTTTTGTGACCTGCCAAACAAAAAATGCGAAAACAACCCCATGCACAGTAGCCGGACGCTTTGGGATCAAGGACTTACAGCGCAGCTCTTTGGGGTGCGAGGAACCGGCGTTTGACTCGTCGGGCAAAACACCTGCATGATGGCAGCATCCCGCAAATCCTATAGCAAGGCTTCAAAGCGCAAGGCTTCAAACAGCCTCGCTGCGCCGCCACTCGCCGACCGTGAGCCAGATCGCCGAGACCAGGAAGTAGAGCGCACCAACGCCGGCATATCCCGCGACAGTCGCGATCGAGGGAACCGCAGGCGTCGTCGCCTGAACGATGAAGAAGCCGCCTGCAAGCGCCGACTGGCCACCGCTGAGCACCATGGCCCATTGCGCGCCAAAACTCCGCCAGCGGCGGATGGCCGTCCCCAACTGCAGCAGTCCAGACACAATCGCCCACGCCCCGAAGATTCCGAGCACCCAGTTCATGCTCGACTGGAGGGCGACGACGACCGCGATGGTTGCCGCAACGCTTGCCATAGCGTTGAAAACCTGGGTGCGATTCTGATCGAAGCCGCCGCTGCGCAAGGCGTCCGCGAAGTTGGCCGCGGCGTCCCATGCCGGATAGAGGACCAGCAAGGCGCCGGCGATGACTGGAGAAGAAGCCCCGGCGGCAAACGCAGCAGCAACCCAGGCGACCGAGAACGCCGCTCGCACGAAGTAGTATTGCTTCAGCCATCGCGCACGATCGGCACGAACCAGATCCAATTGATATTGCGCCACTGCAGTCTCTCCTATACCTACTAGTTGGTAGTCTCGCACGCAGCGAAGCCGACTTCGCTCCAGCCCACCTGCGAGCTGCGTTCGTTCGCTGATGTCTCTCAGTGCTTGTTGGACAGCCGGTCCAGCAACGGGGTGGTGATCACACCGAACATTTTTGGATCGCCATAGGCACGCGCCGACAGCATCGCGCCGTGAATGGTCGCCATGAATCCTTCCGCCTCGACCCGGGCTGTGCCGGAGAGCTTGAGTTGCCCCTTCCGCTTGCCACGCTCCATGACGGCCGTCAGCCAGGAAGCCAGTGAGCGGAAGTGCGCACGGACTTCGAGCGCGACCTCCTCCGGCAAGATCGGGAGCTCGCTCGCCAGCAGCGCGCAGACGCAGAACGGCGCCGTCGCATCATTGATGCACGCCTTCCAATACGCGACATAGTTTTCGAGCTGGTCGCGCGGATCAGGGACATTGCGCTCGAGCGCGGACAGTCCGGCCTCGGCTTCGGCGCGGTAGCGCGACACGAGGGTGCGGACCAGATCGACCTTGCTGGCGAAATGGTGGTGGATGCTTGGCTTGCGGATGCCGACCACATCGGCCACGTCGGCGTAGCTGAAACCATTATAGCCGCCCGCGATGATCAAGCTGCGCGCGCAGGCCAGGATGTCGTCGGCAGTCGAGGAAACATTAGTCATGACCTTAAGCTACCTTCCAGTTGGTAGGGCGTCAAGAACAGGATGCTTCAACCATCCGTGAGTGCTAGGAGCCTGCATGACCATCCGCCCGATCGTCGGCTATCCCGACCGCCGCCTCGCGATGCCGGCCCGCCCCGTCACCGCATTCGATGCAACGCTGCGCGAGCTTGCAAACGATCTGCTCGATACGATGCGCGCCGCGCCCGGCATCGGCATCACGGCGCCGCATATCGGCGTGCCCTTGCGCGTCGTCGTGCTTGAGCTCGACGCCAAGGAGGGCGCGCAGACCTATGTCAATCCGGAGATCGAATGGGCCTCGCCCGAGATGATCCTGCATCGTGAAGGCAGCGTCTCGATGCCCGGTGTCAATGACGAGGTGCAACGCCACGCCCGCGTGCGGATCAGCTATCAGGATATCGACGGCAACATGCACAGCGAGGAGTCGGAAGCCTTGCGCGCCGTCTGCCACCAGCACGAGATCGACCAGCTCGATGGCATGTTCTGGATCCAGCGGCTGTCGCGGCTGAAGCGCGAACGGCTGGTGAAGAAGTTCGAGAAGATGTCGCGCGGGTGAGCGCGCCGGCGAAGATCGGACTTGTGTGAAATCGCGCCGCCTGTTCGATGTGGAGAAATCAAACCAGCCTGATATGATCAGACCGGTCGGCCCCGTCGGGAGCGAGACGAATGACATATTCAGGTCGTTGCGCCTGCGGCGCGGTTTGTTACACCATTACGTCCGCGCCGATCCGCGGCTTCCAATGTCAGTGCAGCGACTGTCAGCGCGACACCGGCAGTGGCCACAGCTCAATCTTCGTGTTCGCGCGCAGCGCAGTCTCGGTGACAGGCGAGGTGCGCGAAATCGAGCGCATTGCCGACAGCGGCGCAGTCAAGCGCAAGGGGTTCTGTCCGAACTGCGGCTCGCCGATCTACAACAAGCCGGACGAGAAGCCGGAGTTCATCGGCATCTATGTCGGCACGCTGGACGATGCCAGCACGTTCAAACCGTCCGTCGTGCTGTTCTGCTCGCGCGGATATGCCTGGGATCACCTCGATCCCGAGATCTCCAAACTCCCGGAATGGCACCCGGGATCGCGCTGATTTGCAGATTGGGGGACAGCCAATGGCGATGAGCTTCGAGCTATCGATGCTGGCCGCCGCAATCGTCTGGGGCTTCGTACAGCTTGTCGCCGCCGCGCAAGCCGCGAACCTGCAGTACGGCCTCAGATGGGCTGCGAGCCCGCGCGATATCGAGATGCCTCCGCTCAAGCCCATCCCGGGCCGCCTCAAGCGAAATTTCCGCAACTACATGGAGACGTTTCCGTTCTTTGCCGCCGCGATCCTCATCTCTCACTCCGCAGGCGTTCACAATGAGCTGACTTATTGGGGATCGATCGCCTATCTTGGCGGACGCATCGCCTACACCGCGCTTTACCTATCCGGCATACCGCTCGTCCGCTCGCTGTTCTGGAATATCGCCAGCTTTGGCATGCTTGCAGTTTTGGCCGCGGCTTTCGTGCCTCACTAAAGCGGCGCCATAGCGACTTTGCCTTTGCCGCGATGCCTTCACGCCCGCTTCCCGCTCCGCTTGGTCATTGGCGCGTTACGACGCTCGCGTTTGCCGCGTGCGATTTCCGTCGCCAGGGCGTCCAGCTTCGGCTCCCAGAAATTGCGGAACTGACCGATCCATGCATCCACGGCTTGGAGCCCCGCAGCATCGACCGAATAGAGCCGTCGCTGCGCCTCCGCCCGAACCGTCGCGAAGCCGTTCTCGCGCAGAACCTTGAGGTGCTGCGACACGGCGGCCTGCGTGATCCCGAACTCCGCCCCTATCGCCTCGACGACCTCACCGGACGCCATCTCGCAGTGCGCAAGCAGCTCGAGGATGCGACGGCGGACGGGGTCAGCGAGGACCTCGAAGATTTGCATCAGCTTCCTGTGCCAGGATGCGCGACGTCGGGCAGCGTCTCGCCGCGATAGAAAGCGATGGTGCGGTCGGACCGCTGCTTCGCGGAGGCAGGATCCACGCCGCTTGCGACATGCGCCGCGCGCCAATACTCGCCGCTGCTCGTCATGAATGCCTTACCCGCGGGAGAGACCATCCATGCCTCGGCCGTCTCATGGTCGACCGATGCCCCGGTCGCAACATATCGCTCCAGCCCCGCAATGGCGAGATCCCAGCCGATCCCGACCGCCCCCGGACCGAACTGCTCCCAATGATCCTCGATCATCGCGGTGTGCTCAAGCGTCAATCGCGCCTGGCTTCGTTCTGCCGTCAGCTTGACATCGATCCAGCTCATCGCGCCGCCGAATTCCCACGTCGCCGCAAAATGGGTCGGCGGCGTACACGCCGTGATGGTCCCGCCTGCATTCCCCTTGAGCTGGTACTTTCCGCCGAGCCGGAGGTCTCCCTCGACCGGCAGAAACCAGCGCGGAATGCGTTGCTCGCTGGTCACTGCGTCCCAGAGATCGTCGACGCTGGTCTCGTAAAGCCGCGTCAGTGTCACCGCACTGGCCGCTTTCCCGTCCTTCTCGAAATTCCTCACCGAGCGCGTAACCAGCCCCAATACTCTTGCGACGTCGATCTCCATGGCGCTTGCTCCCCTGTCGTTTCGCGCAAGGATGAATATCGGTCTAACCTAATATAAGTCAACTCTTATATTCAGGGGAGATGCCGCTCAGATATTTTCGAGCGCCTTTTTGAACATGGTGATGAAGGCCGCGACGGAGTCGTAGCCGAGACCCGAACGGATCCAGCCTGCCAGCCTGGCCGGCCTATGACGAGAACGACGTCGTGCAGATCCTCGGCAAACCGATCGAATCCCGCCCCAATCCGCAAGCCGCCCGCTTCCGCTTCCTCGACAGTTTCAGGCAGGATGGCATTTTGCCGATGCGCTGGCGGGAGCTGCCGTAGGCGCGCTCACTCGCCCGCCATCAGCTGCTTCGCCAGCGCCATGTAGGCCGGCAGCGTCACGGGGTCGTTGGCGGCGTTGCCCGCTGCGGGGTGCGAGGCGTAGCGCGCGATCACCATCTCGGCCATGGGATCGACGTAGATGCCCTGGCCGTGAACGCCGCGCGCCATGTAGGCGCCGTGGGCGTTGTGCGTGACCCACCATTGATTGCGATAGGACGCACCGGGCAACGTGGTGTAGCCGGCCGGCCTGAATTTTTCGGGATCGCCGCCGCGCGCGATATCCTTGACGACAGATGAAGGCACGATCTGCCTCCCGTTGAAGCGGCCGTGATTGCGCATGGTCTCGCCGAAGCGGGCGAGATCGCGCAAGGTGGTGGAGAGGCCGCCGCCGCCGCTTTCGGTGCCCATGCGATCGACGTGATAATGCGCGTCCTCCTCCGCGCCGATACGGGTCCAGATCCGTTCCGAGAGAAAATCGGACAGCGTCATGCCGCTGGCGCGCCTGATGATCCAGGCCAGCACATCGGAATTAACGGTCTTGTAGGCGAAGACCTTGCCGTGCTCACCCTGCTTCTTCTGACCGACGAGGAAATCGAAAATGTTGGTCGCGCCGTCATAGCCCGGTTCGATCGGCGCCATGCCGTTCGCCCGCCGCAACCCCCACACTGCGGAATTCCTGTCGGTGTAGACTTCGGTGTAGGCGAGCCCGGTGGTCATATCCATGGCCTCGTGCACGCGCGCATCGCCGAAGGCGCTGGCCTTCAGCTCCGGCACATACTCCGTAACAGGCGCCTGCGGATCGATCTTGCCCTCGGCGACCAGGATGCCGGCAAGCACGCCCGTGAACGACTTCGTCACCGACATCGCGATATGCGGCTTGTGCGGCTTCAACGCGCCGAAATAGCGCTCATAGATCAGCCTGCCCCGGTGCAGCACGACGATGCCGTCGGCATAGGTTTCCTCGAGCATCTTCGCGAACGTCATTGGCCGGCCGTCCATCGTGGTCGACGCGGAGGCGCCGATGTCATGGTCTTGGCACGGCAGCACCGATGCAGGCTCCGCCCCGCGCCAGACGTTTACGGTCGGCACCAGCTGGCGGATGTTGCTCCAGGCCCAGCGCAGCTCGGGGAAGCTGCGGAACGAGCCATTCTGGAAGGAGATGGTGCGGTTTTCCGGTGGCGGGAAGCCCTTCATCCAGCCGAGTGTTTCCGGATCGGTTTCGGCGGCGGTTGCGGGCGGCTGACTCGGGGCGGTGGCGGCGGACATGAATATTGGGCTCCGGAAGCGAACGACGGGGATCTCGTATCATGGCGATCGGTGGCGAACATCCAGTGTTTACGCCGAGGCGACCGTCGCCGCGCGCTGGGCACCAACCGTCTCCTGCGCTCCACCATCGTCCGCGCCATCTGCGTCAAACCGCCCCGCAAGGCGGGTTGAACAAAACACTTGCTTGCGACTTCTATCATCCTCACTCCGCCAACTTTGATCGCAGACGGAAGACATCTCATGCAAGTTCGCAAGTTTGCCATCTCGGACGCAACGCTCGAGCGTTCGCCGGGACAGGATGGCGACATATTCGTCGGCAATGTGATCGACCAGCGTCACGACGCGCCGGTCACCATCGGCTACGGCCGCTACGCGCCGAACCAGATCCTCGACGAGAAAATCGCTGTTGACGACGTCATGGTCGTGCTCGAAGGGAAGCTCTCGGTGTCGAGCAACGCCGGCACCGTGACCGCCGGTCCGGGCGAGATCGTCCACATGCCCAAGGGTGCGCAGGTCACCATCCGCTCGCACGAGCAAGGCGCCGTCACCGCCTATGTCACCTATCCGCACTGGCAGGAGGCGCGCGGGTGAGACAGGCTTTCGCGACCGCACCCCGTCATGAACTGGTCTGATCGACGGGGCAGAGCCCCGTCGATCAGACCCGAACGGATTCGTCATCAGGTCAAACGGACCGACATGCCGCCGTCTACCGTCATGGGGCTGCCCGTCATGAACGATGCCCGGTCGCTCAGGAGAAAAACGGCTGCCTGCGCGATCTCCTTGGGACTGGCCATCCGCTTCATCGGGTGGAGCCCGGCGATGAAATTCAGGGCGTCGGGATTTCCTTCGCCTGCCGACGGGGTGACGGTCCCTCCGGGCAGAAGCGCGTTGACGCGAATGCCTTCGGCCGCATGCTCGGCGCCCAGTGATTGAGCCAGGCCGATCAGTCCTGCCTTTGAAGCTGCGTACGCCGCCATTCCCGGCAAGCCCCCGTTGCTGAAGCCAACGAAGGACGAGGTGAAAACGATCGAACCGCCGCCCTGCTTGCGCAGCGCCGGGATCTGCGCCTTTGCGCCGAGGAATGCCGAGGTGAGATTCACCGCAAGCACATCGGTCCAATTTTCGACGCTCATCTCGGGGACCCGCGTCATGTCGCCGACGATGCCGGCATTGTTGAGAGCGCCGTCGAGCTTTCCGAAGGTCTTGACGGCGTGCTCGACAAGGCGGGTTGCATAGCCGGTGTCCCGAACGTCGCCCGGGAGAAAAGTCGCGCGCCCTCCGGCGCTCTTGATGCTTGCAACAATGGTCTGCAGCTCGGGGGCGCGGCGAGCCCCGAGCACCACATCGGCGCCTTCGGACGCGAACAGCGACGCCGCGGCAGCACCGATACCGCTGCTGGCGCCGGTTATGATGATCGTTTTGTTTGCCAGTTCCACCGCGAGACTCTCCTGATGTCAAAGCAAGCGAACAAGACATCAGGCACCGGCAAGCTGCCACCCGTTTCCCGAGTCACATGCGGGATCGGATGGCGGCGGCATTGATCGCGGATAGCGGCCCGCCGGCTTGTTGCGACCGAAAGCCAGGCCGCCGCCAGGGTTATTTCAGCGGCAGAAAGAGGTCCGCGACCGTCTCGTGCTCCGGCACCTCCGGAAAGAAGCTCAGCCGCTGACAATAGATCGGGAAGTCGCGTGCTTCCTCTCCGCTAGCCGGAAGCCAGTCGCGATAAAGGAAGAGCGCGGCCGGCTCGAGGTTGTCGGTGTAGCCGATAACGCGCAGCACCGCGCAGCGTCCGCCGGGGATGTCGCCGGCCTTGATTTCTTCGCCGTTCGCCACGATCGGCTGGTCGGTCCCGACGCAGAGGTCGACGCTGTAATCGGCGGGTGACGCAGGCCGCCGCTCGGAACGCCAGACATTGAAGGTCGGACTTGTGCTGGGGTGCAGGTGAGATGCCTTGCGCCACGCGATGAAGCGCTGGATGGTGGCGGGAAGCGTCGTGGGGTCGCCGCGATGCTCCATGATCGCCACCGGCGTCGGGGGCACATCGCGGATCGTCACGTCGTCGGTGGTAAACGTTTTCTGCATGAGCTTGCTCCTGGCATTGTCGAGAGGCCCGAAGGCCGCAAGCCACGGCTCCCAGTCGGGAGACTTCCGGAACGACGACGGCGATTGCCCGAACCGTTGCCGAAAGGCGCGGGCGAAGGCGTCCGGTGCCTCGTAACCGGCATCCATCGCGATCTCCGTGACATCAAGGGCGTCCATGTAGGCCAGCTGATGCGACGCGCGCTTCATGCGGGCCAGCTGGACATAGCGATGCACCGATACCCCGAAGGTCGCCGAGAACTGCCGGTGGAAATGAAACTTCGAGAAGGCCGCAACAGCACTCACCGTGTCCAGATCCAGATCGCCGTCGAGATGCCGGTCGATATGGTCCAGCACCCGCCGCATCCGGTCCTGGTAGTTTTGCAGCGCCGCCTTCATCGTCCCTCCTCCGTGGCGGCTCCATCTAGTCGTTGACGGCCATGACACGCTCGACCGATCTTGCGGATTAGCAGGCATCCCGTCGATCCTATTTTGAGCGTGCTGGGCGCCTGCGCAACGATCAAGACGGCGGCAACGGACGTGGCGAACTTCATCAGATCTGGCGGCCGTCAAAACGGAAAAAGGGAGCCCGCATGTCGCGGGCTCCCCTCTCCTAGATTCCGAGATCATACCGCTGTTACAGGCCAGCAAGCTCCAGCGCCTTCTGCACCATCGCGGTGTCGACATATTGCGTCATGCTGGCGATCTTGCCGTTCTTCACCAGATAGAGATGCGCGAACGTCGCGCGCATGGTCTTGCCCGTCGCCTTGTAGGTCCCGGAGTAGACGCCGAAGGCCGCGACGCGGTCGCCGTCTTCGAGATAGGTGTGAACGTCGGCGCGGTAGCCGGTCCATTCGGTGGCCAGACGCCGGAACACGCCTGATATGATCGCGTCGGGTCCGACATAGGTGCCCGCGTACGGAAACCCTTCCGCTTCGGTCCATGCGGCATCGGGAGCGAGAGCGGCCAACAGATTGCGGCCGTTCTCTTCCGACGACGATCCCTCGTAGGTGGCGCGGATCAAGTCGAGGTTCGCCCCCATCTCACCCCCATTTCATCTCGCCGGTGGCGACCTTGGCGCCGATGTCGAGCGCAACGCCCATGCCGAGGCTGGGGAAGCGCGCCTCCATCGCCGCCTTGAGCGCCGCGGACTCCTTGACCTTGGCCAGCTCTTCGTCGAACGCCTTGAGGTAGGTGATGGTGTGCTCGACCCCGGACAGATCGGTCTTCCCATCGACCGACAGATGGCCGGGGACGACGACCGCCGGCTTGCGCGCCGCGATCTTTTCGAGATTGGCGATCCAGGCGGCGCGCTGCTCCCGGGTCGGCGTGTCGGCGGTCCAGACATGGACGCCCGAGAAGATCAGCACGCCGCCGAACACCGCGTTGAGCGAGGGCACGAACAGGTAGCGCCGGTTGACCAGGCCATCCGCGCTGACGATCTCGATGGTCTCGCCGTCCACCTTGAGCGTCTTGCCGTCGAACGCTTCGGGAATGACCACATCGGCCAGCACCTGCGGGCCGTTCGCCTTGAGCTGCGGCCCCCAGACGGCAAGCTTCTTTTCGACGCTGGCGTTAATGGCCGCCAATGTCGCGGGCGCCGCGAGCACGCGGGCCTCCGGAAACGCCGCCTTGATGGCGCCGAGGCTGAAATAATAATCCGGGTCCGACTGGCTGATATAGATGGTGGTGAGCTTCTTGCCGGTGGCCTTGATGGCGTCAGCGACCGCCTTGCCATCGGACAACGTGAAGCCGCCATCGATCAGCACTGCTTCGCTCGGCCCGGACACCAGAACGGGAGCCCGGAAGAAGCCGTTCTGTCCGGCTGGAAAATGCTTCCAGGTGAGTCCGCCTGCGGCATGGCCGAGGCCTGCAGGTGCGAAGACTGCCGTGGCCCCCGCGGCGAGAGTGGTTTTCATGATGGTTCTCCTTGTCAGCATGTTGGTCTCCTGGTGCTGGTCTGCGATTTCGAAATTCAAATGGGATGGTCTCGACTGTGTTGATCGCTGCGCTCACGCCGCCTTCAGTCCATCGATCAGGACGTCCAGGCTGCCGAACAGCGCGCTTGCCTGCACAAGGCGGCGATCATTGCCGGTGCCTACGATCAGGGCCGGGACGCCGTTGGCGCCGAGCCGGCGCATTTCGGCACGCGCGGCCTCGAGGCGCGCGCGGTATGCGGTGATCAGTGCGACGTCGGGGCTCGCCAGACGCGCGGCAACCTCCGGCAAATTCATCGCGCAGAGCACATCCAACAGAACGGACATGTCCGTGCTGTCGCGGCCTTCGACATAGCGGACGAACTGGAAGGCCTTCAGCGCCGCGAACTCCCGATCAGGCGCCGTGAGCGCGACAGCCGTGAGCGCCAATGTCGCCGGGCCGGAATCGAACAGGCGCGTGCGGTCGCCCAGCACATCGCGACGATAGGCTTCACTGAAGGGCTGACCGCTCAGACGCGAAATCCGCTGGTCGCTGCTCCAGGCGTAGGCTGCAAAACCATCGTCCATCGGACGGGCGCCCTCGCCGGCGAACAGGCCTGTCGGCGCAAGTTCGACCGCAAAATCCGGTCGGGCGACGAGCTGTTCGAGCAACGTGGAGGCGCCGTGGCACCAGCCGCAGAGCGGGTCGAACAGGTAGGTGATTTGAATCGGCGCGGACATGGCGATCTCCTTGAACCGCAATGTGGCATGCGCACATTGGTAGATGAATATCAACAAAACAGACAGAATGTATGTGATATACTGACAGTAAGATCTCACCGAGCTGAGCCTATGAACCTGAACCGCCTCGCCTATTTCGCAGCCGTCGTGGACACCGGATCCTTCACGCGGGCCGCCGAGCGGCTCGGCATCACCAAGGCCGTGGTGAGCCAGCAGGTGGCACAGCTGGAGCGCGATCTCGGCACCAGCCTTCTCGTGCGCACGACGCGCCGGGTCCATCCGACCGACGCAGGCCGCATGTTTCATGCGCGCTGCGTCATGATCCTGCGCGAGGCGGAGGGTGCCTTCGACGAGCTCGCCCAGGCGGCCGCCGCGCCGACCGGCACATTGCGGATCACGGCGCCCAACGACTACGGCACCGCCGTCGTCGTCGCCGTCGTCACGGCCTACGCGGCACGCTATCCCAACTGCCGGGTGGAGTTGACGCTCGAAGATCAGACGGTCGACCTCGCCTCAGGCCAGATCGACATGGCAATCCGCGTCGGCTGGCTGGTCGATTCCAGCCTGCAGGCGCGCAAGATCGGATCGTTCCGGCAATGTCTGGTCGGCGCTCCCGCATTCACGGATCGGATTGCCGCCGCGCGCGATCCCGACGACCTCGCGACGCTCCCGTTCGTCGCCAACATGGCGCTGCGCGAGCCGCTGCTGTGGCAGTTCTCGCGCGGCGATCTTGATCGACGCGCCGTGCGCCTGCAGGCCAGCATCACCATCGACACGACGCCGGGAGTGCTCGCGGCCGTGCTCGCCGGCGGCGGCCTTTCGGTGTTGCCGGATTTCCTGGTGTCCGACGATCTCGCGGCGGGGCGGCTCATCCACATCCTGCCGCAATGGCAACTGCCATCTGGCGGCATCCACACGGTCTACCCTGCGGCTCGCTTCCGTCCGCCTAAGGTGACTGCGTTTGTGGAGATGTTGATCGCGGCTCAGCGACGGGAAGGTTCGGTTGGGGCGGATTAAGGCATGTACTCGCTAAGTGGCTAGCGGCCATAACCAGACCTCAGGTTACGAAAGCGCATTTGATGCGGCCTCCCTGCGGCGGAAGCAAGGTCCCACACCAGTTCGGTCTAAGCGGGAACTGCCTCGATGACCTGGAAGTGCGATCCCGCGCGAGTTGTGCCGCGCATCTCAAATCCGGCCGTTCGGCATAGCTCGGAATACTCTTCGTAGCTCCGTTCCAGCGCACCGAGCATGACGAGCATATTCAGGTCACTGAATTTCGAGATTGGTCCCTCGTTCGGCGGCTCCACCACACGTTCGACAAGGAGCAATCTGGCATCAGCGGTCATAGCGCGGCGGCAGCTCTTCAGGATAGAAATCGATTCCTTGTCGTCCCAATCGTGGATGATCGCCCGCATCACATAGGCGTCGGCCCCCTCCGGGATCGTTTCAAAGAAACTGCCTCCAACGATTTCGCATCTGTCGGCGACACCATGTTGGTTCAGAACTTCAGCCGCCTTGCCAACCACGTGGGGCTGATCGAACAGCGTTCCGCGCAGGCTCTTGTTTGCGGCGAGAATTCCTGCCAGCAGTTGACCTTGGCCACCCCCAATATCCGCGACGTGCCGAAAACGGCTGAAATCGTAGGCAGCGACGATGGCCTCGATGGCGCCGCGAGAATTGGCCGTCATGGCTCGGTTGAAGATCGCGTTCTCATCTGGACGGGTGCTGCGATACTCCCATACGCTCTGACCGTTGAGATGCCGAAAGGCATTCTCCCCAGTGCGAACGCTGTGTTCAAGATGGCCCCAGGCCTGCCAGGCATAAGGTCGGCCGACATATGCGGCCCAGCCATCGAGTGGCGTCGGCGAGTCAGAACGAAGACACTCGCCGATCGGAGTGAGCGAGAACGTCTTGTTCTCGGCCTCGTGGAAAACACCGGCTGAAGCCAGCGCCCGCAAGAGCCGATAAAGTGTCCTCGGATGCGATCCGCTGAGCCGAGCAAGTTCGTTGCTGCTTAGCGGCCCGTGACTGAGGTGGTCGGGTATGCCAAGCCGGGCCGCTACGTGAATGGCCTGCGAAATCTGATAGCCGTTAATCAGCCGCGTAAGGTCCGAGAAAGCATTCGCGGTCATGGTTTCATCTCCTTGCGCGGCCACGCGCACGGTGAATATCCATCGAGTGCGGGCATTCGTGCAAACGGATGATATCGCAGAAATTGCGGTACGCACGCTGTATCGCAACGAAGGCCCTTCAGATTCGACGCCCGCTTAGGGTCACAAGCCGCAGATCACGCTCAAGGTGGGTGAATCCCGCTTTGCTTTGGCGAGCCGAGCCAAGCCTGCAACCCACCGCGCCTCAGTCGCGCGCCCCCGCCAGCCCCGCGAGAAGCGGCGCGTACGCGGCGAGCCTGCGGGATATGAACTCGGTGAAGAGCCGCACGCGCTTGGTCTTGCGTGTCTCCCCCTGTGTGAGAAGCCAAACCGTTCCGTACATGTGCAACTCGGTCCCCGGCACCCGCACCAGCAGCGGGTCGGCATCGCCGACAAAGCACGGCAGTGTCGTGATGCCGAGCCCCTGCCGGACCGCGGCGATCTGCGCCCCGGCATCCGAGGTCCTGAATGGAATGCCCGTGGTGCGAACCTCGCCCGCGCCGGCCCAGTCCGGGATGCCATGCATGCTGATGACGATCCAGCGGAAGGGATCGGGCGCGCCGGCACGCCACGCGGCCAGCCGATCCCTGGACATGTAGACGGCGCCGAACAGCTCCGGTCCCTTCATGCCGTGAAGATTGAGCGGCAGGGTTTTGCGGTCGTAGACGACGCGGATCGCGACGTCGGCCTCACGGTTGGTCAGGTTGGCCAGCTCGCCAAACGACAGGATATCCATCTCGATATCAGGATGCAGACGCGCGAAATCGGCGAAATCAGGCATGAGCAGATGTGTCGCCATCGGCGGCGCCAGCGTCACCCGCAGACGCCCGCGCACGCCCTGGTCGCGCCCGAAGACGCGCGTCTCCAGCTGGTGCGACGACGCTTCCATCTGGTCCGCGAATTCGAGGACCTCCTCGCCCGCAGCCGTCAGGCGGTAGCCCGAAGGCAGCTTTTCGAACATCTGGACCCCGAGGCGTTCCTCGAGCTGGGCGATGCGTCGCAGCACGGTCGCATGGTTCACATCGAGGCGCTCGGCGGCGGCCCGCACCGAGCCTCCGCGCGCGACGGCTAGAAAGTAGCGAACGTCGTCCCAATCGATCATGGTGCGATCCCGCACCGCGCGGTGCGCCTTCCAAAGCTCGTACCTGAGGCATCTAACAGGAGTCCGGCGGTGATCATAGCCTCTGCCGGCAAGAACGGCACAATTCCGAGCGGCGGACGCCGATGGTGACCGCTGGCGTCAGTCGTCGGGCCGGATCGATTTCGCACCACCGATGTGCGCGCTTCCGCACTCAACGCCTGACGCCGGCGGACCTATGTCGCGGGTCTCGGGGGCAGATTCTGCCCGACACCACGACAGGAGAACTTATGGGAAAGCTCGACGGCAAGGTTGCAGTCATCACGGGTGGCGCAACCGGCATCGGCCGCGCCGCGGCAAAGCGTTTCATCGAGGACGGCGCCTTCGTCTTCATCTTCGGCCGCCGGCAGCAAGCGCTCGACGCAGCTGTCGCCGCCCTCGGGCCCAACGTCCGCGCGGTGAAGGGCTCGGTCTCGGATGAGGCCGACCTCGACCGGCTCTACGCGGCGGTGAAGGCCGAGCGCGGAACCCTCGACATCGTCTTCGCCAATGCCGGAGCGGGAAGCCAGCTTGCGCTCGGCAAGATCACGGCCGCGCACATCGACGAAACCTTCGACACCAATGTGAAGGGTACGATCTTCACGGTGCAGAAGGCGCTGCCGCTGATGCGCCGGGGCGGTTCGATCATCCTGACCGGATCGAGCGCGGGCACCACGGGCGCCCAGGCCATGAGCGCCTACAGCGCGAGCAAGGCGGCCGTGCGCAACCTCGCGCGGACCTGGGCGGAGGATCTGAAGGGCAGCGGCCTCCGCGTCAACGTGCTCTCGCCCGGGGCGACTGCGACCGAACTCGCGAAGGAAGCGCTGGGCGAAGAGGGCCAGAAGGTGTTCGCCGCGATGACCCCGCTGCAGCGCATGGCCGATCCCTCGGAAATTGGTGCCGTGGCGGCCTTTCTCGCCTCGTCGGACAGCAGCTTCATGACCGCCAGCGAAGTCGCCGTCGACGGCGGACTTGCGCAACTCTGACTCCCGGCGCGGTCCCGCGCCAGGCTCACACATAACGAAAGAGAAACGACATGAAAAAACTAGAAGGCAAGATCGCAGTCGTCACCGGCGGAAGCAGCGGGATCGGGTTGGCCACAGCCAAGCGCTTCGTGGACGAAGGTGCGCACGTGGTGATCACCGGGCGACGCGAGAAAGAGCTGAAGGAGGCCGCAGCGTTCATCAAGACAAACGTGACGACGGTCGTGAGCGACGTCTCTCGCTTGGAAGACCTGGACCGGCTCTATGCCGTCGTGAAAGAGAAACATGGTCACATCGACATTCTCTTCGCGAACGCGGGCGCGGGGACGATCGCGCCGCTCGCGCTAGCGACCGAGGCCCATTTCGACCAGACCTTCGATGTGAACGTGAAGGGGCTGTTCTTTACGGTGCAGAAAGCCCTGCCCCTCTTCAAGGACGGCGGTTCGATCATCCTGAATTCTTCGGTGTCGAATGTGTTGGGGTTGCCGGGGTTCAGCGTCTACGCCGCGAGCAAGGCGGCCGTGCGTAACTTCTCGCGCGCTTGGACGCTGGAGCTGAAAGACCGCAACATCCGCGTGAATACGATGAGCCCCGGACCGACCGAGACCCCTGCCCTGGAGACGACGACGGGCCTGACCCGCGAGCAAGCCGAGCAAGCGGCCGCTCAGTTTGCTTCACAGATCCCCATGGGTCGCAGGGGCAAGCCGGAGGAAATCGCGGCTGCCGTCACGTTCCTCGCCTCCGATGAAAGTTCTTACATCACCGGCGTGGATCTCGCCGTCGATGGCGGCATGGCGCAGGTCTGACCGCGGCATCAACACAAAATCAGAGAAACATCATGAGCTACGCAATTATCGGCTTCGGCCATATCGGCCAGGCGCTGGCCAGGGCGTTTGCCCGCAACGGCATCGAAGTATCCGTTGCAACCACGCGCGACCCGGAGAGCTTTGCATCCGCCGCGGCCGCGATCGGACCCACGATCATTCCCAAAACACTGGCGAACGCGGTCAAGGCGGACATCGTCTTCTTGGCGGTCCGTTTCGAGTCGCACCAGGATGTCGCGAAGGCGCTGCCGACGTGGCAGGGCAAGACGATCGCCGATGTGACCAATGCCTACGGCGTGCCCCCGGAGAAACTGGGGGGACAACCTTCGTCCAGGGCCGTCGCGCAAGCCTTCAATGGCGGTCGACTGGTCAAGGGCTTCAACCATCTGGGTGCTGCCGTGCTTGGCCAGGATCCGGCCGTCCATGGTGGCAGGAGAGTCGTGTTCCTGGCGAGCGACGATGATGCTGCTGCAGCGGAGGTTGGCGCGCTTGCGGAAAAGCTCGGCTTCGCGCCGATCAAGCTCGGCGGGCTTTCGGAAGGTGGACTGCTCGTGCAGGCGCGCGGAAACAGCTGGGGTCAGCTGATCTTCAAGGATTTGGTCAAGTTCGGCTGACGAACACGGGGACACGAAGCATGCGATCGGATCGCGCGCGATCCGATCGCAGCGAAATGGAGAAACTCGAATGAGCACCGAGAAAAACATCCAGACCGTAAAGGACTTCTTCGCCGCGATCGGCCGCGGCGACAGGGAGGCTCTGCTGGCGCTGGTCACTGAGGACATCGAGTGGATCATCCCGGGCGAAGACTGGCCGCTGGCCGGAACGCACCGCGGGCACGACGGGGTGACGGATCTGCTCGAGACGGCATCCAAGTCGATCGAAACGTCGACGGAACCCCGGGAGTTCGTCGCGCAAGGAGACCGGGTGCTGGTCGCCGGCTTCGCGAAGGGAAGGATCAAAGCCACGAACAAGATTTTCGAGGACGACTGGATCTTCGCCATCACGGTCCGGGACGGCAAACTGACGAACATCCGGGAGTACATCGACACCCAGGCGCTGGCGCGGGCCGCGCGCGCGTCGAATGCCCGACCGTAAAGGAGATCCCTATGTACGACCAATCCAGGCTATCGGAGTTGATCCGGTTCGCACGAATAGATGCGGGCGCCACCGTCATCGACGTTTATCCAGGCGACGGCGACTGGACCCGTCTCTTCTCCGAGATCGTGGGACCCGGAGGACGGGTTGACAGCTTCGTGCCGGCCGAGATCGCCCACTTCAAGAACGATCCCGTCGGCCGCATGCGGATGCTTGCGAAGGAGCCGGGCCGAGACAACGTCGAAGCCGTCTCGGCGGACCTCGTGGCGATGCCGCAGGCCACGCGACCAGCGGATGTCCTGTGGCTGCACCTGTTCTACCACGATCTCCACACCGCGCTGATCCAGGCCAGGGGCGCGACGGCGGCGCGCTTCAATCGCGCCGTCTACGAGCGGCTGAAGCCCGGCGGGTGCTACGTCATCGTCGACCACTCCGCCGCGCTCGGCGCGGGCACCAGCAACGCCCAATCGCTGCACCGGATCGAGCCTGCATCCGTTCGCAGGGAGGTGGAGGCGGCCGGCTTCGTGCTGGACGCGGAAAGCACCCTGCTCGCGAACAATAACGATCCGCACACGATCAAGGTGTTCGATCCCGCGATCAAGGGCAAGACCGATCGCTTCGCCTATCGGTTCGTGAAGCCGTGAGAGAGATCGTAGGGCGGATTAGCGAAGCGTAATCCGCCATCTTGAGCGCGACTCGGCGAGAGAGGGCGGATTGCGCAGCCGGATCACTTTTTAGTCGTGCTCTCAGATGGCTGCGCTGCCGACCCGCCGATTTTCGTCGAGACCACGTAGACGTCGACGGCGCTCATCGAGCATTCCTCGCTTGATGCCTGGTTTTTCGTGATGACCTCGATTGTCCTGCCATCCTTGGTGTGAAACGTGATGTCGTAAACCTGCTGGTGGAGGTCCTTGCCGATCTTTTCGGACGCGAGACGAACGGCCTTGGTCTGCGCCTCGATCACTGATGGGATATCAATCAGGCCGGCGTTCTTGAGGTGCACGAGGGCCATGTTCCTGGGCCAACTCGCGCAGTCCGGAGACTTCGCCAGAGCCACTGCAGCCGGCATGGCAAATATTGCGGCCATCACCACTTTCAACGCGGCGCGCATCAATGCAACACCTTGATGGTGTGGTCACCACTTTCACATATCTGCTTGCGCCTATCGATCGGCAGGACGGCAATGGACATGCCGTCGCGGTCGCCGTGCTTGCAAAGCTTCTTGCAAGGCTCGAGCTTCTGAAGTCCCGTATCGGTCAACAAGGTATTCTCCGTTCCTTCAACGCCAGATAGCATCATCGACCATGATGGTACAGAACCGACCGAAACGGAGCCCCTAAAAACGTGTCCTCGCGGAAAGAACTGTTTGACGTTGGGCAAGATAAAGATTGGTTCTCAGACACCTAGGCATCTAAATGCCGCTGCCTACTTTTCGGCGTCGAGTGCTAGCCGAACCGCAGGCCTAGCCATGACCCGCTCGGCGTGCGCAACGATGTTGGGAAACGGCGAGAGATCGAAGCCAGTAAACGCTCCCCATCGCTGGATCACGACAAGATAGGCGTCGGGGAGAGTGAAGGCCGAACCGGTCAGGAACGCCTGCCCATCGGCGAGCTCCTGCTCGATCAGCGCAAACCTGCGATTCAGGTAGGCTACGGTCGACGCACGGGAGTCAGGGGTCAGCGCTGGATCGAACAGCCGACCGAACGGCTTGTGCAACTCGGTGCCGATATAGGTCAAATAGCTGTTGACCCGCGCCCGCTCGATCGTGCCGGAGAGCGGCGCGAGTGTGCCAGGCGCGTATCTGTCGACGAGATACTGCGTAATCGCAGGACCTTCGGTTAGAACCTCCCCGTCATCGAGCTCCAGCGCGGGCACGTAGCCCTTCGGATTGATCGTCAGATAGTCGCTTCCAGACTCGGTTCGCTTGGTCGCCGGATCGACGCGGTCGAGCGTAAAGGGCAGATCGAGTTCGCGCAGCACGATGTGCGGCGACAAAGAGCACGAGGACGGAGAGTAGAAAAGCTTCATTGGAAGTACCTTCTAAAGAGAGAGTAGATCAGCTTCATGAGGTGTAGCCTGGCCTCCCTGCGAGATCGGCGAACACCAGCGCTTGGCGCCATCCGGCAGGGCTCGTCCTCATGGCCTGGCGGAACGCGTCGGCCATCGTCTCTGCCAGCCACGCCGCGTCCAGCCCCCCGAGATCAACCGCGGCCAGTCCGGCATCCGTCGCCAGCGCGGCAGCCACCATCTTCGCTTCCGCGTCGTCGCTGGCGAGCAATACCTGCGCCCCTGACGCCGTCAGCCGCTCGGGATTCTCCCTCAGCAACTGCATCACCACAGTATTGAACGCCTTCACCACGCGCGCCCGCGGTGCGGCCGCCTGCAGCCGCTCGGCAAAGCTTGGTCCTTGGGGACGCGGTGAGGCGTAATCGCCGATTGAACCGGGCTCGCGGTTGTTCGGGTCGAGTACGATCTTCCCGGCGAGCATGTCCGGGCTGGCGGGCATGACGCCGCGCGGCGTCCACAATACAACCTCACCGAACGCCGCAGCCTGTTCCTGTGTGGTCGCTCGCGCACCGGCAAGACCCGACACCGCCTCCGCCGCCCGAGCCGGGTCGCGCGAGCCGAAGGCCACTTCGTGACCCGCCCGCGCCCAGATGGTCCCCAAGGTCTGCCCCACCGGCCCAACACCCACGATTCCAATGCGCATCATCGTTTTCCTGCTTCTGACACTCCCAACGTAAGGGCGCGGGGCCGCGCAGGGCAGGACAAATGGTGTTGCGGCTGAAGCAACCAAATGTATTGAATGAAACATGGACACTCTGCGCGCCGCCGTCGTCGTTCTCCGTGTTGCCGAGGCGGGCTCCTTCGCCGGGGCCGCGCGCGAGCTCGGCGTGACCCCGGCCGCAATTGCCCGCCTCGTCGGCCGCTTCGAGGCCACGCACGGTGCGCGCCTGTTCCGCCGCTCGACCCGCGCACTCTCCCTCACACCCGACGGTGAGCGCTTCCTTGCCGAGGTCCGAGGCCCGGCGCTCGCACTCGCGGCTGCCGCCAGCCGTCTCGGCGCACCAGTAGGGGTCGCGGGTACGGTGCGCGTGACCGCAGCCGCCTCCCTCGCTCCGACCCTGCTGCACGCCTTGGCCTCGCTTCTGGAGCGGTACCCGGCCCTGCGCGTGGAGTTCACCCTCGATGACCACTTCGCCGACCTCGGCGGCGGCCGCTGGGATCTCGCGGTGCAGATCGCGCCCCGGATCGCCGACGCCAGTCTCCTTGCCCGGCGCCTTGCACCGTTGCCGCTCGTCACCCTTGCCGCGCCCGCCTATCTCGCCAGGCACGGGACGCCTCTAACGCCTGATGATCTCGCAAAGCACCGGCTGATCGGCCTGCGTTTTCCGGCGACGGGACGGCTGATGCCCTGGCTGTTCCGCGCACCGGGCGGCACGCGCCGCCTCCAGCCCGACTTCGCACTGACCGTGGACGGTTCGGATGCCCTGCGCGCAGCGACGGTGCTTGGGGCCGGGATCGGGCAGGCTGGAACGGCGGCTCTCCTCGGCTCGGGCGGTCTCGTGACGGTACTCGGCGCCTACGCACCGCCTCCTTGGGCCGTGTGGATGTTGCGCGCGCCGGGGCCCGCAGGATCGGCGCTTGCCGCAGTCATGGACGCGTTCGTCGCGGCGTTTCGGCGGAAGAAGAAATGACGACAGAGGCGATGGGCCGTGCCGGATGGGCGGACGCTTACCGGCCTTCCACCACTTTTCGTCACTCCAGGGCGGGCGGCCCACGTACCGTGGCGTATTCCCGGACACCTTCGGAGGGCGAAAATTATTCCCACTCAATCGTCCCAGGCGGCTTGCTGGTCACGTCGTACACCACCCGGTTCACGCCCTTCACCTCGTTGATGATGCGCGTGGCGGTCTCGCCGAGGAATTTCATGTCGAACTGGTAGAAGTCCGCGGTCATGCCGTCGGTGGAGGTGACGGCGCGCAGGCCGACCACAAAATCGTACGTACGGCCGTCGCCCATGACTCCGACCGTCTTGACCGGGAGCAGTACCGCAAAGGCCTGCCAGATGTCATCGTAGAGCCCGTGCTTGCGGATCTGGTCGATGTAGACGGCATCGGCCTTGCGCAGGATGTCGAGCTTCTCGCGTGTGATGTCGCCGGGACAGCGGATGGCGAGGCCGGGGCCCGGGAACGGGTGGCGGCCGACGAAGATTTCGGGCAGGCCGAGTTCGCGGCCGAGCTTGCGCACCTCGTCCTTGAACAGCTCGCGCAGGGGCTCGACCAGCTTCATGTTCATGCGCTCGGGGAGACCGCCGACATTGTGGTGTGACTTGATCGTCACCGAGGGACCGCCGGTGAAGGAGACGCTCTCGATCACATCGGGATAGAGCGTGCCTTGAGCCAGGAAGTCGGCCCCGCCGATCTTCTTGGCCTCCGCCTCGAACACCTCGATGAAGAGGCGGCCGATGGTCTTGCGCTTGGTTTCGGGGTCGGTGACGCCTTCAAGCTCGCCGAGAAACTGCTTCGAGGCATCCACGTGCACGAGCGGGATGTTGTAGTGGTGGCGGAACAGGTCGACCACGGTCTTGGCTTCGTCGAGACGCAGCATGCCGTGATCGACGAACACGCAAGTGAGCTGCTCGCCGATGGCTTCGTGAATCAAGACGGCCGCGACTGCGGAATCGACTCCGCCGGACAGGCCGCAGAGCACCCTGCCCTTGCCGACCTGGGCGCGGATCTTCGCGATCTCCTCCTCGCGGAAGGCGCGCATGGTCCAGTCGCCGGACAGGCCTGCGATTTTGCGAACGAAGTTGCGGATCAGTTTGGCACCGTCGGGGGTGTGCACCACTTCCGGGTGGAACATCAGGCCGTAATATTTGCGCGTCTCGTCCTGGATGATCGCGAACGGCGCGTTCGGCGAGGTGCCGGCGACGGAAAAACCCGGCGGCATTTTGGTGATGCGGTCGCCATGGCTCATCCAGACCTGGTTCTTGCCGCCCGGCGACCAGATGTCCTCGAACAGCTTGCTTGGCGCCTTCACCTCGACATCGGCGCGGCCGAATTCGCGGTAATGGCCGCCCTCGACAGTGCCCCCGAGCTGCTCCGCCATCGCCATCTGGCCGTAGCAGATGCCCATCACGGGCACGCCGGAATCGAAGATCGCTTGCGGCGCCCGGGGCGAGCCCGCCTCATGCACCGACTCAGGACCGCCGGAGAGAATCACCGCTTTCGGCTTCATCTCGTTGAAGGCTTGTTCGGCCTTGTTGAACGGGACGATCTCGCAATAGACGCCGTCCTCGCGCACGCGACGCGCAATGAGCTGCGTCACCTGGCTGCCGAAGTCGACGATGAGAATCTTGTCGTGCGCCGAGGCCACCGAGGGCGTCGACGCGGAGCGGTCGGTCTGTGCTGCTGTCATGGCAAGCAGATACGCGACGGGGGCTTTTCCCGCAACCGCGCGGGCCGCGCGCCCACATTCTTCTTTGGGCATGGACAAATCAATACAGGTAAGTATTATTGACCTAATTGCGCCATCCTCAAACAGCGCCAATCAGGGAGAACGCTCGTGTCACAACACAATCAGCCATCACAGCTCGCCGCGCTCGGCCGGACCTGGGTCGAGGCCTGGAACGCGCGCGATCTCGAGCGCGTGCTCACGCTCTATGACGAGGATACCGTGATGACGTCGGACCGCATCCCCATGTTGGGATTCGATGAAAGCGGCACCGTGCGCGGCAAGGATGCATTGCGCGCCTATTGGGGCAAGGCGCTCGCCTTGGTGCCGAACCTGCATTTCTCGCTGATCGAATTGTTTGTCAGCCCTGACAGCGTGGTGGTGTTCTACGAGAACGAGCGGGGAAAGCGGATCTGCGAATATCTGCGGGTGAATGCGGCCGGAAAGATCGTGCAGGGCTCGGCGAATCACCCGGTGCATTGACGCTCGCTGGGTTGGACGACGCGCCCTCACCCACCGCTGTCATTCCCCGCGAAGGCGGGAATCCAGTACGCCGCGGCTTTTCCGTATCACGGCACGGCCTCTGGAATACTGGATCGCCCGGTCGAGCCGGGCGATGACACCGAGAGTGAGGCGCGAGCGTGCCTCAAGCTCGTCATTGCGAGCGCAGCGAAGCAATCCAGGCTGCCGCTGCAGATGCATCACTGGATTGCTTCGCTGCGCTCGCAATGACGGAGACTGCTGGACGAGCGTGCGCTAACAACAGCGCTGCCGGCTCTGACACAGGATCCCCCCATGAAGCTCCCCACCTCCCCCTTCACCGTCACGGATTGGAGCAAGGTCGAGCCGACCATCCATCCCGGCGAGACCGGGCAGGCGCAGTGGCGCACGCTCAACATCGGCGATCTCCGGGTTCGGATGGTCGAGTATACGCCGGGCTATCTCGCCGACCATTGGTGCGACCGCGGCCACGTGCTCTACGTGTTGCAAGGCGAGCTCGACAGCGAGCTGCGCGACGGGCGTAAGTTCAAGCTCACGGCGGGGATGAGCTACCAGGTCTCGGATTTCGGCGACGCCGCGCACCGGTCCTCGACGGCGACCGGGGCGACGCTGTTTATCGTCGATTGAGCGCCCTGGACGGGTTAATTTGCACCGCAAAATAGCAAAATACGGGGACATCCCGAGCGGCGGGTGGTGCCTTGAAGTGGCCCCAAAATCTCGCTATATTGTGATCATCGATACTTGGCCGAACGACTGGGCCGCTTCGCTTCGTTGCTGACGGGCGCGCACGCTTCAGATGATTTCTCCAACATCGACTGATCAGGACTATGGGCGCAATAATGCGTACCGGTCCGCGTGTTAACTTCTTAAGCAAAGGAAATTCCCATGGCTATGGGCACCGTGAAGTGGTTCAACAATCAAAAGGGTTTTGGTTTCATTCAGCCGGATGACGGCGACAAGGACGTGTTCGTGCACATCAGCGCCGTCGAGCGCGCTGGCCTCTCGACCCTCAACGAAGGTCAGAAGGTCTCGTTCGACATCGTCGCCGATCGTCGCAGCGGCAAGTCCTCGGCGGACAATCTCCGCGTCGGCTAAAGCCCGCGCACCGTTCTGACCACGGACGTACCGGCAGAACGTCAACTTAGAAAACCCCGCGACCGGGTTCCGGTTCGCGGGGTTTTTGTTTGGGGTCGCCGCACCCCCAAGAGCGACTATGACGCTACGATTTCTTCAGCACCGAGACGAAGAACCCGTCCGTCCCCGTCCGCCGCGGCGTCATCATCCACCCTTCGGCGGATCGTAGCGCGGCTTGCTCAAACTCCTCCGCCTTGTCCCAGAGCACGCTCGCGGTCTGCTCGGGCGGCACCACCGCGAACTCGGGATGGCGGGCGGTGAACGCCCTCACCTGCTCGCCGTTCTCCTCTGAAAGCACCGAGCAGGTGATGTAGGCGATGCGGCCGCCGGCCTTGACCAGCGGAACCGCGCGGTCGAGCACCTCGGTCTGGTCCCGCAAGCGAATCTCCAGCGCGCCCGGGCGCATGCGCCATTTGGCATCTGGGTTGCGGCGCCAGGTTCCGGTTCCCGTGCAGGGCGCGTCGATCACGACGAGGTCGGCGGTGGCGCTGATCTCGGCCAGCGGATCGGCGTCGCCCTTGGGCGTGCGCACATCGGCATTGTGGACGCCGGCGCGCGACAGGCGTTCGTGGATGGGCGCGAGTTGCCGCTTGTCGCTGTCGGTCGCGATCAGCCGGCCCTTGCCCTGCATCATCGCGGCGAGCGCCAGCGTCTTGCCGCCGGCTCCCGCACAGAGATCGATCACCTGCTCGCCGGGTTTTGCCGCGGTCAAGGCAGCTGCAAGCTGCGACCCCTCATCCTGGACTTCAATGGCGCCCTTGATGAAATCCTCCTCGGCCTGGATGCCGGGGTTGCGCGCATCGGCCGAAAGCTCGATGCGCAGCCCGGTTGCGGACCACTGCGTCGGTTTCGCATGAAGATGAGCAAGCGCCCCCAGCACCTTGTCGCGATTGGATTTTAGCGTGTTGACGCGCAGGTCGAGCGGCGCCCGGCTCGCCATCGCGGCCGCCTCCGCGACACGCTCGTCGCCGAACGCCTTTGCCAAATACGGATCCAGCCATTCTGGATAGTCGCCGGCGATCGCGGCCGGGGCCCCTTCAAGCGACCGCGAGGCGAGCGCGGTCTGCTCGGCCTCGGTCAACGGCGCGGGAGCAAAGCGGCTGCCGTCGAACAGCGCGGCCATCGTCGCCGCATCCATGTTGCGCTCGAGGCGAAGCATGCCGATCAGCCGCGACCGCGCGGTGTCCGAATCCATCAGGTAGGCGCTCGAGGCATAGCGGCGCAGCACGTCCCAGACGAGGCCGGCAATGGCGGCGCGGTCGCCGGATCCGGCGAAGCGGTGCGCGGTGCCCCACTCCTTCAACGCCTTGGCCGCGGGCACGCGGTCCTTCTCGATGGTGTCGATCAGTTCGATGGCTGCGGACAGCCGGGCAGCGGGAGTCATTTGAATCTTTCAGATCAGGATCGGCGAGTAGCGCCTAGATCAGCAACAGCATTTTCAAAGCGAAGTAGATCCACATCGCGAGCAGGACGAGCACGCCCGCGAGCCAGATCGTGGAGCGGCGGCCGAGATTGTTGGAGGAGACGAAAATTCCGGCATGGACGAAGCGCGTCACCACGAACACCCAGGACATCAGCACGATGAACAGATCGGCATGGCGCAACGGGAGCGCCAGCGCGATCAGGGCGTAGAACAGCACCGGCAGTTCGAACTGGTTGCGGTAGCAATTGGCGAATTGTGTGGCCCCCTTCGGCCAGTTGGGCTCGCCCAGCGCAATGTCACGGCTCTTGGTCTCGCCGGACACGAGCGCGCGCCGGCGTCCCATCGCCATGGCGATCAGGAGCGCGAAGGTGAGACCGACCTGCACGAAAACCGGCAGCAAAACCATTTGAACGGACATCGGAATTTCCCGGGATTTCCCAACCGGCGGAAGCCGCAGCTAGCGTCCATTAGCGGTCACCGCTGGTCCTGACAATCAACGAGTTGAACCGGCGTTCCCGATGAGGCGACCAACTGTCGACAGTTAAAGCGATTTTGCCCCTTGGGGCGCGCAAGGCGAGAGACCGCCATGAACACCCTCTTCAGCCAGATCGGCAGCCTGACCGGTGCTTTGACCGAGTCCGCCGACGGCCAGTTCGGCATCCTGATGTCGGCACTGGCCGGCATCGCGACGGCGCTTGCGGTGGCGCTGGCGATGACGGTCTACTTCCGAATGAGCTATCGGACCTGGCGTGATGTCCTCAGGCACGGCCTCGCTGCGCTCGCCGCCCTCGCTCTGTTCGCGTTTGCCGCCTACGACATGCGCCATGCCGCGCTCGCCTATCTCGGCCTCAATCCCTCGAAACCCGCGATCGAGTTCGAGATCCGCATGCCGAGAGAGACCTTGGCGGCCGTGTCCGACACCCAGATCGAGCTGCATACCGACCGCAACCAGACGCTGGCGCTGGTCGACGGCGTGCGGGAGCTCGGTGATGGCCGCTCCGTGCTGCGTGGCGTGGTGGCGCTCAACCATCGCACCGCAGACCGCGTGCTGATCGTGAATCTGCCCGGCAAGGGCACCTTCGAATTCCGCCTCCGCCTGCCGGCCGAGCCGCATCGCTCCGAGCAGTTTGGCACCCAGTTCGGCCCTCAGTTCGGTCCCTGGCACCTCGCCGACCGCATCGCCTCGCCGCTGGCAAGCCCGGTCGCGCCGCAGGACGCCTACACGATCCGCTACCGCGTGCTTTAAACATTGTTCGATCGCGGACCGCGGACGCGCCGTCATCGTTCCGACGTCGGGCGGGGCCTATGATCGATCCATGTCCGAATTTCGCCTGACGCAGATCTCCGACACCCATCTTGGCCGGCGCTTCCCTGGCCTGATCGCCAACTTCCAGGCGCTCAGCGAGCATATCGACACCGATAGGCCCGATCTCGTCGTCAACACCGGCGACGTCTCGTTCGACGGGCCGACCAGCCGCGACGACGTCGAATTCGCCAAGGCCCTGCATGATGCCCTGCCCGTCGCCTGCCGCTACATCCCCGGCAATCACGACATCGGCGACAATCCGACCGCGGTCGGCCCTGCGCCGAAGCCGCCGGTCGCGGAAGCGCATCGCCAGCAATTCCGCAAGATCATCGGCGAGGACCATTGGTCGTTCGAGGCCGCGGGCTGGTGCTTCATCGGCCTCAACTCGCTGGTGATGAACTCAGGGCTCGCCTTCGAGGCCGAGCAGTTCGATTGGCTCGCCTCGGAAGTGTCGCGCACGAACGGCAAGCCGGTCGCGCTGTTCGTACATAAGCCGATATTTCTCAACCTGCCCGACGACCCTGAAACACCGGAGACGTCGATCCGCTACGTGCCGCAGCCGGCCCGCGCGCGGCTGATTGAGATGTTTGCACATGTCGACCTGCGCCTCATCGCCAGCGGTCACGTGCACCAGCGGCGCGACTTCACCTGGCGCCACACCCGCCACGTCTGGGCGCCGTCAGCCGGCTTCAAGATCAACGATGCGCGCCAGGAGCGGATCGCGATAAAGGAGGTCGGGCTCGTGGAGTACCGCTTCCAGCCCGACGGCTTCGAGGTTCGCCACGTCAGGGCCGCGGGCCAGGTCGATATCGATATCGAGGAGCTGCTCGCCCAGATGGGCGGTGCGCACTAGCGCTGCCCATCGCTGCTCAAGCGACGCTCTTGAGATCCTGCTGGATCGCGGCAAGCAAGGACTGCAGAGCGTCGCTGTTCACCGGCTTGGCCCCGGTATTGGCGGGCTGAACATTGGCAGGCCGCGCGGCTTTGACCGGGCGCTTGGGGAATGGCGGCGTGGGTGTGGGCATCGCGGATTGCGCGAACACGTCCTCGGTGTGAACGAACTTGCCATGAATGACGTCGTCGCGACGGCCCATGACAAACATCGTCGCCCAATAACCGGCAGCCAGCAGGATTACGCAGAAAACAACAAGCTCTAACATCATCGCACCTGAAATATGCGCAATGATTCAATGCCTTCGCCTGCCCGTCAATGAACCGACGGTCACACCTGCGGCTTTTACGGGCAGGTGTGGCCGATCGGTCACTCTTTGTTAACGATACCCGGCCCCGAGGGGGCCGAGAGCAGCGGATCAAGCCTTATCCGGCCCGACCCGCACCAGCTGCTTGCCGAAATTGGCCCCCTTCAGAAGCCCCATGAAGGCCTCGGGCGCGCTCTCCAGGCCCTCGGTGACGAACTCCTTGTACTTGACCTTGCCCTCGCGGACCCAGCCGGACATGTCGCGCAGGAAGTCGCCATGGCGTGAGGCGAAGTCGGAGACGATGAAGCCGCGGAAGGTCAGCCGCTTGGTCAGGGTCGCGCGCATCATGCTGGCGGCCCATTTCGGCGGCTTCGCTTCGGTATCGTTGTAGTGGGCGATGAGGCCGCAGACGGGTACGCGCGCAAACGCATTGAGCAGCGGGAACACCGCCTCGAACACCGCGCCACCGACATTCTCGAAATAGACGTCGATGCCTTTCGGGCAGGCGTCCTTCAGCTTCGCCGCCAGATCGGGATCGCGGTGATCGATGCAGGCATCAAAGCCGAGCTCCTTCACGACGTACTCGCATTTGTCCTTGCCGCCGGCGATGCCGACCGCGCGTGCGCCCTTGATCTTCGCGATCTGTCCCACGGCCGAACCGACCGCACCGGAGGCACCGGCGACGACGACGGTCTCGCCCGCTTGCGGCTTGCCGATATCGAGCAGCCCCGTGTAGGCGGTCATGCCGGGCATGCCGAGCACGCCGACGGCCGTCGAGATCGGCGCGAGCTTCGGGTCGATCTTGTTCAGCCCCTTGCCGTCGGAGATCGCGTGCGTCTGCCAGCCCGCGCGAGAGAGCACGATGTCGCCCTTGGCGAAGTTCGGATTGTTGGAGGCTGCGATCTCGCAGACGGTACCGGCTTCCATCACGCCGCCGACGGGTACCGGCGTCGCGTAGGACGGACCGTCGCTCATGCGCCCGCGCATATAGGGATCGAGCGAGAGCCAGATGGTGCGCAGCAGGACTTCACCTGCCGCAGGCGTCGGCACGGCGAATTCCTCGATGCGGAAATCGGACGGCTTTGGCTCGCCGACGGGACGCGCGGCGAGAACGATGCGTTTGCCTTGGGACATGATGGCTTCCTCCTGAGTTTTCTTCGTCGCGAACGGAAGCGGAGCGAGCGGAGCACGTCAATACAAAAGCGACGGAGCGTAGTTGCAGGACAGCGCGGCAAATGGAGTTTAGTACACGCCAACCACGCCCTCGCTGTCATCGCCCGACTTGATCGGGCGATCCAGTATTCCAGAGGCGGTCGTGGTCGAGCCGAGAAGCCGCGGCGTACTGGATGCCCCGGTCAAGCCGGGGCATGACAGCGGAATGTGGAGCGCCTAACCCCCGCCCGGATAGTTCGGCGCCTCGCGCGTGATGGTGACGTCGTGGACGTGGCTTTCGCGCAGGCCCGCTCCGGTGATGCGCACGAACCGCGCCTTGTTGTGCAAGTCCTTCATGTCCTTTGCACCGACATAGCCCATCGCGGCGCGCAGGCCGCCCGCGAGCTGGTGCATGACGTTGCCGACCGGGCCCTTGTAAGGCACCTGGCCTTCGATGCCTTCGGGCACGAGCTTGAGCGTGTCCTTGATGTCCTGCTGGAAGTAGCGGTCGGCCGAGCCGCGCGCCATCGCGCCGACCGAGCCCATGCCGCGATAGGCCTTATAGGAGCGGCCCTGCCACAAGAACACTTCACCGGGCGTCTCGTCGGTGCCGGCGAGCAGCGAGCCGACCATCGCGATGTCGGCACCGGCAGCGAGCGCCTTGGCAAGATCGCCGGAGAACTTGATGCCGCCGTCGGCGATGACGGGGATGTCGGACTTCTTCGCCGCCTCGACCGCATCCATGATCGCGGTGAGCTGCGGCACGCCGACGCCGGCGACGATGCGCGTGGTGCAGATCGAGCCCGGGCCGATGCCGACCTTGATGCAGTCCGCGCCTGCATCGATCAGCGCCTGCGCACCCTCCGAGGTCGCGACGTTGCCGGCAACGACCTGCACGGAATTGGACAGGCGCTTGATGCGGTTGACCGCATGGAGCACGTGACGGGAATGGCCGTGCGCGGTGTCGACCACGACGAGATCGACGCCGGCATCGATCAGCCGCTCGGTGCGCTCGAAGCCGCTATCACCGACCGTGGTGGCGGCGGCGACGCGCAGGCGGCCCTGCGCGTCCTTGCAGGCCAGCGGATGGGCGACCGCCTTCTCCATGTCCTTCACGGTGATCAGGCCGACGCAGCGATATTGCTCGTCGACCACGAGCAGCTTCTCGATGCGGTGCTGATGCAGCATCCGCCGTGCCTCGTCCTGGCTGACATTCTCGCGCACCGTGACGAGACCTTCGTGCGTCATCAGCTCGGAGATTTTTTGCTGGCGGTCGGTGGCGAAGCGGACGTCGCGGTTGGTGAGAATGCCGACCAGCTTGCCCGGCGTGGACTTGCCCGCACCGGTGACGACGGGAATGCCCGAGATGCCGTGATCGCTCATCAGCTTGAGCGCGTCGTCCAGCGTGGCGTCGGGGCTGATGGTGAGCGGGTTCACCACCATGCCCGACTCGTAGCGCTTGACCTGCCGCACCTGGGCGGCCTGCCCTTCCGGATCGAAATTGCGATGGATGACGCCGATGCCGCCGGCCTGCGCCATGGCGATTGCCATGCGGGCTTCAGTGACCGTGTCCATGGCGGAAGCCATGATCGGGATGTTGAGCGGAATGGCGCGGGTGACGCGGGAGCGGATGTCGACCTCGCCCGGCATGACGTCCGACAGGCCCGGCTTCAGCAGCACGTCGTCGAACGTGAGGGCTTCGCGAATGCCTTGTTGCACCGTGGCCATGTGCCAACTCCTTCCGCGGCCCTGCCGCAAATAACTATGGATGAGCGCCGCCCTCGGCGTACCTTGCGGCAACGCCGGAGAATCGGAGCCCATCGGTGGGGTTGACGCGGGTCGATAGCACGGGCGGGCGACGAATCAAAGCAAATCGGACCGCCGGCCAGCCATGCACAGGCTATTTTTGGGCAGGTTCGGCGGCGGCTCGTGCTGGCGGATGGCGTCCACGACCTCCGGTGCCGATAGATCATCGCCATCTCCGGCACGGGACGGGCACCCACCTGGGCTCACGCAGGATTTAGGTGCCATGCGTCGATCCGCAATGGTCGCGGCCCAGCGGCGGTGATAAGCCGCAATTCGCGCCCTTCCTTCCGATTTCCCTTACCAATCCGTCATGGTTGACAAGCAACGCATCATTCCGCTGATCGTGGCCACTGCTCTCTTCATGGAGAACATGGACTCGACGGTGATCGCCACGTCGCTGCCCGCGATCGCGGCCGACATCGGCACCAGCCCACTGACGCTCAAGCTCGCGATCACCTCCTATCTGCTGTCGCTTGCGGTGTTCATCCCGGCGAGCGGCTGGACCGCCGACCGGTTCGGCGCGCGCATGGTGTTTGCGATTGCCGTCGGCGTGTTCATGGTCGGCTCGGTCGGCTGCGCGCTCTCGACATCGGTCACCGACTTCGTGTTCGCGCGCATCCTGCAAGGCATGGGCGGGGCGATGATGACGCCGGTCGGGCGCCTCGTGCTGTTGCGGTCGGTCGACAAGAGCGCGCTGGTCAATGCCATGGCGTGGGTGACGGTCCCTGCCCTGATCGGCCCCGTGATCGGGCCGCCGCTCGGCGGCTTCATCACGACCTATGCGTCATGGCACTGGATCTTCCTGATCAACATCCCGATCGGGTTGCTCGGCATCTTCATGGCCTTGCGCTTCATCGATCCCATCAAGAGCGAGGAACGAGAGCCGTTCGACCTCTACGGCATGGTGCTCGCCGGTCTCGGGCTCGCCGGCATCGCCTTCGGGCTGTCGGTTGCCGGCCTCAATCTGCTGCCATGGAGCACGGTCGCCGCCCTGGTCGTCGGCGGATCGATCTCGATGACGCTGTATGTCCTTCACGCGCGGCGAACGGGGTCGCCGGTGCTGGACTTTACGCTGCTGAGGCTGCCGACCCTGCGCGCGGCCATTCTCGGCGGATTCATGTTCCGGCTCGGCATCGGCGCGCTGCCGTTCCTGTTGCCGCTCCTGATGCAGATCGGCTTCGGCCTCTCGCCCTTCAAGTCCGGCCTCGTCACGTTTGGCTCCTCGCTGGGCGCCATGGGCATGAAGGCGCTGGCCGCACGCATCATCCGCGCTTTCGGCTTCCGCAACCTGATGACGGTGAACGCGATCATCAGTGCGGTCTTCCTCGCCGCATGTGCGCTCTTCACCGTGACGACGCCACTGCTGATCATCATGATCATCCTGGTGGTCGGCGGCTTCTTCCGTTCGCTCGAGTTCACCGCGATCAACACGGTCGCCTATGCCGAGGTCGAGCACGCGCAGATGAGCCGCGCAACCACGCTCGTCAGCGTCAACCAGCAGCTCGCGGTATCAGCCGGCGTCGCGGTCGGCGCCGCGTCCGTGGAGACGACGATGTGGCTCAGCCACGCCAGCGAGCTCAACGCCAGTGTGTTCGCGCCGGCCTTCCTCGTGGTCGCCCTGACCTCGGCGGCATCGAGCTGGTTCTTCTGGCAGATGCCCGCCGATGCCGGCCACGAAGTCTCCGGCCGCAAGGCGGTGGAGATCGCGAGCCGCAAAGGTGCCGGCAAGGGCGCGGAGAAGGCGGCCGTGAAGGCCGCAACCGAGGATACGCAGGACGTGCGGGATCAGCGGCTGGGGTAGCCCAACTCGTCATTGCGAGCGAAGCGAAGCAATCCAGAATCCCTCCGCAGAGACAGTCTGGATTGCTTCGTCGCAAGAGCTCCTCGCAATGACGGAGTTTGTTGCTATTCCGTCGCCCCGCCCCGAAACCCCGTCGCCAGCACGTAGCGCTCCGAGGAATCCGCACGGCTTGCGGCCGGCTTGACGTGACGCACCGTGGCGAAATCGCGCTTGAGCTGGGCGAGCAGCTCGGCGTCGGCCCCGCTCTGGAACGCCTTGGCGAGGAAGGTCCCGCCCGGCTTCAGCACATCGCAGGCGAATGCGGCGGCAGTCTCGATCAGGCCGACGATGCGAAGCTGGTCGGTCTTGCGATGACCGGTGGTATTGGCAGCCATGTCGGACATCACGATGTCGGCGCCGCCGTCGAGCATCGCCTTGAGCTTGTCCGGCGCGTCATTGTCCATGAAGTCGAGCTGTGCGAACTCGACGCCGGCAATCTCGGGGATTTCGAGCAGATCGATCGCGATGACCTTGCCCTTGCCGTCGACCGAGCCGACGCGCTTGGCGGCGATCTGGCTCCAGCCGCCCGGCGCCGCGCCCAGATCGACCACTGCCATGCCGTGCTTGAGCAGCCGGTATTTGTCGTCAATCTCGAGCAGCTTGAAAGCGGCGCGCGAGCGATAGCCCAGCGCCTTCGCCTTCACCACATAGGGATCGTTGAGCTGCCGCTCCAGCCACAGCTTGGACGACAATTTGCGCTTGCCGTGGGTCTTGACCTGGACGTGCAAGCGGCCGGTGGTGTCCTTGGCCATCTCACCAGCTCCTGAGCGCGCCGTCTTCGCGCATCATCTCGACCAGCATGCCTTCACGCAGGCCCCGGTCGGCGACGCGCAGGCGTGGCAGCGGAAAGGCGCGGCGGATCGCGTCGAGGATGGCGCAGCCGGCCAGGACGAGATCGGCGCGCTCGATGCTGATGCAGCTGTTGCCGGCGCGCTCCTCGTAGCTCATGCCGAGCAGCTTGTTGATGGTCGCGGTGACATCGGTATCGTTCATCCAGACGCTGTCGATGCGTCGACGGTCGTAGCGCGCAAGGTTGAGATGGATGCCGGCGAGCGTCGTCACAGTGCCTGACGTGCCGAGCAGATGCATGTCTGCGAGATCGCCGCCATGCTGTTCGGCGAACGGCTTGATGTGGTGGGCGACCTCGCGCTCCATCGCGGCGTAGATCTCCGGTGTCACGTCGCGCCCGCCGAACTGCTCGGCAAGGGTGACCACACCGAACGGAATCGACATCCAGGCTTTGATGCGCGGCTCCGGATTTGCGGCGTCGCGCTCGATCCGCACCAGCTCGGTCGAGCCGCCGCCGATGTCGAACAGGATCGCACCGCGCCCCCTGGGATCGACCAGCGGAGAGCAGCCGAGCACGGCGAGCGCCGCCTCGGTCTCGCGGTCGATCACCTCGAGCTCGATCCCGGTCTCGGCAGCGACGCGGCTGCGAAAGCCTTCGGCGTTCGAGGCGGCGCGGCAGGCTTCGGTGGCGATCAGCCGCAGCCGCCGCGCTTTGCGCAGGTTGATCTTGTCGCGGCAGATGCCGAGCGCCACGATGGCGCGCTCGATCGCGGCCTCGCTGATGCACCCCGTTGCCGAGACGCCCTCGCCGAGCCGGATGATGCGCGAGAAGGAATCGACCACGCGAAACCCGTCGTGGGTCGGACAGGCGATCAGGAGCCTGCAATTGTTGGTGCCGAGGTCGAGCGCCGCGTAGACGCCGGTTCCCGGCGCTTGCGCGCCGACGGCCGGTTCAGTGGCGAACGCCGCCGCCATCGACCCCAGCTCACCGTGCGGCGCAAGGCCGTCGCGGAGCCGCGTGTGGTCATTCATATAAACTGTCTTTCCGCGGCCGGTTGGGCCGATCTGGAATTGCTTTTTCGCCTGAAACATTAGCAGCGCGCCAATCCTGCGCAACAACGCATCACATGGGACCATGCCCATTCGTGCGTTGTCGTGAACGGGCCGGTAGGTTATTTTTGAAGGGTCCGGTCCCCCAGGCGCCTCCCAAACCGCGCAATTGCCGGCTTTTCAGGTCAATTCCATGCAAGAACACACCAAATCCTCCACGCTCGAAAACGCTATTGCACTGCAAAAATATGGCGTCGGGCAGCCGGTCCGCCGCAAGGAGGACGATACCCTGGTGCGCGGCAAGGGCCGCTACACCGACGATTTCAACCTGCCCGGCCAGGCCCATGCCGTGATCGTCCGCTCGACCCATGCCCACGGCGTCATTCGCGGCATCAACATCGACGCCGCCAGGGCGATGCCGGGCGTGCTGGGGGTGTGGACCGGCAAAGACCTCGATGCGGCCGGCTACGGCCCCTTCACCTGCGGCCTGCCGCTGAAGAGCCGCGACGGCTCTCCCCTGCTCCAGACCAACCGCCAGCCGCTCGCAACCGACAAGGTCCGCTTCGTCGGCGATCCCGTCGCCTTCGTGGTGGCGGAGACGCTGGCCCAGGCGCGCGACGCGGCCGAGGCGGTCGAGCTCGATATCGAGCCGCTGCCGGCGGTGACCGACCCCGAGCAAGCCGCAACACCCGGCGCGCCGCAACTCTACGACCACATCCCGAACAATGTCGCGCTCGACTACCACTATGGCGACATCGAGAAGGTCAACGCCGCGTTCGCCAGCGCCGCGCACGTCACCAAGATCGACATCGAGAACACCCGCGTCGCAGTTGTCTCGATGGAGCCGCGCGTGGGGCTCGCCTCCTTCGACAAGAAGACCGAGCGTTACACACTTCAGGTGCCAACGCAGGGAGTGGCGGGTAACCGCGCCAATCTCGCCAAAAACCTGAAAGTGCCGAACGAGAACGTGCGTATTCTCACCGCGAATGTCGGCGGTTCGTTCGGCATGAAGAACATCAACTACCCCGAATACATGTGCATCCTGTACGCGGCCAAGGAATTGGCACGGCCGGTGAAATGGCTGGACGAACGCTCGACCAGCTTTCTCTCCGACAGCCACGGCCGCGCGCAGAGGATCCATGCCGAACTGGCGCTCGACCCCGAGGGCCATTTCCTCGCGGCAAAGCTCGAAGGCTACGGCAATCTCGGCGCCTACATCACCGGCGTTGCGCCCGGCCCGCTTTCGCTCAACACTGGCAAGAATTTTTCCAGCGTCTACCGTACTCCGCTGATGGCGGTGGACATCAAGGTGGTGCTGACCAACACCACGTTGATGGGCGCCTATCGCGGCGCCGGCCGGCCAGAGGCCAACTACTACATGGAACGGCTGATCGACCGCGCCGCCGACGAGATGGGCATCAACCGCCTGACCTTGCGCAAGCGCAACTTCATCAAGCAGAACCAGATGCCGTTCGCCGCGTCCTCCGGCGTCACCTATGACAGCGGCGACTTCCAGGCTGTCTTCAACAAGGGGCTCGAAATCTCCGACCACGAGAATTTTGCCAAGCGCAAGAAGGAGAGCAAGAAGGCCAGCAAGCTGCGTGGCATCGCCGTCGGCTCCTATCTGGAGGTGACCGCACCTCCCGGCGTCGAACTCGGCAAGATCGTGTTCGATCCCGATGGCTCGGTGCAGCTCATCACCGGTACGCTCGATTACGGCCAGGGCCACGCATCCGCATTCGCGCAGGTGCTCTGCCAGCAGCTCGGGGTGCCCTTCGACAGCGTCAAGCTGGTGCAGGGCGATAGCGATATCGTCCACACCGGCAATGGCACCGGCGGCTCGCGCTCGATCACTGCGACCGGCATGGCGATCGTGGGCGCCGCCAAGCTTGTGATCGAAAAGGGCAAGCGCGCCGCAGCGCACATGCTGGAGGCATCCGAAGCCGACATCGAATTCGAAGGCGGCAGTTTCACGATCGCCGGCACCGACCGCAGCATCGACATCATGGAGCTCGCCAAGCGCCTGCACGACGGCAAGGCGCCGGAGGGCGTGCCCGACAGCCTCGACGTCGATCACACCAGCGAACCGGTGCCGTCGGCCTTCCCGAACGGCTGCCATGTCGCCGAGGTCGAGATCGACCCTGAGACCGGCGTCGTGCAGATCGTGCGCTACAGCGCGGTCAATGATTTCGGCACGGTGATCAATCCGCTGCTGGTCGCGGGCCAACTCCATGGCGGCGTCGTCCAGGGCATCGGCCAGGCTCTCATGGAGCACGTTCGCTACGACGAGAGCGGCCAGCCGATCACGGGCTCGCTGATGGACTACGCTCTGCCGCGCGCCGAGGACGTTCCGAACATGACGGTCGGCGACCACCCGGTACCGGCCACGACCAATCCGCTCGGCAGCAAGGGCTGCGGCGAAGCCGGCTGCGCCGGCAGCCTGTCGACGGTCGTGAACGCGGTGATCGACGCGCTCTCCGACTATGGCATCAAGCACATCGACATGCCGCTGACGCCGGAACGTGTGTGGCGCGCGATCCAGGATGCGAAGGGGAAAGCGGCGTAAGTCACGCTCTCTCCTTCGTCATGGCCGGGCTTGACCCGGCCATCCACGCCGTGAGGCATCAAGAACGTGGCTGCCCGGGACAAGCCCGGGCATGACGGTGTTGTGGCGATGTGCCTTTTCGCGCCTACGCCGCCGCCTGCTCGCGCGGCTGGTAGATCGCGGTGTGCTGGCAGTGCGCCAGCGGTGTCGTGCCGTTGGCGACCACCAGCGCATCGAGCTCGACGAAGCGGTGGCCCTTCTTCTCGTAGTTCGCAGTGACTTTTGCCCGCGCGGCGATCTCGTCACCGGCGCGTGCGGCTGACAGCAATTGCATGCGGCTGCCGACATGGATCCACGGACCGAGGATCGTGTTGTCCACCAGCACGCGGTTCATGACGCGCTGGATCAGGCCGGGGTGGCCGAGCCCCTCGCGCGCGAAGATCGGATCGGTCTCCCTGACATCAGCGAGATAATCGGCTGTATCCTGGCCGGCCCAGCGGCGCGGCGTCGTGCCGAACCACTTGCCAGTCTCGAATGTTGCCGGGCTGACTGGTTTGCGCTCTGCAATCGCGGGGACCTCGACATAGTCGCTCAACGACACCGCAGCCGCAGTCGCCGGCAGCGACGCCGTCCCCGTCGCACAGAGCTCGGTGCGGCTGAACACCTCGATCGTGAGCAGGCCGTTGTGCTCGGTCGCATCGATATCCGCGGTCTCGCCGTCATAGACCGGCTTGATGAAACGCGCCTCGATCAGCCCGCGCGACAGGAAATCGCGGCCCCAGCGCGCCACCGGCACATGCATCATGTAGGCGAATACGTCGACGCCGGGGACCAGCCCGCCGGAGAACCCGAAGCGGCGCGCCACATTGTCGTCATGCATCTTGTTTTCGGATTGCTTGGCCGTCTTGTAGGCCTCGACGCGATAGGTTTCGAGTCGGTTCGGCATGGCTTGGCTTTCCCCAATTTCTTGTTGTTTCGGGCCGATCGTAGGCCCTGCGGAACCGGGGTCAATCCCCTCGCCTTTGCGGCCCGAATGGGGTACCACGCGGCTGCTGCGGAACCGCTTCGTAAGCCCCATCTACGGACCATGACGAACCCTCAAAACACCATCCGCATTTATGTCGACGCCGACGCCTGTCCGGTGAAGGACGAGATCTATCGCGTCGCCGGCAGGCACGGCCTGCCCGTGAGCGTGGTCGCGGGCAACTTCATCCGCGTGCCCCAGGATCCGCTGATCGAGCGGGTCGCCGCGGGTGCCGGCATGGACGCAGCCGATGACTGGATCGCGGAACGCGCCGGGCCCGGCGATATCGTCATTACCTCGGATATTCCGCTCGCGAGCCGCTGCGTGAAGGCCGGCGCCGATGTGATCGCGTCCAACGGCAAGGCGTTCACCGAGGAATCGATCGGGATGACGCTTGCGGTCCGCAACCTGATGACCGATTTGCGCTCGGCCGGCGAAGTCACCGGCGGTCCGAAATCGTATTCACCGCGCGACCGCTCGACGTTTCTGTCGACGCTCGACCAGACCATCCGCCGCATCCAGCGCCGCCGCGCCGATCAGGCCGCAACAAGACAGGACTGAGACACCGCATGGCGCCACCGCTGATTCAACTGCGCGATATCAAGCTGACCTTTGGCGGCACGCCGCTCCTGGCGAACGTCGAACTGTCGGTTTCGACCGGCGAGCGCGTCTGCCTGATCGGCCGCAACGGTTCCGGCAAATCGACGCTGCTCAAGATCGCCGCCGGACTGGTCGAACCGGATGGCGGCAGCCGTTTCGTGCAGCCCGGCGCCACCATCCGTTACCTGCCGCAGGAGCCGGATTTTTCCGGTTTCTCCACTACGCTTGCCTATGTCGAGGCCGGCCTCAATGCCGGCGACGACCATTATCAGGCGCGCTATCTGGTCGAGCAGCTCGGTCTCAGCGGCGAAGAAGATCCGGCGCATGTCTCCGGCGGCGAAGCGCGCCGCGCCGCGCTGGCGCGCGTGCTGGCGCCCTCGCCCGATATCCTGCTGCTGGACGAGCCGACCAACCATCTGGATCTTCCGACCATCGAATGGCTGGAGGGCGAACTGGAGAGCCGCCGCTGCGCGCTGGTGATCATCAGCCACGATCGGCGCTTCCTGGGCAATCTCTCGCGCAGCACCGCCTGGCTCGACCGCGGGCAGATCCGGCAGATCGACCGCGGCTTCAGTGCCTTCGAGGCCTGGCGCGACGAGGTGCTCGCGGAGGAAGAGCGCGACCAGCACAAGCTCGACCGCAAGATCGTCAACGAAGAGCACTGGTTGCGCTACGGCGTCTCGGGCCGCCGCAAGCGCAACGTCAAGCGGCTCGGCAATCTCCACGCGCTGCGCGACCAGCGCCGCACCCATCGCGGCGCGACGGGCAACGCCAATCTCGCGGCTGCCGAAGCCGACAAATCCGGCAAGCTCGTCATCGAGGCCAAGAATATCAGCCGGTCCTATGGCGAGCGAAAGATCGTCGACGGCTTCTCGATCCGCGTCCAGCGCGGCGATCGCATCGGCATCGTCGGCCCGAACGGCGCCGGCAAGACCACGCTGATCGAGATGCTGACCGGCGGCAGCGCACCGGACAGCGGCAGCATACGGCTCGGCGCCAACATCGAGATGGCGACGCTCGATCAGCATCGTGAAAGTCTCGATCCCAAGTCGACGCTGGCCGAGGCGCTCACCGGCGGCCGCGGCGATCATGTCATGGTCGGCGGCAAGCCGAAGCATGTCGTCAGCTACATGAAGGACTTCCTGTTCGCCCAGGAACAGATGCGCACGCCGCTGGAGGTGCTGTCGGGCGGTGAGCGCGGCCGGCTGATGCTGGCACGCGCGCTGGCAAAACCCTCCAACCTCCTGGTGCTGGACGAACCGACCAACGACCTCGACCTGGAGACCCTCGACGTCCTCGAGGAAATGCTCAGCGACTACGAGGGCACCGTGATTCTGATCAGCCACGATCGCGATTTTCTCGACCGCGTGGTGACATCGGTGATCGTGCCCGAGGGCAACGGACGCTGGCTCGAATATGCCGGCGGCTATACCGACATGCTGGCCCAGCGCGGCGCCGACGTGAAGCGCGCGTCAGCGAAGGCCGTCGAAGAGACGAGAGAGCAGCGGTCCGTCGCGCCGTCCGGCGTCGCGAGACGACGGCTGACCTTCAACGAGCAACACGCGCTGGAGACGCTGCCCAAGACCATTGCCAAGCTGCAGGCCGAGATCGCCAAGCAGCAGCGCTTCCTTGACGACCCCGATCTCTTCCGCAAGGATCGCAAGCGCTTCGATCAGGCCTCCGACGCCCTGACGAAGGCGCAAAAGGAATTGGCCGAGGCCGAGGACAAATGGCTGGAGCTCGAAGTGCGGCGCGAAGAGATTGAACAGGCCTAGCGCGCATTCGCAAAAGTGGGCACCGCTTTTGCAAACGGAATGCGCGCCAACTCAGAGACTTCCATGACAACGACCCTTGCCGCCAAGATCGCCCGCGAATACGGCACGCCCTGCGCCGTCATCGACATGGACAAGGTCGAGCGCAACATCGCGCGGATCCAGAAGGCTTGCGACGACGCCGGGATCGCCAACCGTCCTCATATCAAGACGCACAAGAACCCGACGATCGCCAAGATGCAGATCGCGGCCGGCGCCAAGGGCATCACCTGCCAGAAGCTCGGTGAAGCCGAGATCATGGCCAATGCCGGTGTCGACGACATTCTGATCAGCTACAATCTGCTCGGCGATGAGAAGATGGCGCGCTTAGGGGCGCTGCAGGCAAAGGCCAACATGACGGTCGCCGCAGACAATTCGACCGTCGTTGCCGGCCTGCCCAAGGCTGCCGCCGCCTCAGGCCGACCGCTGTCGGTCGTGGTCGAATGCGATACCGGCCGCAAGCGCGCCGGCGTCGAGACCCCCGCCGAGGCAATCGCGTTGGCGCAGGAGATTGCTGCATCCAAGGGGCTCGAGTTCGCCGGCTTCATGATGTATCCGACCGAGACTGGGTGGGCGGACGCGCAAAAATTCTATGACGAAGCTCTGGCCGGCGTGCGCGCGCACGGGCTCGATGCAAAAATCGTCTCGACCGGCGGCACGCCGAACCTGAAGAATATCGGCAAGCTCAAGGGCGGCACCGAGCATCGCTTCGGCACCTACATCTATAACGACCGCATGCAGGTCGCCGCCGGCTCCGCCACCTGGGACGATTGCGCGCTGCACATCTATTCGACCGTGGTCAGCCGCGCCGCGCCCGAGCGCGGCATCCTCGACGCCGGCTCGAAGACGCTGACGACGGACACCGGCGGCCTCGACGGCCACGGCCTGATCCTGGAGCACCCCGAAGCCAAGATCGCACGCTTTGCCGAGGAGCACGGCTTCCTCGACCTCTCCCGCAGCAACACCCGGCCTAACGTCGGCGACGTTGTCCGCATCGTGCCCAATCATGTCTGCGTCGTCGTCAACATGATGGACGAAGTCGTGATGGTGCGCGGCGAGGAGATCATCGGCACGCTGCCGGTGGCGGCACGGGGAAAGCTGCGGTAGGGCTCCGTGGGATGAGTAGAGCGCAGCGAAACCCATCGACCCTACCCGAATGATGGGTTTCGCTGCGCTCTACCCATACTCCAGGGCGAGCCGTCGCAACACACCCCTGCCAGCCGCAGCCCCCGTCGCAAACGAAGCCTGGAGCAAATAGCCGCCGGTCGGCGCCTCCCAGTCCAGCATCTCACCGGCTGCGAACACGCCCGGCAGCTTGCGGATCATGAAGGCGGTGTCGAGCTCGTCGAACGAAATCCCGCCGGCGCTGGAGATCGCGCGCGCGATCGGCGCCACGCCCATGAGCTTGACCGGCACGGCGTTGATGAGCTCCGCCAATTGTTCAGCCGAGATTGCCGACAACGAGTGGCCAGCACCGATGGCGGCTTCCTGCAACAGCCCGCCCGCGACCGGAGACAGCTGCGCAGCCTTGCGCAGGAAGTTGGAGAATGATTGCTTGCCGCGCGGGACGGATAGGCGCTTGACGAGTTCGCCATGATCGACATCCGGGCGCAAGGCGATTTGCAGGACCGCTTCGCCGTTCGCCACGATGGCGTCGCGCAGTTCGGCCGACAACGCATAGATCGCCCCGCCCTCGATCCCGGTGCTTGTGATCATGGCCTCACCGCGCGCGCGGTGCGGACCGAAGGACAGCGTGATGCCCTTGAGCGGCTGGCCTTCGAAGCGCGTGCGGAAGATTTCGGACCATGTGACAGTGAAGCCGCAGTTCGCCGGCCGCAGCGGCGAGATCGCAACGCCTTTGTCCGCCAGGATCGTCGTCCAGCCGCCGTCGGAGCCCAGCCGCGGCCAGCTTGCGCCACCGAGTGCCAGCACCGTGGCGTTCGCGGCGATGGCGGCGCCGCTGCCGGGTGCGCCAAAGACCAGTCGTCCGTCCCCGTCCCAGCCGATCCAGCGCTGGCGAAAGGCAAAGCGCACGCCGGCGGCATCGAGGCGTCGCAGCCAGGCGCGCAGCAAGGGCGATGCCTTGAACGCTTTCGGAAACACACGCCCGCTGGAGCCGACAAAGGTCGGCTCGCCCAGCGCCTCGCTCCAGGCGCGCAGCGCGTCAGGCGGAAAGGCGTCGATCGCCGCTGTTAGCTTCGGCGCCTCCTCACGATAGCGCGCCAAAAACTGCGGCAGCGGTTCGCTGTGGGTGAGATTGAGCCCGCCGCGGCCGGCCATCAGGAATTTGCGGCCGGCGGACGGCATCGCGTCGTAGACGGTGACGCGAGCACCGCCCTGCACGAGCACTTCGGCCGCCATCAGACCGGCAGGGCCGGCGCCGATGACGGCGACGGCTGTCAGAGTTTAACTCCGGCACGCGCCGCCGCCTGCGCCACATACTTCTGCGTCTGCTCGAAAGCCCCCTGCAGCGCCTTCGCCTTCGACATGTCGCTGATCTCGGCGAAATGCGCCGCGACCGCGTCCGGGGTCCACTCGGACTCCGGCAGGTTGATGCCTTCGCTTTCGACGATCTTGATCACCGCGAACGAGCCGGCGCCAGCGCCCATGATGGTGCGGGTCGGCGCGTCCTCGCTCAGCATGTACTCGACCGCGGGCGTGATCGCGTTCGGCTTCATCAACTGCAGCGCCTGCGGCGGCAGCAGCTCTTCCGTCATGCGGGTCGCCGCCGTCGGCGAGATGATGTTGACGCGGATGTCGGACTTGCGACCCTCTTCCGCCAGCACGTTCATCAGGCCGACCATGCCGGATTTGGCCGCTCCATAATTGGCCTGGCCGAAATTGCCGTAGAGGCCGGAGGACGACGTCGTCAGCACGATGCGGCCGTAGTTGCGATCGCGCATGCCGGCCCAGGCGGCCTTGCAGCAATAGAAGGTGCCGACGAGATGCACGTCGAGCACCTTCTGGAAATCGGCCGCTTCCATCTTGCCGAACGACTTGTCGCGCAAAATGCCGGCATTGGCACACAAGAGGTCCACGCTGCCCCACTCCTTGGTGGCGCGCTCGACCATCGCGGTGACTTGCTCGAAATTGGAGACGTCGGCGCCGTCGGCCATCGCGGTGCCGCCGGCCTTGCGGATCTCCTCGACGACGGTCTCCGCAGGCGACAGCGAGCCGCCAGTGCCGTCGCGCGCGCCGCCGAAATCGTTGACCACGACTTTGGCGCCGCGGCTGGCCAATCCCAGCGCATGCGCCTTGCCGAGACCATTGCCCGCGCCGGTGACGATGGCGACGCGCCCGTCGAACCTGATTGCCATTGTGCTTCCCTGTGCTGTCTTCCCTTCTCCCCTTGCGGGAGAAGGTGGCATAGGCGGCCAACGGCCGCCGTTCCTAGTTAAAACGCCAACGCGTAGCGTTGGCTACGGCGCCGGATGAGGGGTCTGTCTCGGCAGATGAGCGTGTGGAGAGATACCCCTCACCCGGCTTCATCTCGCTCCGCTCGATTTCGCCACCCTCTCCCGCAAGGGGAGAGGGTGCACCGAGCGCGATTTGGACAACTTTTGAGCAGCGATGGGCTGCCGGGTCAAGCCCGGCAGCGACGGCCCCAATCAGGCGAAATAGATCAACCCCAGCCAGTCCGCGACCAGCGCGGGCTTGTCCTCGCCTTCGATCTCCACGGTGACGTTGGTGCGCGACTGCAATTCATTCGGCTTGCGCAGCTTGGCTTCCGCCAGCACGAAACGGCCGCGGACGCGTTTTCCGGATCGTACCGGCGAGATGAAACGCAGCTTGTCGAAACCGTAATTGACGCCCATCGTGGTGCCCGCGATGACGGGCATCACCTCGTAGGACATGATCGACAGCAGCGACATCGTCAGGAAACCGTGCGCGATGGTGGAACCGAACGCCGTCTCCTTCTTCGCACGCTCCGGGTCGACGTGAATGAACTGGTGATCCTCGATCACGTCGGCATAGGTGTCGATGCGGGGCTGATCGACCAGGTGCCACGACGACACCCCGATCTCCTTGCCGACCATGGCTTGATAGGCCTGAAGCGTAATCGGCGGCTTCTTCCAGACTTCGTTCACTTAGGTCTCACTCCGTGTTTTCGGCAGCTCCGGAAAATCCTCTTCGCGGAATTCCCGGCCGCGCAGAGGATCGTTGCGGTCGTCGTCGCGCTCGAGACGTCTGAGCTGGACGCGGCGGATCTTTCCCGAGATCGTCTTCGGCAGCTCCGTGACGATCTCGAGGCGACGGATGCGCTTGAACGGCGCAAGGCGCGTGTGCAGATGCCTGAAGATGGAGAGCGCAGTTTCCGGCGAGCGCTCCGCGCCGGATGTCAGCAGCACAAAAGCCTTGGGAATCGCGAGCCGGATCGGATCCGGGCTCGGCACCACGGCGGCTTCTGCGACGAGCTCGTGCTCGAGCAACACGCTCTCGAGCTCGAACGGGCTGATGCGGTAGTCGGAGGATTTGAACACGTCGTCGGAGCGGCCGACGAAGGTGAGATAGCCATCGTCGTCCTCGAACACGACGTCGCCGCTGCGATAAAGCTCGCCTTCGGCGCCGGACAGCCCTCCGCTGTCGCCCTGATAGCCCTGCATCAGGCCCGCGGGGCGGTTTTCGCCGAGCACCAGAGCCACCTCGCCCTCCTTGGCCGGATGACCATCGGCGTCACTGACCTGCACGCGATAGCCCGGCAGCGGCCGGCCCATCGAGCCGACCTTGATCTTTTGACCAGGCGAGTTGCCGGCGAGCGCCGTCGTTTCGGTCTGGCCGTACCCGTCGCGGATGGTGAGGCCCCAGGCGGCCTGCACCTGGTCGATCACCTCAGGATTGAGCGGCTCGCCGGCGCCGCAGACCTCGCGCAAGGCCACCTTGAACGACGCCAAGTTCTCCTGGATGAACAGCCGCCACACCGTCGGCGGCGCGCACAGCGTAGTGACGCCGCAGCGGCCGATGGTGGCAAGCAGCCCCTTGGCGTCGAAGCGCGGCTGATTGGCCACAAAGACGGTTGCGCCCGCGTTCCACGGCGCGAAGAAGCAGCTCCATGCATGCTTTGCCCAGCCGGGCGAAGAGATATTGAGATGCACGTCGCCGGGCTTCAACCCGATCCAGTACATGGTCGAGAGATGGCCGACGGGGTAACTGCGCTGGCTGTGCCGCACCAGCTTTGGCTTTGCGGTCGTGCCCGAGGTGAAATAGAGCAGCATGGGGTCATCGGCGTTGGTCGGGCCGTCGGCTGCAAAGCTCTCCGCCGCCTCTGCCGCGTCATCATAGGAAAGCCAGCCATCGGAGGCCTCGCCCGCGACGATGCGGACGATATTGTCGGCGCCAAGACTTGCGAACTTCGCAACCTGGTCCTGCGCTGCGACCACCGCCTTTGCCTTGCCGCGATCGAGCCGATCACGCAGCTCGTCGGCGGTGAGCAGCGTCGTCGCGGGAATCACGACCACGCCAAGCTTGATCGCGGCCAGCATTGTCTCCCATAGCGGAACGACGTTGCCGAGCAGCAGCAGGAGATGATCGCCGCGCCTCAAGCCCTGCGCGCGGAGGAAATTCGCGACCTGGTTGGAGCGGCGCGACAGGGCCCCGAACGAGAGCTTGGTCTGCCGGTCCTGCGCCGCATCGACGATCCAGAGCGCAGGACGATCCTTGCTGTCCGCATTCGCCGCCAGCTCGGCGTCGAACCAGTCGAGTGCCCAGTTGAAGGGAACCGGATCCGGCCAGCGGAAGCCGTTGACGGCTGTCTCGTAGTCCGTGCGGTTGTGAAGCAGAAACGCGCGCGCTTCCTGAAATGTCGTCATCAGGCTTTCCCGGCTAGACTCCTAACGTGCTTGATAATTCCGGAAAAATCCACCCCGCCCTGGCCGGCTGCGTCGAATGACTGATAGATCTCCTGCGCATGCTTGCCGAGCGGCGTTGCCGCGCCGGCGGCCTTGGCGGCGTCCTGCGCCAGCGTCAGATCCTTCACCATCAGCGCCGAAGCAAAGCCCGGCTTGTAGTCGTTGTTGGCGGGCGAGGTCGGCACCGGCCCGGGCACCGGGCAATAGGTCGTCAGCGACCAGCACTGGCCCGACGAGGTCGAGGCGACGTCGAACAGCGCCTGATGCGAGAGCCCGAGCTTCTCAGCCAACGCGAACGCCTCGCTCACCGCGATCATGGAAATGCCGAGGATCATGTTGTTGCAGATTTTTGCCGCCTGGCCCGCGCCGGCACCGCCGCAATGCACGATCTTCTTGCCCATGTTCTCCAGCACAGGCTTTGCCGCTGCAAACGCGTTGTCCTCGCCGCCGCACATGAAAGTGAGCGTCGCACCCTTGGCGCCGCCGGTGCCGCCGGAGACCGGCGCGTCGACCGAACGAACCCCGTGCTCGGCCGCCAGCGCATGCGCCTGCCGCGCGCTCTCGACGTCGATGGTGGAGGAGTCGATGATCAACGCGCCCTTGGTCATGACAGGGACGACCTCGCCCCACACACCGAGCACATGCTTGCCGGCCGGCAGCATGGTGACGACCGCGTCGGCGCCTTTCACGGCGGCCGCAGCGCTCTCGGCGATGCCGGCACCGTCGGCCTTGGCCTGGTTGCGGGAGGCCTCGGCGAGGTCGAAAGCGACGACCTTGTGGCCGGCCTTGACCAGATTGGCGGCCATGGGCCCGCCCATGTTGCCGAGACCGATGAATGCGATCGTGGCCATCTTAATTTCCTCCGCTGAACGTTTCGTTGATTAGTTGAACTTCAATTCGTCGGCGCCGATCTCGGCGAGATAGTGCGCAAGCATGTCCGGCGTGACGTCCTCGACCCGCGACGGCGACCAGGTCGGATTGCGATCCTTGTCGATCACGGCGGCGCGCACGCCTTCGCGAAAGTCGTCGCTGCGGAAGACTTCCAGCGCAGCGCGATATTCGCGCACCAGGCATTCTTCCAGGCTCGACGCGGTGCGCGCGAGCCGCAGCAGCTTGAGCGTCACCACCATGCCGCGCGGCGATTTTTCGTTGAGCGTCTTCAATGTCGCCAGCGCGAACTCGGAACCGTCGCGCCTGAGCGCGGCGACGATGTCTTCCATGCGGTCGAAGCCGAACAATGCGTCGATCGCCGGCTCCTTTGCGGCGACCGGCCCGGCGGTCTCCCCGGTCGCAAAACCGTTGATGAGCTTGCTGACATCGGCCGCGGTGACGCCCTGGCGAACCTTGGTCAGCGCGTCGCGCAACTCGGGGCATTTGGCTGCCGTGACCACCGCGTCTGCAAACCTGGCGTGGATCGCATCGGGGCCGTTCATGGTCTGGCCGGTCAGGCCGAAATAAGTGCCGATCTCGCCCGGCGCGCGTGACAACAGCCAGGTGCCGCCGACGTCAGGGAAGAAACCGAGCCCGACCTCAGGCATCGCGAGCCTGGTGCGATCGGTCACGATTCGATGGCTCGCATGCGCCGAGAGTCCGACGCCGCCGCCCATCACGATGCCGTCCATGAAGGCGACATAGGGTTTTGGGAATTTCTTGATCCGGGCGTTGAGGATGTACTCTTCCCGCCAGAGTATCTTGCCGAGGTCGCCGTCGACCTTCGAGTTCTCCCAGAGCGCGCGGATGTCGCCGCCGGCGCACAGGCCGCGCTCGCCTGCACCTTCCAGCACGATCACGGCAACGGCTGGATCGGCCTCAAAAAGGTCGAGCGCCTTGTCGATGTCGCGAAACATCTCGAGCGTCACGGCGTTGATGTCCTTCGGACGGTTGAGCCTGACAATGCCGGCCGAGCCCTCGACCCGTGCGACGAGATCGCCCTCCTCCGTTCCACTCATCGGGCGCCCTCGATCAATTTGCGCGCCACGATCAGCCGCATGATTTCATTGGTGCCTTCGAGAATCTGGTGCACGCGCAAATCGCGCACGATCTTCTCGATGCCGTATTCGCTGAGATAGCCGTAGCCGCCATGAAGCTGGAGCGCCTGGTTGGCAACCTCGAAGCCGGCATCGGTGCCAAAACGCTTGGCCATCGCACAGAGCATGGTGGCGTCGGGATCCTTGCGGTCCAGCGCGGCTGCTGCGCGCCACAGGAAGGTGCGCGCGGCCTCGAGCTCGATCGCCATGTCGGCGAGGCGGAACTGCAGCGCCTGGAATTCGTCCAGACGCTTGCCGAAGGCTTTGCGCTCTTTCATGTAGGCGCGCGCCTTGTCGAGCGCGGTCTGCGCGCCGCCGAGCGAGCATGCCGTAATGTTCAGGCGGCCGCCGTCGAGACCGGCCATCGCGATCTTGAAGCCGACGCCCTCCTCGTTCAAGCGATTGGCGACCGGAACGCGGACGTTTTCGAAGATCACGGCGCGGGTCGGCTGCGCGTTCCAGCCCATCTTGCGCTCGTTCGCGCCGAATGAGACGCCCGGGGTCTTGCCATGGATCACGAGGGTGGAGATGCCGCCGGGACCGTCGCCGCCAGTGCGCACCATCGCGACCAGCAGATCGGTCCGGCCGGCGCCGGAGATGAACTGCTTCTGGCCGTTGAGGACGTAATGATCGCCGTCGCGCACGGCACGGGTGCGGAGCGCCGCCGCATCCGAGCCGGCGCCGGGCTCGGTCAGGCAGTAGCTCGCGATCAGCTCCATGGTGCAGAGCTTGGGCAGCCATTTGTGGCGTTGGGTATCGCTGCCGTAGGCATCGATCATCCAGGACGCCATGTTGTGGATGGAGATGAAGGCCGAGGTGGTCGGACAACCCGTCGCCAGCGCCTCGAAGATCAGCGCGGCATCGAACCGCGTCATGGCGGAGCCGCCGACATCCTCGCGGATGTAGATGCCGCCCATGCCGAGCGTGGCGGCCTCGCGCATGACCTCGACGGGAAAATGTTTCTCCTCGTCCCAGCGCAGCGCGTGCGGCGCGATCTTCTCCGCCGCAAACGCCAACGCCATGTCGCGAACCGCGATCTGATCCTCGTTCAGAGCGAACTGCATGATGGGCTGCTCACTGTTCTCGTCATTGCGAGGAGCGAAGCGACGAAGCAAATCCAGTGTGTCCGAGGAGAAAGTCTGGATTGCTTCGCTACGCTCGCAATGACGGGCTGGGCTACAGCCTTACTTCATCAGCGGGATCGAGAACTCCGCGCCTTCCTTGACGCCGGACGGCCAGCGCGAGGTCACCGTTTTGGTTTTGGTGTAGAAGCGCACCGAATCCGGGCCGTGCTGGTTGAGATCGCCGAAACCGGATTTCTTCCAGCCGCCGAAGGTGTAATAGGCGATCGGCACCGGGATCGGCACGTTGATGCCGACCATGCCGACATTGACCTTGGCCGCGAAGTCGCGCGCAGCATCGCCGTCGCGGGTGAAGATCGCAACGCCGTTGCCGTAATCATGCTCCGACGGCAGCGCCAGCGCTTCCTTGTAATCGTGCGCGCGCACGACCGAGAGCACGGGGCCAAAAATCTCTTCCTTGTAGATCCGCATGTCCTTGGTGACGTTGTCGAACAGCGAACCGCCGAGATAGAAGCCGTTTTCGTAGCCCTGCATCTTGAAGCCGCGGCCGTCGACGGCGAGCGTCGCGCCTTCCTTGATGCCGATGTCGATATAGCCTTTGACCTTCTCGACCGCCTCGCGCGTCACCAGCGGACCGTAATCGGCGGACGGATCGATCGAGGTGCCGATCTTGAGCGACTCGACGCGCGGGACCAGCTTTTCCATTAGGCGGTCGGCAGTGGACTTGCCGACGGGAACGGCGACCGAAACCGCCATGCAGCGTTCGCCGGCCGAACCGTAGCCGGCGCCGATCAGTGCGTCGACCGCCTGGTCCATGTCGGCGTCTGGCATGATGATGGCGTGGTTCTTGGCGCCGCCAAAACACTGGCAGCGCTTGCCGGTCTGGGCTGCGCGCTCGTAGATATATTGCGCGATCGGCGTGGAGCCGACGAAGCCGACGGCCTTGATATCGGGATCGTCGAGGATGGCGTCGACCGCTTCCTTGTCACCGTTGACGACATTGAGGATGCCGGCGGGCAGGCCCGCCTCGATCATCAGCTCGGCAAGCATCATCGGCACGCCGGGATCGCGCTCCGACGGCTTCAGGATGAAGGCGTTGCCGCAGGCAATTGCGGGAGCGAATTTCCACATCGGGATCATCGCCGGGAAATTGAACGGCGTGATGCCGGCGACGACGCCGAGCGCCTGACGCATGGAATAGATGTCGATGCCGGGGCCGGCGCCTTCGGTGTATTCGCCCTTCATCAGATGCGGAATGCCGCAGGCGAATTCCGCGACTTCGAGGCCGCGCTGGATGTCGCCCTTGGCGTCCGGGACGGTCTTGCCGTGCTCGCGGGCGAGCAGTTCGGCGACCTTGTCGTAGTCGCGCTGCACCAGTTCGACGAACTTCATCATGACGCGGGCGCGGCGCTGCGGGTTGGTCGCAGCCCATTCCGGCTGCGCGGCGCGGGCGTTCTCCACGGCGGCGCGGACCTCGGCCTTGGACGCCAGCGCCACCTTGGCCTGGACGTCACCGGTCATCGGCTCGAATACGTCGGCGGTGCGGCCCGAGGTGCCCTTGACCTCCTTGCCACCAATGAAATGTCCGACTGAACGCATGGAATGGTCTCCTTGAGGCGAGCTTGAACGCTTTGACAAATCCTATCGACCTGCATTTTATAGGATTCAAGTCTGAGATAATGCACCATAGATGTGCGAAAATGCTGGATCAAGGCGCTATCGACTGGGACGACTTCCGCTTCGTGCTGGCCATCGTGCGGGGCGGCTCGGTTTCGGCTGCGGCAAAACAGCTCGGCGTCGACCATGCCACCGTGATCCGCCGTGTCGACCGGCTGGAGAAGCACCTGTCGGCCAAGCTGTTCGACCGTCGCAAGACCGGCTACCTGCTGACAGAGGCTGGCCAGCGCGTCGCAGACAGCGCGGAAGCCATGGAATCGACCATCGTCGCCAACCAGGAGCAGGTCGGCGGGTCGGTGGCGCGGTTGACCGGCACGGTGCGGATCGGCGCCCCCGACGGCTTCGGGACCGCGTTCCTAGCGCCGCGGCTCGGAGCCTTCGCCGACCGGTATCCCGATCTCGATTTGCAACTCGTGGCCACCGCGCGGCTGTTCAGCCTCTCCAAGCGCGAGGCCGATATCGCGATCAGCCTGACCATGCCGAAGGAAGGCCGCATCGTCGGCCGCAAGCTGCTCGACTACCGCCTCGGGCTCTATGCCGCGCCCGCCTATCTCGACCGCTTCCCGAAAATCACCTCGCGCGAGGTCCTGCCGCAGCATCGCTTCGTCGGCTATATCGAGGAGCTCTTGTTCACGCCCGAGCTCGACTATCTGCCGCAGGTGTCGCCCAAGATCTCCGCACGCTTGCGCAGCGCCAATCTGATCGCCCAACTCAACGCCACGCTCGCCGGCTTCGGTATCGCCGTGCTGCCGCATTTCATGGCGGCCGACTATCCGCAGCTGATTGCGGTACTGGCGGAAGAGGTGTCGATCACCCGCACCTTCTGGATGCTGATGCACGCCGACAGCAAGGACCTCGCGCGAATTCGCGCGGTGGCGGATTATATTTCCGAGATTGTAGAACGCGAGCGGGCGCTGTTTGCGGGGCGGACTTCGTAGGGTGGGTTAGCCCTGCAGATGCGCAAAGCGCATCTGCTCGGCTAACCCACCAACTTCGTCCAGCGCTCAGTGAAGCATGGTGGGTTACGCCTTCGGCTAACCCACCCTACGCATTCAACGGCACCTCCGCCTAACTCTGCTTCGCCTTCTTCGCAACCGCAGCCTTCGGCTCGCGGCGGGCGCCATCCAGCGCGCTGTCCTTGCCCGTCTTCAGCACCTCGTCCGACAGCTCGCTGGAGCCGGCGATGCGCGCCAGCAGCATGGTGCCGGCCATGGTGGCCAGCGTCGCGATCGCCTGCTTGCGCGCGGCCTTGCGCGGCAGATTCGGGATGAAGTCTGTCATCATCTCGATCATCTCGTCGAGCTTGCCGGCAAACGCCTTTCGCGTCTTCGGGCTCTCGCGGGCGATCTCGGCGCCTAGCGCGGGGATCGAGCAACCGTGACCGGGGTTGTCGCGATGCACCGTCGAGAGATAGGTCTCGACGATCTGACTGAGCTGCTTTTCCGGCGCGACCTGATCGGACTGCTTGCGCCAGTGCTCCATCGAGCGATTCATGGCGTAGTCGAACGCCTCGATCACCAGCGCCTCGCGGGAATCGAAATGGGCGTAGAAGCCGCCGTGGGTCAGGCCCGCTTCCTTCATGAGGTCGGCGACACCGATGCCGTGGGCGCCCTTTTCGCGCAGCCGCACGGATGCCTTCTTCACGATGCGGTCGTGGGTTTCCTGCTTGTGTTCCCGGGAATAGCGCATGCGGATCTCATTGGATGTCGAAGGTCATCTAATAACACGGATATCGGCCGGACGGCGCATTAATTCCCGGTAAAATTGTTGCCGATCATGGAAAAGGTCGCCGTTGCGTGCACCGCAAGTGCCCCCTTACCGTCGCGGACGAATCCCTCGGTGTAGCTGCTCTGGCGTCCCAGCTTGATCACCTTGCCTTCGGCGGAGATCAACCCGGACCGGACCGAGAGCGGACGCAGGAAGGTCATTTTCAGATCGAGCGTGACGGAGCCCTGCCCGGACTCCAGTCTGGTCGAGATCGCACACCCCATGGCGGTGTCGATCAGCGCGGCGGCTGTAGCTCCGTGCAGGAGGCCGATGGTGTTCTCGAGATCCTCGCGCGGCTCGAGTTCCACGACGATCCGGCCCGGCTCGACCACAGCCATGACGAAGCCGATCAGCTTGGCAAAAGGTGGCGGCGGCAGCCTTCCGTCGCGGATGCCCAGCATCGCATCCATGCCTGACAGGCCCATCGCCACTTTCGCAACCGGCGCCGGCACCTGCCACTCCACCACCCGCTCGCGCCGCTGCGCGGGCGAAAACAGGTCGAGTTGATCGATGCTGGTCATCGCGGTCTCTTGGTATGATTTTCATCATACTATGCTGCGGACTTCGCGCTGGCAACTCCCTCCCCGCCCGCTTGACAAGCAATGCGTTTCGGCCCGGAAGTGATCCCGACCGGCGTATTCGCACGTCCACGAAGCTCAGAGATCCCATCATGGAAATGCTCAACAACCACTGCGGCGTGACCCGCGATGCGCGCGGCGTCGTTCATGTCGCCATCTGCAACGCCGGCTCGCTGAACATTTTGGGCTCGCCCGTCACCGATGCGGTGCGCGAAGGCTTGCAGCAGCTCTCGTCCGACCGCAGCATCCGGGTTGTGGTGCTGCGCGGCCAGAGCGAGAAGAGCATGATCGGCGGCGCCGACATCAAGGAGATGGCCAGGCTCGACCAGAAGTCCGCCGAGGCCTTCATCAGCCGCCTGCGCGACCTCTGCGAGGCCGTGCGCCAATTCCCGGCCCCGATGATCGCGCGCATGCCCGGCTGGTGCCTTGGCGGCGGGCTCGAAGTCGCGGCAGCCTGCGATTTCCGGATCGCCGCCCATGATGCGCATTTCGGCATGCCGGAGGTGCGTGTCGGCATTCCCTCGGTGATCCATGCGGCGCTGCTGCCGCGCCTGATCGGGTGGGCCCGCGCGCGCTGGCTGGTGATGACCGCTGAGAACATCGACACGCCGACGGCGCTGGCGTGGGGGCTGGTCGACAAGGTCGCGCCGGAGGGCGGGCTCGATGCCGAGGTCGAGCACCTCGTGACGGCGCTGCTCGAATGCGGCCCCGAGGCGCTGCGGTCGCAGAAGGCACTGCTGCGGCAATGGGAGGAGCTGCCGCTGACGGAGTCGGTGAATTTGAGCGTCAAAGTCTTCGGCGAGTCGTTCCTGACGGACGAGCCGACGCGGCTGATGGGCGCGTTTGTGAATCGGAAGCGGTAGGCGCTCTCCGCCTCGTCCGTCCGAACGAGCAAATCTCATCTGACCCACGACAATTTCTCATGCCGGACGCGGTTGCATTTTTTGCGCCGCATCATATGATGATCGTAATCTTACACGTTCGACATCTGAGGGAGTCTCCCCATGGCCGAAGCCGCCGATCCCGTCGTCATCGTCTCCGCCGTCCGAAGCCCGCTCGGCCGCTTCATGGGCGAGTTGTCGCCGCTCTCCGCACACAAGCTCGGTTCACACGTGATCGGCGCGGCACTGGAGCGTGCCAAGCTTGCGCCGGAGAAGGTCGACGAAGTCTTCATGGGCTGCGTCCTTCCCGCCGGCCAGGGCCAGGCCCCGGCGCGCCAGGCTGCGCGTGCCGCCGGCCTGCCCGACGCCACCGGCGCCACCACCGTCAACAAAGTCTGCGGCTCCGGCATGAAGGCGACCATGCTGGCGCACGACATCATCCGCGCCGGCTCGGCCGAGATCGTCGTCTCCGGCGGCATGGAGAGCATGAGCAACGCGCCATATCTCCTCGCCAGGGCCCGTGGCGGCTATCGCGCCGGCCACGACCGCATCATCGACCACATGATGATGGATGGCCTCGAAGACGCCTACGAGACCGGCCGCTCCATGGGCGATTTCGGCGAGGCCACGGCAGAGGCCTATCAATTCACCCGCAAGGACCAGGACGCCTATGCGATGGAAACGCTCAGCCGGGCGCGCAAGGCGGTCGAGGGCGGCGCGTTCAAGGCCGAGATTGCGCCGATCACGCTGAGCGAGAAGGCCGGTCCCCGCATCGTCGCCAATGACGAGCATCCGCTGAGGGTCGATCCCGCAAAAATCCCCGGGCTGAAGCCGGCGTTCCGCGCCAACGGCACCATCACGCCGGCGGCCTCCTCCGCCAATGCCGACGGCGCCGCTGCGCTGGTGTTGACGAAGCGGTCGCTCGCCGATCGCGGCGGCCTGCCGGCTCTGGCCGAGATCAAGGGCCACGCCACCCACAGCCAGGAACCGCAATGGTTCACCACGGCGCCGATCCCGGCGATCCGCAAGCTCTTGGACAAAGTCGGCTGGAGTGCCGCCGACGTCGACCTGTTCGAGATCAACGAAGCCTTCGCCGTAGTGGCGATGGCGGCGCAGCGCGACCTCGGCATTCCCCGCGAGAAGCTCAACATCAACGGTGGCGCCTGCGCGCTCGGCCATCCCATCGGCGCCACCGGCGCACGGCTGATCGTGACGCTGCTTCATGCGCTCGAGGCGCGAAACCTCAAGCGCGGCGTGGCGGCGCTCTGCATCGGCGGCGGCGAAGCCACCGCGATCGCGGTGGAGCGCTTGACGCACTGACGTGAAAGTCCGGAAGTGAGGGAACTCTGTCATTTTTGACAGACGAGTCCCGTGCCATTCTGCAAGCTTGCGCAGGTCTCTCGCCTGCCCATTAAGATTGAGGCCCAATGATCTCGAACTGGCTCGCGGCAACGCTCGGCCGCCGCAATATCCACTACGGCTGGGTGATGGTCGGCGTGACCTTCCTCACCGCGCTGATCAGCGCCGGCACGGTCGGCGCGCCCGGCGTGTTCATCGTTCCGCTTCAGCAGGAGTTCGGCTGGAGCACGGCGGAGATCTCGTCCGCACTGTCGATCCGCTTCATCCTGTTCGGGCTGATGGCGCCGTTCGCGGCAGCGCTGCTCAACCGCTACGGCCTGCGCAACGTCACGCTGACCGCACAGCTCATCGTGGTCTCGGCGCTGGTGCTCTCGCTCGGCATGACAGAGGTCTGGCAGCTCGTCGCGCTGTGGGGCGTGGTGATCGGGATCGGCACCGGCATGACCGCGCTGGTGCTGGGCGCCACCATCGCGACGCGATGGTTCGCGGCGCGGCGCGGCCTGGTCGTCGGCATCATGACCGCGAGCGTCGCCACCGGTCAGCTCGTGTTTTTGCCGCTGCTGGCAAGCCTCACCGAACGTTTCGGCTGGCGGCTGGCGCTCGGCTTCGTCTGCATCGCGCTTGGTGTTTCGGCCCTCGCGGTCCTGCTCGCGATGCGCGACCGTCCGAGCGATCTGGGCCTGCGCCCGTTCGGCGACGAAGGCACCACACCCCTGCCCGCCCCGCCCGTCAGCCATGGCTCGATCACCGGCGTTGCGCTCGGCACGCTGCGCGACGCCTCGAAGAGCAGCGCGTTCTGGGTCCTGTTCGCGACGTTCTTCGTTTGCGGCGCATCCACCAATGGCCTCGTGCAGGTGCACCTGATTCCGATGTGCCTCGATTTCGGCATCCCGCAGGTGCAGGCCGCGGGCTTGCTGGCCGCGATGGGCATCTTCGACTTCTTCGGCACCATCATGTCGGGCTGGCTGTCGGACCGCTATGACAACCGCTACCTGCTGTTCTGGTACTACGGCCTGCGCGGGCTCTCGCTGATCTTCCTCCCGTTCAGCGATTTCTCGTTCTATGGGCTCTCGATCTTCGCGATGTTCTACGGGCTCGACTGGATCGCAACCGTGCCGCCCACGGTGCGCCTGACCGCGCAGAAATTCGGGCCCGAGCGCGCCAATCTGGTGTTCGGCTGGATCTTTGCCGGCCACCAGCTCGGCGCGGGCACCGCTGCCTTCGGCGCCGGCTTCTCGCGGACGGTCTATCAGAGCTACCTGCCCGCCTTCTTCATCGCCGGCGCGCTCTGCGTGTTCGCCGCGCTGATCGTGCTGACGCTGTCGCGACAACCGAAGCCGAAGCCGCAAGCCGCGATGGCTTAGGACCTGATCGTGGTGGTGACGCCGAAGACCGCGGCGTCACCGATCCGCGCGATACCGGCTTCTTCGGGTTCGGGATGCCGCGCGCTGGGCGGAAGACGTACTGGAAGGCGCGACCAGCGCTCAAACAAAAAGTGCGAAAACAACCCCATGCACAGTAGCCGGAGCGTGGCGGATCAATGACTTACGCTTTACCGAAAACGATTTGACTCGTCGGGCAAAACAGGAGCAGGATGTCATCGTTGGGCATCTGCGTCGTCATCCCCTTCAACCTGCAAAATGGTCTCCGACAGCAGAGCGGCAGCCTTTTGCAGTGGGCCTATGAACCGATCCAACTCGACGAAGCTGACGCGTGCCACCGGCACGGAGACGCCCAGGCAAGCGATGAGCTCTCGATCCGGGGACAGGATGGGCACGGCACACCCCACCACGCCTTTCACGTACTCTTCGTTCGTTTTGGCCCAGCCGCGCTGCCGCGTCTCTTCGAGCACCTTCATCAGCGCTGGGACATCGACAATCGTCGTTTTAGTGAATTTGGTCAGAGCGAGTGCGCGGCACAGCTTCACCCGGGTCCGCTCGGGCAATCCGCTCATGTAGATCTTTCCGGTGGACGTGCAGTGTAGCGGCGCCGCTTCTCCCGGATTGAACTGAAGGCCTTGCGGCTCCGAAACGCGAACGCTGTCCACATACGCGACGGAATTATCGCGCACGACGCCGATTTCGCATTGTTCGCCGATTTCTGCCGCGACAGCTCGAAGTACCGCGTGCCGCCGCGCTGTGCGGAAGGCCGCTCCGATCACCGTCGCGGACAGCGTGACGAGTTGATTACCGACAACGTAACGCTTGGTCCCCAACGCCTTCTGAAGCAGTCCGCGGCCTTCAAGATTTCCGACCAACCTGTGCGCCGTTGGAAGAGGCAGCGTGAGAGCCTTCGCGATCTCTGCCGCTGAGACGGCTTTGCGTTGGTCAGCAACATGCCGAACGATCGCGAGAGCGCGGTCCAAGGGTCCATCTCTCTCAACTTGCTTCGTCATTTCCCTACCGGTTGGGATTGGCAGCAAAATACACAATAATCCAACAATTATCATTTTTCGGGATAAAATCTATTGATATTCGACAATTCCATTTGTCCCGATCCGGAAAGCTCATATTCTTGGCGCTGCGGGCGATTGACCAAAAGTTGTGCAACGCAGTCTCGCCGTTTCGAAAAGTCGCTCCGTCGCTCGGCCGACTGCCAAGTCCGACGGCGCGCTCAACAGGAGATGTGCATGTCTCGTCACTACGACGTGGACGCCGTGAGGAAGGAATTCCCTGCCGTTGAACGGATGGTTTATCTGGACTCGGGATTTCAAACGCCGCTCGCGCGCCCGGTGAAAGCCGCGATCGAGCTCTTCCTCCGCGAGGGCTTCGAGACGGCTGGCCCGAAAAGCGCCTGGCTCGACCGGGTGGAGCAGACCCGCGCCAAGGTCGCTCGCTTTCTCGGCGTGACAGCAGACGAGATCGCCTTCACGAAAAACACGTCGGAAAGCATGAACATCGCGGCAAACGCACTGCCGCTCCAGGCCGGTGACAATGTTCTGATGATCCATGGCGATCATCCGAACAACGCCTACGCGTTCCTCAATCTGCAGCGGAAGGGCGTAGAAATCCGCTTCGTTCCGATGACGGATATCGTCGACGGCGACAGCTTTGCTACCTTCATTGACGACAGGACGCGTGCGATCTCGATGTCGCATGTGACCTTCCATGCCGGTCACTGCTTTGACATCGAGAGCGTCGGCACGATGTGCGCCAGGAAGAAGCTCTACTTCGTCGTCGATGTGATGCAGGCGATCGGCGTCGTACCTGTTGACGCGAAGGCGATCGGCGCCAGCTTCATCGGCTCCGGCAGCCACAAGGGATTGCTCGTTCCGCAAGGGCTCGGGCTTCTCTATTGGGACAAATCCCTTGGAGAGCTGGAACCGGCCTATATGGCGGCCGCGAGCCTCGCCGATATCCCCAGCGACCTCATCGCGCGTCCGGACAAAATGGCGCCCTCTCCGACCGCCAGGCGCTTCGAACTTGGCAACTTCAATCTGCCCGCGATCCATGCTCTGGGTGCTTCCCTCGACATGATCGAGCAGATCGGGGTGCAGAACATCCAGAACCACTGCTTCGACCTCGGCGATCACCTGATCGCTCGCCTGGACGAACTGGACGTGCGCCTGGTTGGCCCACGCGAGCGACAACACCGCGCTCCGCACATCTACGTCATCGCCCTGCCCGCAGCGGACTGGCTCGGGCATTTCGAGGAGAACGGCGTGCGCGTTTCGCCCGAACGTGACGGCATCCGCGTATCGCTCGGCATGTTCAACACCGCGACGGATATCGATCGCCTGATCGACGTCGTTCGCCGGCGAGGGCTCGGACGCCCTTCGGTTGCAGCTTGAATTTGACAAACGATGGGATGGCAAAAACCATGAAACAGCTCGTTCAGGTATTGGGACTTCTCCCGGCGCTCTTAGCTATCAACGCAAGCCCCTCCGCGGCGGCGGATAGCCCGACGCTGGACAAGATCAAATCCAGCGGTGCGATTACGATCGGCCACCGTGAGGCCTCGATACCGTTCTCGTACCTCGGGCCCGACCAGAAGCCCGTCGGTTTCTCGCTCGATCTCTGCGCGGCGATCGTCGACCGCGTCAAGGAGGAGCTGAGATTGCCCAATCTCAAGGTCAGCTTCACCCCGGTGAACTCGTCGAACCGGATACCGCTGATCCAGAGCGGGACCGTCGACATCGAATGCGGCGGCACCGCGAATGACAAGAAACGGCAGGAACAGGTCTCGTTTTCGGTCGCCACGTTCGTCAGCCAGCCGCGATGGCTGGTCAAAGCCGCCAGTGGCGTCAAGACCGCCGGCGACCTGAAAGGCAAGACGATCGTCGTCACCCAAGGCTCCAACGCGGTCGGCTTCGCGCAGGGCGTCAACGCCAAGGAACAGCTCGGCCTTAACATCGTCCAAGCCAAGGACCATGCGGAATCCTTCCTCATGTTGAACACCGGCCGTGCGGCCGCCTTCATGGAGGACGATATTCTCCTCGCCGGGCTCAAGGCTGCGGCGCCGAATCCGGACGCACTCCTGTTCCTTCCCGAGGGTTACGCGAAGATCTACTACGGGCTGATGTTCACGAAGGGCGATGCCGGCTTCAAGGCACTCGTCGACGACGTTCTCTCCAAGCAAATGGCATCAGGCCAATTCGAGAAGACCTACGCAAAATGGTTCACCAAGCCGATCCCGCCGAAGGGTGAGAATCTCGTATTTCCGCTCACCGACGAGTTGATGGGCCGGATCGCGCATCCCAGCGATGCTGTCGACTGACTGTCGGAGCCGATCGTCTCGCCAGGTCATCCTCGTCCGCACCTGCAACTTTGAGGACTCGCGATGTTCGGAGTGCTTTTTGAACAGACGGCGGACGGCCAGCGCTATATCGACTGGCTGCTGTCGGGCCTCGGCTGGACACTCGCTCTCGCCTTCTTCGGCTGGTGGATCGCCTTCGGCATCGGGGTGATCGTCGGCGTGGGCCGCACGGTGCAAAATCGCGTCTTCGCGATACCGGCCCGGCTCTATGTCGAGATATTCCGGAACATCCCTGTCCTTGTGCAGATGTTCCTCTGGTATTTTGTTTTCCCAGAGGTGGTGCCAAGCGCAATCGGAGATGCAATCAAGCAGATCCCGCCACCATGGGCATCGTTCTTCCCGGCACTTCTTTGCCTCGGGCTCTACACGGCTTCCCGCATAGCTGAGCAGGTCCGGGCCGGCATCGAGGCGCTCCCAAAGGGACAGCTCGAAGCCGCCAACGCCCTCGGCCTCAGCGGTTACCTCGCCTATCGACACGTCATCGTGCCGCAGGCCTTGCGCCTCATCGTGCCGAGCCTCACGAGCGAGGTGATGGGCATCTACAAGAACACCTCCGTCGCACTCACGATCGGCTTGATGGAGCTGACCGCCCAGGCACGCCAGATCAGTGAAGCGACGTTCCAGACATTCACTGCCTTTGGCGCGGCGACCATCGTCTATCTCTGTCTGGCACTGATTGCCTATCAAGCCATGGCGCTGATCGACAGAGCCGTCCGGATTCCGGGTAGCGCGCCCGCCACGCTACCGGCTGACCAGGATCTCGCCGGCGGCGAAGTGCGGCAAGGCGCCTTGCCCCACGTCATGGAGGCCGCGAAATGAACGCCCTCGATTTCTCGATCGTCGCGCAGTCATGGCCCTATCTCTGGTCGGGCCTGCTGTTCTCACTGTCGCTCACGGCCGCCGCGTTCGCCATCGGCATGATTCTCGGAACCTGCCTTGCGCTGGCGCAGCACTTCGAGATTCCCGTGGTTGCCCAGATCATCCGCGGCTACGTTGCGATCATCCGGTCGATCCCGCTGATCCTCGTTCTGTTCTGGTTTTTCTTCCTGGTGCCGATCGTGCTCGGGCACCTTAGCGGCAACGGCCGCCCCATCCCGATCGGCGCCACCTATACCGCCTTCATCACTTTCGGCTTGTTCGAGGCGGCCTACTATTCCGAGATCATCCGCGTTGGACTGCGTGCCGTGAACAAGGGCCAGTTTGAGGCCTGCCAAGCCCTCGCGCTGTCCACCTACGACACCTACCGCCACATTGTCCTCCCGCAGGTCCTGCGGGTGGCAAGCCCGATCATCCTGAGCCAGACGATCATCCTGTTTCAGGACACGTCTCTCGTCTATGTCCTGTCGTTGACGGATCTTCTCGGTGCCGCCTCCAAGCTCGCGCAGCTCAACGGCCGCCTCGTCGAAATGTACCTCGTCATAGCAGTAGCCTATCTCGTCATCAGCTCTGCGACGTCCCAGTGCGTCGCCATCCTTCGCAAGCGATATGCTGTTGCCGCTGCCCGCTGACCATCGGGGTACCGAACGGGCTCGCAATGGGGAGACGAACATCCTCGATCGACTGTCAGCAATGCCACACGATCCGCCGAGATCGTCGTCGTCGAGAACGTAGTGAAGCGGTTCGGCCCGTTCAACGCGCTGAACGACGTTACCCTCAAGGTCGACAAGGGCGAGAAGATCGTGCTCTGCGGACCATCAGGCTCCGGCAAGTCCACCCTCATCCGGTGCATCAACCATATCGAGAAGCACGATGCAGGCAGGATCATCGTCGATGGTGTCGAGCTGACCAATCGCATCGCCGACATCAACAGCGTACGTTGTGAAGTCGGGATGGTATTTCAGAGCTTCAATCTTTTTCCGCACCTCACCGTCGCGGAAAACTGCATGCTGGCTCCGATCAGGGTTCGCGGGATTTCGCAGTCCGAGGCGCGCGATCGCGCACTCGGCCTACTGCGGAAGGTCCGCATTCAGGATCAGGCCGACAAGTATCCCGCGCAATTGTCGGGCGGTCAGCAGCAACGTGTCGCCATCGCGCGAGCGCTGTGCATGCAGCCCAAGATCATGCTGTTCGACGAACCGACATCGGCTCTCGACCCCGAGATGGTCAAGGAGGTACTGGAAACCATGGTCGAGCTGGCGAAAGAGGGAATGACGATGGTGTGCGTGACGCACGAGATGGGGTTCGCCCGGGAGGTCGCCGATCGGGTGGTCTTCATGGATCGTGGCAGCATCATCGAAGAGGCCGAGCCGGAAACGTTCTTCAAAGCCCCTCGCACGGAACGGGCGAAGGCTTTTCTAAACCAGATCATTCACTAGCTGAATCGGCAGCGCCCGATCGAACGCAGCTTATCGAGGCGGTGCCACAGCCCCGTTCACGACGCCCCGGAGCGCTTGGTTTCCGCGCCGATCCGAAAGTCCGATTTTGCAGCGCTGAGCGCTGCGGCGAGCTCGTCGATGTGGTAGGGTTTCGACAGTATCCGGATCCCGGCCATTTCGGCCTCGTGAACCGCGGCTTCGGCGTATCCGCTCGTCAGCAGGACCGGGATGTCGCTTCGCCTTCTCCTGATCTCGGACGCGAGTTCGACACCGTTCATGCCGCCCGGCATCATGATGTCGGAAAACACCAGATCGACGGAGCGGCCGTCGGCTAGGGCCCCGAGAGCCGCCGCAGCGCTGGCCGCGCGCGTGACCTGGTAACCGAGCTGCGCAAGCATCTCGCTGACCAGCGCGGCGACCTCGTCGTCGTCTTCGACGAGGAGAACCCGGCCATGATTGGCCTTCTTGGGACGCGCCCTGTTCAGGTCGATGAGATGCCGTTCACCCGAAGGAATATTCCTGGATCGCGGCAAATAGAGCTCGATGCTGGTGCCCTCGTCGACGATCGATTTTATTCGAACCATCCCGCGTGATTGCGTCGCAAATCCGTGGACCTGCGCAAGCCCCAGGCCCGAGCCTTTCCCGACATCCTTGGTCGTGAAAAACGGTTCGAAGACCCGCGCCAGGATCTCGGGGCTCATTCCAACACCTCTATCGATCACGGACAGACGAACGTAATCGCCCGCGATCTCGTCCTCGGCCAGGCCGGCCAGGTTCTCGCCACGGACAACGATCGTGCCGCCGTTCGGCATCGCATCGCGGGCATTGACCGCCAGGTTGAGAATGACCAGTTCCAGCTCTCCCGGATCGACCTCCACCGGCCAAAGCCCCTCCGGAAAATCGAACTCGACGTGAACGTCGCCTCTCAGGCTCCGATCGAGCAATTCGCGCATGCCGCCGATTTGCGCTGGGATGTCGACGGCCTCGGGCCGGAGCTTCTGCCGCCGTGAAAAAGCCAGAAGCTGCCTGGTCAGGCCGGCACCACGCTGCGCCGCCTGAACCATTCCTTCCAACAGACGACGCCGCCGATCAGGATCCGTCTGCCGATCGAGCATGTCCAATCCACCCGAGATGACCATCAGCAGATTATTGAAGTCGTGAGCTACTCCGCCGGTCAATTGCCCGATGGCTTCGATCTTCTGGGCCTGACGAAGTGTCTCCTCGACGCGAGCACGCTCTTCCATTTCGGCCCGCAGATGCTTGTTGGCCTCCTCGAGCGCGCGCGTGCGCTCGACCACGAGCTTCTCGAGCTCCTGGGCCGTCCGCTCGCGCGCCTGCAGCAAGGTCCGAATTTCATATTGCCGCCGGCGGGCCCGCATTGCGGATTGAATTGCGCTCGTCAGCGTGATCGGCTGAACCGGTCGCTCGAGCAGCGAAACGTTGCGGAGTGTCTCGACGATGCTGCGGCGCCAGGCAACCACCGCCGGCTGCTCGCGGTGGCTGGTGAGAATGACAAAGGGCAGGTCGGACCAGGGCGGCTGCCGCTCGATCCAATGTGCCAGCGGCTGGGTATCCTTTCCGAACAAGCCCTCCTCGGCGAGAAGGACCGCGCCCACGCCCGCCGACATCTCGCTGACCAGTTCAGGCAGACCACGACAATTGATTGCCAGAAGATTCGAATTACGGAAAAGCTCGACCGATGCCGGTCCATCGCGGCCGATCGGAGCAAACACCAGGACGCAATGATCGCGGTCGGCGCTCATTCCGACAGCCCTTCCGGCATCTCCGTGCCCGAGTAACGCGGATTCCCGGAAAAGATGCCGCTGAATCCGGTCAGCGGAGGACCGACCGTGATGCCGGCACTGCCAAGACGAAACTCGCGGATGGAATTTTCATGATTGCCGCTGCGCTTCTTCACGACCGAGAGGGCACGCCGCACCGTTCCGCCGACTTCGAAATAGCGCAGCATCAGCACGGCATCGCTCAAATAGCTGATATCGAGAGCCGTTTCCATCGGACCGACCAGCCCGTGCTGAGCGAGGATCAGGACGGTCAGCACGCCTTTCTGTCCGAGATAGCTCAGGAGCTCATGCATCTGAAGGATGAGAAATCGCTCGTCCGGCATTGCGTTGAGGTAGCCGTTCAGACTGTCGATGATAACAATTCGCGCGTTATCCTTTTCCACGCTCTGGCGCACATTGGCGGCGAATTCGCCGGGGGACATCTCGGCGGGATCGATCTGTTTAAATCGGATGAGTCCCGATTGCAGATGGCTTTCGAGGGGCAGGCCCAGCGTTCGAGCCCGGGCCTCCACCGTACCGCGACCTTCATCGAAGGCAAAGAACACCGTATGCTCACCGCGATCTGCCGCCGCGATCGCGTAGGTCAGCGCGAGAGAAGACTTGCCGACACCGGCGGCGCCCAAAAGCAGCGCACTGGTGCCGCGCTCGAGCCCTCCTCCCAGGAGCTGGTCGAGTTGCGTATTGCCGCTGGGCGTCAACTCACCGATGAACGAGGTGTGATGTTCCGCCGCCACCAGACGGGGGAATATCCGCACCCCTCCCGCTTCGATCGTGAAATCGTGGAAGCCGCCGCGAAATCGAATGCCGCGCATCTTGATCACGCGAAGCCGCCGGCGCTCCGCTCCATAATCAATGGCGAGCTGTTCGAGCATCACGACACCATGCGCGATCGAATGGAGTTGCAGATCGTCCTGGGACGACGAGAGATCGTCGAGGAGGATGACCGTGCAATTGCGGTTGGTGAAAAAGTGCTTCAGGGCCAGAACCTGGCGCCGGTATCGCAGCGGGTTCTGCGCAAGGAGGCGCAGCTCGGACAGGCTGTCCAGCACCACGCGCGCGGGATTGATCCGTTCGACCTCCTTGAATATCAGGCCGGTGGTTTCACTCAGCTCCATTTCGGCGGGGTGGAAGACGGTGAGCTCGCGCTCCGGATCGAGCGTCGTCTCCGGCGGCACCAGTTCGAAGATGTCGACGCCTTGCAGCGACCAGCCATGCCGCTGTGCCACCAGCGTCAGCTCACGCTTGGTTTCCGACAGGGAGATATAGAGCACGCGTTCACCGCAGCGGGCGCCCTCGAGAAGGAATTGAAGCGCCATCGTGGTCTTGCCCGAGCCGGGCCGACCCTCGTAGAGGTACATGCGATTGGGATCGAGCCCGCCGTACAGGATATCGTCGAGGCCGTCACTGCCGGTCGAAATCCTGGGCAACTCTCCGGGGTCGCTGGTTTGCGCCCGGCTTGATGAATTGGTCATTGAACCCCCGTGAAGCTCCATCGCCGACAGTGCGCTCCGGCCGGCCCGAGATGGGACGCGCGGTCAGCGGCCCGGTCCCAGCCGTAAGGCGAAATCTGGCAAAGAACGCCTAAGCCGGGTTCCAAGTTCCGCCCCCGGACGCATGTCCGCCAGACCGCCTGCCGCGGAACCGTTCCGGGCGCCCGCTTTAGCTTTTGCGGTCTGACTGGCGGTCCTAGACGGTCATCGACAAGGCAGTTCGCCAGCCCAAAAGCCGCACGGGCTCACTGCATCATCGCGGCCGCGATCTTCTCCGCCGACATCAGGACCGGAAAATTGGTGTTGGCGCAGGGCACCACCGGGAAGATCGAGGCATCGACGACGCGCAGGCCCTGCACGCCCTTGACGCGCCCCTCTGGATCGACCACCGCCATCGGATCGTCGGCCCGGCCCATGCGGCACGAGCACGAGGCGTGCCACACGCCGATGGTGGCCTTGCGCACGAAGGCTTCCAGCGCCTCGTCATCGTTGATGACGTCGTCGAAGGTGAAGCCCTCGACCACGAAATTGTCGATCATGTAGTGGCGCAGCACTGCCGGCCCGTCCATCAGGGCCGCGGCGATCCTGGTCAGAATCCGATTCTTGGTGTTGACCACGCCGATCTTGCGCACGCGGTCGGTATAGGAGGCCGGGAACGGCTTGTCCGTCACGGCCCTGACGACGTCACTCATCTGCACGGCCGCCATCTTGCGGAAACCGCTCATCAGGCGATCGAGGTCGCGCCGGTCGGACAACAGGTTGAACTCGACGATCGGCTCGGCTGCCGGATCACGCGAGGCAAGCTTGACCTGTCCGGTCTCGGAATAGGTCTTGTTGACGAATGTCAGCAGCGATCCGATCTGCTCGCCGACGGCGTGCCAGGCCGATTTGCTGAGCAGGACGACGAACATATCGCCTTTCGGTACGCCCTCGAGCCCGGACGAGTAACGCAGGCCAAGCTGCATGTGGCGCCTGGTGTGCTCGTTCATCCGCGCGCCGCGGCGGACAAAGGACGACAGCGAGATCGAGGGATGATCCATCAGGCGCTGGCCGACGCCCTGCAGTCCCATCAGCACGGGAATGCCCATATCCTTGAGGTGACCGACCGGCCCGATGCCGGCGCGCAACAGATGCGCCGGCGAATGGATCGCGCCGCTGGAGAGGATGATCTCGCGGGCGCGGAATTCCTGCTCCCGCCCCTCGACCACAGCCTTCACGCCGACGCACCGGGTGCCTTCGAACAGCAATTCCCTGACTTGCGTGTTGGTGGAGATCGTCAGGTTGGCGCGCTTGCGCGTGTCGCGATCAAGATAGCCCATGGCAGCCGAGACGCGTTGCTCGGCCTGGTTCGAGTGGGTCACCGGAAAGAACCCGTCGACGAACTCGCCATTCTGGTCGGCTACGAACTGATGTCCGGCCTGCTGGAAGGCTTGCGCGAACGCCTGCGAATGCCGGGTCCAGTGCTCCCTGGGGATTCGGCGGACCGGGATGCGGCCGTCTTTGCCGTGGTAGGGCCCGTCGAAATCGAGGTCGCGCTCGACCTTCCTGAAGAAGGGCAGCACATCGTTCCAGCTCCACCCCGCAGCGCCGCGTGCGTCCCATTCGTCGTAGTCGGTCGGCGCGCCGCGGTTGGCCATCTGGCCATTGATCGAGGAGCCGCCGCCAAGCACGCGTGCCTGCTCGTATTTGCGTAACGGCGGACGTCCTTCGTTCGGATTGTTGTGGCTGACGATCTGGGTCGTGACCTTGAGCTCGGTCCAGTGGAAGCGCGGATCGAAATAGGCCGTCCCCGGATAGCTGTCCCTGATCTCGGCCGGCTCGTCTCCGGGTGGTGTGTCCTGTCCGGCCTCGCAGAGCAGGACCTTGTTGGCGCTCCTGGCGGAGAGCCGGTGGGCCAGCACGGACCCCGCCGAGCCGCCGCCCACGATAATGAAGTCATACACGATTAGCGCTTCCTCTTGTTCTTGCCCGGGAAGCGTAGCGCGTTATTGTTTTGAGGTCACGTCATCGCTGCCGCGACAAAGCGCGAGCACAGCCCTCGATTGCTTTGCCTATGGCCTGGTCGCGATGCTCGCGGGCTTTACCGCTTGCTCGTTAAACTCGCCCGCAATCGCTCGGCGAACCAAACGGCAAAAATCGCAGCGAACGACAGACCGAAATAGATGGCTGTCCAAAGCAGCGCGTTTCCCGCGTTTGTCATGGCGTTCCTCCCCTTGTTATCGGCGAGAGGCTTGCAGACAATGGGGCGCGAGGCTTTGCGCTAGATCAAATTTTGCCCGATTGTATCGGGCTGAGGGCAGGCTGACCCTAGGGCCTAATCGAGAAATTCCCGGGCGGCCCTGACTTTCGCAGCGGCTCCGCCAGCCGCGCGAACTCGCACAGCAGCGACCGCGTCTTCCGGGGATCGATGATCTCCTCCACCCAGAACTTTTCAGCGGAGCGGAACGGCGAGCGCAGCTTGTTGAGGCGGTCCTCGATCTCTTTCAGTTTCTCCGCCTTGTCCTCGGCCGCGTCGATGTCCGCGCGATAGGCGGCTTCGATGCCGCCTTCGAGCGGGAGCGAGCCCCAATAGGCCGACGGCCAGGCGTAGCGGATCGAGAAGCGGTCGGCCGGCTGATGCACCACGCCGGCGACGCCGAAGGCATTGCGCAGAATCACCGTGCACCAGGGCACCGTGGTCTGGTTGACGGCGGCCATGGCGCGAACGCCCTGGCGGATGGTACCCGCCTTCTCCGCATCAAGGCCGATCATGAAGCCGGGGCAGTCCATCAGATAGACGATCGGCAAATGGAAGGTCTCAGCGAAGTCGACCCAGCGCACCACCTTCTGGCAGGCATCCGCGGTCCAGGAGCCGCCATAGTGAAAGCTGTCGCTGGCAAGCACCATCACCGCCCTGCCCTCGAGCCGCGCGAGGCCGACAATGATCGGCTTGCCGAAATTCTTGGCGACCTCGAAGAACGAACCCTTGTCCACGACCTGTTCGACGATCGGCCGTATCTTGTAGACCTGCTTGCGGTTGCGTGGCACCGCGCTCATCAGCGCCTCTTCGGTGCGCTCCGGATTGTCGGTGCACGGCAAGGTCGGCGGCAGCCCGTCAACCGACGACGGCAGATAGGACAGGAATCGCCGCGCGCAGGCAAAGGCCTCCTCCTCGGTTTCGACGGCATGATCGACCGCGCCGGCGCGGGTCTGGATATCGGCGCCTCCGAGCTCTTCCTTCGAGAGGTCCTGCCCCAGCGCCTTCACCACCGGCGGGCCTGCGACGAACATCGCGGATTTCCGGGTCATGATGGAATAGTGGCTCGCGGCAAGACGCGCGGCACCGAGCCCTGCGACCGAGCCGAGGCCGAGCGCGACCACGGGTACGCGCGACAAATTCTCCGTGGTGAAGCGATACCAGCGTGTGCCGCCGATGCCGCCCGGAAGGTTCGCCGCGCCCTTGGTCTCGATGGTCTTGACCGAGCCGCCGCCGCCGGAGCCTTCGATGATGCGGACGATGGGCAGGCGGAGATCATGCGCCATCTCCTCCGCCATCAGCGGTTTTGCGGAGATGGACGCGTCCGCCGAGCCGCCGCGCACGGTGAAATCGTCGCCGACCACGACGACGGTGCGGCCCTCGACGCGCGCGCGGCCGAACACGCAGTTCGCCGGCGTCAATTTCTGCAACTCGCCGCTGGAATCGTATTCGCCGACGCCGGAGACGGCGCCGATTTCGTGAAAGCTGCCCTTGTCGGTCAGTCTGTCGATACGTTCCCGAACAGTCAGTCGGCCCTGGTCATGCTGACGCTTGACCTTGTCAACGCCGCCCATCTCCCGCGCGAAGGCTTCGCGCCGGACGAGCTCGTCGAGTTCCGGCTTCCAGTTCATTCACTCCCTCCGAATTGATCGGCTTGTTATTGTTGTGCACGGCCATGGCGACCGGTTTGCGCGAGATGCGATTGTTGAAGACGTCGCCTTCCGCGCCGTCCATCAGGCTGCCGAGCGAGCGGCCGAGCGCGACCATCAACGGGGCGACTTCGGTATGCAGACGCTGCTCGTCATACATCGACGACAGAAGACCGATCGTGATGACGACGAAGGTCTGGTATTGCGGCGACCAGATCGGCACCGCTAGCCCGTTGATATGCGGGCTCCACAGGCCGCAGGCCACGACATAGCCGCGCTCATGCAGCGACTGCCGGTTGGCCTCGATGCGGGGCCGCAGGATCTTTGCAGCCTCGGGAGCTTCCCGCTCCATGTCCGCGATGAAGGCATCGCCGACCTCGGGCGCCAATGCCGCGGTGTAGGCTGCGCCCGCAGCGGTCGAGGCCATCGAGATGCGGCTGCCGGTGCCCTCGTGCAAGCCGAGCGCCGAGGCCGAGCGCGCGAACTGGAGATAGACCAGATGGAAACGATCCGGGACCACGAAGCCGACGGTGCCCGGCAGTTGCTCGGCGACTTCCTGGAGCCGCTGGCGGATCATGCTGCGCAGCTGCGCGCCCTTCATCATCGAGGCGCTCATCGCCACCGCGCTCGGCCCGATGCGATATTTCTGATCGCGCGGCAGATAGACCAGCTGCCCCATTCGGGTCAGCGTGTGCGTGAGCCGCGATACCGTCGAGCGCGGCAGGCCGCAGCGATTTGAAATCTCGAGATTGCCGAGCCTGCTATCGTGGCCCTCGAAGCATCGCAACACGTCGAACGCGCGCGACACCACCTGGATGACATCACCCTCACCGGCTTCGCCAGCGAGCGCACCTTGCCTACTCAACCGCTCCGAACGTCGTCCCATGATCCCTACCGCTTGTTCCGCTGTGCGGAATTAAATTCCGCTTGCAGAAGAAACTACCTCAGGCATTTTGCGACCACAACAAAAAGGCGATGGCATGCCAGAAATTAAGATCGTCACCGAGATCGCCGGACGCGTCTGCGCAACTCCCGTGCAAGTTGGAGGAACCGTTGCGGATGGCGATGAGATTGTGGTGGTCGAAGCGATGAAGATGGAGATCCCTGTGCTTTCTCCTGTGAGCGGCGAGATCACATCGCTTCTTGTGAAGCTCGACGACGTCGTTGCCGAAGGACAGGCGATCGCGATCGTCGCGAACTGACTGCATTATCCCGTCGTTTCCGCGACAATCTGTCAGCCTCATTGCTGGGTTCGCGGTACGGCGTTGCCATCGCTTGATGGCGATGACATGATCCGTTTCAAACAAAACCTGTTTCAAACAAAGAAAGAAAATCGTCGCGGCAAACGCGAGGATCATTGGAGGGAAACATGCTTCGTGGGCTGATCATGCTCGCGCCTGCCTTGGTGGCGGGCATTTCTTTTGCGTCTACACGCTATGCGTCCGCCGAAGACATCAAGCTGCCGGCGACATTGACGTTCACCGCCTATGACACCGGCACCGCCGGCTTCAACATCGCGGTCGGCGTCGGCAAGATGATGAAGGACAAATACTCGAGCGACGTGCGCGTGCTCCCCGCGGGCAACGACGTCGCGCGTCTCGCGCCGCTGCGCGCCAAGCGTGCGGTCTCCGCGGCGATGGGATCGGGCACCTATTTCGCACAGGAAGGCGTGTTCGAATTCGGCTCCAGGGAATGGGGCCCGCAACCGCTCCAGATCCTGCTCTCATCCGTCGACTGCAATTGCGGCACGCTCGGCGTGGCTGCGGATACAGGCGTGAAGGAGCTCAAGGACCTCAAGGGAAAGCGTGTCGGATTCGTCGTCGGCTCGCCAGCACTGAACCAGAACTCGCTCGCGGTGCTCGCCTTCGCCGGCCTGACGCAGAAGGACGTCAAGGTCGTCGAGTTCGCAAGCTACGGCGCGATGTGGAAGGGCCTGATCAACAACGACACCGACGCCGCGTTCGGGACCACCATCACCGGCCCCGCCAAGGAAGCCGAGACCTCGCCGCGCGGCCTGATTTGGCCGCCGCTGCCCGCCAAGGACAAGGAAGGCTGGGCGCGGATGCAGAAGGTCGGCTCGTTCTTTTTCCCGCAGACCGCGACCTGCGGCGCCGGCATCTCGCCGGACAAGCCGATCGAGCTCGGCAACTATCCCTATCCGATCTTCGTCGCCTACGCCTCGCAAGCCCTCGACCAGGTCTATGCGATCACCAAGGCGATGATCGTGAACTACGATTCCTACAAGGATTCCGCGCCCGGCGCGGGCGGGCTTGCGGCCGATCGCCAGACCAAAAACTGGGTGGTACCGGTGCACCCCGGCGCGGTGAAGGCGCTGAAGGAAGCCGGGCAATGGAGCGACGCGCAGGAGGCGCACAACAACAAGCTGATCAAGCGGCAAGAGGTGCTTGGCGCCGCGTGGACCGATTACGGAAAATCCAATCCGCCCGCGGATGACAAGGCGTTCCTCGACGGCTGGATGAAGGCGCGTGCCGCGGCGCTTGCGAAGGCCGACATGCCGAACGGGTTCGAGGATTAGTTCTCAGCGTTAATTGCCCACGCGCGGGGTCGATCATGTCGTCTGCTTCAGTCTCCACCGCCCCGCAGGACGAGGCCAAGCGGATCGTGTTCGACGATCCGCATGGCGCGGCCGGCAACATGCAGGAGGCGGAGGTCACGCGCGTGCGAAGCTTGCGCGGGGCCTGGCGCTGGACGCTCGTCGTCGCGACCGCAGCGACCATCCTGCTCTGCATCAACCAGCAATTCTCGCTGCGCTTCTTCGTCGGCTACACCCAGCTCAACACGGAGTACTTTTATCTCCTGATCGCCCTGATGCTGCCGTTCACGTTCCTGATCTTCCCGGGGACCCCGCGCGCGCCGCTTGATCGCATTCCCTGGTATGACCTCCTCTGCTTTGTCGTGACTTTTGCCGCGGCGCTCGTGTTGATGTCGAACGTCCGCAAGGCCGCGGAGGCCGGCTGGGAATTCGGCGGCGCGCCGAACAGCGTGACCGCCGCGGGTCTCGTGATGTGGGTGATGCTGATGGAGGCGCTGCGCCGGACCGGCGGCTGGAGCCTGCTTCTGAGCGTGCTTCCCTTCACCGTTTATCCCCTGTTCGCAGAATCCAGCTGGTTAGGTCCGTTCCGCGGCACGCAATCGACTCTGGAGCAGGCGACCGCCTATCACGTGCTGTCGGGCGAGAGCCTGCTCGGCATTCCCATCCAGGCGTTTGCCGACACCGTAATCGGCTTCCTGGTATTCGGCACCGCGTTGATGATGACCGGTGCCGGAAAGTTCTTCATCAATCTCGCCTTCGCACTGTGCGGCACCTTCCGCGGCGGCGCGGCGAAGGTCTGCATCTTCGCCAGCGGGCTGCTCGGCATGATGTCGGGCTCGATCATCTCCAACGTGCTCACCGCCGGCACCATGACCATTCCGGTGATGAAGAAGAGCGGCTTTCGCGCGTCCTATGCCGGCGCGATCGAGGCCTGTGCCTCGACCGGCGCGGTGCTGGCGCCGCCGGTGATGGGCGCGACCGCCTTCGTGATCGCGCAATTCCTCAATGTCAGCTACGCCGATGTCGCGATCGCGGCGATCATTCCGGCGGTGCTCTATTACATCGGCCTGTTCATGCAGGTCGATTCCTACGCCGCGCGACACGGGCTGAAGGGCATTCCGCGCGCGGAGCTGCCGCGGGTCATGGATACAATCAAGGACGGCTGGTACTACGTCTTCGTGATCGCGCTGCTGATCGTGATGCTGCTCTACTTCAAGCGCGAGAGCCATGCGCCATTCTACGCCACCGCCCTGCTTCTGGTCCTCAACCAGCTGTTCTCGAAGGACACGCGCTGGACTGTCGCGACCATCGGCAAATTCCTCGAGGTCAACGGGCGCACCTTCGTCGAGCTCGTCGGCATCCTCGCCGGCTGCGGCCTGCTGATCGGCGCCTTCTCGATGACCGGCGTGGTGTCGAGCCTCGCCAACGACCTGCTGCGCATCGCCGGCGACAATCCGTTCCTGCTGCTCGGCATGTGCGCCCTCACCAGCCTGATCCTTGGGCTCGGGCTGACCACGACGGCCTGCTACATCTTCCTCGCCATCCTGGTCGCGCCGGCGCTGGAGAAACTCGGGCTGAACAGGATGGCCGTGCACATGTTCATCTTCTACTGGGGCATGCTGTCATCGATCACCCCGCCGGTCGCGATCGCCTCGTTCGCGGCCGCAGGCATTGCCGGCTCGCCGGCGATGAAGACGGGCTGGGAATCGATGTGGGTTGGCAGCATCATCTATTTCATCCCGTTCTTCTTCGTGCTCAATCCGGCGCTGGTGCTGCAGGGACCGAGCCCCTATCTCGCCGGTCTCGGGCTGATGGCGCTTGCGGCGTTCGGCACGCTGTTCATCTGCGGCGGCATCCAGGGCTACCAGCCCTTCGTCGGCGATCTCCGCGGCGCCGGCGCGCTGGAATGGCCGATCCGCGTGCTGCTGGTGATCGGCGGGTTCGTGGTGGCCACCCCCGGCGGCGGCATCATGCCGCTCTCGCAGATGCAGGTGACGCTGCTCGGCCTCGCCATCCTCGTCCCCACGGTTTTGCTTGCCCTGCTGCTGGTCCGGCGGCAGACCATGGTGCCGGACGGGTTGCGCGTGCCCTGATTGCGTTGCACAAAGAGAGGCGATGAAACCGCTTTCGCCTCTCGCCACCGCCTGGACCCGTTCGAAGCCGCCTTTGCTGCGGTTTCTGGACAATTGCCTCAACGAATTCTCGGCGGAGAGCTCGGGCGCGGTCGCCGACTACATTCCCGAACTCGGCAAGGCCGATCCTGCCTGTTTCGGCATCAGCCTCGCGACCCTGGACGGTCATGTCTACGAGGTCGGCGACTCCAGGGTGCTCTTCACCATCCAGTCGATGTCAAAGCCGTTCGTGTTCGCACTCGCTCTGGACCTGCTCGGCGCAAGCAGGGTCGAGAGCGCGATCGGCGTCGAACCTTCAGGCGATCCCTTCAACTCGATCCGGCTCAATTCGGAGAACCATCCATTCAACCCGATGGTCAATGCCGGCGCGATCGCCTGCACCGGGCTGATCCACGACAGCAAGGTTCCGGATGCCTTCGAGCAAATTCGCCTCGCGCTCAGTCGTTTTGCCGGCCGCGATCTCGCCGTCGACGAGGCCGTCTACGCTTCCGAAAGCCAGACCGGCGACCGCAACCGTGCCATCGGCTATCTCCTCAAGACCAATGCGGTGATCTCGGACAATGTCGCTGCCGTGCTCGACGTCTATTTCCGGCAATGCGCGGTGCTGGTCACCGCGCGCGACATCGCGGTAATGGCAGCAACGCTCGCCAACCGCGGCCTCAACCCGGTCACGGGCGAGCAGGTGCTGAGCGCTTACGCGATCTCGCGCACGCTGTCGGTGATGACGTCGTCGGGCATGTACGACTATGCCGGCGAATGGATCTACCGAATCGGCATCCCCGCCAAGAGCGGCGTCGGCGGCGGAATTCTCGCCGCCCTCCCTGCCCGCCTCGGACTCGGCAGCTACTCGCCACGGCTCGACAAGCACGGCAACAGCGTACGCGGCATCAAGGTGTGCGAGGCGCTGTCCTCGCATTACGATTTGCATATGCTCAACCGCAGCGACGATGCGCGCAACGCCGTCATCGCCGATTATGACATCGGCAAGAGCCCGTCGCGGCGCGTGCGCCGCCCGCAGGAGCGCGATATTCTCGCAGCCCACGAGCAGGACGTACGGATCATCGAGCTGGTCGGCACGCTGTCGCTGTCGGCGGTCGACTATGTCTCGCGCCGGCTTGCGGGCCGGCCGCGACCGCAATTCGTGATCTTCGATCTCCACCGCGTCACCTCCACCACGCGCGCCGGGGCGCGACTGGTGGCCGAAGCATTCGAGGAGCTGGCGGCGCTGAATGTGACCGTCGTCCTGTCAGGCGTCAGGCGCGCCTCCAAGGAATGGGACAGCCTGCGGGAATGGACCGCGGAGCTCAAGAACGTCCGCGATTTCTACCTGCTCGACACCGCAATCGAATGGGCCGAAGACCAGATCGTCTACCGCTACGGCGGCTCGATCGACTTCCATGAGACCACCGAGCTCGCCGAACAGCCGCTGCTGGCCGGTATGCGCGAGGAAGAGCTGACCGACCTCGCCTCGATCTGCACGATCCGGACCTATCAAGCCGGGACAAAGATCCTCACCACCGGCGGTCCCGCCGATGCCCTGTTCTTCCTGCGCAGCGGCGCGGTGCATGTCACCCTGCCCGACGGAGTGCGGCTCGCAACACTCACAGCCGGCATGGCCTTCGGCGAAATGGCCCTGATCGAGACCACTCGCTCCGCCGACGTCTTCGCGGATATGGCTGCGACGGCGTTCGAGGCGCCACTGAAAGCGTTCGAGCGCTTCCGCAAGCAGCACCCGCACGCCAGCGAACGCATCATGCGCAATCTTGCGCAGCTTCTCGCCGACCGCTTGATCGTCGCCAACGCCAGGGTGGATATCTTGACCTCGACCTGAGCGGCCTAGCGGCTCGCCGCCTCGCTGATCCGCCGCTTGATCTTGGCGGCGCTGGTCTTGAGCAGCTCGGATGGCTGCTGGCCGGTAGCCACGCACAGGCAGGCCCAGTAGTAAATGACATCGCCCAGTTCATCGACGAGGCCGGCCTGGTCGAGCCAGTCATCGCGGAGCAGCTTCTTGATGTGCTCGGCCACCTCGCCGGATTCCCCGGCGAGTCCGAGGCCCAGATAGGCCAGCCGTTCGTTGGACGGACGCTCATCGACTTTCGCAATCGTTGCAGCCCAGGCGGCATATTCATCGATCGTCATGAGCATCCCTCACAGCAATGCCTCGATCAGCCTACCACTTCGGTGACCGGCTGAAGGTCGATCTCAAAGGTCTCCAGGAATTTCGACGTCATGATGTAGAAGCCGACAGAGAGCTGCAGCTCGACGAGCGCGGCCGGCGTCAGTTTCGATGAGATCGCCTTGAAGGTCGCATCGGCCGGCTTGTTCAGCTTGACGATCTCGTCGGTGAAGGCGAGTGCGGCGCGTTGCGTCTCGTCGAAACAGCTCGCGGCCTGCCAGTTCTCGAGCGCCTCGTTCTGCTCGTCGGTGACGCCAACATTCTTGCCGATGCGCTTGTGCGCGACGATCTCATACGGCGCCTCGCACAGGATGCCGGTGCGGGTGATCGCGAGCTCGCGCACGATCGGATCGAGCTCGCCCTTGTGCCGGATGGCGCCGCCGAGCCGGCAATACTGCTCGAAATAGCTCGGCGAATGCGACATCATCCGGAAGATATTGGCATTACGGTTCTTGTCGAGGATTTCGCGGGTGCGGTCGGATGCCTTGGACGGGTCGCTGTAGTTGATGCGGGCCATGATTTTCCTGAAGTTTTCCCTAAGCCTTTGATGTTTTTTGTCGTTAGCGGCGATAGTTCCGCGAAACTGTATTCTTGCGCGTCCGCAGGAGCAACAACATCGAGTCAAAATGCCGCCGCATTGCTGAACGACCTTGGCACAGTCGATATTCGCCGCGTGGGAACTTGATCGCGGCGGATACTCGCAAGGGGTGTTCCGAGTAAAAACAATTGGCCGTCGGGCGCTAACCGCGCATCGATGAGTCACGCCCAAGTCTAGGGAGAAAATGGCATGAAGGAAGCCACCAAGGGGGCGGCCTCGGAAGCGTTCGCGCATATGCTGGCGGTGATGGCGATGCTCGTCATCGCAAGCATCTTGTTCTACGGGCGCTAGTTAAGAGTCGGGTGAGAGCTTTCGTCATTCCGGGGTGGCCCTCGCACAGGCCAGGCCCAGAATTCCCGTTCCAGGCTCGGTCTCTCAGGACCGCCCCCGAATGACGAATCCTACTATGATCTCTTCGTGAAAAACGGCACAATCTTCCCAGCGAACGGTTTGAAGCTCGCATGGACCTCATCGCCGATGGCGAGGTCATTCTCACCATGCGCCATCATGCGAAAGCCCTCGACGCAATCGACCAGCAGGATGTTGTAGGGCACGTGGGACCGCGTCTCAGGCGTCGCGGCGCGGCAGACCAGCGAGGCCGCGTAGACCCTGCCTTTGCCGCTGGCGCGTTGCTCGCGCGGATCGGACGCGCCGCAGGCCATGCAGAAGGCGCGTCGAAAATACTGCACATGGCCGCATGCGCTGCAGGTCTGATAGGTGACGGCGTGTTCGCCATTGGTCCAGTCGCCCAGACGCTCGCTCATCGCACCCGCTCCAGGAACATGGTCACGTGAGACGACAGCACGCCGCCGTCGCCGTGCAGCAGCGCGATCGAGGCGTCGCGCACCTGACGATTCGCCGCCCGCCCCGTCATCTGCAGATGCGTTTCGACAAGATGCGCCATGGCGCCACCGACGCCGCAATGACCGTAGCTGAGCAGGCCGCCATGGGTGTTCAGCGGCATCGCGCCGTCACGGCTGAAATGGCCGGCGCGCACGCGCGCGGCTGCCTCGCCCCGGCCAGCAAGGCCGAGGTCTTCCAGCAGCATCGCGAGCGTGATCGTAAAGCTGTCGTAGATCGCGGCGTAGCGCACGTCGGAAATCGCGAGGCCGGTGGCCTCCCTGGCGCGGGCGACGGAGATCTCAGCGCCGAGTTGGCTCAGGGCGGGCGCTGCCGTGACGTGCTGATGGGTGTGGGCCTGGGCACAGCCGCGAATGCGCACGCCGGCCTCTCCCGTCCGCTCGCGGCTGATCACGAAAGCCGCGCCGCCGTCGGACACCGGGCAGCAATCGAGCAGCTTCAGCGGCATCGCCACCGGCTTCGAGGCCATGACGTCGGCGACCTCGATGGGATCGTGGAATTGCGCACCGGGATGAGTGCAGGCATGGGTGCGCATCAGCACCGCGAATTCGGCGAGGCCTTCTTCGGTCACGCCGTATTCGTGCATGTATCTGTTAGCGACCAGGCCGTAATAGGCGGGAATGGTCGGGCCGAGCGGCACCTCGTAGTCGGGATGGCCGACCTGCGCCAACGCCTGGATCGAGGCATCGCGGCTCTGCCCGGTGAGGCGGTTCTCGCCGGCGACGACGAGCACATTGCGGGCGACGCCCGCCTCGACGAGATTATGGGCGAGCATGGTCATCGCGAGCCCGGTCGCGCCGCCGACCTGGACGGCATGGGCGTAAGCGGGGCGGATGCCAAAATGCTCGGCAAAGACGGTCGCCAGCATGATGTGCGGCGACACGGTGGAGTAGCCGCAGAGGATGCCGTCGATGTCGGCGCGCTTGAGCCCGGCATCGTCGAGCGCGGTTTGCGCGGCCCTGCTCATCAGGTCGAGCGAGGACGAACCTTCGTGCTTGCCGAAAGGCGTGAGGCCGACACCGGTGATGAAGCTCACGGACGCACCTGTGCATCGTCATTCCGGGGCGGCGAGCGGGTGATGCCATCGCGGACCATGGCGTCGATCTCGTCGGCGGAATAGCCGATCTCACGCAGGATTTCCGCGCCGTGCTCGTTGAGCTGCGGCGCAAGCCGCACCGGTTCGGCCTCGGTCTCGGACCAGGTCGCCGTCACCCTCATACTTCGGATCGGCCCTTCGGTTGGATGGTTCACCACCGGAAAAAAGTTGGTAGCCTCCAGATGCTCGTCGTGCAGCATCGACGCGAGGTCGTGCATCGGCATCACAGGCACGTCCGCCCTGGTCAGCAGGTCGATCCATTCCGCCGTGGAACGCGTCTCGAAGATGCGCGCGAGCTCGGCATAGACGACGTCGATATTGGCGGCGCGGCCGGCGAATGTCGCGAACATCGCGTCGGCGCGCAGGTCGTCGCGTCCCGTCGCCTTGAAGAAATTCTCCCACTGCTTGTCGTTGTAGACGATGACGCTGAGATAGCCGTCCGAGGTCTTGTAGGGCCTGCGGTCGCGTGAGAGGTGGCGGGCATAGCCGCCCTTGTCGAGCGGCGGCTCGTAGGTCAATCCGCCCATGTGGTCGCCCATGACGAAACCAGCCATGGTCTCGAACATCGGGATGTCGACGCGCTGGCCTTGCCCGGTGCGGTCGCGGTGGACGAGGCTGGCGCAGATCGCGCCGACGGCGGTCAGGCCGACGATGCGATCGACCAGCGCGTTCGGCACATAGCGCGGCACGCCGTCACCGGTCTGCGCCATCAAGGCCGGCAGCGCGGTGGCGCCCTGAATCAGATCGTCATAGGCGGGCTTTGCGGCATACGGCCCGTCCTGGCCGAAGCCGAACACGCCGGCATAGACCAGCCGCGGATTGATCTTGCAAACAACGTCATAGTCCAGTTGAAGCCGCGCCATCGCCTGCGGGCGGACATTGTAGACGAGCACGTCGGCGTCCTTCAGCAAGCGCAGTACGGCCTCGCGGCCGGCGGGCTTCTTCAGGTCGAGGCAGATCGAGCGCTTGCTGCGGTTGGTGTTGAGGAACACCGGGCCCATGCCGGCGTGCCGCATCGGGCCGATCAGGCGGGTGACGTCGCCGTCCAGAGACTCCACCTTGATGACGTCTGCGCCGTAGTCGCCGAGCATCTGGGTCGCATAGGGACCCATCAGCACGGTGGTCATGTCGACGACCTTGATGCCCTTCAGCGGCCCCATCGTTCGCTCCCGATTGCGCGGGCTCAGATGAGCCCTGCGATTTCGGTCCAGCTAACGGCAGCGGCGGCACGTGCGCAAGGGCGGCCGGCGTATGGCCGCATGCGCCGGCGAAGAAAGTCGGCTATTTCTTCTGACGGGATTCGCGCACTTTGAGGAGACGGTCGAGCTCCTCATTCTGCTGGTTGATGCGGTCCGCGATCCGCGACTCGTTCTGCTCACCCGAGGCGGCCGCGGCCTGCTCGATGAGCTGGCGGATATTGTCCTCGAGAATCGCGATGCGATCGTTGAGTGCGTCCATCGACAGCGAATCTTCGTAGTCATTGCTCATGATGCATCCCCTGCAAATCGATCATGAGCTTTAAGGGCCCCGGGGGAGCCCACCATGATCTAGCGCAAGATAAGAAGGTGGGCACGGCGCTTGCGCGCCTTTGCCCACCTACAAGGTCGGAGCTTACTTCAGCGGCTCCAGTACGGAGACGTAGTTGGCGACCGCCGCACCGCCCATGTTGAAGATGCCACCGAGTTTTGCGTTCTTGAGCTGCATGCCCTCGGGCGCTTGGCCGGCGAGCTGCATCGCGGTCATCACATGCATGGAGACGCCGGTGGCGCCGATCGGATGGCCCTTGGCCTTCAGGCCGCCGGACGGATTGACCGGCAGCTTGCCGTCCTTGAGCGTCCAGCCTTCCTTGATGGCGCGGGCACCCTGCCCCCTCGGCGTCAGGCCCATCGCCTCGTACTCGATCAGCTCGGCGACGGTGAAGCAGTCATGGGTCTCGACGAAAGAGAGATCGGTGAGCGCAACACCCGCCTTCTCCAGCGCGCGCTGCCAGGCGACCGTGCAGCCCTCGAACTGGAGGATGTCGCGCTTGGACATCGGCAGAAAATCCTGGGCGTGCGCGGTGGCGCGGAAGCCGATCGACTTGCTCATGCCCTTGGCGGTTTCCGCGTCGGCCAGCACCAGGGCAGCGGCACCGTCCGAGACCAGCGAGCAGTCGGTGCGCTTCAGGGGGCCGGCAACGTAGGGGTTCTTCTCGCTCTCCGCGCGGCAGAACTCGAAGCCAAAGTCCTTGCGCATCTGGGCGAAGGGATTGGCGACGCCGTTCTTGTGGTTCTTGGCTGCGATCAGCGCCAGTGCATCGGACTGATCGCCGTATTTCTGGAAATAGGAGCTGGCGATCTTGCCGAACACGCCGGCGAAGCCGCCGACGGTGTCGCCGTCCTCGGGCAGATAGGACGCCTTGAGCAGGTTCTTGCCGATCTCCGGCCCCGGCGTGCGCGTCATCTGTTCGACGCCGACAACGAGGACAATCCTGGCCGCGCCGGCCGCGATCGCGCGCACGCCCTGATGGACGGCGGCGGAGCCGGTGGCGCAGGCGTTCTCGACCCGGGTCGCCGGCTTGAAGCGCAGCTCCGGGTCGGCCTGAAGCACCAGTGAGGCGGTAAAATCCTGGGGCGAGAAGCCGGCGTTGAAATGGCCGAGCACGATCTCGTCGACATCGCCGGCCGAAATGCCGGCATCCGCCAGCGCCTCATTGGCGACCTTCACCACAAGGCTTTCCACGGTCTCGGTGTCGAACTTGCCGAATGGCGTATGCGCCCATCCGACGATGCTGGCGGTCATGATCTTTCTCCCTGGCGGTCTCTTGCTGAGCTAAGTCTTAGCGCAGGGATGGCAAGACTTCACGCGGGTTTAAGGGCCTGGAGGGTGCGCTGGCAGATGGCAGTTATGCCGGCCCAGTTCCCGGCCCTGATCTCCGCCGTCGGGCACAGCCAGGAACCGCCGACCGCGACCACATTGGGCTCCGCGAGCCAGGTCGCCGCATTGGCCTCGCCGACCCCGCCGGTCGGGCAGAACCGCACGTTCGGGAACGGCCCACCCAGCGAACGCAGCCCCTTGATGCCGCCGGCCTGCTCGGCCGGGAAAAATTTTGCGACGTCGAAGCCGTAGGACAGCGCCATCATCAGCTCGGACGCGGTGGCGATGCCCGGCGCAAACGGCAAGGAGCTATGGGTGGCGGCCTTCAAGAGGTCCGGGGTCAAGCCCGGGCTGATGCCGAACGCAACGCCGAGCTTCTCGACACGCGTGAAGTCGGCCGGATTGAGAATCGTGCCGATGCCGACCACCGCCTCGGGCACCTCGGCCATCATCGCCCTCGCCGCCTCGATCGCAACGGGGGTCCGCATGGTCACCTCCAGCGTGCGGACGCCGCCGGCCACCAGCGCACGCGCCAGCGGCACAGCATCCTGGATACGCTCGATGGTGAGGACGGGAATGACGATCGCGGCCTTGAACAGCGCGACGAGGTGGTTCTGCTGGGCAGTAGTGGTCATCTTGGCTTTCGTTTCACTTGGTCGCCTGACGCGTCGTCGCCGGCCGGTGCCGTTTCTTCGGCGGCATGGCATAACCCGGAATGATGGCGCCGGAATAGCAGATCACGAGGCTGGCGAGGCGGTGCCCGGCCTGGGCGGCCTCGACCGGGTCGGAACCGGCGAGCCGCGCCGCGATATAGGCCGCGGCAAAACTGTCGCCGGCCGCGGTGGTGTCGACCACGGGTTTAGTCATGGGCTCGGCGCGAACCTCGTAGGGCCCCCCGGGAAAACGCAGCAGGCTGACCGGATCGGCGAGCCGGAACACCAGCTCAGGGCTCGGGATGCGCGCCATCAACCGCTCGTGGCTCTCGCCGGGATAAAGAGCGAGCAGATCCTCGGTCGAGGTCAGCACGATGTCGGCAGCCGCGAAGGCGGCTGAAAACACCTCGCGCGCGACGTCGCGATCCGGCCATCCCCGCGCGCGGAAATTGGTGTCGAACACGAAGCGGGTGCCGAGCAGGCGCGCGCGCTTGATCGCCGCGAACAGGCGCTCGCGCCCGGCCGCGTCGTAGATCGAGAGCGTGATCGCGGAGAGATAGACGATGTCGTAGCTCATCAGCGAGTTGAGGAGATCGTCGGTCTCCGGCAGATTCATCAGCTGGCGCGCCGCCGCACTGTCGCGCCAGTGGAAGAACTGGCGCTCGCCCTTTGCATCGAGCTGGATCATGTAGAGGCCGGGCAGCTTGCCCGGCAGCCGCACGACGCGCCTGGTGCCGACGCCCTCCGCAGTCCAGGCCGCGATCATCTCATCGCTCAGGGCATCGTCGCCAAGCGCGGTGAGATAATCGACCTTGACCTCGAGCCGCGCGAGGTAAACGGCCGTGTTGAGCGTGTCGCCGCCGAATCCACGCGAGTAGAGGCCCCCGCCCTGCCCGCTGGAATGTCCGGCGGATTGTCCACCCTGGGCCTGCCGGAGCTCGACCATGCATTCGCCGATGCAAGCAACGCTCGCCATCACTTTACCCGCTCAGTCAGAGATCAGGCGACGAAATTGCCGCCGAGCTCGTCTTCGATGTGAATGCGGATGATGTCGTCGAAAGTCTTCTCGGCGGTGGTGAAGCCGAGCTCGAGCGACCGCTTTGCATTGAAGTTGCGCGGCCAGCCGCCGACGATGCCGACGATGAAGGGATCGGGCTCCCGCTTGATGCGGGCGGCGACCTTGTCGCCGGCGACGCGTTTCAGCGCAGCGATCTGCTCGCCAACCGTCGCCGACAGGCCCGGCATGGTCAAGTTGCGGCGCGGCCCCACCGCTGCGAGGTCCATGGTGGCGGCATGCAGCAGGAAGCCGACGGCGGAGCGCGGCGTGGCATGCCAGTGGCGGACGTCTTCGGATACGGGAAGGACCACTTCCTTGCCGGCCAGCGGCTCGCGCAGGATGTTGGAGAAGAAGCCCGATGCTGCCTTGTTGGGCAGGCCGGGCCGAATGCAGATGGTCGGCAGGCGGATGCCGATGCCGTCGAGAAAGCCGCGGCGGGAATAGTCGGCCAGCAGCAATTCGCCGATCGCCTTCTGCGTACCGTAGCTCAGAAGCGGCGTGTGGAAGAACTCGTCGCCGATCGCATCGGGGAACGGCGCGCCGAACACCGCGATCGAGGACGTGAACACCACGCGCGGCTTGTAGCCGCCGCCTGCGAGCCTGACGGCATCGAGCAGCATCCGCGTGCCGTCGAGATTGATGCGGTAGCCCTTGTCGAAATCGAGCTCGGCTTCGCCCGAGACGATCGCGGCGAGATGAAAGATCACGTCCGGACGGCCGGCGATCAGCTTTTCGGCCGCACCCGGCACGGCGAAATCGCTCGACACGGTCTCGACGGCAAAGCCGGCTTTTTCCGGCGCCTTCGGCTCGACCACGTCATGCATGGTCAGCTTGGTGATGTCGCTCTTGCCGAGCCGGCCGTCGCGCAACAACCGTTCGCACAATTTGCGGCCGACCATGCCGGCGGCGCCCAGAACCAGAATGTGCAAGAGCCTACTCCTTTTTATTGGCCGGAACGCGCCGGTTTCGGCGATTCGTCCTGGCGCGCGCTCAAGGCAGGCCCCGCGATCATTCCTTCACGGCGCCGGTCATCGCCGACACATAATACTCCACGAAGAAGGAATAAAGGATAACTACGGGAACCGAGCCGGTCAGAGCCGCCGCCATCAGCGCCCCCCAATGGTAGACGTCGCCATTGACGAGCTCGGTGATCGCGCCGACAGGGATCGTCTTGTTCTCGGACGAGGAGATGAAGGTCAGCGCGTAGATGAACTCGTTCCAGGACAACGTGAAGGCGAAGATGCCCGCCGAGATCACGCCCGGCAGCGACAGCGGCAGCGTGATCTTCATCAGAATCTGCAGCCGCGTCGCCCCGTCGATCAGCGCACACTCCTCCAGCTCATAGGGGATGGTGCGGAAATAGCCCATCAGGAGCCAGGTGCAGAACGGGATCAGGAAGGTCGGATAGGTCAGGATCAGCGCCAGATTGCCGTCGAACAGGCCGAGCTGAAACACGATCGCCGCCAGCGGAATGAACAGGATCGAGGGCGGCACGAGATAGCCGAGAAAGATCGCGAGGCCAACATAGCGCGAGCCCTTGTAGCGCAGGCGCTCGATCGCATAGGCGGCGCAGACGCTGGCGAACAGCGAAATGAAGGTCGAGGACACCGAGACGATCACGGTGTTCCACATCCAGAGCGGATAGTCGGTGTCGAAGAACAGCTTCTTGATGTGCTCCAGGGTCGGATGCACGATCCAGAACGGATTGTACTTTTCGTAGTCGTACATTTCCGCGTCCGGCTTGAACGTCGCGACTGCCATCCAGTAGAACGGGAACAGCAGGAAGAAGATGATCAGGCCGAGCGGAAGGTAGACCCGAAAAAACTTCCGCGGGAAGCTCTCGAGGTAGTCCATTCCGACGCTTTGGTCGTCTGCCGTGGTCATGGTCAGTCCCTCCCGCCCTGCTGCCAGCGGGAACGCTGAAGCCCAAAGAAGCTGAGCAGGATCGCGGCGACCAGGAACGGAATCATCGCGTTCGAGATCGCCGCGCCCTCGCCCAGATTGCCGCCGGTGATGGCGCGCTGGAACGACAGCGTCGCCATCAGATGGGTGGAGTTGATCGGCCCACCCCGCGTGATGGTGTAGATGAGCTGGAAGTCCGTGAAGGTCATCAGCACCGAGAACGTCATCACGACCGCGATGATCGGCGACAGCATCGGCAGCGTGATGTGGCGGAAGCGCTGCAGATTGGTGGCGCCGTCGAGATTGGCGGCCTCATAGAGCGAGGGCGAGATGGTCTGAAGTCCCGCCAGCAGCGTGATCGCCACGAAAGGCACGCCGCGCCAGATATTGGCGGCGACGACCGACCAGCGCGCATTCCAGGGATCGCCGAGGAAATCGATGTAGCGTGTGATCAGGCCGGCCTTGATCAACACCCAGGAGATGATCGAAAACTGGCTGTCATAGATCCACCAGAACGCGATTGCAGAAAGCACCGTGGGCACGACGAAGGGCAACAGGACGATGGCGCGGACCATCGACTTGAACGGTAGCCGCTCGTTGAGCAGCAGCGCCAAATAGAGGCCGATGGCGAATTTCACCGCGCTGGCGGCGACCGTGTAGAAGATCGTGTTGAACACCGACAGCCAGAACACCGAGTCCTTCGACAGCGAGACGAAGTTCTGGAAGCCGATGTAGCGCCCGGCTCCGCCGATCTTGGTATCGGTCATGCCGAGCCAGAAGCCCAGCGCCAGCGGGTAGGCCAGAAACAGGATGAGGATGGCGATTGCCGGCACCATGAACATCGCGCCGAGGAAATTCCGGCTCTCGAATGCTCTGGTCCACAAGCTGCTGCGCTTGACCTGCGCGGCTGCGGACTCGGCCATAACTGCCATGTCGGATTCCCCTTGACGAAGAGTCGCGGCGTCCGGCGAACCGGACGCCGCGTAGATTGCAGCTGATCAGACCTGGTAGTAGCGCTTGGCGCGCTCGGCTGCGCGTGCGGCTGCCGCCTTCGGCGTCACGGAGCCCGACGCCGCCTCGGCGAACATGTCGACGACGACGAAGTCGCCCATCACGGCGGCAGAGGCATAGCCGAGATCGCCGGCAAAGCCGTTGTCGCGGCAGCGCTTCAGGCAGTCGCGATACGGCGTGATCTTCGGATCCGACGTCCACACCGGGTTGTCGTTGTAGGCCGGCAGCGGCGGCGACACGTAGCCGTTGGAGGAGACCTCCCAGGCGTCGTAGTTCGCCTTGTCCATCATGAACTTGATGTACTCCTTGACCGCCTTGGGATACTTCGAGTGCTTGTAGCCGTAATAGACGAGCACGTTCTGCTGCTCGGTCGACACGCCCACGGGACCGATCGGCATCGGCGCGTGGTTCATGTCCTTGGCAATTTCCTGCTGCTTCGGATCGGTGGAGTTCTTGCCGACGGTCCAGATCGAGATACCGTTCAGCGTCAGGCTGAGCTCGCCGTTGAGGAACGCCTTGTTGTTGTTCGAGTCATTCCACGACAGCACGCCGGGGATGAAGGTCTCGTAGAGCTGCTTGACGTATTCGAGCGCGGCGATCGTCTCCGGCGAGTCGATCACGACCTCGTTCTTGTCGTTGACGACCTTGCCGCCGAAGGCCCACAGCGCCCACTGGCACCAGCCGTTGGCGTCGCCCGTGGCGTGGCCGAGCGCGAAACCGGCCGGCGTGTTGTTCTTCTTCAGCGCCTGGCAGAGCTTGAGGAAGCCGGCGGTGTCCTTCGGAAATTCATCGAAGCCGGCGGCCTTCACGTGGCTGACGCGGTAGTTCAGGCAGCCGCCGGTCGCGCCCTGCGGAATGGCGATCCAGCTGTTGCCCTTCTTGCCGTAGCGTTCGGCAACCGGGTACCAGCCGCCATACTGCGCGCCGAGATAGTCGGCGACGTCAGTCATGTCGATCAGCTTTTCCGGGAATTTATGGGGATCATCGAGCGTGCCGATGATCAGGTCGGGACCGGCACCGACATTGGCGGCAACCGCGGCTTTCGGGCGGATGTCTTCCCAGCTCTCGGCCTCGAGCTTGACCTTGACTCCGGTCTTCTCGGAGAACGCCTTGGTCTGCTCGGCGAATTTGTCGAATTCGGCCTGAATGAACTGCTTCCAGCGCAGCACGCGGATGGAGGCGTTCGGCTCGGGCGTGTTGGTCCACTCCGCCGCGCGCACCGGGACGATGCCGGGGCCGGCCAGCAGCGCCGCGCCGCCCAGACCGACTTTAAGCACACTTCGCCTGTCGAAATCGCTCATCGTTCTCTCCCTAAATTTTATATTTGTATTGGGTCGTCTTGTATTGGTCGTCTTTGGCCGTTCTTCGGCCTCGCTACACTCGCTTGCCCGTCGCCTCGTCGAACAGATGAATCACGGAAGGATCGGGCTTCAGCTTGACCTTGTCACCCGGGTTGAACTGGTGACGTTCGCGGAAGACCGCGACGACCTGCTCACCACCGAGCTTCGCAAACACCTGCGTTTCCGAGCCGGTCGGCTCGACCACGACGATCTCGGCATCGGCGCCGTCGTCAGCGATGGTGAAATGCTCGGGACGTACGCCGTAAACGACAGGACGGCCATCGGACGCCGCCGGCGCGTTCTGGAGCGGCAGCTTGACGCCGTTCGGGCCCTCGAAGGTCGCGACGCCGTTGACGCGCACATGACCCTTCAGGAAGTTCATGGATGGCGAGCCGATGAAGCCGGCGACGAACTGGTTATCGGGCTTGTCGTAGAGCTCGAGCGGCGTCCCCATCTGCTCGACGATGCCGTCATGCATGACGACGATCTTGTCGGCCATGGTCATGGCCTCGATCTGATCGTGGGTGACGTAGACGGTCGTGGTCTTCAGCCGCTGGTGCAGCTCCTTGATCTCGGTGCGCATCGCGACGCGCAGCTTGGCGTCGAGGTTCGACAAGGGCTCATCGAACAGGAACACCTGCGGATCGCGCACGATGGCGCGGCCCATGGCGACGCGCTGGCGCTGGCCGCCGGAGAGCTGGCGCGGATAGCGTTCGAGCAGCGGCGACAGCGCCAGGATCTCGGCGGCGCGCTTGACGCGCTTGTTGATCTCTTCGGTGCTCTCGCCACGCAGCTTCATCGAGAAGCCCATGTTCTCGCCGACCGTCATGTGCGGATAGAGCGCGTAGTTCTGGAACACCATCGCAATGTCCCGCTCCTTGGGCTGGACATTGTTGACGACGCGGTCGCCGATCGAGATCGTGCCGGAGGTGATGTTCTCGAGACCGGCGAGCATGCGCAGAAGCGTCGACTTGCCGCAGCCGGAGGGGCCAACCAGGACGACGAACTGGCCGTCCTCGATCGGAATCGAAACGCCGTGCAGGACTTCAAAATTGCCGAACGATTTCCGCACGTCGCGGATTTGCACAGACGACATCTAGCTCCCTCCTCGAAAGTCCACGACGCATCTCGCGCCGCGACCGTCTTGTTTTTTCAGACTTCACCGAACGAAGCCCAACCTTAGCGGGCGACATTGTCGGCAGTTTGTGCGGTTTTGGCAATTTGTCTTTGGTTAGTCTGTGCTGGTAGCGCTGTCAACGTTCCTTTGTTTGCGACAGTGAGTGTGTTATGAGCAGCAAATGGGTCGAAACCGCACCAAGTCAGGCAAAATCCGGCTGGCGGAAGTCGCCGAGCTTGCCGGCGTCAGCCCGATCACGGCGTCCCGCTTCTTCCGCAATCCCGAGGCGCTGTCGCTCGCCAAACGGACCCGGGTCGAGAGCGCGGCAAGGGAGCTCGGCTATGTGCCGAATCTGGCGGCGCGCGCGTTGGCCTCGCAGCGCACCGAGGTGATCGGTGTCTTGATTCCGTCACTGACCAATAACGTGTTCTCCGACGTGCTGCGCGGCATCTACGACGCCTCCGAAAACAGCCGTTACTCGATCCAGTTGTCCAACACACGCTACAGTATTCTCCAGGAGGAGAAGCTGCTGCGGCTGTTTCTTGCGCAGAAGCCGGCCGGGCTGATCGTCACCGGCATCGACCAGACCACTGAATCCCGCGCGATGCTCGATGCTGCCGACTGCCCGATCGTGCAAATCATGGAGATCGGACCCAATCCGATCGACATGATGATCGGCTTTTCACACTATGATGCAGCCCGTGCGGCGGTTGCGCATCTGTTCGCGCAAGGTCACCGCAAGATCGGCTTCGTCGGCGCGCGGATGGATCCGCGGGTGCAGCGGCGGCTCGACGGTTACGTCTCGGCCATGAAGGACGCCGGAATGTTCGAGCAACGCCTCGTCGTCACGACGGCGACACCGACGTCGGTGACGCTCGGAGGCGCCCTGTTCACCGATCTCCTGACGCGGGAGCCCGGCATGGACGCGGTGTTCTGCGCCAATGACGACCTCGCGCTGGGTGTGCTGTTCGAATGCAGGCGCCGCGAGATCGCGATCCCCGAACAGATCGCGATCGTCGGCTTCAACGATCTCGAATTCATGGCCTCCGCCGTCCCGACTCTCACGAGCGTGCGCACCAACCGCTACGAGATGGGCAACACGGCCGCCAGCATGCTGATCGACGCGATCGACGGACGGCGCCCGGAACATCCGGTGCTCGATCTCGGCTTCAAGGTAATCGAGCGGCAAAGCTCGTCGGCCCGGCGTTCGGACAACCGGCCAGCCGTTTCAGGCGTGGGCGCTACGAACAAAATGGTAGCGTTACCAAGTGGCCATGACTAGTATCGGATTTGTGAGGAAACGACCCGCCAGCGGGCAGGCAAATCGTCGCTCGCGCCGTTGGGCATCGCACAAGCCGACACCCTAAAACGGACGCCGGTGCGTTTGCATTGCAGGAGAAACCAATGACAAAAAAACCAACCAATGGGCATGCCCCCGCCGGCAACGGCGCTCGCCGCCACCTCCGCTCTCAGGAATGGTTCAACAATCCGCATAATCCGGGCATGACCGCGCTCTATCTGGAGCGCTATCTGAACTACGGTCTCACCCGCGCCGAGCTTCAGTCCGGCAAGCCGATCATCGGCATCGCGCAGACCGGCAACGACCTCTCCCCCTGCAACCGCCACCACATCGAGCTTGCCCATCGCGTCCGCGAAGGCATTCGCGAGGCCGGCGGCATTGCGATGGAATTCCCGACCCATCCGATCCAGGAGACCGGCAAGCGCCCTACCGCGGCGCTCGACCGCAACCTCGCTTATCTCGGCCTGGTCGAGATCCTTTACGGCTATCCCCTCGACGGCGTGGTGCTGACCACCGGCTGCGACAAGACCACGCCGGCCTGCATGATGGCGGCGGCAACCGTCAACCTGCCCGCGATCGTGCTGTCGGGTGGGCCGATGCTGAACGGCTGGCACAATGGCGAGCGCACCGGCTCCGGCACCATCGTCTGGAAATCGCGCGAGCGGCTCGCCGCCGGCGAGATCGACTATGAAGAATTCATGGAGATCGTGGCGTCCTCGGCGCCCTCGGTCGGCCATTGCAACACCATGGGCACCGCCTCGACCATGAACGGGCTTGCTGAAGCGCTCGGCTTCTCGCTGCCGGGCTGTGCGGCGATCCCCGCTCCCTATCGCGAGCGCGGCCAGATCGCCTATGAGACAGGCAAGCGCGCCGTCGAGATGGTCTGGGAGGATCTAAAGCCCTCGGACATCCTCACCCGCGAGGCGTTCGAGAACTGCATCGTGATCAACTCGGCAATCGGCGGCTCGACCAACGCGCCGATCCACATCAACGCGCTGGCGCGCCACATCGGCGTCGAGCTCTCCATCGACGATTGGCAGAAGGTCGGCCACGACGTGCCGCTCCTGGTCAACATGCAGCCGGCCGGCTTCTATCTCGGCGAGGAATTCCACCGCGCCGGCGGCGTGCCGGCGGTCGTGCGCGAACTGATGAAGCACAAGCGCATCCACGAGGATGCGGTCACGGTCAACGGCCGCGGCATCGGCGAGAACTGCGCCAATGCTCCAAAACCCGACAACGACGTGATCTGGGCTTACGACAAGCCGCTGGTGAAGGACGCCGGGTTCCTGGTGCTGCGCGGCAATCTGTTCGATTCCGCGATCATGAAGACCAGCGTGATCTCCAAGGAATTCCGCGATCGCTATCTCAGCAACCCGACCGATCTCAATGCCTTCGAGGGCCGCGCCGTCGTGTTCGAGGGTCCGGAGGACTATCACGAGCGGATCGACGATGCCTCGCTCGAGATCGACGAGCATTGCGTGCTGTTCATCCGCGGCACCGGTCCGATCGGCTATCCCGGCGGCGCCGAGGTCGTAAACATGCAACCGCCCGCGGCGCTGATCAAACGTGGCATCATGTCCCTGCCCTGCATCGGCGACGGCCGGCAGTCGGGCACCTCGGGTTCGCCTTCGATCCTCAATGCTTCGCCGGAAGCCGCTGCCAATGGCGGCCTCGCGGTCCTCAGGAACGGCGACAAGGTGCGCGTCGATCTGAACAAGGGCAGCGCCAACATTCTCATCTCCGACGACGAGGTGAAGAAGCGCCACGCCGAGCTGAAGGCCAGTGGCGGCTTCAAGCATCCGCCGAACCAGACGCCGTGGCAGGAGCTTTATCGCAACACCGTCGGCCAGCAGTCGACCGGCGCCTGCATGGAGCTCGCCACGCGCTATCAGAACGTCGCCGGCACCTTTGGTGTGGCGCGGGATAATCACTGACTACTCGTCATTGCGAGGAGCGAAGCGACGAAGCAATCCAGGCTGCCTCCGCGGCGGGACTCTGGATTGCTTCGCTTCGCTCGCAATGACGATCCGATAGAACTTTCAGGCAAGGGAGAAGAAAATGGCAGACCGCCTCAAGGGAAAGCGCGCCGTCATCACGGCTGCAGCGGCAGGCATCGGACGCGCATGCGCCATCGCATTCGCGCGTGAAGGCGCAACCGTCATCGCCACCGACATCAACGAGAGCGGCATCGCGAGCCTGACCAAGGAAGGCGTCGCCGAAACCGCGAAGCTCGACGTGCGCAGCACCGCCGACGTCAACGCCTTCGCCAAGCGCGTCGGCAAGGTCGACATCCTGCTCAACGCCGCCGGCTTCGTGCACCACGGTACCATCCTTGAGTGTTCGGAAGAGGATTTTGATTTCTCGTTCGACCTCAACGTCAAGTCGATGCACCGGACCATCAGGGCCTTCCTGCCGGACATGCTCGCGGGCGGCGGCGGCAGCATCGTCAACATCTCCTCCTGCGCGGCGCTGCGGCCGCCGGCCAACCGCTACGTCTACAGCGCCTCAAAGGCGGCGGTGTCGCTGCTGACGCGCGCGGTCGCGCTCGACTTCATCACCAAGGGCATCCGCTGCAACAGCATCTGCCCGGGCACCGTCGAGACGCCTTCGATGCTCGACCGCGCCGCCGCGCAAGGCCCGCAGGGCAAGGAGATGTTCGTCTCCCGCCAGAAGATGGGCCGGCTCGGCACCGCCGACGAGATCGCGTCCATGGCGGTCTATCTCGGCAGTGACGAGAGCGCCTTCACCACCGGCGTCGACCTCGTCGTCGACGGCGGCTACATGCTCTGACGCCAAGGCATCCAGAAGGCATCCAGCATGAACAAGATCGATCTCAACGACCGTGTCGCCATCGTCACCGGCGGCGCGCAGGGCTTCGGCCGCGCCATCGTTCAGCGCTTCGTCGCCTCCGGCGCCAAAGTCGCGATCTGGGATTTCGACGCCGCGCTGGCCGAGAAGACGGCGAAGGAGATCGGCGACAACGCCCGCGTCTTCAAGGTCGACGTCACCGATACCGCGGCCGTCGAGCAGGCTCGCGACGCGACGCTTGCCGCCTTCGGCAAGATCGACATCCTCGTCAACAATGCGGGCATTGCCGGGGTCAACAAGCCGGTCTGGGAGACCGATCTCGAGGAATGGCGGAAAGTTCTGCGCATCAACCTCGACGGCCCCTTCATCTGCTGCAAGGCGGTCGTGCCCGCGATGCTCAAGCAGAAATACGGGCGCATCGTCAACATCGCCTCGATCGCCGGTAAGGAAGGCAATCCGAACGCGTCGCATTATTCGGCGTCCAAGGCCGGCCTGATCGCGCTGACCAAGTCGCTAGGCAAGGAATTGGCGGCACATGACATCCTCGTCAATGCGGTGACGCCCGCGGCTGCAAAGACCGCGATCTTCGACCAAATGACGCAGCAGCATATCGACTTCATGCTGTCGAAGATTCCAAAAGGCCGCTTCGTGCTGGTGGAAGAGCTAGCCGCGATGGTGAGCTGGCTCGCATCCGAAGATTGTGCCTTCTCCACCGGCGCGGTGTTTGATATCTCCGGTGGACGGGCGACGTACTGAGACATTGGCCGCCCGCGGGGGCGGACCATGCTGGGACGTCGGGATTTCGTGAAGCTCGCAGCGAGCGCAGGCGCGCTGCCGCTGCTGTCATCGCCCACGCTCGCGCAACTCGCCCCCAACCCGCCGGGCATCCGTCCGCCCTCGCCGGCCGAGCGCGACGCCATGGCACGGCTCGCGCGCAGCTTCATGGACAGATATGGCGTGCCGGCGTTATCCTTTGCGATCGGCTATGCCGGCACTGTTGTTCACGAGGAAGCCTTCGGTGTTGCCGATGTCGAGCGGAACGAGGCCGTGACGCCGCGGCATCTGTTCCGGATCGCCAGCGTCAGCAAGATGATCACCTCGGTCGCGCTCTTCCGCCTGATCGAGGAGGGCCGCCTCAAGCTGACGGACCGGGTGTTCGGGCCCGGCGGGCTGCTCGGCACCGAATACGGGCCGCCGCCCTACTCTGCCGGTATCAACCAGATCACGCTCGAGCATCTCCTGACGCACACCGCCGGCGGCTGGAGCAACGACAACCGCGATCCCATGTTCACGCATACCCGGATGGATCATGCCGGGCTGATCACCTGGACGCTCGCCAACCGGCCGCTGGACCTCTTGCCGGGCCAACGCTACGCCTACTCGAATTTCGGCTATTGCGTGCTGGGGCGCGTCATCGAGAAGCTCACTGGCCAAGCCTATGCCGAGCATGTCCGCAGTGAGGTGCTCGCACGCTGTGGCGTCACCGACATGACCATCGCGGGCGACACGCGCGACCAGCGTCAGGCCGGCGAGGTCGTCTATTACGGTCAGGGAGAAAGTCCCTACGGCATGAATGTCCGGCGGATGGATTCCCATGGCGGCTGGATCGCGACGCCGTCGAATCTCGTGCAGTTCCTGATGCATGTCGACGGCTATACGAAACCCGCGAACATCCTGCGGCCGCGCACCATAGAGATCATGACAACCGCACCCGCTGACAGCCCCAACTACGCCAAGGGCTTTTGCGTCAACAAGTCAGACAATTGGTGGCACAATGGCAGCCTGCCGGGGACCTGTACCATTGCAGTCAGAACTCATGGCGGCTTCTGCTGGGCCGCCTTCACCAACACCAGACGGGGGAACTCGAGCATGGATGGCGATCTGGACAAGCTGAACTGGAGCATGGCGCGCCAGGTCGCCGAGTGGCGGGTCGCATGATCCGCGAAGGCGGATGTCTGTGCGGCGCGGTGCGGTTCAAGGCGGAGGGCGAGCCGCTCAACGTCCGCATCTGCCATTGTCGCATCTGTCAGAAGGCAATGGGCTCGCCCTACTTCGCCCGCGCGCAGTTCGACCAGCGCGCACTGTCGGTCGAGGGCGACACCGAGCGCTATGCGTCGTCCGAGAACATCGACCGCGTGTTCTGCAAACGCTGCGGCACGCGCCTGTTCGCCTGGCGGCGCAACGGCACGCTGGCGGGCGTCGCGCTGGCGACTTTCGACGATCGCAACGCCTTTGTGCCGACCGAGCATATCTGGGTCAGCGAAAAGATGGGCTGGGTGACGATCGAGGACGGCATGATCCGATATGAGGGGACGATCCCGACGTAGCTCATCCGGCGCCAAGGCTCGACGTCATGGCCACCGGTCTCGCCGATCATTTGCAGCGTGGCATTTCGGAACCGGTCACCCTATGTTGAGGTGAAGCGTTGCTGCACCACCGGTTGGCTGGGTCGGCTGCAAGACCGCAGGTAAACCGGGACGGACGAGCCGTGAACATTTCTTTGTATGACCTCTCGGTGTGGGTGCTGCCGCTGGTGCTCGCCATCACCTTCCACGAGGCTGCGCACGCCTTCGTGGCACATCGTCTCGGTGACGATACGGCCTCGCAGCTCGGCCGTGTCAGCTTCAATCCGCTCCGCCACATCGACCCGTTCGGCACCGTGATCCTGCCGGCGATGCTGCTGTTCGCGCATTCGCCGTTCCTGTTCGGCTACGCAAAGCCAGTGCCGGTGAATTTCCGCAAGCTCAACGACCCCAGGCTCGGCATGGTGTGGGTGGCGCTGGCCGGGCCTGCCACCAACATCCTGCTGGCGCTGGCCGCAGCTCTTGCCCTGCACGCCCTGCCTTGGGCTCCGGCCAACTCGGCGCAATGGATCTTCGACAATCTCAAGAACGCGCTGCTGATCAACGCGGTGCTGGCGGTGTTCAACATGATGCCGATCCCGCCGCTCGACGGCGGGCGCGTCGCGGTTGGGCTGCTGCCCCGGCCGCTCGCCCTGCCGCTGGCGCGGCTCGAGCCGTTCGGGATGCTGATCCTGATCGGCTTGCTGATCCTGCTACCGCTGGCAGGCTCCCAGTTCGGTCTAAATCTTGATGTTATTTCAGCAATACTGCGAACGTTGACCGGTTATGTGATTCAGGCTGTTCTCATTCTGACCGGCAATGCGTAGTTGAACAGCGACACACCCGAACACAAGCCGAAGGGCTCGAGGCCGACTTGGTCAAAGCTGCCGATATGCTGATCGCGCGACGCGCCGATACCCGCGCCCGCGCCGATTTCGCCACCTGGAAGATGATGGCCAAGCTCAACGGGTCGTCCGCGCTGCCGCCGGGGGCGCAGGAATTCCTCGCGAGCTACAAGAACCTGCAGGCACAGATGAACGAGGGTGAGGCTACCGAGGCCACCATCGGCGCCATCTACAAGGCCTACTATGCCGAGATGGGCGGCGCGGGAACCCCGCCTGACGTCCGCCCCAGGGCGGCCGAACCGGCGGCGGACAATGTTACCGCTTTCCGCCGCCCCGAACCGAAGCCGAAGAAGGCCAATTTCTTCGGGGCAGCGACCGCGGGCGCGACCCAGAAACGGCCGCTCCCGGTGGCCCTGATCTTCGCCTGCCTGGTCGTGGTCTATGTCGGGATCAGGCTCTACTGGCGCTGAGCCGACTTCTTCTTTTTCTTTGCGTCCGGCGGCGTGAAGATGATGTCGACGGTGCGCTCGAACCGGTCGTCGGTCAGGCTGGCAGGCGGCTGCGGGATGGGATCGGACTTGCGCACAATCGAGATCGCCGCCGCATCGTAAGCTGCATCCCCGGATGACTCGGCAACGTCGACTGAAAGCACGTTGCCCCGCCGATTGATCGCGAAGGAGACCTTGACCTTCTGATTGTTGGGCTCCTTGCCCTCCGGGTTGACCTTGTGGGCGGTAAGATGCGCGCTGATCTTGCGGTTCCAGTCCGCGGTCAGCTTCAGAATATCCTTGCCGATGCCCAGCACAGGCGCCAGCGCCTTCTCGGCCTCGCGCGCGTCCTCATCAAGCGTCTGCCGCGCCGTCGCAACGGACTTCGGCGAGGCCTCCGCAGCGGGCGTCTCGACCGCCGCGATCTTCGGATCCTCGTCCTGCGGCTTCTTCGAGATGTTCTCGGTGACGACCCGATCGGGATCGTCGACCTGTTGCGACTGATCCTTTGGAAGCTCGGTTTCCTTGGTCTCGGCTTTTTGCTCGGGAAGCGCCTGCTGCTCCTGCATCGCTTCGCTATCCGGTCCCGGCGGAAGGTCGGTGTCAGGCGCCTTCGGCGAGGCCATCTCGACAGCGAACTCCGCGCCGGCCGCGCCGAGGCCGTCATCGCCGTCATCGGCGCGCAGGTGCGCCAGCGCGAGCGCGGCACCACCCAGATGCAGCGCGAGCGCCGCCACCGCTGCCAAAATCCAAAGCGTCCGGGCTGGTTTGGACTCGTCCGACATCGCGGCCTCTAAGGCTGAGCGGCGCCTGCCGCAGGCGCCCCCGGAGCGCCTTCCAGCGCAACCAGCTTCACCCGCGAATAGCCGCCTGAGCGCAACAGCTCCATGACCCCCATCAACTCGCCATACGGCACCGAGCGATCGGCGCGCAGAAAGACATACTTGTCCTTGCTCATGTCGGAGAGGCCGTCGAGGGTGCCGATCAACTCGGCGCGGTGGACCGGGTTCTCTCCGATGGCAAGCGTCAAATCGGGCTTGATGCTGAGATAGGTCGGCTTGTCCGGCTTCTTCTGCGGCGTCGCGCTCGACGTCGGCAGATCGATCGGCAGGTCGACGGTCGAGAGCGGCGCTGCGACCATGAAGATGATCAGCAGCACCAGGATGACATCGATGAACGGCGTGACGTTGATTTCATGCGTTTCGCCGAAATCGTCGTCGTCATCATTGTCTGCGAGCGAAACGCCCATGGATCACTCCGCCGCGCGCGAATGCACGCTGCCGTGGCTGCGGTCGAGATCGCGCGAGAGCAACCGCCCCGCCGCGCCCGAGGCACGGCTGACGAGCTCGAGATAGCTCTTCGTCACGCGCGAGAAGTAGTTGTAGATGATGACGGCGGGAATGGCGGCGACCAGACCGATCGCGGTGGCGAGCAGCGCCTCGGCGATGCCGGGCGCGACGACGGCGAGGTTCGTGGTCTGCGACTTCGAGATGCCGATGAAGCTGTTCATGATGCCCCACACCGTGCCGAACAGGCCGACGAAGGGCGAGGTCGAGCCGATGGTCGCGAGCACGCCCATGCCGACGCGGATGCGCCGCGCCTCCGCGCGCATGATCTCGGAGAAGCTCGAAGCCGCGCGCTCCTTGATGCCGGTGTCGCTGGAGAGGCCGGCCGACATCCGCGCCTCCCGCAGCGCCGCCGCCAGGAAGGACGGCAGGATGCCCTCCTTGGCGCCGAGCGCCATCTGCGCTTCGGCGAGCGAGCGTGCCTCCGCGATCTTCTTCAGCGCCGAACGAAGCTTGGTTGCGGCGATCGACAATTCGATCGACTTGGCGATCAGCACCGTCCAGGTCATCAGCGATGCGAAGGCGAGCCCGATCATCACCGCTTTCACGATGATATCCGCCGACTGGAACATCACCCAGGGCGACAATTCCTTCATGGCGGGCGCGATGCCGGCATCGGACTTTGCCGCGGGTGCGGCAGCTTGGGGCGCCGCAGGCGGAGCAACAACCGGGGCTGGGCTGACCGCGGACGGCTGAGCCGTCGACTGGACCGGAGCCGCGGGCGCGGCTTGTGTCTGGGCCGAAACAGGGGATGCAAGCCAGGCGGCCGCCAGCACCAGAGCTGCGGCAAGGCTTGCTTGGAAGGACATGATCTTCATACTTCGGCCCAGTAGCGAATGAGGTTGTGATAGATACCCGTCAATTTGACCGTTTCGGGATCGTCACGCCCGAGCCGTTCCACCAGCGCCTGTATCGCGGTGTCGAGGTCAAAGATCATGCTCCGGGCTTGATCGTCCCGTATCATGCTCTGAAGCCAGAAGAAAGACGCAACCCGCGTTCCCCTGGTCACCGGGGTCACCAGATGGAGGCTGGTCGAGGGATAGAGCACGCAGTCCCCGGCTTGCAACTTGACTTCGTGCGAACCGTAGCTGTCCTCGATCACAAGTTCGCCACCGTCGTACTCCTCCGGCTCGGCCAGGAACAGCGTGACCGACAGGTCTGTGCGGATGCGAAGGCCGGTCAGGCGGTCGCCGCGGATGGCATTGTCGACATGCAGGCCGAAATGGTGGCCGCTGCTGGCTGCATAGCGGTTGAACAGCGGCGGGAAGATCTGGAGCGGGATCGCCGCCGCGATGAAGCGCGGGTTCGACGTCAGCGCCGAAATGATGCGGTTGCCGAGTTTTCGCGCGATTTCGCTATCGGGCGGCAGTTGCTCGTTGCGCTTGACCATCGCCGACTGCGCGCCGGCGGTGGAGCGCCCGTCTTCCCATTCGCTGGCGTCCATGATGCGGCGGAAATCCGCCACATCATCCTTGCTCAGAACGCCAGGCAGGCACGTCAACATGATCAGAACTTCGCCGTCGTCACGAGGTAGAACGCCCGCCCCGGCGCGACCGCCACGAAGGGCACGGCACTGCGATAGAACGAGTCGTAATAGAGCTTGTTCGTCAGGTTCTGGGCGTAGAACTTCATGGTCCAGTTCTGGTCGATCTTCTTCTCGATGAACGCGTCGAAACGCCAATAGCTCGGCAGCTCGTTGGTGTTGGCCGCGAACGTGCCGCCATAGACCTTCGAGCGGTACACCGCCTGCCCGCCGAGTTCCCAGCCGCCGTCGAACTTGTACTTGGTCAGCATGCTGAACGACTGGTGGGCAATGTTGGCAAGCTGCAGACCCAGATTCGACGCAACGCCGCTCTGCGTGACCTTCGACTGCATCAGCACCAGGCCGCCAAAAATGCTCCAGCGGTCGGTGAGCTTGCCCTCGGCCTCGATGTCGATGCCCTGGATCCTGTAGGCGGCCCCCGAAGTCAGCACGCTGTTGACGGTCTCGCGCGCATTGTCCTTGGTCGTCTGAAACAGCGCACCGGTCACCAGCAGGTGACGGTCGGCGAGCTCCCATTTGGTGCCGAGTTCGATCGCCTTGTTACGCTCGGGTCCGAGCAAAACGGCCGTGTTGGGCGGAACACCACCGTAGTCGGTCGCGGTCGCATCAAGCTCCGACCCGAACGGATTGGCCGAGGTGGCGTAGGCCGCATAGACGCTGCCGATCGACATCGGCTTGTAAACCAGGCCGACGTTGTAATTCACAAGATCGGCGTTCTGCTTCAGATAGGCCGCGTTGGTCGACGAGCTCTGGCTGTAGCCGTCGTAGCGCACGCCGCCGTTGACGATGATCGTGTCCTGCCAGTTCGCGGTGTCCATGGCATACACGCTGGTGGTGTTGACGCCATATCGCGTCGGATTTCCGACGATCCCCGGAATGCTGAAGGGGATGTTGGTGAATTGCGGAGAATAGAGATTGACCCCCGTCACCGCGCCGTTGCTCGTGAAGGCGGAACCGGACAGCTCCGACGCGAGGCCCGCATAGCGGTCGATCGAGATGTTCTCGTTCGCATACTCAACGCCGAACACCGTGGTGTGCTTGACCCCGCCGGTGTCGAGCTTGAACGTGGCTTCGTTCTGGTTGGCCCACACGTCCACGTTCTGCAAGCGGCTCTGCGCGCTCGCCGTCGTGGTCCAGAGTAGCGGATTGGGGCTGGTCGTGTTCGGGTTCTGCGGCAGCGTGCCGATATAGTTCAGCACCGAGTGCTCGCCGCGCACCTTGCTGGTCAGCGTAATGGCGTCGTTGACCTTGTACTCGATCGTGCCGGTGCCGAAATCCTGCCGCGCCGTCTGGAAGTCGCGGTTGAGGAAGCCGTACCAGCTTCCGCGCGGAATGCCCGCCGACGTCACCGGCACGTTGCCCTGCCTGTAAAAGGGCACGCCGAAATCCGGGTAGCCGCTGAGGTCGGTGTGGACGTAGTTCGTCGTGATCTTGATGTCGTTGGTCGGGGTGTACTTGGTCGAGATGAACGAACCCCAGCGATCGTCGGTGATGTAGTTGCGGCCGGCGACGTTGGCGTCCTGGAACAGGCCGCCAACGCGCACCGAGAAGGTGGGATCGATGACCTGGTTGACGTCGAGCGTGACCCGCTTGGTCCGGTCGGTGCCGAACTCGGTATCCATCCGCTTGAAATTGACGTCGCCCGCCTGCTTGGTGACGATGTTGATGGCGCCGCCAGCGGTGCCGCGGCCGGCGTAGGACGAGGCCGGGCCGCGCAGAATCTCGATCTGCTCGGTGAAGAAATTCTCGCGGATCGAGACCGCGGGATCGCGGATACCGTCGATGAAGACGTCGTTGCGCGCGTCGAAGCCGCGGATGAAGAAGCGGTCGCCGAAGGCGTTGCCGCCCTCGCCCGATCCCAGCGTCACACCCGCGGTGGAGCGTCCGATCTCCTTCAGCGTCGTGGCGTTCTTGTCCTCGAGCACTTCCTTGCTGAGCACGGTGATGCTCTTCGGCGTGTTCAGCATCTTTTCGGGAAACTTGCCGGAGGCCTGGACGTGGTCGACCTTGTAGGGCGCTGCCGGATCGGAATACGGATTACGGTCGGCTTCGCCGGCCGGAACGGTAGGAGCCGTCTGCTGCGCGGGCTGCTGCCGCTGCGCGGCGCGGCGAAGCGCATTGCGCGCGCGGACCTGGTCCGCCGTCGGCTTCGAAGCCACCGGGCGCGGACGCGCGACCGGAGCATCGACCGTCACCGGCGGCAGATTCGACTGCTGCGCTTCCGCGCCGCTCGACACCGATGCTGCCGCGATCAGGCCCGCGACAGCGGAGACCTTCTTGCCGGAAACGCTCGTGAACTTTTCATCGAATGCTGCGACCGAACGCAACGACTTCGGTGCGACCACCTGCCCCATTACCAAACACGCCCCATATTCCTGTTCGCCCATTCACTTCGATGAACGATTGGTGTGTTGGTATCGGCCGCAAAATAGCGGGTCAATGCGAGCAAGCCGCGAGAACCCTTGAATAAGTCCAGATCAAAACGATTCTAAACTACAGTTTGAAATCGTTCTAAAACTACATTGGACTTGTTCTAAAGAGAGCGCGAGTTCGGCGGTCGCGCGCGCTTTGTCAATCGCTGCTCGGCGGCTTCATCAGCGAGAACAATTCATCGACGGTCTTCTGCGCCACCGCGCGCACGCGATCGCTGTTGTCCATGCCGGCGATGTTGACGCCGTTGACCACGGCTCTGATCTCGTCGCGGAAGTCGGTGAGAAAGCGCAAGGGATCGCGCTGCTCGTTGGCGACGCGCGCGATCAATCCCGTGATCAGGATCTGACACGCGATCAGCTTGCCGTTCAGTTCGTCCATGCTGCGCTCCCGTTGTGGCGCGCCGATATGACCGATGCCAGTTTTCCTGACAACCGAAACGGCCTCCGCACGATTTAGAACCGTTCTTGCGAGCCGTCGCCCTGCGGCCCATGCGCGGCGCCGCTCGGTGCGGAGCACACCGCTTTCGAGCATTGCACAAAGTTTGCACGCTGATCGTTCCTGACGGGACAATCCAGCACTGCACACCGTAGTGACACGGAGCTGCCTAAGCGGTGCAAAGCTTTCCAATTGTTTAGGATTCTCAACGGATAGTGCTGTTTACACTGGAACTTGGCGTGTATTATACAAGCGCCCTGGAACCCTATGATTGCCTCATAATTCGTAGTTTAGGGCACAAGAGCCGACACGAGACGATATGAAAAAGTCCCGGCCGATCCTCTGGATTCTGATCATCGCGGCCGTGGCCTCCGCGGGTTACTATGGTTGGCAGAAATTCGGCGCGCTCGAGGCCGGAAAAATCCAGACCGCACAGAAGGGGCCGCCGCGCCCGCCCGCCGTCCCCGTGAGCGTTTCGCCGGTCCAGAAGGTGGATTTTCCGGTTTACCTGACCGGTCTCGGCACGGTTGCGGGCTTCAACACCGTCCAAGTCCGGACCAGGGTGGATGGCCAGATCGACAAGATCGCCTTCACCGAAGGCCAGATCGTCAAGGAGGGCGAGCTCCTCGCGTCGATCGATCCCCGCCCCTATCGGGCCACGCTCGACCAGGCCAAGGCCAAGAAGGCGCAGGACGAGGCAAATCTGGCCAATGCCAATCTCGAGCTCCAGCGCGCCATGAAGCTCGGCGAATTCGCCACCGCCCAGCGGGTCGATACCCAGCGCTCGACGGTCGCCCAGCTCACCGCGCAGATCGCCGCCGACGATGCCGCGATCTCCAACGCGCAGACCCAGCTCGATTACACCCAGGTCAAGGCGCCGATCACCGGCGTCGCGGGCCTGCGCCAGGTCGACATCGGCAACATCGTCAATTCCTCGACGCAGACCGGCATCGTTACAATCTCGCAGGTCGAGCCGATCTCGGTGATCTTTACCGCGCCGGAAGATCAGCTGCCCTATATCAGCGAGGGCCAGAAGGCCGGCGCGCTCAGGGTGATCGCTTTCACCACCGACGGCAAGAAGACGCTGGCCGAGGGCAAGCTCGCGGTCATCAACAACCAGGTCGACACCAGCAGCGGCACGATCCGACTCAAGGCGGTGTTCGACAACAAGGACCACGCGCTGTGGCCTGGGCAGTCGGTGTCGACACGCCTGCTGGTGCGCACCCTGAAGGATGCGACCGTTGTCCCGGATGACGCGGTCCAGCATTCCACCAACGGCCTCTACGCCTATACGGTCAATCAGGACAACAAGGCCGAACTGCACAAGATCAAGGTCAGCTACGCCATCGACGGACGTTCGGTCGTCGACGAAGGGCTGACGCCCGGGCAGCAGGTGATCACCGGCGGCCAATTCAAGGTTCAGCCGGGAAGCCTCGTCTCGACGGCCGTGGCGAGTACGGATCCGGCCCAGAACAAGGTTCGACAGGAATGAACGCGGGCGGGATTTCGGCACCTTTCATCCGTTATCCCATCGGCACATCGCTGCTGATGGCCGGCATTCTCTTCGTCGGTCTCGTCGCCTATCCCCTGCTGCCGGTCGCGCCGCTGCCGCAGGTGGACTTCCCGACCATCCAGATCACCGCCAATCTGCCGGGCGGCAGCCCGGAGACCATGGCCTCGTCGGTGGCCCAGCCGCTCGAACGGCAATTCGCCCAGATCCCGGGCATCGCCCAGATGACTTCGACGAGCTATCTGGGCACCGCGTCGATCACCATCCAGTTCGACCTCAACCGCAGCATCGACGGCGCCGCCAACGACGTGCAGGGCGCCATCAACGCCGCGAGCGGTCAGCTACCGAAGAACCTGCCCTCGCCACCGACCTACCGCAAGGTCAACCCGGCCGACGCGCCGATCCTGCTGCTGTCGGCGACCTCCGACACGTTGCCGCTGACCAGCGTCAGCGACGCGGTCGACGCCCAGCTCGCCCAGCAGATCAGCCAGCTCTCAGGCGTCGCCCAGGTCTTCATCGGCGGCCAGCAGAAACCGTCCATCCGCATCCAGATCGACCCGGCGAAACTCGTCGCCAAGGGCCTGTCGATGGAGGACGTGCGCAGCCAGATCGCGATCACCACTGTCGACAGCCCGAAGGGCAACATCGACGGTCCGAAGCGCGCCTACACGATCTACGCCAACGACCAGCTCACGCAGGCCAAGGACTGGAACGACGTCGTCATCGCTTATCGCAATGGCGGTCCCTTGCGAATCCGCGATGTCGGCCAGGCGGTCAGCGGCGCCGAGGACGCCAAGCAGGCGGCCTGGGCCAACGGCAAGCGCGGCGTGTTCCTGGTGATATTCAAGCAGCCGGGCGCCAACGTCATCGAGACCGTCGACCGGATCAAGGCCACCCTGCCTCGCCTCGTCGCCGCGATCCCGCCCGCGATCAAGATCGAGCTCATCAGCGACCGCACCACGACGATCCGCGCCGCGGTCGAGGACGTCCAGTTCACGCTGCTGCTGACCATTGCGCTGGTGGTCATGGTCATCTTCATTTTCCTGCGCAGTTTCTGGGCGACCGTCATACCCACCATCACGGTGCCGCTGGCGCTGCTGGGCGCGTGCGCCTTGATGTGGGTCGTCGGCTATTCGCTCGACAATCTGTCGCTGATGGCTCTCACCATCGCGGTCGGATTCGTGGTCGACGACGCCATCGTGATGCTTGAGAACATCACGCGCTACATCGAGGAAGGCGAATCGCCGATGGCGGCCGCCTTCAAGGGGTCCAAGGAAATCGGCTTCACCATCGTCTCGATCAGCATCTCGCTGGTCGCAGTGCTGATTCCGCTGCTGCTGATGGGCGGCATCATCGGACGCCTGTTCCGCGAATTCGCCGTCGTGCTGGCGATGACCATCTTCGTCTCGATGTTCGTGTCGCTGACCCTGACGCCGATGATGGCCTCGCGCTTCCTGCGCGCGCATGGGGAGGTGACCCACGGCAAGTTCTATCAATGGAGCGAGCGCGGCTTCGACCGGATGTTGCGCGGTTACGAATGGGTGCTCGACCATGCCCTGGCCTGGCGTCGCACGACCCTCACGATCTTCTTCGCGACCCTGGCCCTGTCGATCTATCTGTTCGTCCTGATCCCGAAAGGGTTCTTCCCGCAGCAGGACGTCGGCCTGATCACCGCGACCTCGGAAGCCTCCCAGGACATCTCGTTCGCGGAGATGCAGCGCCGCCAGGTCGAGCTCGGCAAGATCGTGATGGACGATCCCGACGTCGCAACGATCGCGATGAACATCGGCGGCAGCGGCCGCGCCGGCAACAACGGCAACATGTTCATCACGCTGAAGCCGCGCAGCGTCCGCAATGCCTCCGCGCAGCAGATCATCGCGCGGCTGCGTCCCAAGCTCGAGAAGGTGTCCGGCGCCCGCCTCTATATGCAGGCGGCGCAGGACGTCCGGCTCGGCGGCAGGCCAACGCGCACGCAGTTCGAGTTCACCCTGCAGGACGCCGATCTCGCCGAGCTCAACGACTGGGCGCCGAAGATCCTCGCCAGGATGCAGACGTTGCCGCAACTGCGCGACGTCGCGACCGACCAGCAGACCCAGGGCACCACGGTTCAGCTCAAAATCAATCGCGATACCGCAGCGCGTTACGGAATCCAGCCGCAGCTGATCGACGACACGTTGTACGACGCCTTCGGCCAGCGCCAGGTCACGCAGTATTTCACCCAGCTCAACACCTACAAGGTGATCCTCGAGATCCTGCCGGAGATGCAGGGCAGCCTCGAGAGTCTGAACAAGCTCTACCTGAAATCTCCGCTGACCGGTGACCAGGTGCCGCTGTCGACCTTCGCGACCTGGAGCACCGATCCGGTCCGCCCGCTCTCGATCAGCCACCAGGGCCAGTTCCCGGCGATCACGATCAGCTTCAACCTCGCCCAGGGCGTCGCGCTCGGCCAGGCCACCGAGGCCGTGCAAAAGGCGATGGCCGATCTCGGCGCGCCGCCGACGCTCAATTCGAGTTTCCAGGGCACGGCACAGGCGTTCCAGCAGTCGCTCGGCACTGTGCCGCTCCTCATTCTCGCCGCGCTGGTCGTGGTCTATCTGATCCTCGGCATCCTCTACGAGAGCTACATCCATCCGATCACGATTCTGTCGACCCTGCCCTCGGCCGGCGTCGGCGCACTCGCGATCCTGATGGCGGCCGGCTTCGAGTTCAGCCTGATTGCTTTGATCGGAGTCATTCTGCTGATCGGCATCGTGAAGAAGAACGGCATCATGATGGTGGACTTCGCCATCGCCGCGGAGCGCGATGAGCACAAGACGCCGGCGGAATCGATCCGGCAGGCAGCGCTATTGCGCTTCCGTCCGATCATGATGACGACGATGGCTGCCCTGCTCGGCGGCGTGCCGCTGATGCTCGGCCACGGCACGGGCGCCGAAATTCGCCAGCCGCTCGGCTACGCCATGGTCGGCGGTCTGATCGTCAGCCAGGCGCTGACGCTTTTCACCACTCCGGTCGTCTATCTCTATCTCGACGAGCTCAACAACTGGTTCTCGGGCTGGGGCCGTAAGGGTGACGGCGAAGGTGACGAGACGGTCGAGCACGGCACCGTTAAGGAAGCTGCCGAGTAGCAGCTTGCACCGCGCGCCTCACGACGTTACAGCGAGGCCCTCGGTTCACGTAAACGCGGTTTTGCCATGCTCATGCAATCCAGACTTGTCGCCCTTGTCGCCGCCATCCTGTTGTCGGCGGGTGTCGCGCATGCCCAGCAAGGCGCCAAGAAGAACGCGGCTCCCTCTGCCCCGGCGGCACAGCCCGCACCGGCTCCGACGCAGCCGCAGGCTGACGGCGCTCCGGCGCAGCCGCCCGGCTGGGTCGTGCGCTGCACCAGCGTCAGCCGCGACGCACCGCTCGAATGCGCGATGGAGCAGAACGCGGTGCTGACCAAGACCGGGCAGACCATCGTCCTGATCAACATCCGCATCGCGCCCGACACCCGCACACCAGTGGCGCTGTTGCAATTGCCGCTCGGCCTCAACCTTCCCATCGGCGCCAAGCTACAGGTCGACGAGGGCAAGACGGTCGATCTCCAGATCCAGACCTGCGAGAACCGCGGCTGCTACGCTTCGACGCCGATCGCACCGGACCTGCTTGCGACCTTGCGGTCGGGCAAGCAGCTCAAGGTCTCCTTCCAGAGCATGGCGAAGGAAACGATCGCGATCCCGATGCCGCTCGGCGATTTCGCGGTGGCCTACGACAAGATCAAGTAAGTCGCCTCGCTCCTATTGCCGCGCCATCTGCGCGTTGCCGACGGCATCGCCGTCGAGCTTCTGGTCGTTGTGCATGGTGACGCTGACGTGCGAGAGCCGTCCGGTGAATTGGAACGGCGCCTCGTAATGCGAGACCGGACTGCCGCGGTCGCGGCCGATGTCGAGGCCCGACCACGAGATCAGCGTGTGGAATCCGAGCTGGGTCTGCAGCGACCCCGCCTTCTCACCATCAATCAGTAGCGTGTAGTCGGTGATGCCAGTGCGCGAGCCCTTCGCCGGCGGCTCCTTGCGCACGAGACGCTCGACATGCACGCCCAGCCGCCGCGCGCCCGACGGCACCTTGCGGTCCGAGCGGATGATCTGGTGACTGCCTCCGATGTTGAGGTCATGCACGAGGTGGCCATCCTTGACGTAAAGGCTGTAGCCGGACGTCGCGTCGCCGTGTGAGATCAGCACGCCATCGGCGCTCGCCTCGTCGATCTCAACATGCGCCTCGATCGTATAGCTGCGACTGCGCACGTCGGGTGCGACATCGGTCGGCACATGGCCCATGCCAGCATGGAAGACGAAATGGTGGCGAGCACCGTGGAAGCGCGCAGCATTCTCGGCAAAGCGTGGCCCGAAGCGATCATCGAGCGGCAACACCTTGTGCTTCTCGGCTTCCTCCCACCATGTCGCGATCATCCGGCCAAGCCGCTCCGGCTCTTTCGCCGCGAGATCGTCGGTCTCGGAGAAATCCTCATCGAGATGGAACAGCTCCCATTTGTCGCTCTCGAAGGGCGTGCCCGATGGATGGAAAGCGACCGCCTTCCACCCTGCCTGCCAGAGGCCGCGATGGCCGAACATCTCGAAATATTGCGGCGAGCTCTTTGAAGGAGCAGACGCGTCCGTGATCGAACGCGCGAAGCTCTCGCCTTCCAGCGGCATCTGCCGGCAGCCTGCGATCTCGGCGGGCGCCTCGATGCCGATCAGCTCCAGCAGCGTCGGCGTGAGGTCGCAGGCGTGCACGAACTGGTGCCGCAGCTCGCCCGTGCCCGCGATCTTCTTCGGCCAATTGATGACGAAGGGATCGCGGATGCCGCCGCCATGGGTGTTCTGCTTGTAGCGGCGCAGCGGCGTGTTCGAAGCCATCGCCCAGCCATGCGGAAAATTGCTGTGGGTGTCCGGCCCGCCGATGTCGTCGATGCGGCTCAGCTTCTCCGCGATCGGCTCCGGCTCGAAATTGAATGGGCCCATCGCGTTGACGAAGCCGAGCGGCCCGCCCTCCTGGCTCGCGCCATTGTCGGACATCACGATGATCATGGTGTTGTCGCGGATGTCGGCCTTATCCAGAAATGAGACGAGGCGTGCGAGATGACGATCGGAATGGTCCAGCATTCCGGCAAAAGCCGCCTGCAGGCGCGTGAAGACGCGACGCTCGTCGGCCGAATGATCTTCCCAGGCCTTCACGCCGTCATTGCGCGCCGGCATCCGCGTTCGCTCCGGCACCAGTCCCATCGCCTTCTGACGCGAGAGCCGCTGCTCGCGTTCGACGTCCCAGCCGTGCGCGAACGAGGCGTCGTAGCTCCTGATGATATCCATCGGTGCCTGGTGCGGCGCGTGGCAGGCCCCCAGCGCGACCCAGGTCAGCCACGGGACGTCAGGACGATCGGCGACGTGATCTCCGATGAAGCGGATCGACTGGTCGATCAGATCCTCGGTCAGATGATAGCCGTCGGCATAGGTGCCCGGAGGATCGATATGCGTGTTGTCGGAGACGAGCTCCGGCGCGTACTGGTCGGTCTCGGCGTCGAGAAAGCCGTAGAAGCGATCGAAGCCGCGGCCGAGCGGCCAGCCGTCGAACGGGCCGGTGGCGCCGCTCTCGGTGAGCGGCGTCACATGCCATTTGCCGACCATGTAGTTGCGATAGCCGTGGGTGCGCAGCATCTCGGCGAGCGTCCCCGCCTCGCGCGCGATCTTGCCGCGGTAGCCTGGATACCCGGAATCGAAATTGGCAAGGCACCCGACGCCGACCGAGTGATGGTTGCGCCCCGTCAGCAGCGCAGCCCGCGTCGTCGAGCACATCGCTGTGGTATGGAAGCCGGAATAGCGCAAGCCTTCGGCGGCGAGCCGGTCGATTGTCGGCGTCCGGATCGCCGAGCCGTAGCAGCCGAAATCGGAGAAGCCGACGTCGTCGAATAGCACCACCAGGATGTTCGGCGCGCCCTCGGGCGGCCTTGGCGAATCCGGCCACCAGGGTTTTGAGTCCGCAACCGTCTTGCCGACTGTGCCGCGAAACGGCGTGTCGCTGCGTGCACTCATCTGATCCTCCCTGTTCGGCCGGCCTGGGTGCCCGCCGACGGCCACGGTTGACCCGCAGCTCGTCCCCACCTAAATTATAATAAGAGTTATGATTATCATTTAGCCGCGATGCAAGCACGGAAGCAGCCACGTTCCGAAGACCCCGGGGTTCGCGATTTCGACCTGCCCGGCGTCGCCCCGTCGCGCCAGAAGCGCAGCCGGGAGACGACGCTGGCGCTGCTGCGCGCGGGCGCCGAGATGCTGCGGACGCGCAGCCTCGCCGAGCTCTCGATCGAAGCACTCTGCACCGAGGTCGGCGCCACCGTTGGCGCCTTCTACAGCCGCTTCGAGAGCAAGGAGGCCTATTTCAACGCCTTGATGGCGCTGGCCGCGCGCGACGGCGAGCACCGACTGGGCGAGATCAGGCAGCCGTCGCCCGAGACAGGCCTCAGCGAGCTCTGCCAAATCGTTGTCAAAGGCATCATCGCCTGGATGCGCAACCACGAGGGCGTGCTGCGCGCCGCGCTCCAGCATGACGACACCCGCCCGGACAAATGGACAGCGTTCAAGGCGCTGGCGAAAGCCACCACGATGGACGCCACCCCTCTCCTGCTGCCGGCCATGGGCAAGGGACGCAAGGCGGCCAAGACCCGCACCATCGCGTTCGGTTTCCAGGTCGTGCTGGGAACGCTGGTGAATGCGATCCTCAACGATCCCGGGCCGCTGTCGCTTTCGTCGAAAGAGATGGAGACGCGGCTGGCCGGCTGCCTGTTGCTGCTGCTTCAGGCGGAGCTATGACAATCCTTCGTCGCGAAGGATCTGTTTCGCCTTCTCGTCCCGGATCGCCTCGGCCTTTCTTACCCAGTAGATAGCCCGCTCGCTGTCTTTCGGGGCGCCGTTAAGGCCGTGAAAATAGTTGGCGATCATTTCTTGAATGGCCAGCAAATGGCCGGACTCGGCCACCCGCTCCTTCAGATTGAAGGACCTGAAGTACCGCTCCTGGGCCGTCCCTGCCCCTAGCCCCCGTCGCAAGGCCCCGGCGAGATAGAGCCAAGACTCGCAATCGTCGTCGGCGATCGATGCCTCGGCTCGCGCCATCAACGCCAGGCTGGCAGGCTGATCGCCCTTATCATCCAGATATTCAGCCATCTCGATCATGGCCATGACAGAGCCTTTCGCGATGAACGCCTCCAGATAGGCGGCGCCTTCGCCGTCCCCGCCTTCTTTCAAAAGTTGTCGGGCGACCCCAACATCGAATCCAAGCCCGTCTGAGAACACGATCCAATCTCCCGGCAGTCTCGCAAACAGCGAAAGCATAACATCATGCGCTGACATCGCCGCGGTTACCGCGAGCGGACGTCGATCAGTCCACGCCGAGATAAGCCTTCTGGACCTGCGGGTCCTCCGCGAGCGCCGCCGCCGTGCCTGACAACACGCTCTTGCCGACCTGGAGCACCGTGGCGAAATCCGAGACCTCGAGTGCGAGCTCGATCGACTGTTCGGCGAGCAGGATGGTCAGGCCCCCGCGATGCAGGCGGCCAAAGGTCTCGTACATGGATTCGACCACCGCCGGCGCGAGACCGAGCGAGGGTTCATCCAGCATCAACAGCTTCGGATCGCTCATCAGCGCGCGACCGACCGCGAGCATCTGCCGCTCGCCGCCGGACATGGTGCCGGCGCGCTGGTTGCGGCGCTCCTTCAGACGCGGAAAGATCTCGTAGACCCGTTCGAGCAGCGTGGCCTGGCGCGACTTGTCGTGCAGCGGCGTTGCGCCGAGTAGCAAATTGTTCTCGACGCTCTGCTGCACGAACAGCCGCCAGCCTTCCGGCGACAGCGCCAGCCCCTTGCGCACGATCGCAAACGCCCTCTCGCCGGCAATGTCCTCGCCGCGAAAGTGGATCGATCCGGAATGCACGGGAATGAGGCCGGCGATCGCGTTCAGCGTCGTGGTCTTGCCGCCGCCATTGGAGCCGAGCAGCGCGACGACGCTGCCTTCGGGAACCTCCAGCGAGACGTCGGACACGCCGATGAGATCGCCGTAGCGCACCTCGAGGTGCTCGATCCGCAGCAACGGCCCGCTCATAGGTCCGGCCCGCCCATCAGTTCGACCGGCGTGTGGCCGGCGGCCGCCTTGGCTGCGCGCTTGCCGAGATAGGCCTCGATCACCGCCGGGTTGGAGGTGACCTCGCGCGGCGAGCCGCGGGCGATCTCCTTGCCTTGGTGGAACACCATCACGCGGCTGGCGAGCGACATGATCACTTCCATGATGTGCTCGACGATCACGAGCGTGATGCCGGAACGATGAATGTCGCGCACGAGGTCGATGGCGAGCCTCACCTCATGGGCGTTGAGGCCGGCCATGGCTTCGTCGAGCAGAAGCACCTTCGGCTCGGTCGCCAGCGCCCGCGCGATCTCCAGCCGCTTGCGACCGGGCGTGCCGAGGGAACGCGCCGGCGCATCCGCAAGCCTGATCATGCCGACGCGCTCGAGCACCGCGCGCGCCCTGGTCTCGGCGTCCTTGCGATGCGAGGTGCGCAGGAACGCGCCGATCATGACGTTCTCCAGCACCGTCATGCCCTCAAAAGTCTGCGGCACCTGGAAGGTGCGGGCAAGCCCAAGCCCGGCGCGCAGCTCCGGCGTGAAGTCGGTGATGTCGCGGCCCTCGAACAGGACGCGGCCTGAAGTGGTCTTGAGATCGCCAGTCAGGCAATTGAAGAACGTAGACTTGCCCGCGCCGTTCGGGCCGATCAGGCCGAGGATGTCGCCCTGCTCCAAAGTCACGGAGGCGTCGTCCACCGCCTTGAAGCTGCCGAACGCCTTCGTAATTTCGCGTGCCTCAAGGAGCATGGCCAGCTCCGGTGTCCTTGGTCGGCTTACTGCGCCGCGTGAACAGGCTGAGCAAGCCACCCGGTTGGAAACGCGCGATCACGACGATGATCGCGCCATAGAGCACGAAGGTGAGCCCGGCGCCCTTGCCGCCGAGCCAGCTGTTGGAAATCTCTTCCAGCGGCACCAGGATCGCGGCACCGACGAGTGGCCCGAACAGCAGCCCTGCCCCGCCCAGCGCCGCCATGATCAGGATCTTCACCGAAATCAGGATGCCGAATCCGGACTCGGGATCGACGAAGCCGAACATCATGGCATAGAGCGCGCCGGCGACGCTCGTCAGCGCTGCGCTCAGCATGTAGGCGTAGAGCTTGGTGCGGCTGGCGGGGGCGCCGAGCGAGCGCGCCGCGCGCTCGGAATCCTTGATCGCACGCAGGTAAAATCCCATGCGGCTGTTGGTCATCCACCAGGTGATCAACAGCGTGATCGCGAGGATTGCAAGGAAGAGATAATAATACGGCAGCGACGACAGAAACGAGAGATCGAAGATGTTGCGCGGCACGGTCGGCCCGGAGAGCCCGACCGCGGCACCGAGCCAATCGGTGTTGGTCACGATCAGCCGCATCGTCTCGGCGACCGCGATGGTCGCCATGCTGAAATAATGACCGGACAGCCGCAGCGTCGGCACGCCGATGATCGCGGCCAGGCCCACGGCGAGCACGATCCCGCCGGGGATGCCGAACAGGGGCGACAGGCCGAACTTTGCGTAGGATCCCATCGCGGCATAAGCACCGCAGCCGAAGAACACGACGTGGCCGACCGAGACCTGGCCGGCATAGCCGCCGACGATATTCCACGCGGACGCCGCAATCGCATAAAGCAGCACCAGCGCGCCCAGGCGCTGCTGGAACGGCGAGGACAGCAGCAGCGGATAGGCGATCGCAATCGCTGCGACGACCGAGAGCCAGATCAAGCGCCGCATCACATCTTTCTCATCAGGTCTTGCTCATCACATCTTCCCCATCAAGCCCTGTGGCCGGAACCAGAGGAAGAGCAGGAACAGGACATAGACGACGATGTCCTTGTAGATCGCTCCGATCAGATAGCCCGACAGCGACTCGATCACGCCGATCAGCAGGCCTGCGACAAGGGCGCCCGGCACACTGCCAAAACCGCCGAGCGACACCGTGACGAAGGCGACGATGCCGAGCGTCTCGCCGACGGTCGGAACGATGTAGAAGAAGTTCGCGATCAGCGCGCCGGCGAGCCCGGTGGCGCCGGCCGCAATCGCCCAGGCGATCGCCTGCATGGTATCGGGACGGATGCCCATCAGTTGCGCCGCTGTTTGATCCTCCGCCACCGCCAGCATCTTCGAGCCGAGCGAGGTCCGCGTCAGCAGCAGATGCAGCCCGAGCGTGACGAGCAGCGCGACCACGCCGGCAAGCAGCCGCGAGGCCTCGATACGCAGGCCCGCGAACGCATAGGTGCCGCCCACGATGTTCGGAGGCATCGATAGGAAGTTGGCGCCGAACCACCAGAACACGGAATAGCGCAGCAATAGCGCAAGCCCGAACGTGCCGAGGATTTGCGCCAGCATCGGTCCCTTCATGATGTCGCGGATCAGGGCGAAATAGACGACGACGCCGACGGTCGCGAGCACCAGCGTCGCCAGCGGCGCGCCGAGGATCGGCCCTCCCCCCATCAGCGTGTACACGACATAGGCCACGTACATGCCGAGCATGACAAAATCGCCATGCGCGAAATTGACGATGTTCATCATGCCCCACACCAACGTGAGGCCAGAGGAAAACAGGGCATAGACAGCGCCAAGCAGAAGCCCGCCGACGATCACCTGCACCAGTACAAAGGACATGAGCCAGCGTTGCTCTGATCAAATCATTTCGGGAATGGCGGGGCGCGCAGCCCCGCCTTCAAATCTCACCAGCCCTTGTAGGGCAGCACCGGCGCCTTCGCAGCATTGGCCTTCGGCCACACCGCGGTGTAGTTCTCGCCGTCCTGAAGCTGGATGATGAGCCCGGAGGCGAGAATATTCTGGCCCTTGTCGTCGAACTTCACGCCCTTGTAGCCCATCATCAATTGCTCGGGCTTCAGATCGGTCGCCTTCAACGCGGCCTGGATCTTCGCCGGGTCGGTCGAGCCGGCGCGGTCGATTGCGTCGGCCAGCACGAAGAAGCCCTGCATCTGGCGGCCGACGGTGTCGTCCATCTCCTCGCCGCTCTTCTTCTTGTACATGTCGGCGATGATGGCCGATGGTGAGCCGGCCGGCCCCACCGACCATGACGAACGGTTGAAGACGCCTTGCGATATCTTGCCGACCGCCTTGATGAAGGAGGGATCGGAATAGCCGGCGTCGTCGGCCAAAAGCACCGCCGGCTTGTAGTCAAGCGACTGCATAGTCTTGGCGAACAGGATCGCATCCGACGTGTAGCTGATCATGATGATCACGTCGGGCTTTTTGTCCTTGAGCTGGAGCACCTGGCCCTGCACATCGGTCGCGTTGACGGGATAGGCAACGTCAACTGCGATGGCCTGGCCCTTCTCCTTGAAGGCGGCGCTGATCGTGTTGGCGACCGAGGTGCCGTATTCGGTGTTGTCGTGAACCAGCGCGATTGCATCGGTCTTGGCGCCTTGCGCCTTGATGTCGGCGAGGAAATCGACATACGCCTTGGCGAAGTCGGTGGCGATCGGCGTGGTGCGGAAGAACCATTTGAAGCCGCGCTCGGTGAGATTGGCGGCGACCGACTCGGAGTTAAGAAAGGGAATGCCGTATTTCTCGGCGATTGCGCTCGAGGTCAGCGTGACGCCGGACTGATAGGAGCCGAACACGGCGGCCACCTTTTCTTCCGTGATCAGGCGCAACGCCTGGTTCTGGCCTGTCGCCGGGTTGCCCTGGTTGTCGGCGAACACGATCTCGATCTTGGCACCGCCGAGGCCCGCAAGGCCTGCGTTCTTGGCCAGCGGCAGAGTGCCGAGCTCGGGATGAGGGTTGTTGATGATGTCCATGGCGACTTCGAGCGCCGCCTTGGCGTGCGCGCCGATCGAGGCGGTGCCGCCTGACATCGGCAGGATCGCGCCGATCTTGACGACCTTGTCCTGGGCCTGCGCGGCTGAAGCGAGCGCAAGGGACATCGCAGCCGCGCAAAGCAGCCCGGTGACGTGCTTCAATCTCATGAAATCAGACCTCCCAAGGGGTTTCCCCAACCAGGATTTTTTGGAAGCTCGGCTAAGCGCCCGCTTCCGTTTGTTTATGCCTGGCGATGAGAGGATGGCATGCTGGCCCTGTACCGGCAAGTGAAACGGCTTGCCACGATGCTGCATGGACAAGCACCGGTGTGGGCTGGGTCAGCGCCCTCACCCCACGGGATCGCTCGCGCTCAGCAGCGTCGTGAAGCCGCCATAGATCATGCGCTTTCCGTCGAACGGCATGCCGTCCAACTTCAGCCGCGGGTCCGACATCACCTTCTTGTTGACGGCATCACGGGTCTCCCGGTCGCGATAGACGATCCAGGAGAACACCACGATCTCGTCCTCCTTCGCCATCACCGCGCGCGGAAACGAGGTGAGCTCGCCATAGGGCACGTCGTCGCCGATGCATTCGACATAGTCGAGCGCGCCGTGCTCCATCCAGATCGCGCAGGCCGATTGCGCCAGCGCCTTGTAGGCCTCGATTTTGTCCTTCGGCACGGCCAGCACGAAACCATCGACATAGGGCATCACGGATCTCCTTGGGCTGTGTATCCGAAGGACGATGCGGCGCCTGACGATCCGACCAGGAAACGTGATTTTCGGATGAGGCAAACGGTCGCGCGCCGCCGTGGCGCGCCGCCGGAGCCTGCGATCCCACGGCCCGCACGTCCCAAGTGGACCGCAAAACACCCCTGCGTCGCAGCGCTTGCCAGCCCACAGCCGAGCGGGTAGAAACCCTCCACGCCTGAGCCGTGATTTGCGCGACAGCGCCATCGGCCACAGCCGGACAAATCAACAAGTCATTGAATTTGTTCGGCTATTCCGTTGGGGAATGGTGTAACGGTAGCACAACAGACTCTGACTCTGTTTGTCTAGGTTCGAATCCTAGTTCCCCAGCCACAACAAAAAAGCCAGCAAAATCAATGCATTAATGGCGCCCTCGTAACAGGGCAACAAACTTTCGTAACACCCCATTGTGTGTTACTGCGACCTTCAAGCGGCGGCTCAGGAAGGGTGTCAGGTCAGCGCGGATGATCTGCGGTCCTGGCAACGGCACGGTTGAGCCAGAGACGTAGCGCAACCCAAGCGATGGTTCAAGCGCCCTACTCTTTCTGGTTCTCGGTAGCCGAAACAAGCGTGATGAGCATAGATGGAGCTGCCTTACTCCAAGTAAATGACTTTTAATCACGGGGTCCTGGGTTCAAGCCCCGGCGCGCTCACCACTGATCAGATAGAAAAATCAAATCGTTGGCTGCGGTACAGAACTAAGCTAGGGCGCCAGAGCCTAGGCACGATTTCCAATTTGGGGTGCGTTTTTGGGTGCAAATGAGATTATTCCCTCCTTTTTGCCGATGGCGGGAGTTGCCGTCCACTTCAAGCATCCCCCTCACGATGGCGCTAGAAATGAGGGCTCGTTGTGCGGCGTCGATCTCACGTCCAGTGCTGCACCGACTGAGCGACCGAGCCGAGAATACGGTGCAGAACGGCAAACACACGTTGTCCAGGCCGCCTCTCGCAAGCATCGTGAACCATTGGCACAAAGCTGATATGTGGCGGGCGGAACTGCATGGCTTAAACAAAACGCACCGGCAAGAGCGGGACGGCGGCTATCTCTGGGCACCGAAAAGCGGATCGGGTGGAGTCGTATTCACCCACTGGTCTAATATGACACTCGTTCGGCCAGGAGACGTCATTTTTTCCTACGCGAACCAGTCGATCGGCGCGATCGGCGTCGCATCCTCCTCGGCTTACGATGCACCACAGCCTGACGAGTTAGGGGGCGTGTGAGAAAAACGACGGGCGTAGAGTCGATGTCGCCTATCGGGCAGTGACACCGCCCGTTCCAATCTCAACGTTTGTAGATGCGCTTGTCGAGCGATTGCCTGCGCGAAATTCTCCGATAACGAAACAAAAACTTGGCGTTCAAGGATATCTGTTCGCCATTCCACCAAAAGCTGGTCAGCTTATTTGCGAGCAACTTGCGTTCGCCACGCCAGTCGAGCAGATGGTTGCTGATACCCTCCAGCAGATCATCCGAGATAAGACGACACGAGACACGCTCGTGAAAGCTAGGATAGGTCAGGGCCGTTGGCGTCGCGACCTACTTCGCCACTGGTCAGGCAGATGTGCAGTGACAGGCCTTGAGGTGGAGGCACTGTTGCGGGCGTCACACATCAAGCCGTGGTGCGATTCAGACAACCAAGAGCGTCTGGACGTATTTAATGGGATCATACTTGGGCCAGCATACTACGCCGCCTTTGATGCTGGCCTCATCAGCTTCGAGGACGACGGAACTATCCTCATTTCTCCGCTATTCCCTGCGACCCAGTACGTGGTCGCCGGGATCTCCAGCACAGCCTTAATACCAAAACTGATAGATCAGCACCGCGCCTACCTTGCGCACCACCGCAACAACGTGTTTGCCCCCGAATAAGTTGACGCTCCCTAGGTATCCCACCGAGCTTTGGTGTCAGAGACATACGATAGACGTTGATCCCTGCCCTTCTCCCCTTGCGGGAGACCAGAGAGACAAAAAACTGTAGCGATATCAAAACGTCGTCTCGACAGTGTCCGGCCGGGTGTCCAAAGTCGCAACTCGGCTAACGATGGCGCGTTTTCTCTCTGCTACGATCCTGGATGACCCACACCCTGGAGGTCGATTCGTGGAAGCGGAAATGAAAACGTGGCTCGCTGTCTATCGACTTGAAGCCGATCTGCGTCTGGCTAAAGCAGCCTTCTGAACTGCATTACGAACATCCGCGCGGCGAATACAAAATTACATTGTCCGGTTTGATCGAGAGCGAGCCCGAGCTGGAGGAGGACCTTGAACTCCGGATCATCCTTCAATCCGAAGGAATTTCCGCTGCCGAGGACCTCGCACTAAATTCAGCACGGCAGTTTCTACGCCTTCTTAGCTTTGTGACTGGCTCTGCCCTTCAAAATTGTTCGCAAACGACTTTGATGGATTGGACTCCCGGCGTCGAACACAGGGAGCAGTTTGCCTACGAGCGAGACGACTACCGGGACCGACCGGAAGCGATAACTGCCGAAATATTCGAAAGCGTCAAAGAACTGCAAACATCTCCAAACTCCGTCGCTGTGGATCGCGCATTGCGCTGGTACTCCGCAGGCGTCAGCTCCACCATAATGGAGGATCAGTTTCAGTACTTTTGGTTTGTGCTTGAATTGATCGCTGAGACTACAACCGACAAACTTGTCGTCGGGGACAAATGCCAGAAATGTCGTTCTGATCTCTTTTGTCCAACTTGCAACGAAGTATCCACACACCGACCGTTTCAAAAGCAACGAATAGAAGCCCTCTTGACGCGCCTGAAGGTCGGCTCCCAGATTCAAAGCGATCTGTTCGACATCAGAAATGGATTGATGCACGGACGAGCACGCGAACAAATCGAGGAAGCGATTCAGGAGCGCGAGCCGGACTTTGAGTTCGCCAAGGCCGTCGATTTCGCGGGCCAAACGGCGTTCATGGCCATATTCAACGCGTTCGTCATCAAGCAGAGTCAACTTGATCGACTAGTTTTTTCCGCGCCCGAGACGTTCGTTTCACGGGCAGGGGTAATGAAGGCCCATTTCGTTATTGGAATGCACGGTGATCCAGCCGACCCGCAACTGCAGAATGTCGTCCTTCCGAAGATCACAGCCCACCGCATCGACGAGACGGGCAACATGTTTGACGACTAGACATGGCGCCGACCCAACCACAAAAAACTCGCCTTCGGCGAAAACCGTTTGCAGCACCGCCGGGCACGGCGCGCTGAGGTGATGGTCCGATCCGATCATTCTGCCGGACGGTCGAAAGCTCGTGACGCTGCAGTCACAAGACGAACTGATACCCGCCTTGCCGCCACACCGCGGTCCGGACATGGTCCCGCCGATCACGTTGACCGTCGTCACCGAAGATCGACGCTCCGCGACCGACAAGATCGAGATTGTTGGGGCGACGAAGGTGACGTTCCAGTAGCGATGTCACCTGTGAATAACCGGGACAAGCTTTCCGCGCCGCGCGTTACTACCCTGCATTGTGCCATCGTGAAGCCTCCCGATTCGCAGCGGAGCAGTGCGAGTGGTGCGTTTTAAAAAGCGGATTTCCACAATGGCGAATTTTCAACTACGTCATTCAACCGAGGCCGAACTGAACCTTCACGTATGGCGTTACCTTACGTTTCCCAAGTACGTTTCAATGATGATTTACAGCGCCCTCTGGTTTGCGAAACTGAAGACGTTGCTTTCGATGGATGCCGATGAGGGAGCGATGCCTGTCATCGCCGCACGGGAGATGACCGAGCGATATCTTCAATGGGAAATCATCAAGAACAACCCTGGATTTACGGAGCAAATTAAGAATTCGAGCAACCGCAATGTGGAGGATGGTCGCGAATTAACGCTAGCGAACTGTTGGTTCTGTAGTGAAGAAGAATCGAGCGCGATGTGGCGAGATTATGCAGGTAGTCATGAAGGTGTTGCTGTTGTTTCGACAATCAAGCTGCTCCGTCAGCATGTTTATTGTGACCCGCAGTTCTCGTCGATTGGACGTGTCCAGTATGTCGATCTGAGTTCGCATGTCATGTCCCACTATGAAGCCAATCAGGCTGGCGAAAGAGCATTCCTGAAAGGAAACGGATTCGCGGCCGAGCGAGAGGTTAGGATGACAACAATGAGCATCCGGGGACCGATGTGCGTGAATCTAGACGGAACAGACATGCGCCCTGATCAATACAGTGGCCTCGGAATGAACAATTTCGACTGCCCCGGGCTGTACATAAAAGCTGACCTGAGGAGTCTGATAAGGCGCACCGTCCTTGCCCCGGACGCTCCAGTATTTCTCGAACACCTTGTTAGAAAAATGAGTCATCTTGCTGGCGTGGACTCTCCAGTTGAGCGCTCGAGCTTGGAAGACCGATCAAAGTAACTTGCGGTGCGAAGGCATCGGGTCCCGCCCTTACCTCTCTGTCTATCGCTGCTCGGCTTCGGTGGCTCGCATATACGCACTGTATCGATGTAAATTCTGCGATCACGGTGACACGGTGCTATCGTGATCTTTGGTGCGCTGCTCGAACCGTTCAATCGCGGGCAGCGGGTCGGGTTCGAACACGGACAGGCCAAGCGCCATCATCCGCTTCAGCAGCTCGGCACTCTCGCGATGTCCGGAGGCATCGCCGGACGCCTTATCGCCGGAGTGACTCGGCGGAAGCTGCCACGGCGCGAGGCCGAGCGCGACGATTTGGCATTGATAGCTGCACCTGCCGAGTTCGCGAGCTCTCACCGGCAGCGAAGGCGGCATAGACGCTCTTCTTGGCCTAAGTTGCAGCCTGACTTAGCGCCTCAGTCGTGGCTTTTTGCCAGGATCTCCAGCCTCCCATTGCGCATCGGCGCAGCCCTCAGCTAATCGCACGCATCAGGGAGTGGTCCCCGACGCTGGTTGAGAACAGCGCCCGCGAAAGCATACGCATCACGACGTAGCCCTGTGCGGCGTTGGCGCGCCAGGTCGCATCAGTTCAGATCAAATCTGGCGTTCCGCCCCGTAGTTGGGGGCAGAACGGACAGCTCTAAGCGGGCCCGGATGGAACAGCAGCTTGGACGCCCGCAAGTGCGGCTTGCAGCGCCGCTTCCTTTGTGTGGTCGAGAGATGTTTTCAGAACGGTGCCGCCTTCCCCCCGGAGCCCTTCAAGTACTTTGTCGGCGGTGACCTTGCGAACCAAGACGAACAGCGCTGCGGTGCCGGGCTGGATTGCGGCAGCGGTATCCTTCATAAATTTGTCGTTGATGCCGACGTCGGTCAAATACCCGCCGAGCGTGCCAGAGGCGGCACCGAGCGCCGCGCCAGCCAGGGGCATCAAGAAGATCAGTCCTATCAGCGATCCCCAAAAGGCACCGCCAACCGCGGCGGCAGCGGTGGTATTGATCAGTTGATTTAGCCTGACGTTTCCCTTGGCGTCTTTGACGGCGATTACCGCATCGCCCAGTTCGATTAAGTACTCTTTCTGCATTGCGAACAGCTTTTGACGAACCTCTTCCGCTTTCGCTTCTGTCGGGAATGCGATCACAGATTACTCATGGCAGTTCTCCATTGCAGGTCTTTGGAGGCTGAGAGAACCCGCCGTGGGGGTAATTGATTTAGATCAACCTGTCGCCTGTGCCGTCGAGGGTCGAAACAAATCAGCAGAGTGGAAGAGCGCCGTTGTTTTCGCCCGATCCCGCTTGTGGGTCGCCCGCGTTGGTTCAGCGCTCGGCTGCAAATTTCCAAGTCTATTCTTATGAGCGAAAGCGCGTCAACGGAAGCGATGGGGCAACAACGACCATGCGCTGTTGGCGACTTGCTCTGAGCCTCCTATCTGAGCAGCCAAAATAGATCGTGCCACCTCGATCCCTCCGGTGATAATGATCTGCACCCCGACGCAAAGCAGAAGAATGGCCGATAGTCTCGTTACAACGCTTGTGCCTTCTTCCCCGAACAAGCGGGCCATACTGCTTGACCGCTTGTAAGCGTGATAGATCGTAGCCGCCACAGCAAGCGCAATGACAAACCAGACAACGGTCGACGTGAACAATTCGTGCATTCGTCTGGCCGGTTTGTACTAATCGCGATAGCGGTTGCGATACGGGGCCGGTAGTCAGCGGGAAAAACGCCATTCTTTGAATCGTAGCAAGGCTGGCGGTCGAAGTCTCGCGGGCGTCATGGGGCAGCGGTGGCGCATGAAGCATTGAACAGCCGGAGACCGCGACTACGAGCCCGCCCGCAATTCGCAGCGCGGGGTCAGGATGCCGGCGACTGACCCTGGCACCGGGTGCGCCATTAAAGTCATTTTCGAGTCTCTGAAGCTCGCCGCCTCAGCCGGGCATACCAGTCGGCGTAAGGAGTGTTCTTGACCGCATGTCGGTTGAAGTCCGGCTTGCCGTCCGTCCACCAGACCGGCCCCCGCTCCCCCAAGCCATGCTTTGCTTGGTCGACCAACCGATGCGCTGCGGCTTCGGCTTCCGGACATTGGGCCGCTTTGGCTACCTTCACCGCGCGGCGTGCATCCATCAGCTGCTTAACAAGCCGCGACTTCTCATTAAGAGCAATGCTCGGATCGCTCATCCGCCATAGCTTCCCCCGGACGACGAAGTAGCGACCGTCTGGGGTCACGGGATGCTTGAGACCAGCCATTCAAAAAGCGCTTAATTAGTGCGAACGGCCTTCGCGCCTGCGCCCTTCAGCGCCTCGGCGATCGTATCCGGTTCGTCACCGTCGAAATCAACCTCGATCTCGCCGTCAAGCTTCTGCCCTTCCGGCCGCGGCACGGCTTTGACGTCGGCGCCGGCGGACCGCGTCCCGGACGAATTCGAGGCCCCCACAGGCTGAACGAAGACGTCGCCTCGCGCGACCGCGCATTCTTGGACGAGGCGCTCCACGGCCAGCTCGGCCTCTCGCCGCGAGGCCAATTCTCCTATGATCGTGCTTTCCAAGGTTGTCCTCCGCGCCATGGCTCGAGAGGCGGACAACCGGCCAACGACGTCCAGAGTTCCTACACTCCTCCTATGCGCCGTCCCGCGGCGGCCGGGGCCCGGGACGCAGTTGCGCAAAGGAGGAGAAACAGCGACGGCTCCGCCTTGTACCCTGCGGCCGCGCGACTGCACTCCGACCCCGACATCACGGCTTCGCCACCAGGCCCGCAAACGGCCCACTTCCACCGGCCGAGCCCGCGCTGCTTCAACACGATGTCGAAGCCAGCGTAGCCATCCTCATCGGTCTTGAAGTTCATGCTGCGATCCGTCCCGGGAAGCCGTTCTGAAGCTGGTCCAGTAGCCGCTGCTCGCGCTCAATCCGACTCAGATAGAGTGCTCGCTCCTTCTCAGTCTTGGCGTTGGCGAGCAGCAGCCGGTAGTGGGCAGTGACCTTCTCGCTGCCGCGGATCGGCATGTCCGCACGTCACTCATCGCGCAGGCCCCGTTGTCAAGGGCAAGACCGGGCTCGGGGGCATGGTGAGCGCGAAGGGAAACGTCAACGCCTCTAGCGCGGAGCTCTCCTCCAACAGGCGCCGCTCGATGAACTGGCGCTCGGGGTCCGACACCTGCCTCGATCCTCAACCGAGACACGTCGCATTGTATTCGCGTTCAACGAAATAGGATGTCGGTGGAGTACGAGCGCCTGGTCGAGGCCTAACCCTTCCAAGCCATATGGACCTTGCCATCGGCATGTATTGCTACGCGGAATGGTGCGAAATCGGTTATGACTGCTGGATAGCGGGGGACACTAGGCTCAAGTTCGCTGATCGCCGCCACTAGAACATCTGGCAACGGCTGCAACGAAAATGGTACAAGGCTTTGCTCATAGACATATCGGTACTTTTCGAACGCCTTCGCCCCCTCTGTGAGGCACGTCTTTAGATCTGTTTTCGTGCGAAATGGGCCGTCGTTTATCTTGTAAAGCTCATTCTTCTCAATCGCGGCGTTCCAATGTTTTTCTATCGTCGCGTGTGTATGCGGCAACTCGTCAAATAGTTCACGAAGGTGGTGATTCCACTGGATTTTACGAGGAATTAGACCTTTATGCTTCACAGCAAGAAGGCACTTAAGAAAGATTTCCGAGGATAGCGCAAACAAGCTCGCTGCGGGGAAAAACATAGCCGGCTGAGTTGGCGCTTGATTGGCGATTCGGACCGCTGCTTCGCGATAGATAAATCCATCGTGAAACATCATCGAGGGGTCGAGTTTCTTTTGCGCGGTATGAGGGTTTAACATGGCTAAGGCTTACGCTCCTAGCGCTCACGTGAGTGCGAGACAGTACGAAGCGCCGTGAGCACATGGCCTGCATTGTCAACATGCCGGTTAAGACGCGCAACCAACAACGTCTCCGCCCTCTCATCTATGAACAGGCATGCTGGCTTTTCTGTGGATAGCAGCCCAGGCACTCCTTGCGGCGGCGGCCGCTGCACCAGGTCTGGGACGCGAGTTCGTGCCAGGATTGTCAATCGACTGAAGCCCATTGTGCAGAAGTCAATAGGACTACCGATCACCGCGTTGCTTGCGCCACTCGATCTCGCTGGCGAGCTTCTCGTACTCCTCGGCGAGCAGCAGCCACTGCTCCCGCTGTCGCTCATCCTTGGCCATCTGGGCCATCTCGCGACATTCAGCCGCCTGCCTGCGAATATGATTGAGATCGCCGTGGCGGTTTCATAGCGCGCCAGTCTGGTGAATGGACTCTGGGAAATTTCCCAATAGCGAGCGCTTCGCTTACCGGTAAGGCCACCGCAAGTATTGCATCAAGAGCATTGCGAAGCGGGAGGTCGGACGGCTGTTAAAATCGAGTTCTGCACGTCGGCTGGCACTGCTCCGATTGGGAGCGGAAGCCGAATATCGGAAAACTCTGTTGGATAGAGTTCAAATATGACTCGCCTTATTGCGCCGAGCAGATCACCCGAAAAGTTGAACCCCGTAACGTTCCCCAGTTCGTAGTGATATCTTAGACTGACGAAAGCATGTGCGCTGTCGGACAATGTCTCCTCAAACGAGCGGGACCGTCCAAGCTTGCTCTCTATCGCATTTCGGATGTTGGCCTCGATCCCTGGCGGATTTTCCCAAGCTTTCTTAATTCTCCGCTTAACGGGCTTGGGTAGGTTGCGAAACAATTCTTCTAGGTCGTGCGTTTCGGGGACGTCTCGTCCTGTGACGTGAGATAGAAGAAACTTGAGATACATTTCTGTTGCGAACGCATAGCAGACCATCATCGGAATGATGATGTGAGGGTCCAGGCCAGACAAGAAGGGGTAGCTCTCCAGCATGATGGCTGCCTTGCGAAACTCCTCGGCGTTCAGGAGCATCGCCCTGGCCGGGCTTTCGTTCGCAGGGGTCTGAGGCATCGTCAAATACTCCGCAGGCGCGGGTTCGAGTCCACCCGGCATCGGCAAACATTTGAGCTAATAATCAATGACTTGGTTGGAGTTCGCACTCGTTCTAAGCCGTTTTCCGCGTTTGCAAAGCCCTGCGAATCACCCCTATTCAAATAAAAGCTTATAGACAGGCACAAATCGCTCGCGCAACACGGACGCAAGAAAGCTATGCGGCGCGTCGGTTCTCTCTCTGAGCGAAGGAAGGCTTCAATGGTGCTCGGCTCGTTCAGAGCGATGTTGCCCGATTTTCGGCGCCGGGAATGAGCAGCGGAAGCACGGGATACTTATGACTGACCCAGCTATGCGCGCTCGCGTCGTTCGGCTAGTGAGCGGAGACGTTAGAGCAGATGACCTGTCGCGCCTATTCCTCTTTGCGCGCGACCGGTGCAATGGGAGAGAAGCGGTCCAGGAGGTTGGCGATTTTGTCGCCCATCACTCCGAGCGAACGAAAGGCATCGTAACTCGGTCGACAAGGGAGTGGTTTGCCACCGCGCGATTCGCCATTGAGACATCTGGCCGCGTACTAGACCCCACAAGTCTGCCTTCCATCACACCTGATTACCTACAGACAAATGTCCAGCGACTTGGCCTCAAATATTTCGGGAGGGCGAGGTTAAATAGAGCTGCTGCGATCAAGGCAACGGACGCGCTGATACTAAAACTTATGAAGAATGGCGATGGGACTTATGCCCTGCCAGTTTCGCTTCCACGCGCCGACCTCGATCTGTTTAATGTTCTGGTCAGTAACTGGGTGACTAAACCGGCGTTCAGCGGGCAACGATTGTGCGATGACTTTTTTGCCACGCTGAAAAGCAATGGATTGATCTCGAAATCTGAAGCAACACGGGCTCCATTCTTCAACACAGTCGTGCAGCTCTTTGCTATCGCAAGCATTCATGGAAGCGAGATGGTGATGTCGGATGGCACATCGATCAGATTACGCGTTGCCAAAGGCTTTGCCGGATTGTCCGTTCATGCCGCCATTCCGGTCACAACGCAAACTGGAGTGCCGATTTTCATGACGACGGAAATCTTCAGCACAGAACTCGATCAAACGGAGCACTGTGACCCCGATCTAAATGCACGAGAAGATTGGGACGGAGCGGTCGAACTCTGCGCTGACCGCAAACTCCATTTTCTTGGTTGATAAGAACGGTTGTTAGAAAAGCGAATTCGCAGCGCGGCCCCGCGGTGCGTTGAAACGGCCCCGCCCGATACTCGGTCGCCCCGAGCACGAAAAAACCCGATTAGCCCGACGCGCGATCGCGAGGCCTCAAGGCGGCGCAGGATCTCACGCCCGCCCCCGGCAGAATGAACTGAACGGATCCCGGCTCCGCGCTGATCAACCACCGCGTTGCTTGCGCCCCTCGATCTCGCTGGCGAGCTTCTCGTACTGGCGAGCAGCAGCCACTGCTCCCGCTGTCGCTCATCCTTGCCATCCGGGCCATCTCGCGACATCATGTCGGCGGCGCTCTCGGTCATGGATCCTGCCCTCGGTGATACCGCGACCATCGTACCACGCCTTCCGTGGGTAGCGAGCGCCCCGCGCTACCGACTCATCACCGCGTGGCTGTTGGTGACTAACTCCGGCTGCTGCACGAGCAAGGCCGCGACGCCGACCAGAAGCCGCATCGAGGCGACCATGATGGCAATCTACTTCCTGTCGTCCATAGGAACCAATGCCGGCCGCGAAGTCTCGTTCCCGTGGGTAGAAGCGCTCCGCGCTCATCAGTCAGACCTCACCGCAGCGTTGGGGCCAGCTCGGCGATCGAGGCGAAGCCGGCCTGGGCGCCGTCTTCGTCGGGTTGACGTTGCACTAGTTGTGCATCCACAGATCCATCGAGAACAGGTCGATCTTGATCTGCAGGTCCATGTTGGTCTCGAAGCCGGAGTTTTACCCCGAGATGAACCCCTCCATCCATTGGTGGTAGCGGATTAGTTCTCCGTAGAGCTTGCTGCCGTCGCGCTTGTCGACAAAGAGTATCTGCCCGACAGGGCTCCGGCCAACCGCGGCAATGAAGAGCGCGGCTCCTGAACGCCTAAAAAGACAGTGTCATTGGCACAATTTTGTCGCGGACCGTGTTGCTATCCTCAGGTTGCAAGGCGCGCTACTCTCAAGGACTGCTCTGCCAATGGGACACGACCAAGAGAGGGAGGTAACCATGCGATTTATGAAAGCAATTGTGATCGTCGCTATTCTAAGCGAAACGACGCTCGTCACAACGGACACCTTTTCTCAGTCGACGACTTCTTCTCAGTCGACGGCAACTTCTGGATCGACAAGGATTCCAGTGGCCCAGTTGAAGGTTGGATCGGTAGTAACAGGCGGCATTCAGTCCGCCACCATCATCGACAAGAGTGACAACGGCTTTGTCTTCAAGGTTGCGAGCCAGAATGGTCGTCCGCCGATAATTGTCGTGGTTAATGGCCCCAATCAAGAATTTAGTATCGAAGACGGATACGCGGCCATCAATGGTGCCCTTGAAGCACTTGGTTACGGGGGGCCCAAGGTCGGCCCCAAGTGCGATGTTACTATAACCGCAACCCAATCCGGATCAGGAAGCATTGTCATCAACGTAAACAACTGCCAAGCAGGGAAATAAAAAACTGGACGTGTCAGCGCCGACGTCTACTCGCTTCCCCTATAGGGCGGGCGTCGGCGCGATAAGCGGCCTCAGATGCTTCCTGAGTCCGCTCGTCACTTAGTTTCGCTGATATCAGCGCGTTCCGCCGTACAGCTGCCGCTCTTGTTGGATTTCATCAGCGCCCAGCGGACGACTTGAGGGATCAAACCGTTTCCAGCCCGTTTTTTCCCAAGCGAGACGGCGGTCTGCAAGGTTGATGGCCGATTCATTCAAAATGCTGTCGAACCGGCCGCGATCGGAATCGGGGACTCTCGCGGTCACGAGGGTACCACCTCGACGAACGCCCTCGGCGTAGGCGTGGGCATCATCTTCAGACAGGCCAGCATTCGTCAGAGCCCCTACAATGCCGCCGGTAGCGGCCCCTGCTGCCGCTCCCACGGCCATGGAGGCAAGCCAACCGGCTGCGACAACAGGGCCTAAGCCGGGGATCGCTAGCAGCCCCAGGCCCGCGAGCAAACCCGCCGCCCCGCCGAGGCCTGCTCCGATCCCCGCACCCTTGCCGGCGCCCTCTGCTCGGTCGTCAACGCCGTCGGCGTCTCGATCCTTTTTATCGCCGCTGAACCAGTTGTCTGAGTTGTTTGCAACGATGCTGATGTCTGAATGCGGCACTCCGGCAGCTTCAAGACGAGTTACTGCGCGTTGAGCGTCCGAATAAGAGTCGTAAAGGCGAGAGATGGTGGCTGTCATGTTCAACTCCTTACTTTATCGGGTTCAGTTGCCCTGGAAATCCAAGCTCACGGAGGTAAAGGATCCTCCTTTTTTTGCCTTACCGCGCCATAGGCCGTTGTCGTCTTTCTTCAGATCCGTCACGTTCGAATAACCAGCGCTCTCGATACGGGACTTAGCTTGGCCTTCTGTGAAGCTGTTGCGCCCTGCAACAGGCGCATTCGAATTATTTTGGCCCGAACTATTGACTGCGTTGTTGTTGGGTCGGTCCTTGGCCGGCTGATTTTGGGCGATCGCTGGTCCGACCAAGCCAACTGTTAGGCTAACAACTGCCAAAGCGCGAAACATATGCTTCCTCCTCCAGAGTGATCACACATTTCGATAAACCAAAATTGGATCGAAGGGTTCCAACAGCGGAACGCGATTGGTCTTGTCGACGCTTCTCGGCATGAGCGAAGCACCTGGGATCCGCCGCTTGAGGTGCGGCGAGGATCGCGCTCATCCCGAATAAATTCCCGAACTGAGTGCCAGATGCGCGGCAAGGCTTTGGCTGATGGGATGCGAGACAAGCTAGCAGAGCTCGCCGACGGAAATGGGCGGTGCCGCAGCTGATGCGATCGCGAGCTCGTCGATGATGCGCTGATCCTGCCCCATGCAGCCGTTCAAACTCCGGCAACCAGCGACCGTCAACAGGCGCCGGGTGCGGATCGATCAGCGCTCGGCCTAAGCCTGATGCAAAGGAAAAACCCCGGTGCCTTGGAGGGAAGCACTGGGGGGTTCGAAATGAATTGGTAAACCACCAATGACTCCTCGCTTCGCGATCAAGATCCGCTTACGCTGGATTCCGAAAGCGTCGATACTTTTGCGGGGGTGGCTCAACGTTCGACAAATCGTCGTCACCGAGAATCGCAGGAACGAGTTCGTCGTTCACAACCTTCTCCATCACAAATCGCACAAGCTTGGTGCGGGAGATTCCGCGTTTCTTTGCTGCCTTCTCTAGATATTCAACTTCCAATGGAACGACGATATTCTTGGTGGCCACATTGTCCTCTGTTGCTCATTGTTTCTTATTTTCGGTCGCTTGCTGATCGGCAAATTTGGTGAGAATTGGAAGACATTGTGACCGTAAACCCACGTAGCCGAAGATACGCTCGTGACGTTGCTCGACGCTGGCGCGTACATCACAACGCTGCCGAAGAACGAGCACAAACCCGGAAACCGGCGGCTGGCGCCTGAGTTTTCACTGCGCCGTGGCTGGTGGCGGAAGGCGGCGGGCCGGTGATGTTCTCTCGGATCGGCATGATGCGGGCGTTGAACCGGCACTACGTTCCCGAGTTCAACTCAAAGGACGAAGAACCGCACAGGGGGCGGCGGAAACTGAAGAGGGACCCATGACCGTCTTCGTGTACGTCAATACCGCCAGACAGGTCGGCGATAAGGATTACATCAAGGTTTTCGCTACGGCGGAGGCCGCGGAAATGTGGTTCGAGGAGAACGATCCAGAGGGCTTTGCTTTCGAATACGACGTGATTGAAGAAGTGGGCCCGCTAGCGTGAACCCACAGAACGCGCCAACTGAGGCAGCTTTACGTCTAGGTGTTCCGCTTATAAATACACGCGTAGGGAACAAACGAAGATTTATTTAAATCACAATCTGTTCTCGCCCGGAGAACCGCAGGCCCGCCAGCGTGAACCGGCGACTTTCATTTGTTGACAACCAGACGCCCAGGCACGAAGCTTGCTTTCATAAAAGCGTCGCCAATCATTGCTGTTCTATTTCTCTAAAATTCTTTTATCCATATGGAGGCACCGTGACCGACGAGGAAATCGCCCGTCTGCGCGCCCATGACAGCAACATCAGTCGATATCGACGGCTGCTTAAAACCAATCTCTCAGACCTGGAGCGCCGGTATTTGGAACAGCGCCTGAGCGAGGAAAGATCGGCAGTCAAGAACTTGGATCATCCTCCTCCCACACCACGGAAGGAGCACGGCCAGTCAGTCTGAGTGAAGCCGCTTTTGTTTGTGCCCCGCCTGCCACTAAACTCATTAGCGCGTGCGTGTGGAGCTACTAGGAATCGATCATTGCGGTGTACGTGCGATCCCGCGATGACGGCATGCGCGCTCGCCGATCACAAAATGTGCCGGTCACTATCCGCCCCGCAGCCCCGCGGAATGGTTGGCTGACGGCCATGTGACCTGCAGCATCCAGTGCCTGAACGGCCGCTGCGATCGCAAGGCCGACGTGCGTCTCGACACACTCCCGCAAGATCAGCCGTGGTCGCGCGTCGGCTTGCGCCTGATCTGCTCAGAATGCGGCGCCGCGGGATCTGTGCATATCGTCCCGAACTGGCATGACAGTCGCGGGCAAGTCAGGCCAAGCATGGGCGACAGTCTAAGGCCGCCCGTCGGGCGACCTTCCACGCTCAGCGGTAGTTATTAGGCATACACGACCCCGGCCGTCGGAGCTGGTAATTGCGTTGCTGCACAGTGAGGTCGAAAGCAACAGTGTAATGGTCGGTGGTGTTACGGCGGCGAACCTGCCGCAGGATCTTAAAAATTCGCGTCGATCGTCTTCTTCTGGAGAGGACATCGCGCCTCCTATGATTTTCGGGATAGTTAAGTGTTAGTCGATTAGAAAATTAAATCGTTCAATCACGAAATGTAGCCAAAATTCCCGTCTCAGTCGGCGGACTTTTACCGCTGACGCTCCGTTAGGAACCTAGCATCGCTGCCCGGCTTGCTGTCTCGCTAGCTCCCTCCTTCGAGCTGGCGGAGCGGCCCCGGCCTTGACCCCCCAGGCAATCCAGCCGGGGTCGTCTCTCCTGCGGGGGGAGCGTCTAGCTTTGCTCGATGTTTCGAGCGCCTAATTCCTGGTCCAGCTCCTTCAAGCGCCCGAGGAGGTTTTCAACGATCTCCATGCAATCGGAATGCCCCAATGATTGCACCCCGCGCGCCGCCAGCTCGCGCTCTAACATAGCCGCGACGATTACTTGAATGCTCACACATCGTCCCCCGGAAAACATTGCCCCTTACGTCGGCTCAAGGGAAAAGCCGCAGCGTGGTTCCAGCCCCACTGCGGCATTCCCGGTCAACTTGAAATTTTGTTGGTACTTAAATCGCGCCGGTGTTCTGAAAGTAGAACACACCGTCCGAAAATGGAGTCGGTATAGCTACCGGACTCCGCTGTTCTACCGATTGTCGTTAAGAGGCGGACATGTCACCGCTCGCTCTCCAGCCCCCATGCTCCCGGCAGCCGATCCAATTGCGGATTAGAGCGCCAGAGCTTCGACTGTGAAGGTCGCAGGAACGGCTAAAGGGCTGCTCCTGCGACCGACGCCGCGACGTTCCGCACGATCGGCACGGCACCCGTGGTGCTAGCACACTGGCCCGCCAGCGTGCACCGGCGCCCCCGCAACGAAATCGTTTTCCCGCCTCAAGAAACACTCCCGAAACAAGCCGGGTCTAGGTTCTCCTCATAGGCGAACGGGGATTTCGGTCATGTGGACACTCATTGAAAATCTGTATCGGGATTACTGCCTGACGCGGTTGAACGAGATTCGAAAGTACGAACTCAGCCACTGAGCAAGAAAAACCGCCGCCTGGGAGCTGACGGGAGTTGATTGAGATTTTAGACCGGCGGGCACCGGTCGCTTGGGAATCAACTTAGCATCGAGGCCCGCCAGCGTGAACCGGCGGGAGCAATCGATACGAGATTGCCAAACGTTCCGCGAACATCGCGGCCAAGCTTGAAATAAACGCCCGGCCGCGATGCGTCGAAACCGGGCACTGAAATTCCCCAGCAATGGAGCTACGGGCCCAGGGTAATTTAGTTTCAACAAAAGCCGCACGCAGCCATTCGGCAAAGAAAAACCGCCAGCCTTGTGAGCCGGCGGAGTGTCTGAGATAGCGATTGGCGGACACCTATCGAAGCCGCGCCGCCAAGCGCGTCCGTTCATTCAGCCGCCATCGCTCGACGCCAATCGAGGGATTTCCTGACCAAGGAATCCGGCCTATCACTGGTCCGGGTTGTCACACCCACGGACATGCGCTCCTGATTTGCTTAAAAAAACCATCCCCTTTCGGGGCGCTTCGGCGCGTCTGGCACACCAAGCACGAGACCCGCCGGGGCTATCCGGAGGTTGTACGAACTGGGGCTAAGGGACACCGATCGCCTGGAACAACTCGCCGGGCCCAGCATTTTTACCCTTTTGATAACTTGTTTGGCTTAGGGCACTTCGATGAAGGATCTCGAGCATTTAAGTCCGCTACATGCGGCTACAGCATCCAGCCTCATGGCCGGCGCATTGCAAGCGGCACTGATTCAAACCCTGCTGCGCAAAAAAATGATTACCGATGAGGAAGGTCGCGAGATCTACGAGCAGGCTCTTTTAATGCTCGAAACTTCCCAAGCCGTCGCTTCGTCGCAAGAGGTGCTCGAGGCCGCTCGGGAATTGATCGAACAACACCTTCGAAGACATTAACGCCAACGTCCGCGCCGCCCCAAAATCATCTGCTTCCATCTGGCCGCGCTGCGCTCCTCATGTGATCTGTATGCTTGGACACGGGACATGCTCGCCTCCAGAGAGCAGAATTGCGTTGCGCCGCGCGCCTGAGTCGAGGCGGCGCAATGGCTTATCCGCCCCTTCAAGAGATTGATCTCGTAACGCGCGGCGATTCCCGCTGTAGGGAAAATGAAGATCGCCAGCGGCAAAAGTAGCCATTCCTGGCCGACGCCTCTCGTTCCCGTTAACCGGTAGGCGGCTGTTGCAGAGGAGCGCCCCTGGCTTTTAATCAGTGCCAGAGACTGAAAAACCCGCCGGCCTGGGAGCCGACGGGTTCTCAATTTACCCTGCCGATCGCGGTACTTCGTCACCAATCCGCGTTGCTGGACGTAAGCAGATACCTTTGACGGCTGGTTACCGCCTCAGCCGCCGACGGTGGTCAGTCGCTGCCGGTCGCGCTTCCTGTGCATACAGCGCCCCCTGCGGCGGTCGAGGAGGCCGCTGTCGTCCACCCTTGGCATAATCATTGCCGAGCTGAGCAGGAGTGGGATTTCAGTGCCCAGTCTGAGACAAGAGTGCTGCCGGGGGGACTGGCATTTCGAGCCCGGCAGCGCTCTTCTTTACTGTTCTGGCTCGCCTGCGGAGGGCCCGCCCCCTGTTTCGAGGGACAGGCCAATCCGCCGAACGCTGTTCCGCCGCTTGCAGCACCACCGACGACCGTCTGGCGGCCACCTCCGCACGCTCGTTATCCGATAGCTCGTCGGCATGCGCAGAACAAACAACCCGTCTCGGGGCGCTTCCGCCTTTTCGTCCACAAGCCCTGCATATTTTTCCCGAGTTGCGACTTTTTACGCGCGCAACCTATTGATCTCACGCAATGGTTGAGGTTCAGTGCGCCCCTGTTGTTTTGGCCGGGGGGCTTTCATATGCGTAATTTAGGCATCGTGGCGCTTTGCCTCGCGCTGGGCGGCTGCGTATCTACTGGCGAGACCGTTTCTTTTCGAGCGTCAAATCCGCAGCAGCAGGCGCTTATGCGAGATGGGCAGCCGGCCCTGGTGTCACGACAAAAGAACTCACTCGTTCTCGTTAGACCGGCCTGGCGCCAACTCCAGGCGAACGGGAGACCTGTGTTCATCGTCGGCATCAACAATCTGAGCAAGCAGCCGGTCGACTTCCGCGTTGCGCAAGTGGAGGCTGTTCAGCACGCCGCGGGCTCTGACTTCGAAATGAAAGTCGTGACCTACGAGATGTTGGTGCAAGAGGAGCGAAATCGCCAGGTCGCAGCCGCCCTCCTCACAGGCTTGGCAGCAGGCGCCAATGCCTACAGCGCATCGCACGCGGGACATGGCAGCTACACCACTCCGAGCGGGCGCACTGGCACCTTCTACAGCCCGACCGCTGCAGTAATCGCGCAAAACAACGCAGCAGTGCAGAACGAGGCGATGATTGCTGCAACGGTGGAAACCGGACAGCGCAACATGGCCGTGCTTGAGCAGTCGGTCATCAAAGACAACACGCTAATGCCAGGTGAATGGTACGGAGGTCAACTTCATGTGGCGCCGCCAACCGATCAGGCCGGCGCACAGAAGAGCTACACCATAGTCATCGCAGTAGGTACGGAACGACATGTCGTCGAAGTGGCGCAAGGCCCGCCAGGGGTCTGACCGCATCGCTGGAAACATCCTTTCCTAGAACGAGGATCACTAATATGGCCGATGCTCAGGTCACGTGTATCAACAAGCAGCCTAGAGATAATCCCCATGAGGGCATCACTCACCTTGGCGGGTCTAACTGGAAATGGCCAAGATTGCAGGTGATTCAGTCCATCGAGTCGAGCTCAAACACTTTTTTCACGATGGTCGATGGCAAACGGGCGGACATCGGCGTAGTCGATCGCCCCGATGGCAAATACGTCCGAACGCACGCCGACGGCTATTATAATGACAACCTGCTGGCGCTCCGCGAGTGCCCGTAGCACTCAAAATTTCTCGCGGAACAAGAATCTAAAACTTGGGGGGCAACAATGAAGAACGCGATCAAAGCCATTATGGGATTGCTGGTGGTTCTAGCTCTGACCCAAGATGCGAGTGCACGCGGCGGATCACACGGAGGCCGCGTCAGTTACGGCGGCGGACATCACACAAGCAGCCATGGGGGGAGCTTCGTTGGGAGCGTCTCCGGTTCATCTCATCGTGGCGGCACCTATGTGAACTCCAGAACCGGCAATCGCTACGGCACCCATCAATAGGAGAGCGCTCCCAGATGGCACTGGCGCGGATTGTGCAGAGTCGGCCGGGTAGATTCGCCATCGTTGCTGGTGGGACTGCTGTATTGGCCTCGCTGCTGTGGGCATGGTGGTCGTCCCCGCCTCCGTCTAGAGAGCCCTATTACTATACGATTTCGGATGGGGCTTACTCGGTCGCTGTTGGGGACCGAGAGATGTTCTCGATCGGCTTGGTGCCTGACTATCGATCTACGGAGTGGAAGCAATACGAATACAGATGCTCAATCGCACAGCTCGCGCAACGACCGCGGCATGGTCCGGCGGGATTTGAGTATAAAGGCCGCTCTCTTTGCAATTCAGCTGCCTTAGATGACGCTGCTTTCGTCAACGCGAGGGCCCAGTTCAAAACGTATGTTGACAATGATGTTTGGGCACAACGAAGAAACGTAGCCTTGCGCGTGGCTGCCGCCGTTGGTTGGGGATTTTTGGGGTGGACAATCGTAATGATGTTGACTCTATGCGGGCTATGGATCTCTCGCGGCCATGCTTCCATGAGAAATCGATAGCGGGCAAGGGCCTGAAGGGCTTTACTCGCCCACACAGATTTCGATGGTGAGCCGCCGAGCGATAAGGACTACGGCGATGTTCGGGTGACGAGGTAAGGTGCGGATGTCCCCTGACAGGAGCGAAACCCCTTGAGTGATTTCAATCAAGAGCTAGCAAGCAGCACTTCTTGCGCGCACTGCTCCGCTGAAGTGCCGCTAGTGTCAGAGACGTGCCCGAAGTGCTCCACTCCCGTGCCGCCTCGTATCAATTTCCATGAATTCTTTGCCGAACTGGAGCGCAGAACAATCATGGACGCGCGCTTTGGCGGGCTTGTCTTGGGGCGCGAAGGGCCTGAAGACGACATACCGTTACTTCAACATCAAGGCGCTGGCGTCTTCGTTCTGATTGGAGCCATGCAGGGCGGCGAATATATTCTGTCAGAAGAAGCAACCAAACGTCATGAGGCAAGGCTGCACGAAATCAACGCCGAGAAAGGATCACTGCCGAAAGTCTCGTATACTCCAGGTAGTACGGTGATCGATACAAATCTCATGCCCTCCGGTGGAGCGCTTTGGGTCGCTCACCATGGTCAGTTCATCGTAAATCGATTTGCGACCGCAAAATATTTCGACGAGCTAGAGAAGATGAATGTATCCCGATCGTTGAGCAATTGCACCAAATAGCTGACCACGACCAGCACGACTAGTACACGCCCAATCATTACTAGTCACGCAGCCAATAACCCGTTAGGAGACCAGAAAATGACTACCGAGAACATCGGAGTGATCTTCAAATGCCCAAAGTGCGGCTGCACCGAGATCACCCTTCCCGACAACCACACTGATGCGTCGCACGCCACCTGCAAAGATTGTGGGGTCGACTTCGGCCCATATGGTGAAATCAAGAAGCAGGCCATTGATTTGGTGAAGAGCGACGTAAACAGAAAAATCAAAGAGGCGTTTAAGGGCGTGAAGGGCTTCAAGATCAGTTAGCCCATTCCCGCCATCACAAATTTCTCTCCGACTTAGAGCGGTTAGGGTAGCTTGAGCAATGCGCATCAAAGGCTGGGCTAGAATTGGTATTGTGCTTTCGGCCATATGGGCGATAGGCGGCGGGCTCTACCAAAACAACGAAGAACTCTCTCGCTCAAACAGTTTCTTCCAATTTGCCTATGAAGTCTGTCAACGCGGCAAGGATGCGGGTACCACAAAGGATTTCGACTGCTTCAAACAATCCTGGGAGGACGCTAAGCCATTTAGAGAGCCTCGCCTGGGCGATGTTTTGTTTATGGCGTTTGCGCCCCTTCCCGTGTGTTGGCTGTTCGCATTTTTAGTTATCCTCATATTTCGCTGGATACGCAGAGGCTTTGCCGTCTAGCAGCCAGGTTGCGGATAGTGCAAGATGCGCGCTGGGAATAGCCGGGGGTAGTGATGGGATTCGGTGACTGGGTCGGAATCATTTCGCTCGGGCTAGCTGTCCCACTCGGGATTGCCACCAACCTGCTCACCCCTCATCTAGTTTCTTACCTTGACCGACGCAGGCTTATAAAATGGACGCGTAGCAAAGGGCAGGAGCTGAGAGTCTACCGCCAGGTTAAAGCGTTCAGAGACGGTACCAGAGACAAGTATCCCTTTTACATAATGATGGGCGCGCTCTGCGTCTGTTTCGAATTGGCAGCTTCTACGCTTGCACTAACGGCTTTCATAACCTTCCCGCACCCCCATTTTGATATTACGGCTCTGGAGCCCGCACGTTTCGTTATTGGCCCTCTAAGCGGCGCTTTCTTTGCACTTGGCGCGGTATTTCTCGTTACCATTTCCGCTACAGAACGACGCATCGATAACTTCGATGAATATACGGCGGAAGTCCGCGAGAAGTGGGGAGATGACGCTGTCTAGTTAGGAGGTTGGCTAGATAACCGCGTCAATCGCCTTCACCGGCAACGCAGCGTCGTGCTGGGCCAGCGCGGCCCTCACATCCACCTCGTCCGCCCGCCCCTAAACCCTGTGCCGCGCTATCTCAGCACCCGCGCTATCGAGCACCATGACTACCGTGCCGGCACTCTGGTCGAATTCGGGATCGCTGGCGATTTCCCGAGCGACACGGGCGCCGTATTGCACCGCTAGTTCAGCAGAGCCAAATAGCTCCCCCGCTTCGTCCGCCTAAGTTTCGCCGTTGTGGAAGATCGGGAAGTAGAAACGTTGCATGCCAACCTCGTCCTTTAGCGCGGCGATCATTTCCACATCGGGGACGGTGCGCACCTGTCGGAAAAGACAGGACGTCAAACGGCGGCGCTCGCGTCGTGCCCCTACACACCCGCCGCATCTTGGCATCCCTCACCGCCGACACGACCCGTACGGGCAACTCTGGCTGCGCCAGCTGAGCCTGTACTTGCGACCGCCTTCGCTGCCCAAAAGGCCGAGCACTTGTTCCCGAATTAACCCGCAGCGCGGGCATCAAGCTTAATCCGCAAGTTCTGTTGCGGCGAGCACCGTGAGAGCTAGGGTGAGCGCGCCGGACATTTCCCCGAAGTCCGGACCCACCGTGGCAAAGCCGTCGGGCCATTATATTCGGCGCGGCGGCTTTGTTCTTCAGCGTCGCTGGAGGGCGCAATGTCTACCGAGTCTAACGCTCATTCGGTATCGAGACCGGTGTCGGCCTGGACGGAGCTGTGGCACGTCTGGTTTGTCATCATTCCGAGGCGCACGATCACCGGCAGATTGGCGTACGGAAATGTTTGGCGCCGCTGGGATGGCCGCCGCTGGATTTATAAGCGCATGACGCAGTGCGATGCCTGATGTCAGTGCCTGCCCAATGAAGCCAGGCTGAAAAAAATGTCCGCACCTCATTTAGAAGATCCGCCGCTCTGGCCTTGGCTCGTGTTAATTATCGGCTTTAGTGCGCTTGGGCTTGGAGCAATATTCGTGCTGAGCCGAATTTTGCTAAGCGTGCTCTTGCCGTAACTCTCGCATTACCTGCTAATGCCTGAACCAGCGAGTCCACACCTGGCATGCGGTGAAATTTCATGCGCGCAAGGTTGCGTACATCGCGCTATGTGTTAGACCGCGCGCCTCAACATCAAAGGAGCGTCGCTTGCCTAAAAAGAAACAAGTAGTTCGTCGCGAATGGACTAAGGCAGACATTCAGGAACTCAAAGCGCACTCAAAGGCACGAACGCCTGTCGTGAAAATAGCCAAGATGACCAAGCGAACCGAGGGCTCGCTACGTCAGAAGGCGCTGTACTTGGGAATTGGTCTGGGCCATCAGCGGTGATTGAAAGCTCGCTGGCTCACACAGAACCACATGCCGAATTTCGATACTGGTTTGACATCAATCTGACACGCTCGGGTGCAGATTATTCGCTTGCGATGCGCCGCTGAATCTCGCGGCCTCGTGCTAGAGGTTGAGGGCTCGCTATCGCCAGCCCCGGCGGGCCCTCCCTCAGTCAGCAAGACTGACGTTTAAGTTTTCCATAAGTGTGACATCGACGACATTGCGGACTGGTGCCGTCGCTGTAGGCTTATCTTGCCGGGGCTGGAATCAATATCTCACGTCTTCATTTTACCCGGCTGGCCGCAGTGGTTCGCCGCTGCGGCCGTTTCGTGTGGCGCCTACCTTCACGGCGCGTTTGGAGGGCTCACCCCATCCGTAGATTTTCAGCCGAATCTTTTCCGCGGTTGTTCACGACATCGAAGCTAACCTTAGCTCCCTCTGCCAAGGAGGTGTAACCAGCCTTCTCAACCGCTGAGATATGGACGAAGACGTCCTTGCCGCCGTTGTCAGGTTGAATGAACCCGTAGCCCTTCGTCGGATTAAACCACTTCACTGTCCCCATAGCCACGTAACGTCTCCCTTTTCAAAAACTAAAACCAATACTGGAACTCAGACAAAAGCAAGGCTGGTGCTGGCGGCCTTGGAGGCCACGGGCTCCACAATCGCTTTGCCCAGGAGACCCTGCCGCGCCTACAAGGCTGCTCCGGAGGCCCCAGCACAACATCACCCGGCTGCCTCGCCTTGTCGCAAGGGGGGCTTGGGTGTTTCGAACCGTGATCGAGATCACGCGGCAAGCACTTGTGCGGCGACGCGCAGAATTTACCGAAGGTAGCACTTGACGAACACCTTGGGCCGAGCGATCTGCCAGTCCCACCCCTAGCGGCTTCTCCCGGCCGCGGTTTCGCGCGATCATCGTGCCATGTCCGCAGCCCGCATCATCAAGCCACCCCCATGTCTGGCGGCGACCGCAAATATTTCGCCCGTGAGATCCACAAGGCTGAAGTTACCTTCGCCAATCTCGTTGAGCAGGCAGCCGCGGCCCATGCGGCCGCGGACGCAGCGCGCGCCACCGCCTACGCTCTCGATTGTGCGGCTTGGAACACAGCCCTATTCATTGGGGAGCTCGATCACGCGTCGCCAACGATCAAGGCAGCCATTGCCGGAGGCTTTCCGCTCCTCGAAGTCCGCTGCGAGCACTGCAAGCACTTCGAGATTATTGACCTTTCACTGGTCGTGCAGCCTCGTGATCGACAGGTCGCGCTGATGCGGAATTTTCTTTACTGCGGCCGCTGCCAGCGCAGCCTCGGCAAGAAGCGGCGGCCCGACCTGATCGGTTTACGGCAAAACGGCGATCCGCGGCCGGCCGCGCCGTCACGCCGCACGCTTCCTGAAAATGTGCTGGTGTGGACGGCCTCTCATCCCCGCGGTTTGATGGCGCTCTTGGCGTCAGAGATAGATGAGAGGAAAGTCCAATGAATATTCCCGTTCGTATCGGCATGGATACTTCCAAGTCGGTGTTCCAGCTTCACGGTGTTGATGAGAATGAGGTGGTGGTGGTCCGCCGCCAGTTCCGGCGAGCCGAGATGATCCGCTACTTCGAGCGGCTTCCACCGGTTCTCGTCGCCATCGAGTCCTGCGGCAGCTCGCATCATTGGGCGCGCCTGCTGCAGTCGTTCGGTCACGAGGTGAAGCTGATCCCACCTCAGTACGTGAAGGCTTACGTGAAGCGCGGCAAGAACGACGCGGCCGATGCCGAAGCGCTGTGCGAGGCGGTCACCCGGCCGAGTATGCGGTTTGTACCGGTCAAATCGAAGGAACGGCAAGCGGCCTGCATGTTAATGACTGTGCGGGAACGCCTGGTTAGCGTGAAGTCGCAGCTTTCCAATGCTTTCAGGAGCTATGCGGCTGAGTTTGGCATCGTCGGCCCCGCCGGTCGGCAGAATGTCGCGCAACTTATCAAGCGGCTGCTCGAGGATGATAGCTTGCCGGAAATGGCAAAGGATCTCTTCGGACTCCAAGCAGAGGAATATGCCGCGGTCGAAGCCCGCCTGGCAAAGATCGAAGCCAAGCTGATGAGGTGGCACCGCGACGATGATGTCAGCAGGCGGATCGCGACGATTCCCGGCGTCGGTCCGATTGGGTCGTCCATGCTAAGCATGAAGGCGCCGCCGCCGGAGACGTTCAGGTCACGCCGCGACTTTGCGGCTTGGCTCGGACTGACACCCAAGGATCATTCGACGGGCGGCCGGCAAAGATATGGCGGAATCACAAAGGCCGGAGACTCAATGCTCCGATCGACGTTCATTGTCGGCGCGACCGCGCTGCTAAGGCACATTCGAAAGGGCCGTCATAAGCCGACACCCTGGCTTGCATCGCTACTGGAGCGAAAGCCGCCGAAATTGGTGGCGGTGGCCTTGGCCAACAAGTTCGCCCGTATCGCTTGGCGATTGATGATATCGGGCGGAGTATACAACCGACCGGTAGCCGCCATGCCCGTCTGATCTGAAATCGGCACCGCGAGCGAGGTTGCTCGGCGGATAGCCCACGAACTTGCAGGACGCAGTAGATGGAAGGACCGATCGGTCGATACGCGCGAGCTTCCGTAGATTACAGTGGCATCATCAAGGTCGCCTATGTGCTTGGAGCGTGCGTAGCGAACACCATCTTGGCCAGCGGACTTTGTCCGTGCAAACAGGCCGGACATCTGATAGCAAGCGATCAGGTCAAAAGTCTGCTACCATCCTGACAAGTGGGGGGCAGCATCACCACCAACCAGGCTGCGATCAGCGCGCTATTCCGCGTCGTCAACAGATACGTCGGCAACCTCGCGCCAATGCCCGGCGTATTCCCCGACTACAAAGCCCCTATCGTCAGGAATAGCGTCGACGGCCGTGAACTCGCTACGGCCCGGTGGGGAATGCCGTCATCCTCCAAAGCGTTAATGGACGCTACCAAGAAGCGCGCGGAGAAGATGCAAGCCAAGGGCAAGACGGTCGATTTTAAGGAATTGCTTCGGATGGAGCCTGACGGCGGCACGACCAACATCCGCAACGTCCATAGCAAACATTGGACGCGCTGGCGGGGTCCGGAGAACCGCTGCGTGGTCCCGTTCAACAGCTTCAGCGAGTTCAACAAGGCGGAAGGCGGCGACATCTGGTTCGCGCTAAACGAGACCCGACCGCTCCTTTGCTTCGCCGGCATCTGGACCAACTGGACATCGGTCCGGAAGGTCAAGGAAGGCGAGACTACCAACGACCTTTACGCGTTCCTCACGACGGAGCCGAATGCCGAGGTAGGCGTCATCACCCGAAGGCGATGCCCGTGATCCTGACCACTCCTGACGAGGTCGAAATCTGGATGACGGCACCGTCGGAGGAGGACCTCAAGCTGCAGCGGCCGCTTCCTGACGGGACGCTCGAGATCGTGGCGCGCGGCGTTAAGGAAGACGCGGCGCCGGCGACGTAGCGCTCTGCACAGGCTGCCAATCGCGAATCCCTGACTTGTGGTAACCGCTCGGAACAGAAGGGCGGAAGGATTTGTCCGGCAGGAACGCCCTCGTAAGGGGCGTTCTCAGGCCACGCCTTTGAGGGCTTGAGCTAAGTAGGCACAGAGCAGCCCTCCCTGGGGCATTGAAAATCGTCAAGGCAACGAGGACGACGAGCATACAAAACACTGGCTCAATATACTGAGGTCTGCTCTACGCTGCTGAATTCTCAGCGCTTCAAGCTAAGTGCCACCAGTCGTGCACGGAGATCACAGGGGCCGGATCGTGCCCCGCCTCGAAAGCCCGGTGCGCAAACGCTTCGCTGTCAAGACTTGCAAACGCGCTGTGGTCAGCGACTCGCCAAGCATCGGCAAAAGTGCTTTCGATCACGTGCGTATTCGGCTTGGCGAGTGAGGTTCCATCCGGCAGTTGGAAATCATTATTGGCGTTTCCATCGAAATTGCCGAGCAGCCCCTCAAAGCTGTCCAACTGGGCGGCAGCTACATGGACGGAAACATCCAAATACTTGGCGTGGTCGGTTATCTCAACAGAATCGAGCGCGGTCTTGATCTGGTGTGTACTAGCGCTTGCTCTGCCGACAACCACCCCATCACCTAGATCGAGGCTGTCACCCACACCAAATGCGACGGGTTTGCCGTCGACGAGCATTGTATTTGGTGTGGCCTCATCAAATACAAATTTGTGATGGTCGGCCTCGACGGCGACGGCGGTCAGGTAGCTCACACCTTGCCGGCCTAGGTTTTCTGCCCGGCCGTCGACCTCGAACTCCGGACCGGACGTCGCATGGGCGATGACAAAATCGCCGGTGGCCTGCAGGTCAAATTTGTGGCCATCGAACGATTTATAGTGAACATCACCCGAACCGCCCCCGGTGGTCCCCTCGATCAAGTGGCTGAGATTGTCTCCGGTAAATGCGTCGGCTACGTTTTGCAATTGCGCCAAGTCTCCTGCTGCCTTGGTGAGCGCAGTTGAGGCCGCACCTTGCTCGACTGACTCAATTGCAGCAACATCGCTCAGCAGCTTGTTGCCGGCGTGATCTGTGTGTAGCGCGTGGTCCATTTCCCGGTTACCAGCCGCGATTATGGACGCGACAGCATCGGCTGCCGCAGATGGCAGAGTAATATTCTCAGTGTGCGCGACCTGAGTAAGTAAAGTGCTTAGAGCGGCTTTGTCGCTCAAATCGATGCCTACCCCATCCAGTGCGGAGGCAAGTGCGGAGAACGCATCCTGCAGGCTCGTACTGAACGTGCCGCCTGCGCCAGCCAGGGCGGACGCCATCAGTTCTACCGTATCGAAGACTTTTGCCCCAGCGACTTCGGTTGCAGCACCATCAGCGTTGCCGGCTTGTGCTGCTGCAATCGGATCGAAGTGGGTGAAGTCGATAGCAGAGGACAGGCCGAGAGCAGAAAGGAGTTTAGTCTGCTCGGAACCAGCTGCAGCAAGCTTTGCAAGCAGCGTTGTCAGTGGCGTGATAACGGATGAGCCCTCAGGGGCCATTAGCTTGCCTTTGAACTGCAAGCCGGTCAAGGTATCAGTCCCCCCAGAGGCAATGAGAGGACCGGTTCCTGAAAGATCGGAGAAGGACCCGGTTGCATCGGTGGTCCTCGTAGCCTCACCGGAGTCAAGCCGGCCATTTCCATTGGTATCCGCGAAAACCGTCGCACCGGAGATGTAGCCATCCATCAACGAGTTGAATATCACCGAGTTTGCCGGAAGCTTCGGAAGATCATCAGGAGCTACGATGCCGCTTCCCTCGATGAAGCGTTGCCCCGCCTCATCCGAAATTCCAAGGGTCTGCTCGATCTCATGCAGGAATTTCGGAATAGCCCCACTCTGCAGCAAATCGCCATATAACGTGGCTGCATTGTCCACAAATGGAGTGAGGCCGCTCTGGATGTGATCATAGAGATGGTTCAGTTCCTCTTCTACGCCGGACATCAACTTGTCTGCCGCCAACTTGAAATATTTGCCTGCCCCAGGCACCATCTCGTCCAAAGCTTTCTCTTCAACCTGAAGAGCAAGCTTAAGAGGTCTCGCCAATATGTAGGTGAACAACTCGCGGGAAGCGACGTACGCCGGATCAGAGGAAGTAAGAAGTGCCGCCGCCTTGAGCGCGATTTTAGCTGTTTCCAGTGTTTCAGCCAGCTCCGGCTCCAGCACGATCAGAGCGCTTTCGGTTAAGTCTAACACTCCTTTAGCTACGGCCAACAATGCGACCTTTGATACATCGATCGAAGCCCCACCAGTGAACTTTGCCACATCTAAGTAGCTGAATTTCAGCTTTTCATCGTCTGACTTGAACTCTCCGGTCCAACCGAGAGTGCCAGCGCCGACAAGGTTGCTTAGCAGGGGAGCTTCTAAGGTGTAGGTTTCGAATTTCCCGTGGAAAAGGGCCGTGTTTGTGAAAGCCCCAACATGGGGCCCGCCGTGAAATTCGTCCTCTCCTCCATTCAAGGTCAGTGTGTTATCGTGCGAGCCGGCGTCGAAAATCTCGTTGCCAGGTCCGCCAACGACAACATTGCCTCTAAATTGACCGCCGATGACGTGGTAGCGATCACCCGGCGCGGACGCGGTATTGAAGACAGATGCGTCGGTCCAACCCTTGAAGGCACCAGGACGATCGGGAAGCTGAACGACGTCGTTTCCACCCAAGCCGTGGAACTGAGTTGTCGGATCAGCTTCGATTGCCTTTTTCTGATGATCCTTCAACTGGTTGAAATTAACTTCGTCCGCTGACGTGGAGAACAGACTGTGCACATCGATATTGCCCGACGTAGAATTGAGTCCACCCCCAGCCGTCGCAGAAGCTGACACCGTGAAAGTTTGGTCCCCCTTCGGGGGCGCCGGATCGCCGACCAGGTGAAGAATACCTTCAGCACTGGTCTTTAGTGCAGGCATCGTAACTACAATGCTGCTCTCTCGAAAGGCGTGCTCCCCATCCTTCACTGTAAGTGTAATGTTGTAGGGCCTATCAGCCGGATGGCTCGCAGTTACGGTGACAGGAACGTCCACCGTCGAACTAGTCAGATAGGCGTCGGTGGACGAGACCGACAGAGTGGGTTTATCTGCATCGTCCAATATGATTATTTCAAAAGGCCCCGGGTTTATCTTATTAGCACCGGTCGTTTCAGCATCTCCGAAGATCGTTTCGCCGGGAATCTGATCGGTTCCTCGCTCCCAAATATTGTCATTTAGAGTTCGAAGGTGAAGAAATTTAGCTTGAGAAGGGTTTGTAGAAGTAACTGCCCCATTCAGCGGCGCATAATCCACTCCAGGCGTTGCAGATCCAGGAGTAGTAGTCACGGTGGTCGTTACAGGAATGGGATGCCCGTGTTTGTCTCGTCCAGCGAGCGCGAAAAATGTGAGGGACCCACCCTCTTCAACTTTGAAAATGTTCATACAGAACACCTCGTCTCAGTCGGCAGCCCTTGATTTGTTTACGCGTTAAAGGCCAAGTTCCCGTGTCCAGTATACTTCGAACGAAAATCAAAAACCATCTACTCACGCACACAACGATCTTCAAACTCCACGAAAAATAAGATCAGACATGCTGACGTTGCTGCACAGCGTCACGAGGTGTGATCTGAAACCCTCCGCGCTGCGATTCTAGGCTTGTGACAGATTTCAAATGAGACGATCATGCTGGAGCACGCGGAACGTCGTTGTTCGACATGCAGAGCGGCCGTCATCAAGCAAGTGGCTTAATGCATCCCAGCGCCTGAGGCAGTAATTGATCGCCTTGGTCGTGTCGTTGTTTGTGAAGAGCTTGGTGCTCCGGATCTCCTCGACCAAAAGCATTAGGCTTGCGGCGGAGGTATCGATGCTCGCGGGACTGGGTGGGTTGCGAGATCGATGTCTTCACGCTGGTAGACGTCGCTCTGACGATGAAGAGCAGGTTTCTTTGGCTTCTTGACCGCCATGAACTCGCCTTACGGCCTTTCGCGTTTCGTCCATCCGGTCGCACCAGCAATGGTCGTTTTTCGTCCGCAAGCGCTTCTTTACAGCTCCTTAGCTGGCGTTGTCGCCGGTCGTTTGTTGACTGCCATGTTCTTCCCTCAGCCGAATCATTTCGGTTCGGATGAGCCTATCGTCTACAGCGCAGGGCTAATTATCGACGCTGGAACCCTTTTGCTGTCACCGCACCTTTTTGCCCTGCGAAAGGCCCCTTGAACGAGCTGGCACGGAGCAGGCCTTCGGAGGTGATGTCCCGGTATTCGATCTCGGCGTAGAACTTCGGCTCGACCCAGGTGGCCTTCGGCTTCTTGATGCGCTTCGTGAGCTTTTGCTTCGGGCTGACAACCGTATCAAGCGCCTTGCGGATCTCCGCCGATTTGATCCGGCTCCAGCCCGTGCCGACCTTCCCCATGTAGCGCAGCTCTTTCCCTTCCTGCTTGCCGAGGTAGAGCGCGGCGACGCCGGACGGGTCCTTGACGAAACCAACGACGGGGAATTTGTCGCGCTGCACCGTCTTGATCTTCTGCCAGGCCTCGACCCGCTCCGACCGGTACGGCGCATCAACGCGCTTGGAGACGATGCCCTCGTAGTTCAGCTTGCTGGCCGCCTCGAACAGCGCCTGCCCGTCACCTTCGTGGTGCTCACTGTAGAAGATGGGGGCTTCCAGCCCGTTCTCGTCTATCAGCTGCTTCAGGAGCGCCTTGCGGGCAAGCTGAGACAGTCTGCGAAGGTCCTTGCCGTCCAGCCACAGGAGATCGAAGGCGAAGTAAACTAGCCGGTCCCCGGTCGCCTCGGCCGAGATCTGCCTGGAGTTCGGAGAAGTTGGTTCGCTCTTCATGGATGACGACCACCTCCCCATCGACGATCGCCTGACCCGGGATATTGAAGGCGCCGGCAATTACCGAGAAACGGTTGACCGAGGACGGGCAATGAACCGGCACCCCTGATGCTTTTCGGCGTGGCCATCATCCCGATCATTGCAGTATTGGCGTGGTTCGCTTTTTAGCGCTTTAGCACCTTTTCCGCGATCGCGCGTCATTCAGTCGAAGTCTCCCTAAGCTTCACACCAGAAGGCCCCGCTTCCCCAAGGGGTATTCACTTTTTTGGCGCTGCATCTTTTCAGAAGGGTCCTTTTGGCTTGACCACTTTTCCCACTACCGTAGCGTAGACCGGCAGGGTTTGAAGGAGCGCAATTGCCGAAAAGCCTATTGGAATCGCGACCGCAGATCCTCGCGCCGGCCCGAGCCCGACGACGCGATGTCTACCTAAAATTACCGCTGAAACTAGCATGCGGTGCTCCTCCCAAAAAGGTCGGTGGGCAGACCAGGACCGGTCCGCCGCACCGCGTAGAAACCGAGATCCGGTTCACAGTCATACGGGTGCCACATCGTACGGGATGTTTGGCTCGGCTGTCACACTTTCCAACTCCCAGGTCAGATGCCATTAAGCTCACACATTCGTCTCGTGTCATCACTTAATGAGCAATAAGCGAGGCCTTCTCGGCTCCAGTTGGCCAAGCTCGCGTTGCATCAGCACGGCAACGCAGCCGTTCAGGTGAACTTCCAGGACCAGCTCGGTCCTCCTTGATCGGCCAGGCGTTTTCCGTTTCCGTCCTGTAGCTGTGGCCCGAAAGAGGCACACGAGCGGCACAATGCCATAAACGAGCGCCCGCAAGGGATAGTTCTTGGCACCAGCTCACCGGCGTCCTCTAATTTTGGAACGGTGAGACGCTGGAATATGGCGACGATTCGAAAGTTGCGCGGTCGATGGCAAGCCCAGGTACGGCGCCGCGGCACTGTTGCGCGAGCCAAGTCATTCGATCGACTAGCGGATGCGGAGCGCTGGGCGCGCGAGCTAGAAGGGGAAGCTGACAGAAATCGCTGGCAAGCTGATACACGCGCTTCCGAGACGACAACGCTCGGCGAACTCCTTCTTCGCTACGTGCGCCAAGTGACACCTAATAAGCGTGGGGCAGCACCCGAGAGAGCTCGCATCAACACGATTCTGCGATGCACCATAGTTCAGCGGACGCTTGCTAGACTGACCAGCGCCGATGTCGCGCTTTATCGTGACGAACGCCTCAAGATCGCAGCTCCAGCGACCGTTGTACGCGAGCTCAGCACAATCAGCCATGCACTGGAGGTAGCAACTTGCGAATGGGGGTTCTGGCTGCCGCGAAATCCGGTCAGAGGAATTAGGCGTCCTCCCCTTCCCCGCGGGCGAACTCGACGGCTCCGACCGGACGAGGAACGTCGCCTCGTGGAATTCGCTGGTCGGATGCAGTTCCCGCTGCTCAGGCCGCTCGTGATTGTCGCACTTGAGACCGGTATGCGCCGAGGCGAGATGCTGAGCCTCAAGCAGAGCTGCGTCGACTTGGCTCAGCGCGTCGTGCATTTGACGGAGACAAAGAACGGCGACAGTCGGGATGTCCCTCTCTCGGGTCACGCAGTCGCGGCTCTAAAGGACGCCATGAGCAAGAGCTCTGGTGATGAGCGCGTGTTCCCGATGACTGGCAGCACCGTACGGGCAGCGTTCGATCGCTTGCGCCTTCAGACCCGTACGCCGGACCTGCGCTTCCATGACCTGCGCCACGAGGCCATTTCGAGGCTGTTCGAAAAAGGACTGAATATAATCGAAGTGGCTTCAATCTGCGGTCACCGGGAGTTGAAGATGCTCAAGCGCTACACTCACCCTAGGGTAAGCGAGCTGGCACGGAGATTGGATGTGAGACCTGAGCCCGGGCACGCACATATTTCGTAAGGCCAGGATGTGGAAGTCCTAGGAAACGGCACAGGTGTCCATCCGGGTGGCTCCTGGGTCGCCGACGAGTTTTTCGTCTGACCTTGGATGCTTCAGTGGTGAAGGTGCCGCACGGACCACTATCCTGCCCGGACCACAACATGTAATTGTCGATTAATACCAGTAGCCAGCCCCAGTGTGCTTACCGGCTGATCGCGTTTGGTCCATATCCAATCCACACTGATTTCGTCGCTTCCTCGTAAGATCTAATCCTAACTAATCGAGTTCGGCGGCATTCCGTTCATAATTTTCAGCCGGACAGTATTTATCTAACGAATAACCAACGAGAAATGGACGCAGAACTAATCATTTCTGCACAGCCGAGCGACGACTTCATCGATATCTGATCGAAAACCAACCGATATCTATCCGAGCAGCTCTTCCACGAAGGCCCTGCGAATGGCTCGCGGACCAGGAGTCCGCTCTGTTGTCCATCTTGCCGTCTCCACAATCAGCCATCAGTTGAGCAGACGACCGATCCTTGCGCTCGGACGACCGGACTTCCGGCTAGCTCTCCACGGTACGGCTTTGCAAAATAGCCAGTCTGGCATAGATTTGCGTCATCGCTTGGCGAGGTCTCCAATGACCAGCAACCAACTCTTTGCTGTGCTTTTCCCTGTTGGCATACTTGTAATCCTCTGTCTGTATGCTTGGGGTTTTAGGTGGTGGATCGATAGGCGCCGCAGGGCGGACACGACGGGCGCCCCGAGTTGCCGAGGGACGTCGGCGACATTATCCGGATGCTCGATCAAGCCGGCCGCCTGATTTCAGGAGGCCAAGCTCCGACTTCGCTCCCTCCTCTAACTTCAGTAAAACTTAAGAAGGGACCATATTTCGAACGAAATGAGCCTAGTTTTGGCACTCAAGGACCGTCTGGCCGGTCGTTTCTTAAGTTGGGCTGAAGCAAGTTCTTCAGCGTCGGCCCCAAACGGCGCCTTTGGCGCTGCGATTGGGCTGCCTTCTTCAGTAAAACTGAAGAACTTGGCCACGAATAGTTTTTTTGGCTTTTTTCTTCAGTAGAACTTAAGCACACGCATCCGCACAGGTTCTTGGGCGAGCGCCATAGTAGCACCATGAGGCATTCGACAACGCGTATCGGCAAAGCTGGCGCTGAAATAGTCATCCAGACTATCGACTACTCGATGCAGTAAATGCAAAAGAGCGCTGCGCGACCGTGTCGGATATGCAACCAAGATGCTCCTCTTGCGCTGGCACCAAGTGCCTCCGAGGTCAAGCATTGCCCTCTCCCGGCGACAGGATGACCCCAAGGTTTTGCACCACCATGCTTTTCCCAGAATAGCATGTGGCAATTTGAGATAGCGGCTAGCACGGGTGGATCCGCCTATGCGGGCCTCCGGATTTCTTCACTCCCTTGGCTCGAGCACTACCGCTTGGATATCAAACGACGATCGCCTCTCAGATCAGCGTCAGCTTCCACAGCCGCCGAGGATGTTGGCTTCCGATCACCGCCCACTGGTGGAGAACATCATCAAAGCCGCCGGAAACCACCTCCGCAGGAGGATTGCAGCCGAAAACCGTATCCCCAAATGGGAGCGGACGGCTCTTTCAATCGCTAGTCGGCTCGACCCTTGGTCCGCGCGCTATATTCAGCGCTGAAGGCAAAATAAAAGCCCACCGGATCCGACGCCGGTGGGCTTTCAGAAGGAGTGTCCGACGTGACGGCGTCAGAACTACACGTACAATATAGCAAGAATTCAGAGGAAAGCGCACGGTCCTCCGACAACGCTGAGCTGCTGGCCGATCTCGACGTGAGCGATGCCGGCGAGGATATCGCGGAAGTAATCACGGCTATCCAAGCCTTGAAGGTGGTGGAAACGCGCAGGGCTCCGGAGCCAACCCCACCTCAGCCTGCAGCGCCTAAAGCACCTCCGCCCGCTGCACCGCGAGCCCGCTACTCAGATTCCGGGATGGCGGGCGTCAGCGACGAACAGTTGGAGCGGTTCATTTCGGTGGGCTCGACCGTGCCGGACGGATGCCAATCGGGGCGCTTTGCGACATGCGGCGGCTGCGAAGGGGCCTATGACCGTGCTGTTGGAGAAATGCTAGCCGAGTTGGACGCCGTCGATGACGAAGCGCCACCTTCCGCTGCGGAAACAGCTCGAATCAATCGCAGGAAGGAGCTTCGCGACCGATTGTCCCTCACCATCGAGGAAATGGCTGAGGCCGCTAAGCTCCCACCGAAGCCGTCGCTCAAGGAACAGATTAGAGCGGAACGTGCGGCTCGGAAGCGCGCCAAAATTCGACGCCAGAGCGCAGATCGGTCACGGCGATATCGCGCGCGAAAACGAGATGAATCACCGAGCTTGCCGGTTAAGCGTTCGACCCGATGGGCCGTGCGGCGACTCAACGCGCTGCTCCGAGCTACCGCCAATCCCAGGGGAGACAAACGCCTTATTAAGTTGCGCGGCCGGGAGACCGAGATCGTCCAGTTCATTGAGTTGCGGCGCGCCTTGGGCAAGCAAGCAACCCACAGGAAGATTGCGGAATTCATCACCAAGAGTGAGCAAGCGGCGCGCAGACTCGCCCGTGTCGTTAAGGAGCTAGAACAGCCGGGGCAATGTTGGTTCGGTATGGAATGAAGGTTTGATCCGACAGTTTCGCGTCACGCTCGGAGTGACGCTGACCCAACATCCTGGGACAGGCTGTCATTCGGCTTGCAATATTGACCCCCTAAGCCGGGGGATCGGCGTCCAAAATTGACCCCCTATAGGTTGGTCTGTTGCGCTGCCTGCTTCG